>JAJVIH010000043.1 GCA_022072125.1 Myxococcota bacterium | reverse complement strand
CGCGCGCGTCGCTCTTCGGGCGGAGCGCGTTCGTGGAGCATCCGATTCTCGGCATGCGCTGGGGGCTGATCCGGCGCGCGGTGGCCATTTACAAGCATTTCCGCGAGATGCCGGAGGGGCCGCGCGAGCAGTTGGGGCTGCTGCAGCACCTGTATATCTCGCGGATGGACCGCCACAACGACCGCGTGAAAATGGTCTGCTACGCGGCGGAGAAAAAACTCACCACGCGCGAGGTGAAGATGATGACCGACGCCATCGCGCACGCGCGCCAGAAAAAAATTCCGCTCGCGGCGGTGTTTCCGGAGTTCGTGATGCGGCGCGCGGCGTGGGCGCCGGATGTGCAAAAAGCGAAGGCGCGCAAATCGCGGGAGACGCGGCCCGCGATTCCGTGGCGGATGATCGCGGAGGAGATCGGGCTGGGCCCGCAATTGCGCGCGCTGGAATTCATGATCGGGCCGCGCGCCGGGTACACGCCGGCGATGGCCTGAGCGCCGCATCCGCGCGGCGCGTGCAAGGATCGCCCAAGGATTTTTTATCTGCTCCGCTCTCACGCCGCGGGATGCGCTTCGCGATATTCGTGGAGGAAAAATGATCGCGGTCCACGGAATGAGTCTCGCGACATGCAATGGCGGGAAGATGCGCGATCGCGAGGCGGAAGTGTGATGGAGGGAATCAACCACGATGGTGGATGAAGCGCGATGCAGAGAAGCAACCGTGATCGTGAAGAGAAACGCGATGATGAGGCGGAAGCGCGCTTGAAAGGATGGCGCACACAGCGGCTGGAATGAAACGCGCGCCTGCGGATGAGCGTGCGCGTGCGAACCCGGTGCGGGCGAAAAAAATCCCGGGCGATCCCGCGGAAGATCTTTGACAACCGAATATTCAGCGAAAGCGGGCGGGGAAAAAAACGCCCGTTGTTGAAAGTGGAGTGGGGGAGAGGGGGGGGACGGAAGAGGGATGAGGGTGTGGCGCCGGAACCGGATCAACCATCATCGTTTTGAAGAGCACGGATAGCCCCGGCAAGAAGAACCGGGTCCTGCGCCGGGTCTCCCGTGGTGTGAAAGGGGTGGCCCAGGCGCACGGTGATGCGGGAAAACGGCGATGGGATGCGGAAGCCATCCCAGGCGCCCCGCAAACGCCAGGCCCGGGAATAGGCGATCCCCGTGGGAATGATGGGTCTTCCGGTTTGCTCCGCCAGGGCGAAGACCCCTGGTTTGACGGCTTCCGCGGGCCCGCGCGGACCATCCACCGCCAGCGCCGCCCCCGCGCCGCCGGACATCTGGTGCAGCAGCGTCACCAAGCCCGCCGCGCCGCCGCGCGAACTGGAGCCCCGCGCCACCTGAAGGCCCTGCATCCGCAACACCCCGGCGAGCAGGGCGCCGTCCCGCGACAGGCTGGTCAGCACGGCGATGCGCCGCCGCGCGGCGGCCTGGGGCAGCGCGAATTGCCGCCCATGGAAGAAGGTGAAGATCGGCAGGGGGGAAAGGTCCAACACGCCGGCCGGGTCCTCGATACGCAGGCGGATGGTCAGCATCCACAGGCGGTAGATCAGCCAGACGCACGGGATTGCGATGGGCAGCCACCACGCATGGGCGCGGCGCGCGGCCGCCAGCCCGCTTCCGCTGGCGGGAGGGGAACGGTCCGCGCCAGCGGAGGAATCAGGCGCCGGTGGAACGCTGGGGGACGTAGGCAATGACCTTCAGTTCGACGGCGATGGGGGTTGGCAGCGCGCCCACTTCAATGGTGGTGCGGCAGGGTTTGTTGGTGGTGAAATGCTGGGCGTACAGTTCGTTGAAGGTCTTGAAATCGCGTTTCATGCTGGTCAGGAAGACGGTGACATCCACGATGTCTTCCCAGGAAGCGCCGGCGTCTTCCAAGATGGCGCGCACATTGGCGAAGACCGAGCGGGTCTGGACGGCGATATCGTATTCCACGACCTCGCCATCCGGTCCCAGGGTGACGCCGGGAATGTCCTTTGAACCGCGCTGGCGCGGTCCGACGCCGGAGAGAAACAGGAAATCCCCGGCGCGGCGGGCGTGGGGATAGGCGCCCACCGGCTCCGGCGCCCGCGATGAATGAATGATGCCGCTGGCGGATGAGGACATGGCGAAAACAATCCGGGAGTCCCTGGCCCTACCCTCCGTGGATACAGACGTTTTTGGGTTCGGTGAAGAAGCGCAAGGCTTCCAGGCCGCCTTCACGGCCCACGCCGCTTTCCTTCATGCCGCCGAAGGGAACGCGGAGATCGCGCAGCATCCAGCAGTTGAACCACAGGGTTCCCGCCTGCACCGCGCGCGCCAGGCGCTGCATCCGGTTCAGGTTCTGCGTCCAGATGGAAGCCGCGAGTCCGTAGTCCGTGAGGTTGGCGTAGCGGATGGCCTCGTCCCCGGTGTCGAAAGGCTGAATGGACACCACCGGTCCGAAAATCTCCTCCCGGTTGGTGCGGCAGTCCGGGGCCAGCCCGGTGATGACGGTGGGTGCGAGGAAATATCCGCCATTGCAGCGCGGCGGCAGGTTGGCCGGACGCATGCCGCCGGTCAGCAGGGTTCCTCCCTCCTGCTGGGCCAGTTCCACGTAGCCCAGCACCTTGTGCCAATGGCCCTGGGACGCGAGCGCGCCCAACTGGGTGGCGGGATCGGCGGGGTCTCCTATCTTGAGCGCGCGGGTTTGGTCCACGAAACGCTCGATGAACTGCTGGTAGATGGAACGTTCGACGAAGATGCGGGAGCCGCACAGGCAGATTTGTCCGGTGTTGGAAAACGCCCCGCGCACGCTGGTCTGGATGGCGCTGTCGAGGTCGGCGTCGGCGAAGACCAGAACCGGGTTTTTCCCGCCCATTTCCAGGGCGATTTTCTTGAAGAGCGGCGCCGCGGTCCGGGCGATGGCCGCGCCGGTGGCGGTGCTGCCGGTGAAGGTGATGGTGGTGATCGCGGGGTGAGCCGTCAGGGCGGCGCCGGCTTCGCCGCCCAGGCCATGCACCACGTTCAGCACGCCGGGCGGCAGTCCCGCCTCGTTGCACAGGGAGGTCAGCATGTGGGCGGTCAGCGGCGTCAGTTCGGAGGGCTTGGCGACGACCGTATTGCCGGCGGCCAGCGCCGGGGCGATTTTCCAGGTGAACAGGTAGAGGGGAAGGTTCCACGGAGAGATACAGCCCGCAATCCCGCGCGGCTGTCTCAGGGTGAAGTTGAAGGTCAGTTCGCTGGTGTCATGAAACTCCGACGAAAACTGCTGGATGGCCGAGGCGAAGAACCGGAAATTGAGCACCGCCCGGGGAATATCCACCGTGCGTGCGGTGGTGATGGGCTTGCCGCTGTCCTGGCACTCGGCCTGGGCGAATTCCTCCAGACGTTGCTCCAGCAGGGCCGCGATGCGGTTCAGGATGTCCGCGCGCTCGCCCGCAGTGGTTCTGGACCACGCCGGAAAGGCGGCTTGCGCGGCCTGCGCGGCGGCTTCGATATCCCGGGAATCGCCCGCGGCGACCCGCGAGAACACCTGTCCGGCCGCGGGTTCGATATTGTCCAGATAGCGGCCCGAGTGGGGCGGCCGGTGTTCGCCATTGATGAAGTGTGGAATCTCGAAGGGCATGTCAGATGGCGGCGATGCGGCCGCCATCCACGGGCAGGCTCGCTCCGGTGATGTAGCTTGCCCCGGGGGACACCAGGAAGGCGACCGCGGTGGCGATTTCCATGGGGTCGGCGAAGCGCCCCATGGGGACATCCTGCAGCATGTCGTTTTCCACCAGTTCGGGTTTGACGCCCCGCTGCTGGGCCCGTGCGGCCACAATCTGATCCAGGCGGCCGGTGCGGGTGTATCCCGGCAACACGTTGTTCACGGTGATGCCGAAGGGCGCGACCTCCGCCGCCAGGGTCTTGGCCCAACCCGCCACCGCCGCGCGAATGGTGTTGGAGACGCCCAGGCCGGGAATGGGCTCGCGCACCGAGGTGGAGACGATGTTGACGATGCGGCCGAATCCGGCGGTTTTCATGCCCGGAAGCAGCGACAGGGCGAGCAGGTGATTGGCGATCAGGTGCTGGTTGAAGGCGCCCAGAAATTCATCCGGCTTCGCCGTCAGCACGGGGCCCGGCGGCGGTCCGCCCGTATTGTTCACCAGCACATGGATGGTTTGTTCCACTTCCATGATGAGCTGGATTTTGCCCAGCAGCTTTTCATGGTCATTGAAATCCACCGGAAGGGTGTAATGGTTCTGGCCCTTGACCAGCGGGAGCTGCTTGCGCACCTCTTCCAGCACCTGTGCGTTGCGCGCGGCCAGGATGACGGACACGCCAAGCCGCGCCAACTCCAGCGCCACCGCCTTGCCAATGCCCTGACTGGCGCCGCAAACCAGCGCCTTCATTCCAAACATGTCGTACATTCCGCCCGCCAACATAGTTTTCCCCGTCTGTGAAAACAAGGCCCACGGTTACATGGCCCAGCCTGTGGATACCGCGTTCGCCGCTGTCAGGATGTGACACAGGCAACACATCCACATGTTTTTTTCCGGCGCGCGGACCTTGAACCAGATGCGTCCTTCTGGCACAGGGCGCATGCAAAATCAATGGCGATGCATGAATATCCCACCCGGTCCGGCATGGGGAATTTCCGGGCGCGGGCGCTGGTTCTCCCGGCCGGCCATCCACCGGGGAAGGGCGGAATCACTCCCGCAGCAGGTCTTCCACATCCGCGGGTTCCACGGCCGGGACCGCCGTGGCGGGGACGGCGGATGGCGCGGGGGTCGCCCCGCGGAAAAACGCCTCGCTGATATCCGTGAATCCCCCGGGCATGCGCGGCTCGAACTCCGCATCTTCCGTGGGGACATTCACGCGGATGCTGGAAAGCGCGGCCTCGATGCGGATACCGCCTTTGGGGTCCTGGTAGGTAAAGCGGGATGGCGCGGGCGGCGTGCGCGTCAGATCGTATTCATCATAGGTGATGGAGCGGACATCCTGTCCGCCGGATTTGTAGGCCACGCGGCGCGGGACCCAGGAGCCTGTGTCCATTTCAATCGCCTGTTCAATGGCGTTGGCGTCGCCCGGGGATTCCAGCACCAGGATCACCCGGTTGCCGCGCCGGGCGGGCGCGATCCGCGCCCTGGAGTGGGCCACGGGCAGGGGCGTTCCGGTCATCAACGCGGCGATTTCCCGGCCTTCCACCACCATGGGAAAATGCCGGGAGACGTTTTCCGGCGTGGCCGGTCCCCGCACGAACTGGGCGAACTGGAAATCCAGCATGGCGAATTCCTTTCCGTTCGACATCAGCGCGGCGACGGGAGAACCAAAAAAATGCAGGGTTTCGAAACGCAGCCGGTCCGGCTTGCGCACCACGATTTCCTGATCGAACACCCCGCCTCCGCCGGGCTGGCGCACCACCACCCGGGCGCGCACCCGCATGCTCGAATACGTCTGGTTGCGCTCCTCCAGCTTCGCCAGCAGCAGGGCGGGAGTGATGGCGCCGCCCGGCTGGCGGTCCACCGGCGCGGAGGCGCAGGCCTGCAGCAGCACGGCGCCGATCAGCGCCGCCCGCGTCAGGACATCCTTGGTCTGGAGGAGGCGTCTCATTTCCGCCCGCGCTTTTTCTCCAGGGCGCGGATTTTGTCCAGGATGGCCTTGCGCACCTTCTCCTCCGGATTGTGTTTCAGCGCCTCCCGGTAGAGTTCAAGCGCGCGGGACTGTTGTCCCAGCTTCATCAGCGCGTCGGCGTAATGGTCAATGATCACCGGCTCGCGCGGCGACATCAGGGTGGCGCGCAGCAGGTATTCCGCCGCCTTCTCGTATTTCCCGAGCTTGTAGAGCAGCCACCCCAGGGAATCGGTGATGTACCCCTCGTAGGGGCGCAGGCGCAAGGCCGCGCGCACGTATTTCTCCGCCTGGTCGAGCTTTTCGTCGCGCTCCACGTATGAATATCCGATGAAATTCAGCGCGTGGTGGTTGTCTGGATTGATGCCCAGGATTTTGTTCATGGTCTCGAATGCGTCGTTGATGCGGTCCATTTTGAAGTACACGCCGCCGAGGTTGTACAGCATGCTCTCGCGCAGCTTGGGATCCTGGACGGTCTCCAGTTGTTCTTCCAGCAGTTTGGCCGCTTCGGGATAACGTCCGGCCTCCGCCAGAACAGAGGCCATGGTGTCAAGCAGTTCGCCGCGCTCCGCGGGGGAAGTCAGGTGGGGCAATGACGCGGAGATGACCGCCAGCGCCCGGCCGTATTCCTTCGCCTGGCTCCAGTTCCACGCCAACTGCACGCGCGCGTCCCGGTACTCCGCGGCGTCCCGCGGCACCTTTTCCAGTTCCCTGGCGGCTTCCTCGAACCGGGATGCGCGCATGAGCACGTAACCCAGAAAAACCCTGGACTCATGGCGGTCCGGCGAAAGCCCCAGCAGCGTGTTCAATTCCCTGGCGGCTTCCCCGTACATTCCCTGCTGGGCGTACAACCGGGCGATATAATCATGGGCGACGTCGCCCAGACCCTGGTTGCGGATCTGTTCGAGATACAGCGCGGCTTCCTTCGGGCTGTTGCGGCGCAGATAAAGGCGCGCCATGGCGCCCAGCCGCTCGACGCTGGCGCCGTCGTTGCGCAGGATGGTCTCGTTGGTGGCGATGGCGGCCGCGAAATCGCCCCGGTATTCCTGGATATCCGAGATCATCGCCAGAGCGCCGCTGTTGTGCGGGTCGCGCTTGAGGGCTTCCCGGTACCAGACCTCCGCCTCGCGATGCTCTCCCGTGTTGAAATAGAAATCAGCGAGCTTGAGGTAGCCGTCAATCGCGCCGGGGGAGGCGGCGATGAACGAACGGTAAACGGAGGCCGACTGCTCTTCGTCGCCCAGCATGAGATGGGAAATCGCCAGCCAGTCGTAGCCGCGGGGCTTGGCCGGCTCCAGTGAAATCACCCGCTGGAAATAGGGGATGGCCCTGGCGAAATCCCGTTCATGCACGCAGATCCGCCCCGCCAGCATATGGGCGTCCGCCAGTTCAGGCTGGACGGAGATCGCCTCGGCGGCCTCTTCGTGCGCCTGCTGGAATTTCCCCTTGATGAGATATTGCTCGCCCAGCGCCACGTGCAGCGCGCCGGTGGAAGGCTCATACATGATCGCCTGGCGGAAATGCTCGATGGCGTCGCCGGTGCGGCCTTCGTACCCAGCGATGCGCCCCATCAGGTAATGATAATAAGCCTTGGAGCTGACGTATTTGCTGGGCGGATCCACCTGCTCCTGGCGGCGCGGCAGGCCGGCGCGCGCGGAGTCCGGCCAGGCCGGCGCCGCCGCAATCACGAGAAGGCAGGCGAGGCCCGCAAGGAGCCGCGGGAACGGCGGCGGGACTGCCTGTTGAATCACAAACAGGTTCACGGGCTGACTATATCACCCCTTCGCCGGCGGGGAAGCCCTCCCGCGCCGGGAATTCCCCGCCCGCGGTCAACCAAGGCCGACGCGCCTCGACAGCGAAGACGACAGCATGCCGCGCGGATCAACCAGACGGCGGATATCCTGGAATTCCTCCACGCGCGGGTACATGGCGCGGAAGGATTGCGGCGGCAGCAGGGAATCCTTGGCGAGGTAGACACGCCCGCCATGGCGCAGCGTCCAGTCATCCAGTTCGCGGAAGAAGTCCTCGACGCCGGGGGCGGCGGGAATGTCCAGCGCCAGGGTGTAGCCGGCGAAGGGAAAGGACAGCGGAGAATCGTTTCCGGGGCCAAACCGCTTGAGCACCGCCAGGAAAGACGCGCGCCCGGAATGGGCTAGGCGGTCAATCAGTCCGGGCATGGCCGCGCGCGCGGTTTCGCCTGGAAATACGGTCTGGTACTGCAAAAATCCGCGTTTGCCATACAGGCGGTTCCAGTCGCGCACGCCATCCAGGGGATAAAAGAACGGGGCGAAATGCTGCAACCCGTTTTCCGTCTCGCGCTGGAGGGAATAATAGGCGGTGTTGAACAGGGTCACGGTGAACTTGTTGAGCAGCCAGGAAGGCCCGGTGAAGGGGATCCCCACCGGTTCGCGGGCGGGCGATTCAAACACGTCCTTGCGGGCGGCGCGGCACGCCTCCGCGGAGGCGTGTTGACCAGTCAGCAACACCGAACGCCCGGCGGACTTGCCTGCCGCCTGGCAATCAATCCACGCGACGGAATAGGGGGATGCGTCGGCGTCCAGCACATCCATGGCGTGATGAATGTCGCGCAGCCGCCGGGCCCCGCCGAGAATCCACGCGCTTTCCACCCGGCGCAGCCTCAGCTTGACGGTGAGAATCACCCCCGTCAGGCCCATGCCGCCAAAGGAGGCGCGAAACAACCCCGGTTCGCTCGCGCGCGAACAGCGGAGCACCCCGCGCGCGGGCGTCCACAACTCCAGTTCGTCCACGAACGCAAAAAAACTCCCGTCCGCATGATGATTCTTGCCGTGGACATCCGCCGCCACGCAGCCGCCCAGGGTGACGTACTGGGTGCCGGGAGTCACTGGAGGAAACCATCCGCGGGGCAGGTATTCGCGGATGATTTGCAGCAGGGACAGTCCCGCCTCCGCATGCAGCACCCCGGTTTGGGCGTCGAACGAGATCACGCGGGTCAGCGCGGACAGGTCCGCGACGGCGTGATTTTCGTTGACCGCGGCGTCGCCGTAGCTGCGGCCCAGGCCGCGTGCGATGACGTGGCCATTGCGGGGGGCGTTGAGCCAGTCCGTCAACTCCAGCAGGGATCGCGGCCCGGCCAGCCGGCATTGCGCCGGGTTGAACAGCCCCCAGCCGGACAGCGTGGCGGGATGATCGGCGATCACGGCGTGATTCCCTCCATCCGTTGATGGCGATCCGGGCTGGCGCGGAAGATCGGGGATGGGCGAAGGCCGCCGCCATCCTCCCGGCGCGAACCGCCGCCGCTGGATGGCGATTCTTCCGCGCGCGCGGGGGGCTGCGGAGCGGGACCATATACGCGGGCGTATCCGGCGAACAGGTTGCCGGCCAGGCGGTCCGCGCCCTCGTCTTTCCCGGGGGAAGCCCAGCGCAGCCAGGAATTGATCTCGCGTCCGTTCCGCCGGCGTTCGCTGGGAGCGCGCAGGTTCATGAAGCCACGGGTGATCTCGCGGGCCCCCTTGTGGATGAAGGTGATCTGTCCATCGGCGTCCACGTGCTCCACGATGCCGATATGGGTCAGCGGATCATCCCACAGTCCGTTGTGGTTGCGATCGTAGGTGTTGTCCCAGAACACCAGATCGCCGGGAGCCGGGTCGCCGTCCCGGAAAAACCGCCCGCGGTTTTGCGCCCAGCGCTGGATCATGCCGGCGCCGTTGGTGTCCCAGACGCCGCGCGCATCCTCGAACAGATCGGTTCCCCCGCCCAGCACCGCCGCGCGGACAAAATTCGAGCAGTCAAAAGGAAACACCGTCTGATCCACCACCACGCGCTTGCGGCCCACATGGTCCGATGCAATGGCGAGCA
>JAJVIH010000067.1 GCA_022072125.1 Myxococcota bacterium | reverse complement strand
TCCGCAAGCGGAGCCTGCGCATGCGGGATGTCTCCCCGCACGGCGCAGGTCGCCATGGCAGCGATGTCGCCGCGCTTCCGGCCAAGTTCCGCCCATGGCCGGCGCAGACTCACCGCCTCGATGGGGGTGAGAGCAATCCCCGTGCCAACTCCGGGCGTTTCCGTAAATCGTTGATTTCCATCAACAACCGCTGAACCGCGGACTCCCGCCGCTCCCCCCGCTGCGATGCAAGATGCAACAGGGTGTTGCATCCTGCACAAGTGCGGGCGGACACCGGTCCTCCCGGTGGAACCATTCAACGACAATCAACAAACAAAAGGAATGGAGGCCCATCAACCAGGACGGAACCGGAATGCCGCGACGAAATTCCCAACTACGCTTGGCCGCGCACCTGATGGGATTCCACGTCGCCCAGGCGGACATACCACGACACCCCATAACGGAATGCGGGCAAATCACCCTTGAGCACCCGCCGCCACACTTCGTCGCGGGTCAGGTCGAGCATCCACGCGGCTTTTTCCAGCGTCAGCGCGTCCGGGGGCAATTGCTCGACGATGGGAAACGAAACCTTGTTCTGATTTTCCTTGATGGCCATGGAGAGTCCTCCTATTTCATGCGGCGGGCGAATGCATCCTGTCCGGCCGGACAGGTTATTCCCGCTGCTTCTTTCCGCTTTCCACCTTGGGCTTGACCTCAAACGGATATTCCAGAGGGCCCAGCGAAGTCAGCAACAACAGGCGCAGCGGCACGTTCTTGGATGACATGCGCAGCAGGTCCTCGCGCTTGAGGTCCAGCCGCAGGGTCATGGTGTCCCACGCCATCGGATACAACTCGTAGGACATGCGGATCTTGTAACGCCAGCCGAAATCCGCCAGTTCCGACTCCGAGCGCTCCAACTGGCCAAACTCATTCTCCTCGGTTTTGTAGTCCTCGCAGTAGACCTGTTCGATGGCCGCCGGGGTATAGAGATAGGCCTCGAACAGGGTTTCCGCCCGCGTGCGCCCGGGATTGTGCAACTCCAGCGGCAGATACAGGGTCTGCATTTCCTTGAGGTAGGACGCCTGAATAGGGTCCTCGCGCACCGGCTTGCGATGGACGTACACGGTGATATTGCCCGGTCCCTCGCCTACCCGCTCCCGCAGGTGGTGGATGATCTGGGCCAGCAGGGATTTGACGCCCTCGCGCAGTTTCGCCGGGTCCCCGCCATGGACCACGTGCGGAAGCTCCCGCAGATCCGCCGGAATCTGCTCCGGGTTCGCCGCGGACAGCACCAGGTACAAGTCGGCCCCCTGACAGAATCCCGCCAGCCAGGGCAGGGCGCCGCCTCCGGCGGAGAGATCCACGGTGACCACGGCGGCGGACCGGCAGGCGGCCAGCGAACGGTGCAGTCCTCCCGTTTGGGAAAAGTCCGGTTGGTGGAGCAGGGGCAGGGCGCCGGCTTCCATCACGGCGGGACTGAATCCATCGGCGTACAGGGCTGACGGCGCGTTCAGGTCCGCCATCCAGAGGATGGCGGGTTTTTCCAGCAGTTTGAAGCTTTTCTGCACAGGTAAATCTCCACGCGATTGATTGACACAACCAGGAGCCTATGACATCGTTTGGACCGCTTTTCTGGCAGAAATTCCGGCCCGAAACAAGCTTCAACATCCCATGAACATCTCCCGAGCAAATCCCTTGCGGTTGGTATCCGCCCTCCTGTTCCTGTCCGCCGCCGCGTTGTCCGCCTGCGGTTCGGAGAATGATCCGGTCCCCGGCGGCCCGGACCTCCAGCTTATCTGGACCAAAACCTCCTCGCTGCAGGACGATTGCGAGGAAGCGGTGGCGGGAGCACAGGGCGTCCCTGCGGATGTCGCTGGGATTGACGTGGAGATATTCAACCCGGACGGCAAGAAGAAGAGCGCCAAGTCCATTCCGGTCGAGGCTGGCAAGGCTTCTCACGAGGTGGCCGAGGTGGAGCCGGGAGAGAATTACACCATCGCCGTACGCGCCTACGATCGCGACCAGACCTACATCTGGTCGGGCGTCACGACGGGAGTGAAGATCGAGGCGGGGAAGCGGGCGTCCGCGCCGGTGTACATGAGCCGGTTGAATGGCGTCACCTGCACGGGCACCGCGATGACCGCCCGCCGCGCCTTCCACACCGCCACCGTGCTGAAGGATGGCCGGGTTCTGATTGTGGGCGGCTTCGCCGAGAAGTCCCGCGGGTTTACTTATGACAAGGATGGCCAACTCGCGGCGACCAAACTGGTGGAGATTTACGACCCCCGCTCCGGCGCCTTCCGCCAGATCGAGGCGTCTCTGAACACCCCGCGCGCCATGCACACGGCGACCCTGCTGGATGACGGCAAGGTGCTCATCGCCGGCGGCGTGTCGCAGGGATTTTTCCGGCCCAAGGACCCGGTGTCTCCGTACCGGGCGGGTGAAAACACCCTCAAGACCTTCGAGATTTTTGATCCCGAGGCCGAGAACTTCGTCAACATCACCACCACGGCGAAGATCGGCAACATCAATTTCAACCGGGCGCTGCACCAGGCGGTCAAACTCAAAAACGGCAACGTGGTGCTGGTTGGCGGAGATGGCAATACCCGCGTGGGCGCCGCCACATCGCCGAGCGGCGACACCATCGAATTCTTCAACGCCGCGCGCAACCGCTTTGAAGACGCCAAATCCCTGCCCAAGCTGAAGACCCTTCATGCCGGGCATGTGGCGATGGTCCTGGCCGACGGGGCCACGATCGTTGTGTTTGGCGGCGCCCGGGACAGCGCCTTCTTCGCCGAACAGATCAAGACCGGACGCGACGGCCTGACCGCGACCATTGACAAGCTGGATATCCCCGAGGCGTCCCGGCCCTCCATCAGCGGCGCCAAACTCACCGACGCCCAGATGAACGCCATCCACGCCGCGGCGGTGCGCCTGGCCGATGGCCGCCTCGCCATCTTCGGCGGCTTCCGTTCGGAAGGCGAACTCAAGGCGCCGCAGGGCGGCTTCAACTTCCTGCTGGACGCCGCGAAAAAATCCGCTTCGGCCATCACCCCGACGGATGATCCGCGGGCGCTGCACCAGGCCGTGCTGCTCAACGACGGCAGCGTTTTCGTCGGCGGCGGCGTGACCAACACCAGCTTCGCCAACCTGAAATCCATCAGCATCTACAGCACGGAAAAGAACCGGATGGAGCGGCAAAAGCCCCAGTTTTCCCGCTTCCGCAGCGGCTTTGGCATGGTCCTGCTGCAGGACGGCAATGTGCTGATCACCGGCGGCATGTCCGACAAAGGCGAAATCCTGGCCCGCTCGGAACTCTACAACGCCGGCTGGGTGGACAAACTGATCGAGAATGGCGGCGCTCCGCCGGCGGCGGAAGGGGAATAATCCGCCGCGCTTGCCGGGCTGCGCTCCAGGGAGGTGTTATCCCCGGGCGTGGGTGTTCAATTCGCCAATCAGCCGCTGGGCGACCTCGCGGGGTTTGTCCGCCTTGGTGATGGGCCTTCCCACGACGATATAATCCGCTCCCAGGCGGGCGGCGTCGGCGGCGCGCATGGTCCGCTTCTGATCATCCGCGGACACGTCATCCAGCCGGACGCCTGGGGTCACCAGCACGATTTCCTCGCCCAACTCCTTGCGCAGCAGAGGCAATTCCTCGGGGGAGCAGACAAAGGCCGACAGCCCGGCTTCCATGCCCAGCCTGGCGAGGCGAAGCACCTGCATGTGAACGGGATCATTGAGGCCCACCTCGCGCAGGTCCTTGTCCAGCATGCTGGTCAGCACGGTCACGCCAAGAATGGCCGGGTCGCGCGGCTCGGAGGCCGCCGCCGCCACGATTTGCCTGACGGACAAAAAGCGGCTGCTGTGCGGAACCGGTTTGGCCCTTACCTCGTCACGGTCGAGTTTACCGCGGGCGAGCCCGTCAATCGCCGCCACCATCATGTCCTTGCCGCCGCCGCAATGCACGGTGATGAACTCCGCGCCCAGCCTCACCGCGTTGCGCACCGACACCATCACGGTGTTGGGGATGTCGTGATACTTCAGGTCAAGGAAGACGCGCCCGCCTTCATTGCGGATGACCTCGACCGCCTGCACGCCATCCGCGGTGAACAGGCCGGCGCCGACCTTGAAGAAATCCACGATGTCCTTGAGTTCGACAATCAGTTCGCGGGCGCGCGTCAAGTCCGCCACATCGAGCGCGACAATCAGTTCGGTTTTGCGGGGACGCTTGAGTTTCATGCGTATTTCTCCAGGTCCTGCCGGATCATGTCCTGAACCACCCTTGCGGCCTCCTTCAGCGGGACGCGGGCCGGTTCCGCCTCGTTTCTGCGTTTGATTTCAACAATACCATCCTTCAGGCCGCGCGCGCCAATCGCCACCCGGATGGGGACGCCCAGCAGGTCGGCGTCGGCGAACATCGAACCCGCGCGTTCGCCGCGATCATCATGGAGTACTTCCACCCCGGCCTGGGTGAGTTCGCCGTAAAGCGCATCGGCGGCCCGCCCCGCCTCCTCGTCCTTTTTCGGATTGATGGGGCAGAGGATGACATGGAAGGGCGCGATGGGCATGGGCCAGATGACGCCATGGGCGTCGTGGTTCTGTTCGATCGCCGCCGCCATGGTTCGGGTCACGCCGATGCCATAGCACCCCATGACGAAGGGGTTTTCCTTCCCCGCCGCGTCGAGGAATTGCGCCTTCATGGCCCTGGAATATTTCAGCCCCAGGTAAAACACATGGCCGACCTCGATGCCCCGGTGAGCCTCCAGAACGCCGCCTTCGCATTTGGGACAACGCCCGCCCGCCCGCGCCATGCGCAGATCGGCGTATTCTGCCTGGAAATCGCGTCCCGGATTGACATGGATCCGGTGTTTGTCCGCCTGGTTGGCCCCACACACCCCATTGAGCACCCCGCGCACCGCGTGGTCCGCCAGCAGGCGAAGATTCCCCTTGAGGCCAATGGGACCAACAAATCCCGCGGGCGCCCCGGCCGCTGAAAGCACCATGGCGTCATCCGCCATTTCAACGGCGTCCGCGCCCAGCAGCCCCTTGAGCTTGACCGGGTTCAGTTCGTGGTCCCCCCGCACCAGGACAGCCACCGGCGTTCCATCCGCCAGGCAAACCAGCATCTTGATGAACTGTTCCGGCGGGCGTTGCAGGAACGCCGAGACCTCTTCAATCCGTCCCATGCCGGGGGTGTCCACGGTCTCCACGGGCAGAAAGCCGGCCGGGTCCGGAGCGGCGGCGTCATTCCGTTCCGAGGCCTTTTCCACATTGGCCGCGTAGTCGCAGGAGCCGCAGTTGAGCAGGGCGTCTTCCCCCGACTCGGCCAGCACCTGGAACTCATGGGACAAGCTGCCGCCGATGTTGCCGGTGTCCGCCTCCACGGGGCGGAATTTCAGCCCGCAGCGGTGGAAGATGCGCCGGTAGGCCTCATACATCTTCCAGTAGGTGACCATGGCGCCCGCCTCGTCCGCGTCGAAGGAGTAGCCGTCCTTCATGATGAATTCGCGTCCGCGCATCAGGCCGAAGCGGGGGCGGATTTCATCCCGGAACTTGGTCTGGATCTGGTACAGGTTCACGGGCAGGTTGCGGTACGACCGGATCTCGGAGCGCACCAGCGCGGTGATCACCTCTTCATGGGTGGGACCGAAACAGAAGTCGCCGTCCTTCCTGTCCTTGAAACGCAGCAGTTCCGGCCCATACTGCGACCAGCGGCCTGACTCCTGCCACAACTCCGCGGGTTGCACGGCCGGCATCAAGAGTTCGATGGCGCCCGCCCGGTTCAGCTCCTCGCGCAGGATATTGGATATCTTGTGGATGGTCCGCAGGGCGAAGGGCATGTAGGTGTAAATGCCCGCCGCCAGTTTGCGGATCATGCCGGCGCGCAGCATCAGTTTGTGGCTGATGACCACGGCGTCGGAGGGCGTGTCGGCGGAAGTGGGCAGGAAATATTGGGAATACCGCATGGCGATGGTTCAGGGCAGGGCGCGGGCCCCGCGTTTCAAGGGGTGCGGAAACTAGCGCCGCGCGGCGGACAGGGTCAAGCGCGTCCGGTGTTTCCAATCCCAGGCCAATTGGGCGCAAGGGAGTTTGGGCGTCTGCATCCCTCATGGTCCCGGTCATGGGCCGGGAATTGTTCCGCTATTCTGGCCGGCCCCCGCGCCCGCCCGGATGGGATGCGGATCGAACCTGCCTAGCACCCGGAAATATTGCAGGCGCCCGTGCAGGATGTCAGCGTGCCGCCGGCTTCGCATTTCACCCGGCAAGGTTTGCTTGCGGAACAACTGACCTCGCAGGAAGAACGTCCGTCGCATACGATATTGCAGCCGCCCGCCGGGCAATCAATCTTGCATGTGGAGCCGTGGTCGCAATCCACGCTGCAGCCGCCGCCGCTGCATTTGTAGTTGCATTCGCCGCCGCGATCACAGTCCAGGGCGCAACTGCCATTCACGCAGTCGGCGGAGCAGACGCCTCCCAGGCAATCAATTTTCCGGCAGCCCATCCCGCACTCGTAGTTGCAGGTGTCGCCCGCCCCGCACCGGCAATCGGCTTTGCAGGGGATGGCGGCGGCGTCCCCCGCAGGCGCGTCGGATGGCCCCGCATCCGCGGGCGGGACATCCGGACCTTGATCGCCGGGGGTGTTATCCGCGGGGCCGGTGTCAGCCGCGTCAGGGCCGGGGCCGGCGTCTCGAATGTCCGCATCCGGGATGGATACATCCACGGCCGGTTCCGCATCCACGGCGGCGCCGGTGTCTCCGGCAGGCCCTGAATCCGCCGCCGCATCGTTTGCAGCGGGCTGGAGAACGTCTCCAGCGGCTGCATCGGCGGGGGAAGCGCCGCTGTCCGGATGGGCGGGAGTGGAGGAGTCCGCCGCTGTTCCCGATTCCTGGGCCGCTCCGGGCCCAATCAGTTTATCCGCCTCGGTCTGAAACCCGCCGCACGCGGCCAGCCACAGCGGCATCAAACCGGTGACAGCCGCGACCAATCCCTTCCCCATGACCAATTCCCTCCCGTATCAGGATGAATCACTGTGCCATTGCGCCCTTGCCCGGTCAACCACTCATGATCCGGACGCCGCCCTGATGATCACCAGAGATCGCGGCGCTATTTGTTTTGCTCCCCGGGGGATTTGTCCTCCAGGAAAGGACTGCGCAATTGCAGGCGTCCGTCTTCATGCTGTGGCCCGGACGGCTTGCCCTGCTCTCCCCCCAGCAGGGATGGCGGCGCCAGTTTGAGCGCGCCGGGAGCGGCTTCTGGCGGCGGGGCCGGAGCATTCGCGGCGGCGCTGGTGGCGGGCGCTGGAGCAGGGGCCGCGGGAGGCGGAGCATCTGGCAGCACCGTGGGTTTCGCGGCTCCCTGGGGCTTTTCGCTGCTGCAGGCGGCCATCGCGGCGCACAACAGGAAAGGACAAATCCGGCGCAAGAGGTTCAACATCTTCATGGCTCTGGTTTAGGCGAAATTCCGTGCGGGGTAAAGCGCTCGCCGGGTGATCCGGAATGGGATGCTTCACTCTGCCGGCTTGACGGGGAACAGCGGGCGATTCATCCTGTCGCAGCGCGGGGGCGACACCAGGAGAAGCTATGTTGTGCATCCGGGCCCTGCTTGTGGTCCTTGGCGGAATATTCCTTTTCTCCGCCTGTTCGGAAACCGGCGTCAACGCCGCTCCGGACGCCGGGGCGCCCGCCATTGCGGACGCCGGTGTTTCAACCGGCGGATGCGTTCCAGACAAGGCGGCGTGGGACACCAGCGTCAAGGCGATGGTGGCGCGCAACTGCTCGACCTGCCATGGAGAAACGCCGGATTATGGGGCGCCCTATGGTTTGACCGATCACTCCCGCATCATCGCCGGCGAACCCGGCCTGCGTCCGGTGGACAAAATGATCGCGGCGCTCAATTCGGGCCGGATGCCGCCGGTCAATTTCCCGCGTGTTCCCAAGGCGGAACTGGACGCCATCGTGAAATGGGCGTCCTGCGGCGCGGCGGCGGGTGCGGACCCGCAGGGACTTCAGGCGGATCGTCCCGTATATGCGGCGCCCAGCAAACCCACCATGGACCTGCCCAAGATTGACATGCTGGCGGATCAATTCGTGGTGTCCGAAACCGTGAAAGACCTTTATATGTGTTTCCCTTTCCGCACGCCGGTGGATTCCGATCGCTTCATCCGCCGGATTGAAAAGGTTCTGGATCAATCCCGCGTGGTCCATCACGCGGTTCTGTTCAAGCCGCGCGGAAACAATGTGGCCACGGCGCCATTTGAATGCACCGGGCAGCCCCGCGACACCGACTATTATTATGCGTGGGCTCCCGGCGGCGGCGCCATTGAGTTTCCCGATGGCGGTTTGCGGGTGCGTCCCGGAGAGCCGTTTTACGTGCAGATTCACTACAACAATGGCGCGGGAGTCGCCGCCAGGGACTCCAGCGGCATCCGCATCTACCACGGTCCGCCCGAAGGAACGGAGTACGGCATGCTGGCTTCCGGACCGCTGGCTTTTCTGATTCCGCAGGGAGATCGCGTGCCTGTCCGCAACACCTGCCTCTTCCGCAAACCCATGCGGGTGTTGGCGGGCATGCCCCACATGCATGAGATTGGCCAGGATTTCGAGCAGTTCCTCCGGCGCGCCGATGGCAGGCGCGAGAATGTGATCACGCTCCGCAACTGGTCGTTTGAAGCACAGAATTTCTACAGCATGCCGATGGAATTTCAGCCGGGCGACGTGCTTGACACCACCTGTTTTTTCAACAACAACAGGGGTCAGGTGGTTTCCGCCGGACCGCGCACGCGCGATGAGATGTGCTTCAACTTCATGTACGTCACGCCCCCGCCGGAGACCAACTACTGCGACGATCAGGATATGGAAGAGTTTCCTTTCACGCCGGGCGTATGTCCGGTGAAGGATGGCCGGGCGAATCCGCGATTTGTTTCGGGCGCGCTGGTCGAGGGCGCCCCGCCGCCCCTGGCGGGCGGGGAGTTGCCGGAAGGCCTGTGGGAGCTTGCATCGGTCAGTATCTGGGCCAAATCCATGTCCACGCCGCTGGGCGATGTGGACCCCGCGAAGAGCATGATGCGCGCCCGCGGACAAATGCGCATCGAAGCGGGACGCATCACCACCGATATCAACTCAAAGACCAATCTGATGCTGAAAAACGGAGCCGGGCGGGCGATTGACAGCAATATCTCCTGGTCGGGACCGCGGCCTGCCGGGGCCCCCGCGAATCCGCTGACCATCACCCCTGACTGCGGCGACAAGACCCCGCAAACCCTTTTCCATGATTTGAAGGACGGCGTCTTGATGCTGGGCATCCCGCAAAAAATCGGCGTCTTCGAATACGAAATCCGCGCTTCCTTCACCGTGGTGAAATAACGGGCGTTTTTTCCTCCGCCCGCTTTCGCTGAATATTCGGTTGTCAAATACCTTCCGCGGGATCGCCCGGGATTTTTCTCGCCCGCACCGGGTTCACACACGCGCGCTCATCCGCCCGCGCGCCATCCTTTCAAGCGCGGTTCCGCCTCACGATCACGGTGGATTCTCTTCATCGCGCTTCATCCACCATCATGATGGATTCCCTCCATCGCGCTTCAACCTCTCGATCACGCTTCCGCCACTCGAACGCGCATCTTCCCGCCATTGCATATCGCGATGTTCATTCCGTTGGGTGCGATCATTTTTTCCTCCACGAATATCGCGAAGCGCATCCCGCGGCGTGAGAGCGGAGCAGATAAAAAATCCTCCAGGACGATCCTTGCACGCGCCGCGCGGATGCGGCGCTCAGGCCATCGCCGGCGTGTACCCGGCGCGCGGCCCGATCATGAATTCCAGCGCGCGCAACTGCGGGCCCAATCCGATTTCCTCCGCGATGCTCCGCCACGGAATCGCCGGACGCGCGGCCCGCGATTTTCGCGTCTTCGCTTTTTGCACATCCGGCGCCCACGCCGCGCGCC
>JAJVIH010000009.1 GCA_022072125.1 Myxococcota bacterium | reverse complement strand
GCCCAACGATTACCAGGTCGGCCAGACCGGCAAAATCGTGGCGCCCGAACTCTACATCGCCGTCGGCATCTCCGGCGCCATCCAGCACCTGGCGGGCATGAAGAGCAGCAAATGCATCGTCGCCATCAACAAGGATGAAGAAGCGCCGATCTTCCAGGTGGCGGATTACGGCCTGGTCGCCGACCTGTTCAAGGTCCTGCCCGAGCTGGAGGAAGAAATCCGCAAGCTGAAGGCCGCCTGATCCGGCGCACGCCGGTCAACCCCGGGAGAGCACCATGAGCCCGATTGGAATCACCCTGCTGCTGGCCCTCGCCCTGGGCGCTTTTTCGCTGACCGCCTTGCAGCGCATCGCGCTGCTGTTCGCCGCGCGGCCGGAAAACCGCCTGGAAAGCATGGAGGAGCGCTTCCGCCGCCTCTTCGTCATCGGTTTCGGACAGAGCAAGATGCTGTACGAAACCCAGGCGGGCCTGATGCACGTGATGATCTTCGGCGCCTTCATGGTGCTCGCCACCCGGACCATCACGCTGTTCGGCATGGGGTATGACCCCAACTTCCATTTGCCGGGGCTGGGCGGAATCCTGGGGCAGCTCTACGCGGCCGTCAAGGATGTCTTTCTGATCCTCGCACTGATCGGCTGCGCCATCGCCGCCTACCGCCGCGTGCTGCTTCGTCCCGACCGCCTGAAGACCGCGGCCCATCCCGGCGAGGCGCTGCTGATCCTGGGCGTCATCTCCCTGCTGATGCTGACCGACATGCTCTTCGACGGCGCCACCCTGGCCCTCGACGCCCAGGACGGCGAACGCACCCACATGGACTGGAACCACGCCTTCATCGGCACATTCCTGGCCAACCATTTCCTGGGCGGCATGTCCGGCGGCATGCTCAAATTCCTGCAACACCTCGGCTACTGGAGCCATGTCTCGCTGATCCTGGGCTTCCTGAATTACCTGCCCTACGGCAAGCATTTCCACATCATCACCTCGCTGGCCAACGTCCTGTTCTCCCGCACCCGCCACAAGGGCGAACTGGACCCCATGGATTTCGAGAAGGACGATGAGTTTTTCGGCGTGGGCAAGCTGGAGGATTTCTCCTGGCGCCGTTACCTGGACATGTACACCTGCACCGAATGCGGGCGCTGCCAGGACAACTGCCCGGCCTGGCTGTCGGAAAAACCGCTCAACCCCAAGTTCCTCATCACCAACGAACGCGACCACCTTTATGAGCGCGGCAAATGGACGATGGCGAAGGCGGGCCTCTCGCGCATGCGCCACCTGCTGCTGGGAACGGAGGACAAATCAGCGGAAATCCTCGCCGCCGAACCGTCCGCGAAATCGTTGATCGGCGATGTCATCTCCGAGGATGTCATCTGGTCCTGCACCACCTGCAACCATTGCGTCACCGCCTGCCCGGTCATGATTGAGCATGTGGACAATATCGTGGACATGCGCCGCTTCCTGGTGCAGGCGGAGTCCCGCTTTCCCAAGGAACTCACGCCGGTTTTCAAGGGCATCGAGCAGAATGGCAATCCATGGGGCATCGGCGCCGATTTCCGCGCGGACTGGGCCAACGGTCTGGGCGTCCGCTTCATGAAGGATGTGAAGGACGCGGGAGCCGTGGATTACCTCTACTGGGTCGGCTGCGCGGGCTCCTTTGACGACCGGAACAAGAAAGTCTCCACCAACATGGTGAAGCTGATGCAGAAAGCGGGCGTCAGTTTCGCCATCCTGGGCAAGGAGGAATCCTGCACCGGCGATCCGGCGCGCCGCGCGGGCAACGAGTTCCTGTTCCAGCAAATGGCCCAACAGAACATCGAGACCCTCAACAAGTACAAGGTCAAGAAAATCGTCACCCAGTGTCCCCACTGCTTCAACACGCTGAAGAACGAATACGCGCATTTCGGCGGCGAATATGAGGTGGTTCATCACACGGAACTGCTCGACCAACTGGTCAGGGAGCAGAAGCTGGAGCCGGAAAAGCCGGTCGAAAGGAAAGTCACCTACCACGATTCGTGCTACCTGGGCCGTTACAACGAGGTATACGACGCCCCGCGCGAAATCCTGCAGGCCATTCCCGGCGTCGAACTGGTGGAAATGGAGCGCAACCGGCGGCTGGGCTTCTGCTGCGGCGCGGGCGGCTCCCGCATGTGGATGGAGGAGCATATCGGCAAGCGGGTCAATGTCATGCGCACGGAACAGGCCATCGCCACCGGCGCGGAGGCCGTGGCGACCGCGTGCCCCTTCTGCACCACCATGCTGGGCGACGGCATCAAGCATGTGAACAGGGAAGAGAGCATGGAGCAGTTCGACGTGGTCGAACTGCTGGCCGAATCGGTGGGCGTGGCGGAAGCCAAAAAAGAACGCCCCGCCGGAGCGCCCCTGGCTGCCGAATAGCCTCCCCTTGGCGGAACAGGTCCCCGGCGCTATACCAAAAGACGGATGCGGCGCCGGAAACTCTCCGCCCGCGGGCATGGAGGCTTGAATGTCCAGACCGATTCGCGTGCTAGGCCTTGGCGGCTCCATGTCCTCGCCGTCCAGCAGCATGGCGGCGCTGAAAATCGCCCTGGAAGGCGCCCGCGAGGCGGGCGCCGAAACCTCGCTGATTGATGTCGCGTCGCTGAACCTGCCCATGTACTCCCCCGGGGAGGAAGCCATCACCCCGGCCATCCGTGAGTTGAACGACCATGTCCATGCGGCGGACGGCATGTTGTGGAGCAGTCCGCTGTACCATGGCGCCATCAGCGGCCTGTTCAAAAACGCCCTCGACTGGCTGGAATTGCTGCACGACTACAAACCGCCCTACCTGTCCGGCAAGGTGATTGGCCTGATTTCCACGGCGGGCGGGGCGCAGGCGCTGCAGGCGGTCAACAACATGGAGTTCATCGTCCGCGCAATGCGCGGATGGGCGGTTCCGCTGGTGGCGCCCATCTCCCGCGCCTGGACGGTTTTCGACGGCGATGGACAATCCAAGGACCCCAAAATCGCCAGCCAGCTCAAGATGCTCGGCCAGGAAGTCACCCGCGCCGCCGCCCGCATGCGCGATTCCGCCTGACCGCTTCCGGCGCCGGGAGCCTGTCCGGCCATTCCGGAAGGGCCGGGATGATCCATTCCCCGCGGTCTTCCCCCGGTGTAACGCAGTTCTTCGCCCTGGTGTCCAAGGTGTGGTAGAAATCGCCTGTTACCGCGATGCCGCTGATTGAGATGCAGGATATCCGCAGGGAGTACCACATGGGCGATCAGACCGTCCATGCGTTGCGCGGCGTGGAATTTTCGGTCGAGCGCGGGGAGTCGCTGAGCATCGTCGGACCATCCGGATCGGGCAAATCCACGCTGATGAACATGCTGGGCTGCCTCGATACGCCCACGTCGGGCGCGTACCGCCTCAACGGCGTGGATGTCGGATCCCTCTCCAAAAACGCGCTGGCTGAATTCCGCAACCGGCAAATCGGGTTCATCTTCCAGAGCTTCCACCTGCTGCCCCGCTTCAACGTCATGGAAAACGTCGGCCTGCCGATGTTGTACGCCGGCGTATCCGCCGTGAAACGCAAGGAAGCGGTTGAAGAGGCCATCCGGCTGGTGGGGCTGAGCGACCGCGCGAAACACAAGCCCAACGAGCTTTCCGGCGGACAGCGGCAGCGGGTGGCGATCGCGCGCGCGCTGGTCAACAAGCCCTCCATCCTGCTGGCCGACGAGCCTACCGGAAACCTGGACCAGAAAGTCGGCTGGGAGATCATCCACCTGTTCCAGCGGCTGAATGAGGAGCAGGGAGTGACGCTGATCGTGGTCACCCATGACATGGAGGTGGCGAAGACCACCCGCCGCCGCATCGAGATCGTGGATGGATTGATCCGCCGCGACGCGGTCAACGAACGGGCCGCCGCCCAGCCCGGGGAATCCCAGGGGCCGGCTCCGGCGGAGGCCACGGCGTGAGCGGCTGGCAGATGATCCTGCTGGCCCTGTCGAATGTGTGGGCCAACAAACTGCGGGCGGTGCTGACCACCCTGGGGGTCATCATCGGCGTCACCAGCGTGATCCTGCTGGTGTCCATCGGCGAGGGCGCGCGCAACTACCTGGCGGAGCAGTTCGCGGGCCTGGGCACCAACCTGTTGATCATCACCCCCGGCAAGCGCGAGACCCGCGGCATCGGCCCGGGCGGCGGCAACACCGAACGCAAACTCACCCTGGAAGATGTGTCGGCCATCAAGCGTCAGGCCTATGACATCGCCGGGGTCAGCGTGCAGGTGTTCGGCGCGGGCACGCTGAAATGGAAGAACCGCACGCGCGACATGTCCATCTTCGGCGTCAACCATGAGTTTCCAGTGGTGCGCGGCCTGGATGTGGACATTGGCGCCTTCATCTCCGAACAGGATGTCGAATCGCGGCGGCGGGTGGCGCTGATTGGCCGCACCGTCCAGCGCGAGGTGTTCGGAACCGCCAATCCGCTGGGCAAGACCGTCAAGATCGCGGGCACCCGCTTCAAGGTCATCGGCATCATCCAGGAGCGCGGCCAGTCGCTGGGTTTTGATATTGACGACCTGGTGTTCATCCCGGTCTCCACCGCCATGGACATGTTCAACCTGGAGGGCGTGAATCAGATTCTCATCAAGGCCCAGAACAAGGATCATATCCTTCCGCTCATGGACAACCTGAAGGAGATCATGCTGCGCCGCCACGACAACAACGAGGACTTCACCATCATCAGCCAGGCGGATATCCTGCGCACCTTCAACAACATCGCCGAGACGATGACCTGGTTCCTGGCGGGCATCGCCTCGATCTCGCTGCTGGTGGGCGGCATCGGCATCATGAACATCATGCTGGTGAGCGTGCGGGAGCGCACCCGCGAAATCGGCCTGCGCAAGGCCATCGGCGCCAAGGAACGCGACATCCTGCTGCAGTTTCTCGCCGAATCGGTGGTGATCTCGATGGCGGGCGGCCTGGTTGGTCTATCCCTGGGCGTGGGAGCGGCCATGACCGCGCAACGGTTTTTCCCCGAACTGCCCATCGCGGTGTCGTCATGGACGCTGATGCTGGCGGTGGGTTTTTCCTTCGGCGTGGGGGTGTTTTTTGGCGTGGTTCCCGCGCGGCAGGCGGCGATACTCGACCCCATCGAGGCGCTGCGTTACGAATAGGTCATGGCTGAAGAACGGCAAAACCATCCTGAAGCGGAAGAATCTCCCACGGAGCAGGAACAATCCTGTCTCCGGAACGGCGAACAGGCGGAATCCGCGCCGCCCTCCGGAGAGGCCCAGCCCGCTCCGGAGGCCCGGACTTCCGGTGAAGCGAGCGGTCAATGGCGCATCTGGATCGCCCTGGGCGGGGTGCTGATCGCCATCACCGGCGGCATCTGGCTGCAGCAGCGCACGCGGGCCCGCGCCGAGGCGGGCAGCCTGGTCAACATGGCGCGCAACGCCGTGGACAACCTGCGCTACGATCAGGCCGAGGAACTGCTCGAACGGGCGGTCAGCCTGGTGGATGACGACCCCGACCTGCTCTTCAATTACGCCCAGCTTCTGATTCGCAACGGCAAATACGAAAGGGCCTGGGGCGTGCTGGACAAGGTCGCCGCGCAACAACCGGAAAAATGGGAGAACTGGGTTGAACTGGTCCGCGCCGACGCCCTGACCGGCCGCAAGGATCTGGCGGCGGAGCATTTGCACAAGGCCGCGGAAACGGGATTCTGCGATCACCGGCGCATCTCGGAAAATCCCGACTACAACCCGTTGCGCGAACACAAGCCCTACCTGGACGAATACCTGAACATGATGCGCCGCTGCGGCAAACTCGGCGGTCCGGCGCCCGGCGGGGTGGACCCCATGGATATCCGCGCTCCGCTCAAGGCCACGCTGGATGGTCCGCCGGTCACCGCCGCCGCGTGGACGACCCCGCAAAACGCCGGCCGGGATCCCCCTCCGGAGTTCCCCAAAATGCCGCCACAGCCTTCTCCCCAGCAGCCGGCGAACAAGTAGGCCCTGTGGGCTGCTCCAGCCCCGCCTTCGGGCGAATCTTCCCCCGGTTCAGGGAATCAGCTTGATGCGGATGCCCGCGGTGGCGAAGCCGCCGGTTTGGGTGATCGAAGTCACCACGCCATCGAAAACGCCGCGAAACTCCAGGTCCAGCGAGGATCGGTTGTTCATCAGCGAGGTCAGAAAGGGGCTTTTGATGGTGATGGCTCCCGAGTGTTTGGCGGTGTCCAGCGCGCCGCCGGGAGGAAGAATCGCCTGCGGACGGCCAATCGCCTCCGGCGGAACCACTGAAAAAGTCCGGCCATCCGCCGCCCCCACCGCGGTGAATATCCCCTGCACCGCCACCTGGTGGTTGCACCCATTCTGGATCACGAACGACAGCACCAGCGGCTGCGAAGCGCTCCATACCGACTTCTCCGATCCAAACCGGTAGACAATGCAATCGCTGCGGCCGTCCACGAAGGCGCCCAAGTCCGGCGCGGCGTCGCCGGATCCGCCATCGGTGGAGGCATCGGCTTCGCCTTGTGGTTCGGGCTGGCTCTGCACGCCATCCAGACGCACGCAATCGGACGCGGTCAGGGACAGGTGGGCGGCCAGCAGGATGGCGATGGCGGGAAAACGGCGGTTCATCGCTGGAAGTATGCCAGCACCTCTTCGATGGGCCACGTATTCACGATGTCAGTCTTCTCAAGCCAGCCGCGCCGGGCCGTCGCCACGCCCAGCGGCAGGTCGTCCAGTCCCTCGCGCGAATGGGCGTCGGCGTTGATGGCGATGCGGGCGCCCGCCTGTTTGGCCCGCCGCAGCAGGTCCGGCTCCAGGTCCAGGCGGTGCGGATTGGCGTTCAACTCCAGCGCGGTGTGGTTGGCCGCCGCGGCCCGCGCCACCGCGTCGAAATCGAAATCGTAGGGCTCCCGCCCCAGCAGCAGGCGCCCGGTGGGATGCCCCAGGATATCCACATGCGGATGGCTGGCCGCACGCACCAGCCGCTCCGTCATCTCCTCCCGGCTCTGGCCAAAGCGGGAATGCACCGACGCAATGACCACGTCCAGCCGGGACAGGATATCGCCGGGCAGGTCCAAACCGCCGTCTTTCAGGATATCCACCTCGATCCCGGTCAGGATGCGCAGTTTGGGGTGGCGCTTTTGCACCTCGTGGATTTCGTCCAGTTGGGCGCTCAGGCGTTCCACATCGAGGCCATTGGCGTAGACCGCCGCCCGGGAATGGTCGCTGATGTGGAAATAGCGCAGTCCCTTGGCTTCCGCCGCCGCCGCCATTTCCTCGATGGAGTTGGCGCCGTCGGACCAGTTGGTGTGGTTGTGAAACGCGCCCCGCAGGTCTCCATCCTCTATCAACCGCGGCAGCCGGTGCTCCAGCGCCGCTTCGATTTCCCCGCGCCCTTCCCGCATCTCCGGAGGAATGAAATCCATGCCCAGGGCGGCGTAGATTTCCGCCTCGGAGCCGGCGGGGATCAGTTCCTCGCCCCGGAACAGGCCGTATTCGCTGAGCCGCAACCCCAGCGATTTGGCGTGGCCGCGCAGGGCGGCGTTGTGCTCCATGCCGCCGGTCATGTGCTGCAGCAGAAAGGCGTATTGTCCGGGCTCCACGATGCGCACATCCGCCGCCAGCCCGCCCTTCAACCGGAAGCTGACCTTGGTGGGACCATGCCCTGTCAGTTCTTCAATGCCTTTCAACCGGGCGATGAGGCCGACGGTTTGTTCCGGATGGCTGGAGGCGACCGTCAGGTCAATATCCTTGACGGTCTCCCGGCGGCGCCGGAGCGATCCGGCGATGTCGCACCGTTCGACGCCAGGCAGCCCCGCAACCTGCTCCCGCAACTCGACCGCCCGCGGCCAGACATCGGAGATCAGCTTGCGGCCGGCGCTGGCGCGGATGAACCGGATGCCGTCCAGCACCTTGGCCTGTAGTTTCTCGCCAAAGCCCTTGATCAGCCGGAGGCGGTTCTCCTTGCAGGCGTATTCCAACTCGCTGATCGAGGCCACGCCCAGCATGTCATGGATTTCCCTGACGCGCTTCGGACCCAGCCCGGGGATGGCCAGCAGTTCCAGCAACCCCGGCGGATGCTCCGCACGCAACTGATCCAGCAGGGGGATATGGCCGCTTTCGATGAAGGCGCCGATCTTTTCCTGAAGCGCCTGCCCAATGCCCTTGACCTCGCCCAGCGCGCCGTCCCGGTAGCGGTCCACAATGGCGTCGCCCACCTGTTCGACGGCCCGCGCGCCGTTTTCATACGCGCGCACCTTAAAAGGATTTTCTCCCTTCAGTTCGAGGAGAACGCCGATCTCCCGCAAGGCTTCGGCGATTTGCCGGGCGGTGGCCAATCAGTCGGCCTGGGCGGACGCGCCCGCGCAGGAGGTGGCGCACTGGGGCAACCCACATCCGCCGCCGCCCTCGCTGGGAGCGGATTTTTCTCCACCGGATGCGCTGTCCTTGGATGCTCCGGCGCTATAGCCCTGCGCGTACCATCCCCCGCCTTTCAGATGGAATGCGGGGAGCGACATTTTCTTTTTCAGGCTGGGCGCCTTGCAGGCCGGGCAATCCACCAGCAGGGGATCGCTGAATTTCTGGACCTCTTCAAACTCGAATTTGCAGGCCTCGCAACGGTATTCATACATCGGCATGATGGAACCCTCGATAAAGCCGGGGATGCCCCGCACTCGTGCGTAAACTAACCGGTCCATGCGGGGAGTCAATTCCCACAAACACAAAACCGGACGCAAACGGCCGGTTTTGCCGGGGAAATTTCACAATGGACTATTTGTACTTGACGCTGCAGCCCCACGGAGTGACAGACGATTCCTTGGGCGCCTCGCCCTTCAGCAGGGCGTCCACGGCCGCCTGCACGTAGTTTTTGGGTTTCTCCGACTTGCCCTTGGCGTCGTCGTCGAACGCCCCCGCATAACGGAGGACGCCCTTTTCATCCACCACGTACATATGGGGAGTGGTTTTCGCCCCATAGGCCTTGCCGGTGATCCCTTCCGGGTCCTGCAGGGTGGGATGGGCGAAACCGTGTTTCTTCTTCCACTCCTTCGATTTTTCCGGGGTATTGTAGCTGGACGAGTCCACCGCCAACCAAATCACCTTGTCGTTGCCTTTGTACGAGGCCGCCAAGGAGGTCATGCGCTTGTTCTCGTAGACCCGCTCGACGAAGGGACACTTCGGATTGGTCCACTCCAGCACGACGATCTTGCCCGCGTAGTCCTTGAGGGAGTGGGCCTTCCCGGTTTCATCCTTGAGGGTGAAGGCCGGGGCGGGCTTGCCGACCTCGGCGCCGCCCTCATCGGCCACGGCGGACTGGATGGAGAAGAGGGTCGCCACCGTGACCGCCGCCGCCAATCCGCCGATAATTCCCAATGAGATCATGTACTTGCGCATGTCGTATCCTCGCCCGGCGCTGCCGGAGAAAAACCGGATGGGATTTAAGCCGCTTCCCCACCCAAGTCAATGGGGGCTTTGAAAGGGCAACTGCCCGCGCCACACCCCCCACCCTCTTCCATCCCCCCTCTCCCCACCACCCTGCTCTCAACAACGGGCGTTTTTTTTCCCCGCCCGCTTTCGCTGAATATTTGGTTGTCAAAGATCTTCCGCGGGATCGCCCGGGATTTTTTTCGCCCGCACCGGGTTCGCACGCGCTCGCTCATCCGCAGGCGCGCGTTTCATTCCAGCCGCTGTGTGCGCCATCCTTTCAAGCGCGCTTCCGCCTCATCATCGCGTTTCTCTTCACGATCACGGTTGCTTCTCTGCATCGCGCTTCCGCCTCACGATCGTGGTTGATTCCCTCCATCGCGCTTCAACCTCTCGATCACGCTTCCGCCACTCGAACGCGCATCTTCCCGCCATTGCATATCGCGATGTTCATTCCGTTGGGTGCGATCATTTTTTCCTCCACGAATATCGCGAAGCGCATCCCGCGGCGTGAGAGCGGAGCAGATAAAAAATCCTCCAGGACGATCCTTGCACGCGCCGCGCGGATGCGGCGCTCAGGCCATCGCCGGCGTGTACCCGGCGCGCGGCCCGATCATGAATTCCAGCGCGCGCAACTGCGGCCCCAGCCCGATCTCCTCCGCGATCATCCGCCACGGAATCGCCGGCCGCGTCTCCCGCGATTTGCGCGCCTTCGCCTTTTGCATATCCGGCGCCCACGCCGCGCGCCGCATCACGAACTCCGGAAACACCGCCGCGAGCGGAATTTTTTTCTGGCGCGCGTGCGCGATGGCGTCGGTCATCATCTTCACCTCGCGCGTGGTCAGCTTCTTT
>JAJVIH010000038.1 GCA_022072125.1 Myxococcota bacterium | reverse complement strand
GGCGGCGCGGGGCGCGGGGGAAGAGGCGGGGCGGCGGGTGCGTTGCGCCCGCGCGCGGGGCTGGCCGGTCCGCCACAGGCGGACCGGCGGCGGCGGTTCATGCGAGCAGCGGTTCTTGCGAGCATGCGGAGTGTGATCACCTGGCGGAGCGTGGAGCCTGATAGGTCCCGTCATGACAGCGGCCGCGCCGCTTGGGACGATTGTGGGTGAAGGAGCCGCCAGGCAGGCGGACGGCCATGATGTGTCCAGGAAGCCGTTCATGGTTTTCCAGCGGGCCGCGCGGGGCGGAAAAACGGACTGGCGGCGTGGATGAAACCGGATGCATCTCCGGGGTGTTGTTCACCGGAACGAAAATGGGGATGCGGCGGACATCGGAGAGGGGAGCACAGTCGCGCAACATGCCATCATGGAGCATGGCGATTGGGGATTTGGGAGGAGGGAACAGAGGAGGACGCGGGTTGTGGGCGATCCGGCGGAGGGCGAGTCATCACATGGGAAGCGCATGCATATCGCAGGCGTTTCCGGAGAAAGGGGACACGGAAATTTCAGAAGGGCTGCCGGGCAAGGTCAGCCGGCGCGGAAGGGACAGGGTGCGAGACGCGGTTCATTCATCAATAACAATCGCTCTCGCCGATTTCGTACCAAAGGCCCTCGCCGGGTTTGTCCTTGTCGGTCCGGCGTACGGTTTTCTTGCCCGCGAGTTTTTCCGCCTGTTCGCGGGTGACCTCGAACTTTTTCAGCAGTTCATCGGGAATCACATACAGCTTGCCGTCAATTTCTGCGATGGCCATGGCGTGCTCCGCGAAGGGTTGCCCAGCAATTTCCCGGCGGGCGTTCAGGACCGCCGGAATGGTTGTCCGCCGATGTTGGCAGAAACGCTCCTTGCCGACAAGTTCTATCAGTTCCGGACACCGCCGGCATTGTCCGCGCACCGGGCAGGCCAGGCAATCCGGCAGGGGATCGGCCACCTCGCGCAGAAAACGCGCGCGTTTGTTCTCGTCCACTCCTGTATTGACATGACCCAGCGGGTGCGCCTTGCGGGCGGCGAAGCGGTGGCACGGATAAATCGTTCCATCGGTGTGGATGGTGGCGGCGCCGGTTCCCGCCCCGCAGTTTTCCCGGGGTTGCTGGCGTTCCGCGTGGCGTTCGTAGGCGTCCACATCCAGCCACTTGAACTCCTGTCCGGATTGCTGGAGTTCATGTTCGAGCCGCACCATTCTTCTGTATTGTTCCGCGATGGTTTCCCACACGCCCGGGGTTTCCCAGCCAGGCGCGTCCAGAGCGGGCGCCACGCCAAGGCGCTTCACTCCCAGGGCCGCCAGTTCGCGCGCCGATTCCTCCAGCCGCGGCGCGGTTTCCGGGGTGTAGGTCAGGCGGACCAGCAACTTCACTCCAGCCCGCGTCATTTCCCGCAAGGCGCCGGCGGTGCGGCCAAAGGAGCCATTGCCGCCATGGAAGACCCGGTTGCGATCATGGATCGCCCGCCCACCGTCCAGGCTGAGCGAGACGGAGACGTCGTACTCGCGCATCCAGGAGATCACTTCCTGTGTCACCAGCGTGCCATTGGTGTTCATGGAAAAGCTCAACCGCTTACCGGTCATCCGCGCCCGTTCGGCGGCTTCGGCGCTCAGGGCCTGTACCTGCGGGAAACGCAACAGAGGCTCCAGGCCAAAAAAACCAATGTGCAAGGCGCCGTCCGATTCAGACAGGGCGTAGCGCAAGGCGCCGCTGGCGGTGGCGCCGTCCATGGGGCGATCCTTCGCCTCCCCCGCGTAACAGTAGGTGCAAGCGAGGTTGCAGGAGCCGCTGACATATAGCCCGGCGTTGTTCATGCCGTCAGTGTGTCATGGCTATTGCGCCGGTTCAATGCTTCCCGCTGCCGGTGGTTCCCGCTTCATGAACGGCTGGATGTGGCGGGGGCATGGGCGCCATCCGGTTGAAGGCGGCCGGGATGCCGGGTCGAAGTTTCATGACGCCGCGCTGGCAAGGACAGTCAAGATCGCCGCCGGGCGGGGCGTCTAAAAAAAATTGACACGGAGAACCGGGGGCTTGGCAGGGGCCGGAAGGGAGGGAATCCGGACGGAAAATCACGGATGACCCTTTTGATTTTGGCTGCGCGGCCTGGGTTTCCCACATCCCACCGCAAAGACGTCAAGACAGGCGGTTTGGGGGATTCAGACCATAAAAATGTGTTGTCATGTAACGTCATATATGTCTAAGATATCAACCAATAACCAGATGTTGAACCTCTCACGGTTGTAACACCACAACATTGTGTGGCCATGGAAGAATCTCAAATCCTCTTTGCACTCCGCTGCGGCCGGGCGATTGTGGTAGCCCCGAAAGGCCCTGAACTGGATGAAATCCAACAGGCGCTGAAATCCGCTGGTCTTCCATTGGATGCTCCCGCCGGTGTCAGTGTCTGGGGTCAGGGGCAGGGGATTCGGGTGACCGGCGATGCGGCCGTCCGTTGGGCGGAATCCATGGGGTTGTTGACATCGCCTCCCGAGGCCGCCGCGTCTGGAGAACCGGAAATTGGGGCCCTGTTGCTCAAGGATACGAATAACCAGGTCTTTCCCCGCATTGACCTGGCGGTGCAGTACATCCGCGAGGGTGTTGATCTGGATAGCCCTGGCGCCCCCAAGGTCACCGACCTCAATTCCGAGGGATTGGAAGTATATCTCTGGACCGGCGAGTGGACCCGCGTGCGCAAGCCGCAACTGGGTGGGCGCTCCAACGGCTGGACCATCATCGCCATGTTGACCCGGCTGCGCGGCAGCGGGGTGAAGGATCCGCGCATCCAGGAAATCTCGCGTTACAAGCCCGGCGCCGCGTTGGGGAAATCCATCGGCGAACTGCTCGATATCCATACCAAGCAGATGTACGTCTACATTTCGTTCGCGCGCGCGGCCATCCGCAAGGCGTTGTTGTCGGTTGGCGCGCAGGCGGCCGAAACCAATCCCGCCGTTTCCCGCATATTGCAGGCGCGCGGCCGGAACAAGAGCGTGCCCTGCATCGGCTGCGTGCGCGGCAAGGATATTTATTATCTGGATTACCCCGCATACACGCTGGCGGGAAATGATATGGATTCCATTGTTCCACCCACCCCGGCGGATCGCGACGTCATCAAGAGCAAAATCCAGAAAGGCGTGGCCGCACGGGCCACCGCAACCGCGCTTTCTCGCGCGACGGCGCGGCGCAAGAAATAAGCATCCCACCTCCTGGGAGATGCGCGGCGCCCGCCATGGATAACATGGCGGGCGCCGTTCTTTGTGCGCCCATGCCGGGCGCACCTTGGCGGGAGTCCCGTTGTGAGGGACCATCCTGATCGAAGCGCAACTGCGGGAGGGCGACCGACCGTGGGGAGAAAGCGTGGAGGAAAACCGCGGGCCGATGGACAAGAACCCGATACGAGGCGGCGCCAGTGGCCTGCGCGGACCCGCACGTCTGGTGATGTGACAGGGGTCCCGGGGTGAACGCCCGCGCCCGTATCCCAATTCAGAAATCCCTGCTTCCCGCCACGGGCGTCACCGCAGGTGTTCCAGCACAAGATCGCGCAGCCTGGACTCGCGGGTGTAGCCGACCAGCACTTCCGAAACCACGCCCTTGCTGTCCAGCACGATGATTGTTGGATAATTGGTCACCGAAAACGCCCGGGCCAGCCGCCCCCCGTCGTCCCGGAATACCGGCATGGTCATGCGGAAATCCCGGATGAATCGCAGCACCTGTTCCTGATCCTCCACGGGTTCGACATTGATGGACAACACCTTCAGTCCGCGATTCCGGAATTCGGCGTCCAGCCGGACTATTCCCGGCATGGCGGCGCGGCAGGGCTCGCACCAGGTCGCCCAGAAATCAATCAAGGTGACCCTTGACCCCAGTTCATGGCCCAGGCTGCTGCCGGGTTGGGCCTGACCGATGGGGGTCAGCGCCGCCTCCGGGGCCGGATCGCCCCTGCCCACCGGCCGGATATTCTTCCAGTTGGCGGCCAGGTAATAGCCGTCGTGGATGGCCAGGGCCATGAACAGCGCCAGCACGATCACCCCAGCCAACCAATCCCGGAAACTCATGCGGGCGTCTCCTGTTCCTGCGGAGCCGGATCGCCGTGGCGCGGCAACAGGCGCACCGCCGCGATGCCGATGATCACGCTGACGCCGTATTGCAGCAGCAGCTTCAGGGCGATCAGGCCCGGTCCGGAGATCAATCCGGTTTCAATCGCCGGCCGCAACGGAAACGAAGGCAGCAGCGCCTGCGGGATACCCTGGCCCGCCAGAAAATCCGGTTTGACGAGGGCGATCAACCTCACCGCCAGTCCTGATACCGCAACGATGAATACTTTCCAGCTCAGCGCCACGAACAGCGCATCGGTGATGCGGTCATAAGTCATGGCCCGCCGCCGCATGGTCATGCGCAGGATGAAGGCGAAGACATACACCGCCAGGATTTCCACCATCACCGGCATGGCGATGAAATTGCCCAGGGACAACAGACCGCTGGCGGGCCGCACAATCACCGCGGCGATCAGCTTCTGGATGCTGTAGGGATACAGGATCAGGGGCGCCGCAATCATCAACGGCAAGGCCAGCGCCAGTCCCCATCCCTCCATGCCCGCTTGCAGGGCGCCCTGAACGGGATGCAGGGTGATGAACCCAAGCCGGTGAATCCACTTCCTCACTTCGGGACGCCCCCTTCACACTGTTTGCGGACTCCGGATAATTCGCGCTCCAGTCCGGCGGTTCGAGCCTCGCAGTCCCCGCAAGGATTCTTCCGCTGCTTCACCATGGAGGGATCATGCTCCAGGGCGTAAACCCGCCGCCTGAGATCGGCGTTCTGGGAGACCACCGCCTGAAGCTGTTGGCGGAGTTGGGCGTTTTGTTCCTGGAGTTGCTGGATTTCCCCGCCGCGGCATGAGGACAACGCCATCCCCCATAACAATAATCCAATCACCGGCGCCGGCCAGCGCCTTCCAGCGGCATGATGGTGGTCCGGGAAACCGGCAGGCCGGATTTCAACCTGACGGGGACGCCGCTTTGACACTATATAAGTATTGATCCTAAACAAGCCGGTACCATGTCCATTCAGGGTCTTGTTTCAACCGGAAAGCATCTTATCCTGTGCATGACCCGAAGGACACCCCTGATACCGCAAGGAGAACTTCATGCATACCCTTCCCGAACTGCCTTACGCCTACAACGCCCTTGAACCATACTACGATGAGCAGACGGTCAAGTTACACCATGATATCCACCACAAGGCGTATGTGGATGGGCTGAACAACGCCGAGGCCAAGCTGCAGGCCGCCCGCGACGCAGGCGACATGGGGCTGGTCAAGCACTGGAGCCGCGAACTCGGCTTTCATGGCTCGGGGCATTTTCTGCACAGCATTTTCTGGACCAACATGAAGCCTGGAGGCGGCGGCGCTCCCACCGGTGCGGCGGCGGACTACATCAACAAGGCGTTCGGGAGCCACGACAAATTCAAGGCGCAGTTCCTGGCGGCCTCGAACACGGTGGAAGGCAGCGGCTGGGGGCTGCTCGTCTACCGCCGCGACACCGACAGCCTGGAGATACTGGCGACCGAAAAGCACCAGGACCAGTCGCAGTGGGGCTCCATCGTGCTGATCGCTCTGGATTGCTGGGAGCATGCCTACTACCTGAAGTACCAGAACAAGCGCATCGAATGGACCAAGACCTTCATGGAACACCTGATCAACTGGGATAACGTGAACGAGCGTTTGGCCAGGGCCAAGGCGTCCGTGTAAACGGCTTCAGCGAAGTCCGCGTTCGCGAAAACACCCCCGGAAATCCGGGGGTGTTTTTTTGTGGTGGGCCCAGCATGGGCGCGGCCTTGTCAGTACAAGTCCCCGCCGGAAGAACCCGATCCGGGACGCCGCCGCGCCTGCTGACTGGAAAAGCCAGAGTTCGTGGAACCGGCGCGCAAGGGCGGGATTGAGGAGGCGGGGATGACTGCCGGCGATCAGATCAGGTCATCGCGGGTGTTGATGTTGCGGAGGACGCCGGGGTCGCGCACCTCCACGCGCTCCACGCGCCACTCCGGCATGAGCAGGATTTCATCCAGGCGGCGATCGTCCCGCTGCAGCAGAACATGCCGGATCAACTGCTCACCCAGCACGGCGGGATGCCCGTCCTGTCCGCGAAAACAGGGGGTTACGGCGCCTGCGGGGCCGTTGCGCAAACGCCAGATCAATTCTTCCACCGTTTCCGGCTGGACAAAGGGATGATCCACCGGCAGGAGCACGGCGGATTCCGGTCCGGGCGGGATGTCTCCGGCGCCGGAGCCGTCGAACAGGCGCGCCGCCGAGAGCCCAAGCTGGATGCTGGAATACATGCCGCGTTCCGGCGCCGGATTTTCCACGAACTCCGCCTGGATTTCCGGAGGAAGGAGATCTCGCGCGCCAGCGGAAGCGGCGCCGATGACCACGATCAGCGGCGGGGCGCAGCCCGCGGCCATCAAGACTCGCGCGCACGCGGCGATGAACGGTTCGCCATCGGGAGTGTGAGCCAGCGCCTTGGGTCCGCCAAAGCGCGAACCCGCGCCCGCCGCCAGGATCACGCCGCGCGGCATGGGGTTTTGGCCATGTTGGGGTTGGAGAAGTCCGCCGGGTCCGGCGGCGCGGTGATACGTCCCGGTCCGGACGGATGAATGCGGCGGTTGATGGCGGCGAGGCGATTTCCCGCGTTCCGGCGGGGGATGGAAGCTGAAACCGGCGGAGTCAAGCGGTCATTCCTGGATGCGGCGGCGGCGCGCCACCAGTTGGGCCGTGATGGAGACGGCGATCTCCTCGGGCGTGACCGCGCCGATGTCGAGACCAACAGGGGTATGGACCCGTGCGAGTTGATCCGCGGAGTAGCCTTTTGCATCGAGGCGCTGGGCGAAGCGGACCCACTTGGCGCGGCTGCCGATCATGCCGATCCAGGCGGGATTGCGTTTCAACAACGCTTCGAGCACCCGCTGGTCCAGGGCGTGATCATGGGTGACGACCACGACAAACGCGCCGTCAGCGGCGGGCGCGCGCCGTGCATAATCGTCGGGATCGCTGTTTTCCACGGCGCTGGCGCGGGGAAAGCGTTCCGGCGTGGAGAACTCCTCGCGGCCGTCCACGACCGTGATCGCGAAGCCGGTGATCGCGGCGATTTCGCACAGCGGTTTCGCCACGTGTCCGCCGCCCAGGATGATCAGCCGCGGACTCCACAGTTGTGGCTCGATGAAGACGCGCATGGTTCCGCCGCAGCACATGCCCAGGTCGCGGGTCAGGTGGGCGGCGATCATCGCTGGCGGCGCCTGCCGGCGGATCATGTCCGTTGCGGCCTGAATGATCTGGTTTTCGATGGCGCCGCCGCCGATGCTGCCGGTGATGCCGCCATCCGCGCGGATGAGCATCTTGGCCCCCGCCTTGCGGGGCGTGCTGCCGGTGGATTCAATGACCGTCGCCAGAGCGCAGGGTTGATGCAGTTCCCGCAGCCGCAGCAGTTCACGGTAGACATCGGCCCCTTGATCCTCGAAGCCTTCGTGCTGTTGTTCATCCGGTGGCGGCATGGAGTTCCTCCGGGCCTGATTCCCCCGCCGGCGAGGTGTGGAATGGGCGGAGAATCCGGCTCTGGAGCGGTTGCATCCATCTCCCCGCAACCGGCGGCGTCCCCCCGCGATTCTCAATCCGGCGGATGAACGGCGAGGTCCTTCCAGGAGGCCGGACTGGCGCGCTATGGAGCAAGCGGTTGGGCCCAGGCATGGGGTTTGTCGCTCATCTCGAAAAGGATTTCTCCTCCCGCTGCGATCTCGCCGTGATCAAAGACGGGGGAGGTCCAGGGTTTGCCGTTGATGGTCACCGACTTGACGAAGCGGCGCTCGCGCGAGGCGCCGGGGGCGCGGATTTTCAAAACCCCCTTTCCGGTGTTGAGATCGGCCTCTTCCAGCAACGGCGCGCCGATAAAGTACTGGCTGGTTCCAGCGTTGGGATAGAACCCCAGATCGCTGAACAGCAGCCAGGCGGATAGCGTTCCCGCGTCATCGTTGCCTGGCAGGCCGTCAGGGCCCATGCCGTAAGCCATGTCGCGCACCCAGCGCAGGGTGTCCGCCGCTTTTCCAGCCTCGCCAAGCAGGGAATAGAAGTAGCTGGTGTGCAAGCCTGGTTCGTTGCCATGCCAGTAGTAAGGCTTGACCACCAAATGTCCCAGGCCCTTGGCTTCGTAGTCTTTTGACTTGCCGAAAAACTCGTCGAGCCGCGCGATCATGCCGGTGCGTCCGCCCATCAACCCGCTCATTCCCGTGATGTCGTGGGGCGCCAGCCAAAGGTATTGCCAGGAATTGCCTTCGACGTAGAAACGTTCCCATTTGATGGGATCAAAATCGGTTTCAAAGGTTCCATCGGCGCGGCGGCCAATGAAGAAGCCGCTTTCCTTGTGATACAGGTTGCGGTGGTTCAGGGCGCGTTTGGCGAACATGTCCGCATCATCTGTTTTCTTGAGGAAGGCCGCGGCGGCGGCCAAGGCGTTGTCGTTGATGGAATACTCCTGCGTCAGCGAAACCGAACCGCCATTGCGATCCTGCGCGACGTATCCCAGCTTGATGAAGTCCTCGACGCCTTCACGGCCATCCACGCCGGGTTTGGGCGGCGGACCCATCGCGGTCAGGCGCATGAATGCATACGCCTTTTCAAAGTCGAATCCGGTCAGTCCCTTGACCATGGATTCGGCGATCACCACGGAAGCGCAGTCGCCCAGCATGCCGCCGGTATAACCGTTGGCCATGGGCCAGCGGGGAAGCGTCCCGCCCTGTTCCGCCATGGCGATCAGCGAGCGGACCATGTCTGTTTGCCGCGCAGGCTGGGTGAGGATCAGCCAGGGATGCTGGGTGCGGTAGGTGTCCCACAGCGAAAAATCGGAATAGTAGGTGAAGCCTTCCGCCTTGTGGACCTGCCGATCAAAGCCCAGGTATTCGCCGTTGCTGTCGCTGTAGGTCTGGGGCATCTGCATGGCGTGATAGAGAGCGGTGTAGTAGCGGGACCTGTCATCTTTCTTGCCGCCGCGCGCCTCCGCGCCGCGCAGTTCCTTTTCCCAGGCTCCGCTGGCGGACTTGCGGGCGTCGTCGAAGGATTGCTTCTCCGCCTCGGCGCGCAGGTTGGCGGCGGCGTTTTCCATGCTGACATAGGAAATACCCACCTTCGCCTCGATCACCGGTCCGCCCGCGGGATCAAACTGCACCCATGCGCCCACCTGGGTGTCTGGACCTACTCCCTGCAATTCGACGGTGTTGGGACGCATGGCGCCTTTGTTGATCACGCCGGAACTGGCGAACGGCCTGCTGAACTGGGCGTGGAAATACACCTTGAATCCGCCGAAGCGTCCGGAATACGAGCCGTTGTTGTGCATCCAGCCGCGCACGATCCCGTTGCCAGGGTCGAGAATCACCTGGGCGCCCAGACATTCGTTTTCCCCCAGCACATGCGATGCGTTGATCAGCACCACGGGCTCCCGGGTTCCCTCCGGAAAGGTATAGCGATGAAACGCCGTGCGTGTGGTGGCGGTCAGTTCCGCGAGGATGGATCCGTTGCGCAGGATCACGCTGTAATAACCAGGCTCGGCGTGTTCGTCGTTGTGGCTGAAGCTGGACCGGTATCCGGTGCGCACGGTTTTGCGTTCGCTCATTCCCACCAGCGGCATGAAGAGGATGTTGCCGTGATCGGCCACTCCGGTGCCGTGGATATGCACATGGCTGAAGCCCTGGATATACCTGTCCTCGTACCAGTAGCCGCCGCAATGGCTGAATCCCAGGGCCCCGGTTTCCCCCATGGTGTCGGGGCTGATCTTCACCATTCCGAACGGCAATCCGGCCCCGGGAAGCGCACTGCCTTGCCCATATCCCTTGCCGCCCGTGCCCACGAAGGGATTGACCAGCGCGGTCAGCTTTTCATCCCCGCCGGAGGGTTTGGCGTCCCCCGGGCTCGCATCCGCGCCGCCCGGACCGGTGGTGGTTCCGCCATCACCCGAATCACCCGGTCCAGACGCATCTCCATCCGCGCCGCCGGAAGCACCCAGACCAACATCCTGCCCAGGTGCATTGGCGTCCGTTGCTCCGGCTCCATCCGCGGCTTTGTCCGAAGAACAAGCCGCCGTCAGAGACAGGGTCATCATCACCAGCAGAAAACGGAAGGGAGGGAACTGGATTTTCATGCGACGCACCTGTGTCTTCATCCGGGCAGCCTTCCAAGGATGCTAGTGAATGGCCGCCCTGTGCGCAATG
>JAJVIH010000057.1 GCA_022072125.1 Myxococcota bacterium | reverse complement strand
TCATGACGGGTCACGTTGACCCGTCTCCAGACCCCAAATTATGTGGAGTAACTCGCTCACATACCCCTGTCGTTACAGTGGAATCGCCATCCGCTCCGCATAATCCGGCGTTCCGCATAATGGCTGTTATGCGGAGCTCCGCATAACAGCCAGATCGATTTGCTGCTGACGCGCCGACGCGAAGTGATCAAGCCCGGCCGCATCGAAATCCAACTGAACGAACTGCCCTTGCATCGTTGCCCATTGTGTGGCGGTTTCATCAACCCCGAGGCGAACTGAACCATGAGCAAAGCACGACGCATCTACATCGCCGGTCCCATGACCGGGTTGCCCGACCACAACATCCCGGCGTTCGATCAGGCGGCCCGGCGCCTGGAGAAGTCCGGATGGGAAGTGATCAATCCCGCCGACAACTTTGGCGGCCGCACCGACCTGCCACGATCCAGCTACCTGCGGGCGGACGTGGTCCTGCTTCTGCAGTGCGATGCCCTGGCCCTGCTGCCGGGTTGGGAACATTCCATTGGCGCTCAGGTTGAGTACCTGCTGGCCCGCGAACTGAACCTGCCCATCTTCGACGCCGCCAGCGGCGAGCCGATGACCCAACTGCCCAAGGCGGTCGCCATTGCCTTCACCGACACAAAGGTGCGTGACGCGCTGCGGCCTGAAGGCATTCTCGAGGAGGCCGCCAGACTGACGGGCGGCAGCCGCCACAACGACTACGGCCACCCCCGGGATGATTTTGCCCGGACCGCGCTGATGTGGAACGGTGTCCTTGCTGAAAAACTCCGCCCGGGCTGCCAGATCACCGCCATGGACGTGCCGCTTTGCATGATCGCGGTGAAGCTGGCACGCCAAGCCCATCGACACAAGCGCGACAACCTGGTGGACATCGCCGGCTACGCCCGCACCGCCGCCATGATCGCGGGGGACGAATAATGCGCGCCAAGACCCTTCTGGCCTTCGGCGATGTTCACATCCCCCACCAAAACGCCCAGGCGGTGGAGGTGTTCTGCCTCGCTGCCGAGCGGATCAAGCCCGACCTGATCGTCTGCTTGGGCGACATCCTGGACTGTGGGCAGTTTTCATCGCACCCACCGACGTATGGCGTTCCGGAGACCGATTACCACGACGACCTGAAGGTGGCCAACGCCCTGCTCGACCGGCTGCAGGCGTGTTGCCACCGGCTGGTCATGGTCGAAGGCAATCATGAGTACCGCCTGGACCGCTGGGCGGCCCAGACCTGCGAGGGACGCGGGGCTTACTCCATGCTTGCCCCACGCCTGCAACTGAGCAAGGGCCGGTCGAAGTTCACCTATGTCCCTTACGGCTCGGCCACGGCGCGGTATCCGCACTACGCCATCAACTCGCGCATCATCGCCGTCCATGGCTGGTCTTATGCCCGGCACGCCACCAAGCACCACCTGCAGATCAGCCAGGGCAAGAGCGTCATCCACGGGCACACCCACCGCGCCGACTCGAGCATCATTCAGAACATCTGGTCACCCGGCAGTGTGATTCAGGCACGATCGGGTGGTTGCCTGTGCAAGCCGGTTCCGCTCTATGGGACGGGCCGGCCCGTCGAATGGGTCAACGGCTTCATCCTCGGTTACCTCGGCCGGCGCAGCGACACGCTCTACACCATTCCGATCATGGACAACCGCTGCATCCTGCCGGATGGCGCGGAGATTACGGGGGTTGCCGCATGACGACGGCGGACGCCCCATCCAGTGCCATCACACTCAGGCCCTACCAGGCGGAGGCGATCCAGGCAGTGTACGAGCACCTGCGTACGCGCGATGACAATCCGTGCGTGGTGTTGCCAACCGCTTCGGGCAAAACTCCCGTCATGGCCACGATCTGCCGTGACGCAGTTCAGTTGTGGGATGGTCGCGTGCTGATCCTGGCCCACGTGAAGGAACTGCTCGAGCAGGCGGTGGACAAGCTGCACGCCATGGCACCGGACCTATGGCACCAGATCGGCGTCTACTCCGCTGGCCTGCGCAGCCGCGACACCGATCACCCCATCATCGTCGCCGGCATTCAGTCGGTGTACCGCCGGGCCTGCGATCTGGGGCGGTTTGACATGATCCTCGTGGATGAGGCTCATCTCCTTCCCCCGGATGGCGAGGGCATGTACCGCACGTTCCTGGCTGAAGCGCGTGTGGTGAATCCCAATGTGCGCCTGGTCGGGCTGACGGCGACGCCCTATCGCATGACGACCGGGATGATCTGTGGACCTGACAATCTTCTCAACCATGTCTGCTACGAAGTGGGCGTGCGCGAGCTGATTGTGCAGGGCTACCTGTGTCCGCTCAAGAGCAAGGCGGGCCAGCGCAAGGCGGATACATCGGGATTGCATCTGAGGGGCGGTGAGTTCATCGCAGGCGAGGTCGAGTCGTTGATGGACGATGACGCGCTGGTCCAGTCCGCCTGCTTCGAGATCATCGAGCGCACCAAGGATCGCCACTCGGTGTTGATCTTCGCCGCGGGCGTGAAGCATGCCGAGCATGTGCAGCGCGTGTTGCAGTCGGCCGGGCATGAATGCGGATTCGTCTGTGGCGACACGTTGCCGTTCGAGCGGGCTGAGACGCTCGAACGGTTCAAGGACGGCGGTTCCGGGGGGCTGAAATACCTCGTCAACGTGAACGTGCTGACCACCGGGTTCGACGCTCCCAACATCGACTGCGTCGTGCTGCTGCGCCCGACCAACTCGCCGGGGCTCTACTACCAGATGGTTGGGAGGGGTTTCCGCTTGCATCCATCGAAGGAGAACTGCCTCGTTCTCGACTTCGGCGGCAACATCCTGCGCCATGGTCCCGTCGATGCACTGCAGATCAAAACACCCGGCGCAGGTGATGGTGATGCACCGGCCAAGGAGTGTCCGCAATGCCATGCTGTGATCCATGCCGCCTATGCGACCTGTCCGGAATGCGGGTACGAGTTCCCACCGCCGCAGCGCGAGCAGCATGAACGCCAGGCATCCACCGCGGGCGTGCTGTCCGGCGAGGTGACCGAGACCGAGTACGAGGTCCAGGGCGTCTACTACTCCGCGCATGTAAAGCGCGGCGCACCGGAAGGACATCCACGCACGCTGCGTGTGGATTATCGGATTGGATTCAACGATCAACAATGCGAGTGGATTTGCGTGGAGCACCCGCTGGGAAGTTACGCCCGGCAGAAGGCCGAGGCATGGTGGCGAGCGCGATCGAACGAGCCGTGCCCGACGAACGCGGATGACGCCGTGGCACTGGCCCAGGCCGGAGCATTGGCGCGGGTGACATCCATCACCGTCCGCAGCGTCGCCGGCGAAAAGTTCGACCGCATCGTGAACTACCGGATGGATGACAAGCCGCCAGCGATCGACGGCGGCGACCTGGCCCATGGTGAGTCCGACTACGTGCCCATTGCCGATGAGGACATTCCATTCTGATGCTGACCCACGCGGCCAATTCGTACCTCGATGCGGGCCTGTGCGTGCTGCCGGCCAAGCGCGCCGAAAAGCGCCCGGCGCTGCCATCGTGGAAGCGGTATCAGGAGAGACTGCCGACGGCGGCGGAGTTGTCCGCCTGGATAGCGAACGCACGAAATGGGCCGGACGCGATCTGTATTCTCTGCGGCGCGATCTCCGGCAACCTAGAGATGATCGACTTCGACGCCGGTGGCGAGTCGTTCGCCGCGTGGTGGGACCACGTGCCTGCCGAACTGCGTGATCACCTGGTCGTCGAAACATCGCCCTCCGGCGGTTACCACGTCATCTACCGCTGCGAAGCGGCCATTTGTGGCAACCTGAAGCTGGCCCAGCGGAAGGTGGATGACAAGATTGTCACCCTCATCGAGACCCGTGGCGAAGGCGGTCTGTTCCTGTGTGCTCCGACGCCCGGGTATGAACTGATCCAAGGCGATCTGTGCCAGCTGCCCGTGCTGACTGCCGATCAACGTGAGGCGCTGCTGCAGGCGGCGCGGAAACTGAACGAATATGTGCCGCCTGTGGTCAATGTGCCCCGGAATCCGTCGCACACCTCCGGGGGCGGCATTGTCGGCGAGTCAGCCGCGTCATCGGTCGCACATGGCAATATGGCGTCGGACAATTCGCACATCGGCGCCTGTGCGTCAGACAGTGCCGCCCGGCCCGGTGATGACTTCAACATCCGCGGCGATGTGCGCGCCGTACTCGAACAGCACGGCTGGCTGCCGACCACCGAGCGCCACGGCGCGGACGGCAATGAATACTGGCGGCGTCCCGGCAAGGATTCGGGCTGGTCGGCCACGCTTAAGGAACGCGTCTTCTACGTCTTCTCGTCCAACGCTGCACCGTTCGAGCCCAACCGCGCCTACTCGCCCTTCTCGGTCTACACCCTGCTCAACCATGGCGGCGATTTCGAACAGGCAGCGCGTTCCCTGCGACAACTCGGCTATGGCGGCGACACATCGAACTTGCCAGCGGATAGTGCCGGGGGCGATTCCGGGGGCGTTGACATCTCGGCCCTTCTGGCAATGTCCGTCGCACAGGGCCAAGGTGCGTCGAACAATTCGCACAGCGGCGCTGGTCTTTCGAACAATGCCGGCAGTGGCGAACATCGGGCCGACATCGCCGACCCGGGCCCGATACCCGAGCATCTCTTCCATGTGCCGGGCTTCGTCGCGGAGGTCATGGCCTTCACCCTGGCCAATGCGCCCTATCCGAACGTCGGCCTGGCCTTCTGCGGAGCGATAGCCCTGCAGTCGCTCCTCACCGGCCGCAAGGTCCGCACGCCCGGCGACCTGCGGCCCAACATCTACCTGCTGGCCCTGGCCAGTTCAGGCACCGGCAAGGACTTCCCGCGCAAGGTCAACTCGCGCGTGTTGTTCCAGGTCGGCATGGTCAGCGCCCTGGGTGACAAGTTCGCCAGCGGCGAAGGCATTCAGGACGCCCTGGCCCGCACCAACGCCATGCTCTTCCAGAATGACGAGATGGATGGCGTCCTGCGCCAGATCAATCTCGACCGCGAGAACAAGCGTGAGTCCATTCCCAACGTCATGCTGACGCTCTACACCTCGGCCAATGACATCTATCCGCTTCGCGTCCGGGCCGGACAGAAGGAAGCCGGCCATATCGATCAGCCGCACCTGACGCTCTTCGGCACCGCCACGCCGCAATACTTCTACGAGTCGCTCAGCCACCGCATGCTCACCAACGGCTTTTTCGCCCGCATGATCATCGTGGACATCGGCAAGCGCGGCCCGGGCCAATCCGCCGGGTCGGTGCGCAACGTGCCGGACGACATCATCCGTGTTGCCCGCTGGTGGGCCGAGTTTCAACCCGGTACACGTCATGCCAATCTGCTGGAGATGCATCCCGACCCGCGGGTGGTGACGCTGGATCGCGACGCCACCACAGCGATCGAGCATCTGCAGCGCATGACCGAGGTCGAGTACGACCGTTCCGAATTGAAGCGCGATGAAGTCGGCCGCACCGCCTGGAGCCGCACCTGCGAGAACGCGACGAAGCTGGCCATGCTCTACGCCTGCAGCGAGAACCACGAGAACCCGATCATCACGCTGCCCGCCGTGGAGTGGGCCACGGCCTTCGCCATGCACCAGACGCGCCGCCAGCTCTTCCTGGCCCAGAGCTACGTGGCGGAGAACCCGTTCCATGCCGAGTGCCTGAAGGTCGTGCGGAAGCTGCGGGAGATGGATGGCCAGCAGATGCAGCGTCAGCACCTGCTGCGATTCATGCGATGCAAGGCAGCGGACTTCGACCAGATCATTGCGACGCTCATGCAGCAGGGCGAAATCATGTCCGTCGACATTCCAACGAAGACCAAAACCGCTCACGGCTACGGATTAGCATGATCAACCACCACCTACATCCTTCACGAATCCTTCACAATCCTTCACGCGACCGTGAAGGATTCGACCTGCTGCACGCTTCAAAAAGGCCTCTGGAGCGGGTTCAAGCCGAATCCTTCACGAATCCTTCACGGGCCGGCGTGAAGGATTCGGAACGGCAAAAGTATGGAAATATAAGGGAAAAACACACTCTCTCTCCTTCTATAAGTAAATCCTTCACACCCACCCTCTCTCGCCGCGAGTGTGCGCGCGCAGGGGGTCGTGAAGGATTCGAGGTGAAGGATTGCCCGATCGCCTGGCGGGCAGTCGTCACGACGGCCACACACCGCGACAGTTCGCCCACGTTGGCCCACGTGGCGACGTGGGTATGGCGGTGGCCAACGCCACCAATGGCGGCCCTGGCGGCCCAGGGGCCAACGTGGGCGATGTGGATAAATCCGTCAATCCGGATGGATGGATATAGGTACTTCCTGAAATGACAAGCACTTATGGCCGCGGGAACGGTAGCGTTATTGGGTACAGTTTTTTAGGCTGTCCGGTTTTTTTCTCAACCACCCAGGAGACCACAATGCATGGACACAAAAGCACTTACGTGGCGACGCGCCGCGCGCCAAATGATCAGGACCTTCGGCGGCGATGTCTGGAACGGTCGAACGCTCACGAACTCGTGGTCTCGAGCAGCCCACAGCATGGTGAACGGCTGGCGCATTCGCCTCAGCCGCCCGCCCGCGAAAGGGAATGCGCGGGTGACGCCGCGTCCGACATGGGAGGTATTCGCTCGCCTGGCCGTCGGTCTGATCGCCACGAAAGCGAATCATGCCCGGAGGAGCGAGTGGCACCTGTGGGCTTCACGGCGTGTGACGGCCGGGAGCCGCTACATCCCAAAGAGCAAGCGGACGTGGTGAACATCGCCAAGCTCAATGGGCCGGTGTCCCTCGACAGCGTGTTGCGATTACTGGCGCACCAGCATTACCAATGTGCCCTCACCGGCCGCGTGCTGACCCCCAAGACGGCGGCCCTCGACCACATCGTTCCCATCCGCAACGGCGGCGAGCATGTCATTCAGAACACGCAGGTTCTGCACAAGGACGTGAACCGTGCCAAGGGATCGCTGACGAGCGACGAGTTCATCGGCTTGTGCCGGGAAGTCGCTCAATGGTGCGATCACGCAACCACACGAAAGGAATCGCTATGACGACCGCAACCTACAGCGTTGAACTCCGTTCCATCGACGACATCAAGCCCTACGCACGCAACCCGCGACTCAACGATGACGCGGTGGATGCCGTCGCCGCCAGCCTCACCGAGTTCGGCTTCCGCCAGCCGATCGTGGTGGATGCCGATGGCGTCATCATCGTGGGCCACACCCGCTGGAAGGCGGCGAAGAAGCTGGGCCTGGCCAAGGTGCCGGTGCATGTCGCCACCGACCTGCCGCCGGACAAGGTTCGGGCTTACCGCATCGCCGACAACAAGACCGGCGAGATCGCCGAGTGGGACATGGAGATTCTGCCCATCGAGCTGGCGGAGCTGCGGGCCGGCGGCTTCGACATGGACGTGCTGGCCTTTGATGAGGAGGAACTGACCCAGCTGCTCAACCAGGGCGAAGGTGTGAAGGAGGGCTTGACCGACGCCGACGCCATTCCCGAACCGCCGGACGATCCGATCACCCAGCGCGGCGACATCTGGCTATTGGGTGACCACCGCCTGATGTGCGGGGACAGCAGCAGCGCCGATGATCTGGACCGGCTGCTGGCTTCCGGGGGTGTGAATGTGATCCATCTGGTGAATATGGACCCCCCATATAATGTGAAAGTTGAACCGCGTTCAAACAACGCCATCGCCGCCGGCAACAGCTCATTCGCCAAAGCGGAGAAGCGCACGCACCATCAGTCGTTCGACGTGGCCCGCCAGGGTGAGAAGAAAGCCACAACCAAGCAGATGCGTGCCAAGGACCGACCCTTGGAGAACGACTTCGTCACGGCGGAGGCGTTCGACGAGATGTTGTTGGCGTGGTTCGGCAACGCCTCGCGGGTGCTCAAGCCGGGCGGCTCGTTCTACATCTGGGGCGGGTACGCCAACCTGGGCAACTACCCCGCCCCCCTGAAAAAGTGCGGGCTGTACTTCAGCCAGGGCATCGTGTGGGACAAGCAGCATCCGGTTCTCACCCGCAAAGATTACATGGGGGCATTTGAGCTGAGTTTCTACGGGTGGAAGGAAGGCGCCGGCCACCATTTTTATGGCCCGAACAACGCCACCGACCTGTGGCACATCAAGAAGGTCAACCCGCAGAGCATGGTGCATCTGACCGAGAAGCCTGTGGAGCTGGCGGTGCGGGCGATTCAGTTCTCCTCGAAGCCCGGTGAGAACGTGCTGGATTTGTTCGGCGGCAGCGGCAGCACGCTGATCGGTTGCGAGCAGACGGGACGGCGGGCCTTCCTCATGGAACTGGATCAGGCTTACTGCGATGTCATCGTCGCTCGTTACGAGCAGTTCACCGGGAAGAAGGCCCAGCGCATCGCCGCACCGCCAAGCCAGGCCGAGGGCAGCGAATCGACCGCCGAGGAGGTCGCATCGTGATCATGCATCCTCGAACAGGCCAGGCAGCGCGTGTCCATTACGCCAAGCAGCCGGCGGAGCACATGCCGCTTCACGGCCGAACCGGCGTGGTGCGAATCGTGACGCGCGGTCGGGGCCCGCGCAACGTGGGCGTGGAGATCGACGGCCAGATGGTGGTGATTCCGCGCGGGAACCTGGTGGCGATGCCGGAGAAAACCTCGGCCGCTGGGACCGAGGTTGGAAGTGGAGGTGGGATGTGAGGTCAATCCGTCGCGTCGGCCAGGTAATGGAACTCGATCATCGCGTCCTCGAAGAAGGTGGGCGAACCCGACGGGTAGCTGCGCCGGTGCCGTACATCGACCACGCCTCGGTCCTTGAGGAATTCCAGGGCGACGTTGACCTGGGTGCATGGAAGGCGCTCTTGCCGGGCGATCTGCGTCAGGGTCGTGCCCTCACCTTCCGAAGTAATCTCGCTCATCGCGTGGACCACCGTTTCGAATGTCCGCTTGGCGCAGCGGTGCCGGTAGGTCTTGTTCGACGCCTGGTCGACGACCTCGCGCACCAGACAGCCGTCGAGGACGGTGAAGCGGACGTGGCGCGTGCGGAAGTTGGTTTTCATCGATCACGCTCCCTTCACGCTCTGGCGTCCGGCGTCGGTCAGGCGGAAGTGTCCGCGATCGACCTTCTCGAAGCGCGCCTGCGCGCCCTTGGTGCCCGTCTCACGCAATATTGCCGCGTAAAGCGTACTGGATGGCGTTCGTCCACTTCCGGGGGTCCACAGGCCAAGCTCGACGACGCGTTCGAGCATCTGCTTGACGTTCATCGGCTCCTTGGCGTCGGCGAGGACTTGGGCGGCGGCGTTGATCAAGCTGAGCTTTTTGCCTTCTTTGGGAGCCTTCGGCTGTCGCGCGGGCTTTGTGGCCTTGGCATCCTTGGGCGTGGCTGCGGTCGGCTTCCAGCCCAGGAGCTTGCGGCGCTTGGCGTCGTTGGCCTTGGCGTAGCTTGCCAGCCACTGGTCGCCGGCGGCCTTGGCGGACTCATCGCTGTCGAAGGCTTCTGCGCCGACGTGGTGCTCGACCTTGTCCTCGCGGACCGACCAGAACCACTTGTCGTCCTTGCGATCGTGGGCGACGTGGACGGTCAGCTTGGCGGGATCGGGCGTGGTCGATTCGCTGGTGCGCTCGGCCACATCGACCATGACGCCGCCGCCGGCGTCGATGGTCGTTGTCTTCGCAGCCGGCTTGGCCGGTCCACGCAGTCGCTGGGCCGACTTGATTCTGATCTGCTTCTTTGTGGAGAGGTTCGTCGCCTGCCATCCCCCCCGCGGGTGTTCGGCATCCAGGCGTACCTGCACCACCTTGTCGGTGACTTTGGCGAGGTAGGTGCCGCCAACTTTGACTTCGTTCTTCTTCATCGCATGTTCTCCTTCGGCCGTATTGGGTTGATTGAGGGGCTGGCCAGGCCCCGAGTGTGGATGCATTCAATCGGTGAAGCGATACAGCTCGCCGGCCAGGTCGCGCAGTTCAGCATTACTCGGTTGCCGGCGCTCCAAGCGGTGGAAGAGCGTCATGGCCATGTCCAGCAGATCGCGGTCGCAGATGCGGCTGCCGATCTCGTAGGTGACCCATGCCTGCTGTCCGCGCGATGGGTTGCGGAGGATCGAGTCGATGCGGACGCGCTGGGGGTTGGTCTTGTCCGACCGGTCGCGTTCGATGGTGAGCATGCCGCCGGGTCCGATCAGTTCGATGCGTTTGGTCTGCATGGTGTGGTCCTTTCCAGGTTGTGGGCTTCAGCGAAGGTCGATGATTTCGTCGGCTTTGGTGGGAACGGTGTAGCGCAGCTGTTCCATGGTGAGGTCGCCGTTGTAGTAGCGCATGGCGGCGATGGCCTCATCGAGCGTCCAAC
>JAJVIH010000027.1 GCA_022072125.1 Myxococcota bacterium | reverse complement strand
GTGACCACGCCGGCCCCCGGGTCCAGCACCGGCGTGATACGCGACACCTGGCCGTTTTTCGCTGTGGCGGGCAGGGCGATGATGGGTTTTCCCCCGGGCGCGCGCGCCGCCCCGCGGATGAAATCCACCTGTCCGCCAATGCCTGAATAGATGCGCTGGCCGATGGAGTCGGCGCAAACCTGACCGGTGATGTCCACCTGCAGCGCCGAGTTGATGGCGGTCATCCTGTGGTTCTTCGCCACGACGAAAGGGTCGTTGACGTAATCGCTGGGGTGGCACTCGATGAACGGATTGTTGTCCACGAAATGGTACAGTTCCGTGCTGCCCATCAGGAAACTGGTGACAATCTTGCGTTTGTGCAGGGTCTTGCGCGCGCCCGTGATCACGCCCTTTTCGTACAGCTCCATCACGCCGTCCGAGAACATCTCGGTGTGGATTCCCAGGTCTTTTTTTCCATTCAGAAAACCCAGCACCGCGTCGGGGATGCAGCCAATGCCCATCTGCAGGGTGGCGCCGTCTTCCACCAGGTCCGCCACATGGGCGCCAATCGCTTTGTGAACATCGGTACAGGGCTCCCGCTGGAGGGTCAGCACGGGGGTGTCCACCGGAACCGCGGCGCCGATCTGCGAAATGTGGATGAACGAATCTCCCAGCACGCGGGGCATGCGCGGGTTGATTTCCGCGATGACCAGATCGGCCGCCTCGACCGCCGCCTTGACAATATCCACGGAGATGCCAAGGGAGCAGTAACCATGCACGTCCGGCGGGCTGACCTGGATCATCGCCGCCGCGAGCGGATATTGGCGCGCGTGGAACAGGGCCGGTATTTCCGAGAGGAAGATCGGGGTGAAATCGGCGCGGCCTTCGTTCACCGCCTTGCGCGTGTTGTCGCCGACGAAGAAGGCATTGTGCCGGAAATGTCCCGCGAAGCGCTCCTGGACGAAATCCACCCGGCCGACGGTCAGCAGGCTGACGATCTCCACCGACTCGAAGCGCCCAGCCTGCTGGCTCAGGGCGTCCACCAGAACCTGCGGCTCGGCGCAGCCGGAGCCAATAAAAATCCGCCCGGTGTTGGGGATCCGGGAGATGGCTTCCTCGGGGGTGGAAATGATGTGCTGGTATAGTTTGCGCCAGGGCATTTCGGATCCTTTTCCAGGGCGGGTGTCCATACCCGTTGAACTGCTCCAACGTCAATTATTATCCGGACCGGCGTGACGTGTCTCCCCTGCTGGGATATAAGCCCGCGCATTTCACAGGCGGAGCAACCATGATCGAACTCTTCACCATGGAAAATATCCTGGCGCTGTTGACGCTCACCGCGATGGAAATCGTTCTGGGCATGGACAACGTGGTGTTCATCGCGATCCTGACCGGCGGCCTGCCGGAGAAGGATCGGAAATCCGCCCGCAATCTCGGCCTGGGGCTGGCGGTGGTCACGCGGATACTGCTTCTGCTGTCAATCTCCTGGGTGATGAAGCTGACCGCCCCGCTGGTGGAAGTGGCGGGACGCATCATCAGCGGCAAGTCGCTGGTGCTGTTGCTGGGCGGCGGATTCCTGATTTTCAAAGCCACCTGGGAGATTCATCACAAGATCGAGGGGGCTGGCGATCCCGGCCCGGCGCGGACGATCAAATCCCTCGCCAATGTGGTGATGCAGATTCTGGTGCTCGATATCGTATTCAGCCTGGACTCGGTGATCACCGCCGTGGGCATGGCCAAGGATATCCGCGTCATGGTGGCGGCGGTGATCATCGCGGTGGCGGTGATGCTGGTCTTCGCCGGACCGGTCAGCAACTTCGTCGAGCGCCACCCCACCATGAAGATGCTGGCGCTGGCCTTTCTCATCCTGATCGGCGTGATGTTGACCGCGGAAGGCATGGGCACCCATATTGACAAGGGGTATATCTACTTCGCCATGGCGTTTTCCCTGGCTGTGGAGATGCTCAACCTGTGGTTGAGACAACGGCAGCAGAAGGCCGGTCAGGCCGGCTGACCCTGCCGTTCAACCCAGTCACGGAGCTTTTCCACGTCCTTTTCGGCCGCCTTGCGGAACTGTCCCAAAAACAGTTTCCCGATCAGGTTCTTGAAAAAGCCCCGCATTTCCATCCGCGCCGTCAGTTTCAAGCTGGCGCCGCCGTCGCGCGGGGTGAGTTCATAACTGAAGACATACTCGCCCGAACCGGAGGTCCCCTGCGCGCCATCCACCCGCAACACCATGGTGCGCGGCGGTTCGCAGGAAATGACCTCGAAGACTTCCGACGCCTCCCTGCCGAACATCTTCCGGGTTTCGCGCCAGCGGGTCCCGGCGGCGAAGCCGTCTCCCGTCAACCGTTCAATGCGGGTGATTTCAGGAATAATCCCCGGCAAGGCGTCCAGATCGCTCAGGGCTTTGAAGACCTGAAGCGGTTTGGCTTTGAAAAAGAATTCGGTTTCAAAGGTCAGGGCCATCGTCCCCTCGCCGGATTTCATGCAAATGCATATATTAGCCGGGCAATTAGCCGGTCTAGGGGACGGGTGTCAACTCTCCCGGGGCGAATCTCTTCACCGCTCCCGGTTTTTTGGGCGCCGCGGCCCAACAACGGGGTGGATTGGCGAACCTCGATCCCGGCGCCGCGGGGTTGAACGCGCGGTTACCGCGCAACTCCGGAGAGGGCGTCCATCGCCTGCTGGGCGCGCTGGATGGCCTCGTCCGGGGTTGCGCCCGTGGCGGAGAGATGCCCCATTTTCCGTCCCGGCCGGGCCTGGTTCTTGCCGTACAGGTGCAGGCGCACCCCGGGAATCGCCAGCGCCGCGTGGAAATCCGGTCCATTGGGGCGCAGCCACAAATCACCCAGCAGATTGACGATCGCCGCCGGGCGGTTCACTTGCGGCGAGCCCAGGGGCAGGTCGCAGACCGCGCGCACCGCCTGCTCGAACTGGCTGGTGGCGCAGGCGACCTCCGTGGAATGGAACGTGTTATGCGTGCGCGGCGCCAGTTCGTTCACCAGCAACCGGCCGTCGTGCAGCAGGAACATCTCGACCGCCAGCAAACCTTCCAGCCCGATCTGATCGGCGATGCCGCGCGCGATCTCTCCCGCGGTTTTCAGCAGGTCTGGCGCGAAGGGCCCCGGCATCAGCGACCACGCGAGAATGCGGTTTTCGTGGTGGTTCAGCGCCGCTGGATACACAACGGTTTGCCCGGATGGGTTGCGCGCCACCAGGACTGAAAGCTCCTGATGCAGATCGAGCGCCTTCTCGACAATGCAGGGGCGCTGTCCCAGCAGACGGAAAGCCTCTCCGGCTTCGCCGGCCTGGGTGATCTCCACCTGACCGCGTCCATCGTAGCCGCCGCTGCAACTCTTGACGAAGACCTTTCCGCCCAGTTCCTCCAGCGCGGCCTGAATTTCCGCGGCGTCGCGGGCGTGGCGATAGGGCCCGGCGGGGAATCCATGGGAAGTCAGCCAGTCCTTCTGACGGCCCTTGTCCTGAACGATATGCAGCACTTCCGGTCCCGGGCGCACGGGCGTCAGTTCACGGGCCGCCTCGAGACAGGCGATGGAGATGGTTTCAATTTCAAAGGTCAGGACATCGCTGCGGCGGGCGAGCCAGCGCGCCGCCACCACGTCGTCGAAGGGGGCCACCACCACTTCTTCCACCAGGTAGCGGGCGGCGCATTCCTGCTCCGGGTCGAGCACGCGCAGCTTGTAACCCATGGCGCGCGCGGCCATGGCGGTCATGCGTCCAAGTTGTCCGCCGCCGAAAACACCAATGGTTGAGCCTGGCAATACCGTCATGGCGTTTCCTTCAGGCGATGAGATTGTCCTTGAGCACGGCGTCGCGCCGCTCCTCGCGGAGTTTTCGCACGCGCTCGCGGATATCCGGATGTTTGGCGCCGAGGATTTGCGCGGCCAGCCATGCGGCGTTCGCCGCGCCTGGTTTTCCGATGGCGAGGGTTCCCACTGGCACGCCGGCGGGCATTTGCACGATGGACAGGAGGGCGTCGAGGCCGTTGAGCAGGGTGGCGGGAACCGGCACGCCCAGAACCGGCAGCACCGAGTGGGCCGCCACCATGCCGGGCAGGTGAGCGGCGCCGCCGGCTCCGGCGATGATGACCTCGATTCCACGCTGTTCCGCCACCTTGGCGTATTCGGCCATCCAGTCCGGCGTGCGGTGGGCCGACACCACGCGGACTTCGTGGGGGATATCCAGTTGTTTCAGCAAATCCACGGCGGCGCCGAGCGTTTCCAGGTCGCTGCGGCTGCCCATGATCACGCCGACGAGCGGTTGTTCAGGTGAGGTCATGTCAATAACTCCCAGCGGGGAAGGGACCATATCCCGCTTGCGTTTCGCGGACAACGATCCGCGGTCCGGGCGGAGGTCGCCATATCCCTGATTCGTGACGCATGCCCGGGGGCGCCGCCGGAGTCTTGGGCCTGTTCTCTCCCGGCCCGCGGTGTTCCAGAGGCGAGGGTCGCCGCCCGTAAAAAAACTTCCGCCCCAGGAATTGCTTCGCTGGAGCGGAAGTCCGGAGAGAGACCCGGAAATCAGTACTGGAGTATCGCCCGCAGTTGCGCATTGGGCGTGCGGATGGACCAATGCCCGAATGACTCGTCCGCCTGGCGGCTGTCCAGATAGGCTTTGAGCAGGCGCACCACCGCGTGCGCCACCTCGGCGGTGGGGACCTTTGTCATCAGGTTGACGCCCAGCCTCATCCGGCGTTCGTCGGTGACGCCGCCTAGCAGGAACTGGTAGTGCTCGATCATCTCTCCGCCCACCTTGCGCTGGCTGCCGATCAGGCCGATGTCGGCGATATGATGCTGGCCGCAGGAGTTCGGGCAGCCGCTGACGTTGATGCGCAGCGTTCCCACCTTGCGGACCAGATCGCCGTGTTTCGCCAGTTCCTCGTCAATCAACTGGGCGACGGTGCGGGATTCGCCCACCGCGAGGGAGCAGGTGCTCAAGCCGGGGCAGGTGACCACGTCGCGGGCGGTGCGCAAATGATTGCGGATCAACCCCGCCGCCTTCATCGCTTCGTAGAAGCCCACGGTATTCTCCGGCTTCATGCCGGGAACCAGCAGGTTCTGCGTGTACACCGTGCGGATCATGCCGTCGCCGGATTTGTCCACGGCGTCCGCGATGGCGCGCATCTCCGGGCTGGTCATGTCGCCGCGATAGAGGGGGATATGCACGATGACGGTGTTGTCCTCGCGGGTGGGCTCGACACAATGCTCCCACCATTCATCAAAACCGGCGGGAAGGGCGCCGCCCGGCTTGTTCGCGGCGCCGTTGCGCGGACCGCCATGCAGGCCCGGGGTCATGTCCACGTCCGGGATTTTGTGGCCCTGGCGATCAGCCTGGATTTTCTCGAACTCCGCCTTCCACAGGCGCTTGAATTCGTTGATTCCGATCTTTTGCACCAGGAATTTGATGCGGTTCTTCTTCCGGTTTTCGCGGTCGCCATGCTGGTTGTACACGCGGATGACCGCCAGGGACGCAGGGATGATGTCGTTGCAGGGCACGAAATCCCGCAGCAGCCGGGAGGCGTGGGGAATCGCCCCCAGACCACCGCCGACATACATCCGGAAGCCGTATTCCTTGCCATTGGGTCCTTCCTTCGCTACCGCCAGAAATCCCAGATCATTGATGGGAATCTGATCGGAATGCTCCAGGCAGCAGGCGAAATGAGGCTTGAACTTGCGCGGCAGCGCCTGGGTCTCCGGGTGGTACAGGCAGAACTCAAAGAGCGCATGAGCGGCCGGACGGAAATCAAATTCCTCGTGCCGGCACAGTCCCGCCCACGGCGATCCGTTGATGTTGCGCACGGTGTCGGCGCAGCCCTCGCGGCTGGTCACGCCGTCCTGGGCGAGGCGGCGCATGATCTTCCCGGCGTTGGAGATTTTCACGTAATGAAGCTGAATATCCTGCCGGGTGGTGACATGGGCGATACCGTGGCTGTACTGCTCATTTACATCCGCGATGGCCCGGAACTGGCGGGTGTTGACTTCTCCGTAGGGCAGTTTGATGCGCTGCATGTACTCTTCATTCTGCCGCTGCATGTAGAAGCCGTTGCGCAGGCGGACCTTGCGGAAGGCGTCTCCATCAATCTCCTTGTTCAGGTATCGCTGGACATCGCGCTCCATGTTTTCGATGGCTTCCTGGGCCCAGGGACGTTCTTGTGCAAACTGACGAAACACGCTTTTCCTCCGGTGGCGTTGGACCTGCTGGCGCCGGAAAACGGTGAACCCCGGCGTCAGCGGGCGCAGTTTACCGATCTGGAATCGGAATGCAAGTGAAAAAGCACATAATTCCGATGTAAATTATATGATATTATGACGTGCGGGGATGATTTCCGGCGATTCCATCCTTGACGCCTGGGCGTATGGGGCCAACATCATCCGGCATGCATTCAGTGGGAAAGACATATTATAGACGCCGCGTGAACCGCCATGGGCCTTTAGGCGGGCAGGCGTCTGGGAAAGGCGCCATGTGTTGACGCGCCTGTCTCCCGCTCCAGCCGTGGCGCTCCAAACATTTAATTGGGGAAAATCTATCTTTCCGGGAGAAATAAATGGGGAAAAATATTTGTTGACAATGAAAATCATTTTCAATTTAATGCGCCGGGCTGGGAAATCGTGAGGAAAAACACTTTTCTTTCATCCGTGGAACAGATAAAAGAAATTGTTTTCGAAGTTGAGAATGAGCATCAATTTCAAATTGCAGGCGGCGAACAGCGGCTCCCTTGTCTCAGTGGGCGGGGATAAAACGCGGAAGCCCGTTCATTCTTCCGTATCTCAACCGGAGCTGGATTTCCGGGCCCGTTCCTTCCACGTGAATTTCTCCGCGCTGATCCCGGTTTCGGCTTTGCTGCATGGCGCGCTGATTGTCTGGGCGGTTCACGCGGCGGATCCGGCGCCGGAGTTCGCGCTGGATGTGGCGGAACAGGCGGCGGCGCCCGCCATCCGCGATGTGCGCTGGATTCCCGCCGCCATACCGGTGGAGAAGCCGCCTCCCGTGGTGGAGGAGCATCCCGCCATCGCCGCGGCCCCGGTCTTGAAAAAGAAGGCGCCGGAGAAAAAGGATGCTCTCTCCGCGCCTGCGCCCGCTCCCATGGAGCCGCCAGCCGGAGCCGCGGCGCCTGTGGTCCCGGGTCCGGCGGATATCGCCCCGCTGGTGACGGAACCGGGAAGCGGGGCGCCGATGGCGGCGGGCTCCTCCACCGGGACTCCGGGCGGAACCGGGGAGCCCATGCTGATTCCTTCCATGCCGGCGGGTGGGCCCATGCTGGCGTCCGCCGCACCGGTCGCCGCCGGCGGAGAACTCGATGGCGTGGACATCAAAAGTCTGCTTCGCGGCTATGTGGCGGAAGTATCCCGCCTGCTGAACCGGGAATTTGAATATCCGGTGCTGGCGCTGCGCGCCCAGCTTGAAGGCACGGTGGTGGTGGCGGTCGAGATCAACGCCCATGGAGAAATCGTTTCGGTGCAAGTCGCCCGTTCATCGGGACATCGGATTTTGGATGACGCGGCGGTGGAGTCGGTCAATTCCTTTGGCCGCCTGCCCGCCCCTCCCGCCGCGACAGGCTGGAAGAGCCGCGTCATCCAGGCTCCGTTCGTTTATCGCATCAGGCGCTGAAAAACATGACTCCAATGCAAGGATCAACCGGCTCCGCCGGTATTCCCTCCGTCCGTCCGCTGGCGGTTGTTCTGCCTCTGTTTCTGCTGTTCGCCGCCGGTCCGGTGACGGCGCGGGATGCCGGGCCGTCACCGGAGATTCCGCCGGCCAGCGGGACATCCGCGTCCGCGCCTTCCAGCACTCTGCCCGCGGCGCCATCCACGGCTGCATCCGCCGTGCAGCCGGAAGCCGGGGGAGGAGGTTCCGCCGCCGCTTCCGGATCATCCCATGACTCTCCTTCCGCCGCCGCCGCACCCCTGGATGACGAACTGCTGGTTGCTCCCGCGGTGGGCGGAGCGGATGATCCATCTCCGGCGTCCGCGGATTCCGCCGCGCAGCCTTCTTCTCCCGGGCCCGGCGACCGTGAACCGGAGTTGCGCACCGCGCAGATCAATGTATTTGGCGGCCGCGCGGAAGACATTGAAGTGGTTCCCGGCTCCGCCCATGTCATCGGCAAGCAGGACATGAAATTCATCCAGCCGCTGTCGGCGGCGGAGGCGCTGCGGACCGCTCCCGGCATCAACGTCGTCGAGGAGAGCGACGGCGTCAACCTGCGTCCCAATATCGGTTTTCGCGGACTCGATCCGGATCGCAGCCGCACGCTGTTGCTGCTGGAGGACGGCGTGCCGGTGGCCATGGCCCCATACGGAGAGCCGGAAGCCTATTATTCGCCGCCCATGGAGCGGATCGAGCGCATCGAGATTGTGAAGGGCAGCGGCTCCATCCTGCACGGCCCGCAAACCATCGGCGGCGTCATCAACTACATCACGCCCGATCCCGCGGAAAAAATGACCGTGCTCGCCGATGTGTCCTACGGCTCGCTGGATTACCTGCTGGCGCGCGCGGGAATCAGCAACACCCACGGCCAGGTGGGGTATTACCTTTCCGTCATGCACAAGCGCCTGGGCGGCCACCGCCAGTTGAACCTGTCCATGTGGGATGTCTTTGGCAAGTTGCGCCTGCGCCTGACGGAGCGTTCGTGGGTGGGCATGAAGCTGCAAGTCTACGACGAGACCTCCAACGCCACCTACATCGGACTCAACCAGGGGCAATATGAAACAGACCCTTCCTTCAACTTCGCCAGCCATGACATTTTCCTGGTGCGCCGTTTCGCCGCCTCCGCCCAGCACAACTGGCTGATCGGCGCCCACGCGTTGCTGCAAACCTCGGTATACGGCCACAACCTCAATCGCGACTGGAGCCGCCAGGATTATGAACGCTTCCGCACGGAAGGCCGCACTTATGAACGCATCATCAACGGAGACGGCATGACCGTTCCGCTGGAGTCCGCGCCGAACGACGGCTCCGCCGTTTATTTCCGGAACACGCAAGGCAACCGCCAGCGCAATTTTTCGGTGGGCGGGCTGGAAAGCCGGCTGACCCTCAACCACTCCGCGGGCGTGCTGGATAACGAATTGACCGGCGGCCTGCGCTTCCATACCGAATTTTCGCGCATCCGCTATATCGAAGGCGAAAAGCCGGGCGCCCGCACCGGAAATATCGTGGACGAGGACTGGCGCCATGGCCACGCCCTGGCGGCGTTCGCCCTCAACCGCTTCACGCTGTGGAAGAAACTGCATCTGTCCCCGGGATTCCGTTTTGAAGGCCTGCTCCAGCGCCGGGAAATCCTGCGGGAGAAAGGGCAAGGCAAAATTCCGGAAGTGGATTCCAGCGTCTGGACCATCGGCCTGATTCCAGGCCTGGGCGTGGCCTACGAAGCCCTGCCCCAATGGGTCTGGTTCGCGGGCGTCCACCGGGGATTTGCGCCGCCGCGCACCAAGGACGCCATTTCCAGCAACGGCCAGGCCATCGAGTTGTCGCCCGAATATTCGTGGAACACGGAACTGGGAACCCGCTACGCCCTGGAGGACTTCCTCACCGCCGAAGTGACCGGGTTTCATATTTTTTTCACCAACCAGATCATTGAACCCACCGAATCCTCCGGCGGCGTGGCGGAGGGCGGAATGCCGCAGAACAGCGGCGAGACCACTCACCTGGGCGTGGAGACCGCGCTGACCTTTGATCCCATGCGTCTGGCGCGGGCGGGATTCAACCTGCCGCTGCTCGTCAATTACACCTTCGTGGAGGCATCCTTCGGCGATGGCTGGGCGGCGCGCGTCACGGGCAACCGTCTTCCCTACGCACCCCAGCATATGCTCACCGGCCAACTCCGCTTCGAACATCCATGGGGATATTCGGCGCAAGTGGCGGGCAACTATGTCAGCGAACAGTTTGGCGACAAGGAAAACACCGCGTTCCCCTCCGTGAATGGCGTCAATGGCCCCATTCCGGCGCGCTTTCTTCTGGACGCCCGCGCGGCCTACACACTCGCCGATCCGCGCCTGACGATTTTCCTCATGGGCAAGAACCTGACCGGCGCCCGCTATATCGCCAGCCGCCGTCCGGCGGGCATTCAGCCGGGGCCTTTCCGGCATATCATCTTCGGAATTCAGGGCGAATTCTGACTGGACGCACCGGCGCCGGGATCGCGGTTCGCCGCCAGCGCATGGGCAGATAAGACACGGTTTTGCGGCCAGGTGAGGCCCGTCATGCGCGATGCGGAGTCCATGGCGTGATTTGGCCTGCGTCCTCTCCCGGCCCCCGTATTTTTCGCCCTGGGTTCGATGCCGGCGCCCGCCTCCCCCCGGCTTTCAGCCGGGGGGAGGCCCCGCCCCGCGCGCGGGCGCGAAGCGCCCGCCGCCCCCCCCCCCACGCCGCGCCCCACGGCC
>JAJVIH010000058.1 GCA_022072125.1 Myxococcota bacterium | reverse complement strand
TATCTTTAGAATCCGTTTGCATCTGCGCAATCACGACATATGGCTGATATCCGTCTTTGGGTGCTTCCCAGAAATAGGGTCCCGATGCCTCGACAATGCCACCATCGAGAACAACAATCTGCGCTTTCCAGTCGACACGAACTTTGTCGTGATCGATGATAGTCGGCTTCGAAGTGACTTGAACGCGAAGATCGCCTGTCTCTTTGGCTTGGCCGGTATAAAGGTCAAATGCAAGAACATCGCCTTTGTATGGTACGCGATTGTCGACTTTGGCGTATACCAAGGGCTCTGCACCTTGTATTGTCCACATAGTGAAGACCGCCCGGTTATCAGGCGAGGATCTCTCTATTTCTCCAGAACTCGGGGCCCCCTCGATCCTAGCACTACAGCGCAACATTAGCTCAAGTCCTGTGTGTTGCTGAGCCGATGAAGACCTCCAACGACAAGGAGGTCGATGATGACCAGCGAAGCGGTGGCTGCGCTTGGCGGGGCATTGGCAGGGTTCCTGCGGGCGTTCTCGTGCTGCTTCCCGCGACGGCCCACATTCAACCACTTCCTGACCTACTGCCGGGGATTGCTCAGCAACGCGCCACGCAAGAGTGTCGAGCCGCTGGCGTTGGTGGCTGACACGTCGGTTCGCACGCTCCAGGTGTTCCTCTCGGGCCACGTCTGGGAGCACGACCGGCTGCGCGACCTGATGCAGCAGCGGATCGCCCGCGAGCACGGCCCCGCCCCCGGAAGCCCCGGAATGGGTCTGGTCCGCAACGCCGACGACATCGGCACGGTGGGCATCATCGACGAGACCGGCCACGTCAAGAAGGGCGACAAGACTCCCGGCGTGCAGCGGCAGTACTGTGGCCACAGCGGCAAGATCGACAACTGCATCGTCACCGTGCACCTGGGCTACGCCTGGGGCGACTTTCAGACGCTCATCGACCGCGACCTGTTCCTGCCCCAGGCTTGGTGCGACGATCGCGTCTCAGGCGGCCGGCGTTGCCGGGACGCCGGCATCCCCGACGACCTGACACACCGGCCCAAATGGCGAGTCGCGCTGGAGCAGGTGCGTCGGGCCTTGGGCAATGGCGTGCACTTCGACTGGCTCACGTTCGACGAGGAGTACGGCAAAGTGCCCGAGTTCCTCTTCGAACTCGAGTCGCTGGGCCAGACGTACATCGGCGAAGTGCCGCCGACGTTCCTGGCCTGGGGCCGTCAGCCCAGGTACCGCTCGCTGCGGAAGGAGCATGCGCCCAGTCAGGTCCGGCACCTGGTCCGCTGGAGCGAGAAGTTCATCTACACGGATTGGCAGGACGTCTGGCTGGACCGCAAGACGCTGGGGCCCCAACTCTGGCGGGTGAAGGCAGCCCAGGTCCATCGCGTGCGGGGCAAGTCGCCTCATCAGGAGCCGACCGACCGCACCTACTGGCTGATCCACGCCTGGCAGCCCGACACGGGCGAATCGAAGTACTTGCTGTCCAATGCCCCGCCGCACACGCCGCTGGCGGTGCTGATGAAAGCCGCCTTCAGTCGGGCGCGGATCGAGCACTGCTTCCGCATCGCCAAGGACGAACTGGGCCTGTCGCACTTCGAAGGCCGAAGCTATGTCGCCCTGATGCGGCACCTGACGCTCTGCCAACTGCTGATGTTGTTCCTGGCCGAGCAGAGCGATCTGCTGCGGGGGGAAAAATCCACAGGTGACGGTGGAGCAGATGGCCCGTGCCCTGCGGGTGATCTGTGCACAGTGGCATAGACGCCGACGACGCACAAACGACCGCGACCACGTCGCACATGTCATCCGCTACCATCAGCAACGCAATGCCGCCGCCATCCGCGCCAGAAAACGCCATCACGCCCGGTCACCGTGAGGGAAGATTGCGCTGTAGTGCTAAGCACCTCGTCGGATGGAGTGGACACGGAGAGGGCCGTGTCAGCAGATGCAAGTACGGTTAGGCGGAGTCAATCCGCGTCAGTCCTCCCCAGCGAGGAGGAGGTGAAGCGATGGATAGCCGATGCGCAAACGAAGATCAGATGGTCACCTGTACTGGAATTTGACCCCAGGCGAGTCTACATGCAGGCGCGGGGTTTCAATGGGTATACCACATACTACTCCTCTGCCTACGGAATGAACGCAGAACTGAGCAACGGAACCGGATGGCCGTTGCAGTTGGGTGAGACCTTGTTCATCTTCGAGGTGGCGAGCGGCGATGTTCTCTTTGCCACGGGCTGCGAGCAGCGGGATGGCGTGCTGGACGCTATCCACGTGCGGAACATCGAGCAGAGATACGGACTAGATGGACACGACTGGCGAGGCCGTGGTGGACGGCGACGGCAATCACCCCTGGTCGGCGGGTCGTTTTCGTCCATGGGCGCAGTCGACGATGGAATGTACCGACGATTCACCTTTGAGATGATGTCTGAGGACGTCTATGGAACACTATATGACGGCTACGGCTATGGAACAGTTCCCTCCGGATCGAAGAAGCAATTGTCGACCAGAGTTATCTTCGGCAGCAACATCAAGAGGCAGGTCCTCGATCGCGTTTTGGTCGTCTCGCCCGCCATCGCGCCTGACGTAGAGAAGCAGTTCCCTCGCGTGCGCCTTCTGTCTCGATTCGCGGCCATACGTCCGGAAGGGGAAGAGGGTTCGCAGGTGGCGGAAGGTACGGCAAAGACGGATGAGAAGATTGCGCCTCCTGTCCTTGACGCACCTACGACAGAGGTCATCGTCATGGACCTGCCAACACTTGCTGGCATTCTGAATGACGCCGGACGTAGTCCAACCGAACATCTGCTTGCCGTCAACTGGCTGGCCGAACTGCGTCAGCCTGAGGCAACTCCGATTCTGCGCGGCATTCTTGATTCCACCCATCGGCCCACCATGCAGCGAACTGTTGCCGCGTGGGGGCTCGCCCAATTGTCAGATCGGGACTCGATCCCCACACTGAATCGCATCCTGCGTGAAGAGCAGATGCAGCACCCAATGCTCAGTGCCTACTGTGCTATGGGGCTGGCGGAGATGGAGGCACGTGAAGCGGTGCCGGACCTGGCGCGAGCACTCGCCCAAAGGCCGTTGATTCATGCCGAGCTCTTCATTTCAGCCGCGAGGATCATGGCGGATCCAGACCTGGGCAAGGCGCTGCTGGCAATCGTCACGGATGATCAGGACAAGACGCTCAAGAGCGAGCGTGGCCTGGCTGCGGCGGCTGCAGCGGCTTGTGCGTCGCCGGAGGTCATTGCGGAATTCGAGCGAATTGCACATGAAGCAGAGAAATGCGAAGGTCCGCCCAGCTACGCGATTGTCCGTCTCGGCGATATTGACCGCCCGGACGCCCTGGATGCCCTGATCCGGCTTGCCAACTCCACCCGTCCGGCAGCCTCTCGGGCCATAGCCGAACTGGTCACCTGGCCTGGACCGGTGGAGGATATCCTCTTCGCGTTTGAGGACAGCCAAGCCACTCCCTCCAAACCCTCGACGCCGTTTGTCCCGTCGGCCAAGGCGATCGACGCGCTTCATGCCCTGGCACAGCGTGACGATCTGCCCGAGGAGAACATGGTCGCTGTAATAAGAGCGTTTGGCCGCGTAAAACTGCCCCAATCCCGTCCCACACTGGAGCAATTGCTGACGCACGAGAACGCGAAAGCTCGCCGAGCGGCTCTGGAGGCGCTGTCGGTGTTGCCGCCCGCGGAATCGCCAGTTCACATCGGTCCATGCTTACGCGATGAGGATGAAAGCGTAGTGAGAGCAGCCGTTCAGCTAGTTGCGAAGTGGGATCTGCGCGATCAGAGTGAGGCATTGATCGAAGTCCTCAATCGACCTGAAAAGCAATCATGGGGCACTAGGAAGGAAGCTGTAATCGCCCTTAGCACCTTTGGTGTGCAGGCTGCCGTACCGCATTTTCTTCAGATTGTCTCTGGCAAGGATGACCATGCCGCCGCAGCGGCGGCAGGTGCACTGGCGAAATTGCACGTTAGTGAGGCGGTGGGTCCAATCCAGAACAGGCTGAAGCAGGAACTGGAGAACAGCCCCAATATGTATAGCGCCTTTGCCCAAAAAGGCCCCAGCGCTCTCGCTGAGATCGGCACGCCCGAGGCACGGCGAGCGTTGCTTGATTATGTTGCATTGGTACGGACGTCGAAAGATAAGGCCAGAATCAGGGAATCACTGAAGGCCCTGGGATTGCTCAGGGGCGACGACGTCCTTGCCTGCCTGATCGATGAACTCAAGAATCCTTGCCATGGTGAGAAGTCTGTGGCTGCTGCCATCGAGGCGCTGGGCGAAATGAAGGCCGCCATCGCTTTGCCCGAAATCCTCGCAAAAGCAGAAAAACATAAAGACTCATCGGAGGTGCTTGTGGCGACCTGCCGTGCCGTCGAGCACTTCAACGCAAACGATCAGGTTTCATGGCTGTGTTTGCATCTGAGACACGATGAACCAGACGTGCGGTCCGCGGCTGCCCATGCGCTGGGTGTCCTGCTAGACCCTACCAGCGTCGAGCCGATGATCGAGGCATTGCCGCGGGGCGATGCTAGCCAGTTAGCCATGATCCTCGGCAAGATGAAAGACCGGCGAGCTTTGCCGGCATTGCGCAAGGAGTTGCGATACTATGCCAATGGTGAGGCGACACACCTTGCGGTCAGACAAGCGATCACGGCAATCGAAGCAGACTGATCGCGGTGCTTTGAGGTAAGCGTCTTGCCGTGTGTCGGCCACCCTCTGACCTGGCGCACTGCGGCCTGATGGGTGAAAGGAGAGACAGTGGAAGCTATCGGGGACCTTCTATTCCACGTGTGGGACTTCATCAACGGCCCCGTTCTTTTCCTGCTCGGCCTGTTCATTCTAGCTATTTGTATCGACAAGACTGGGGACGGGTGCGCAGGTATCATCGTTTTCATCTTGGTTCTTGCGGGCACCGGTTGGATATTCAGATCCTGCCAAGACCATAGACTTAAAGGACCGACGCACGCATTTATATCGGTTCGAGGCGAGTATTCGGAACTTCATAGGCTTCCCAATGAACATCTTCCGCCGTACGTTACTCAGAAGATTCTTGCCATCGACCCATCTGGGAATATCAGCCCTCTTCATTTGAAGATACCGAAGGGGCTTCGTGCGACCAAAGCAGACGAAGTCGGCACAGTCCTGATCGTGGAGTACACGGAGGACATTGTTGGTCACTATCAGGGCGGAGGCAAGGCTCTAGTAAATGTCTGTACGGTGAATATTGTTGATGTGAATGCTCGGCGAAAGCTTGCAACTCGGGTGTTCCGAGGAACTGCTCCACCATCAGCTAAACCATGGAGCGGAAGCGACGCATCGGGATCGTCGCCGAATCGGGATGTTCTGAAGTTCATCAGAAAGCTTCCACGCAGAGCGGCAATAGAACAGAGTGGCATGCGTAGCAATGGAATCCAGTTGAAGTATGATGTGTGTGGACGAAGACCGTTGAGCGGTGGCCTTCGAACGTTGGCCGTCCGGTCCAAAATTCCGAACGAGGTTAAGTGTTGTGGTTGCGGCAACATGGCGATGACCACTTGGGGCGATCGCCCGCTCCGACGAAAGGTTGTCGTTCTCTTAGATTGACACTTCCTTACGGAGACTAATGATGAGCACGAATAGGGCCTCCCTCCGCCAGCGTTCCGTCAGTACCTACTTCACCACATGGGGCTATTTGCATGTTCTGTCAACCATCGGCGTCCTGCTCATTGTGAGTCAGGCTTTTCGCGGAACTGCTTTGGGGGTCGCATGGGGCGTGGTCATAGTACAAGGGGCCTTGCTCGCGGGGCTGTCCTTCTGGTGTAGCAGGGGGCGGCACGGCAAGATCAGACCTCGAGGCTACCACTGGTCCTTTTTGTGAGTCTGCACGCGCTGGCGACCGCAGGCGTGCTCATCGGCCTGGTGGGCGATTTCGGCAACCGTTACGTTCTGGTGGGCGCTGCCATCAACGTCGCTGCGCTTGTATTGGAACTGATCTACCTTGCCCCCACGCTGCGGTCGGCTGCCCCGGCGGGCGATACCACTGAGGCTGCAGGGGGTAATGCGCTTGCTAGACGAGCCACCCCAGGCAGCTCGCTCTTTGGGATCGGATGCGCCCTGGTGTTAGCAGTGGGTTTGGGCAGCGGGCCCGGTTTGCCTGTGATGTATCGGGCACGTGAGGCGGCTCGGTTGGTGGCGTGCGGGGCCACTCTTCGCCAGCTCATGTTCGGTGCCATGTTATACGCGGACGATTGGAAGGACTTTGCCCCACTGTCCATGGACCATCTCAGAACTTATCTCGGCGGCGAATTGGCCTGCCCGAAGGATGGGGCACCGTATCTCCTCTTGAGGGAATACGAGCTTCAGACCCGCACGGCCGAGGTCCGGGAAATGCTCGGCGATGAGCCCATTGCCTTTCGACTATACCAAGTGGATAGGTCGTCCGAACGGGTCTTCGCCTGGGACAGCGTGCCACACCCAGACAAGCAGATGCAGGTGGCCTACATCGATGGCCACGTTTTGGCCCTGACGGTCCACGACGCCGACAAGGCCATCCAGGAGACGATCGATTGGCTTCGGGCAAGCGCGGCGCACTGGGGCCACAAGGCGCGACAACCGGCCAAGAAGGAAAACAACAGGTGAGGTCCCTCGAGATTCCGTGGCCGCCGCGCAGAATCGGCTATCGCCGCCGACTACATGACGTAACAAGCTGCTGGGCCACTACAACTGAACAAACACGACCTGATTCAAGATGTGATCGCCGGGGTGACGTTCACCGATGGCCAAAAACAACACTCCGCCTGATCATGAGCCATCCACAAAACTTTGCAATTTGCTCAACCTTATGGACTTCCTATCTCGGCACTGGAAGGAGCCGGGGGCGATGCCGCAGGGCGACGGCCAGCTCGACTGCGGCATCCGGTGGCAGCACTGCTACGCGCACGACGGCATCGCCGTGGCCATGCACGTATTCGCAAAGAGCGACGCATATATTCACTCTCCTGACCCCAATCCTCCCTCAGCCTGAGCCTGAGCACATCGCTTTTCGATCATCGCGATGGCCTTCAGCAAGTCGTCTCGTACATACCTGTTCGTTTCGGTGCCCAAGACCTCATTCAAGACCGGGATTGTTTCACCTGATCCAATATCGCCGATCGCGTCTGCCGCCCCCCCCCTCACATTCGCATCGGAGTGACCAAGACATCGAATGATGAATTCCAGTCCTGGCTGGCCGAGAGTCTTGGCGCTATCGATGGCCGCACACGGAACGTCTGAACTACTGTGAAGCGCCAGTGCGTTCAGGATCGGAACAGTGTCTTCGTGGGGTCCCGAATACTCCTTGATGGCTTTAGCGATCCCTTCACAGAGATCTCGCTCGTTGCGATGTTTCTCAGCGAGTTTCAGCAACTCAGGCAGAGCTCCAGGCGTTTCTGTTCTTACCGCCACCTGTGCTGCCAATGCTAATATCCACTCTTCCGAGTCGCTCTGTCGAAGAATAGACAACAGGACGTCGTGAACACGTTCACTTTGGAAGTTGCTCAATGCATCGATCGCGGCTGCACGCGATCTCCCCTCAACGCCGCGCTGCGCGTAGTCAGCGAGCAGTTTGATCGCTTCATCTCCGCCTATCCTACCGAGCGCTCTTGCGATTGCAGCTTTGGGGTGTCGCCGAATGCTATCATCTTTGAACAAGGCGATGAGACTAGGACCTGAATCAACATCTTTCATTATCCCAATAAATGTAGCCGAGGCTTCAATAACTCGGTTCCGTTGTTCGCTGGCACCGCGTGCAACCCAATGGGCCAGTTGACTTCGGACAGCAGGAAGAGCGGCCGCTGCTTCTGGACCCAGCTTGCCTAATGCCGTTATCACATCCGCGCGCCAATAGTCTGCACGCCATCCCGTGTACAACCCGAATCCGCCGTTGTATTGAGCAACGTCCATGTCGGCAGTTGCGAGACAGTCAATCAGGGGCTTCACCGCTTCTTTTGCTTTGATTCGTCCAATGAAGGTTGCCCCGACTGACCGGACGCCGGCATTGCCGTCCTGCAAAGACTTTATGAGCAACTGACGCAGATCCTCCGGCGCGTCCATCTTGTGCGCCATAGCTTGGTCCAATGCGAGGATCCGGATGTCGACATTCCCCGATTCAAACAAACCCCTGCAGGCTTCTATTGAGGGGATCTCACGCTTGCCGGCTGCGCTCGCTTTGTCCGCGAGGGTGACACATAAAGCCATGATTAGCATGACGACAAGTCGATCGGCGATTCTGTTCGACACTGGCACCGGTACGCACGGATGGAAGTTGACTTTGACCATTTGGCTGCTCCTGAACTTCCCCACGAATGGTGGGCGCGCTAGCAGTCGTAGGGAAGTCCACATCATGACACCAGTTGGGGCCCAGCGGATTGCCAGGCAGTTTGACCCTTAGCGCGCATCGGCGGTGTGAAGAACGCTTCGGAAACGTGAACAGTGGCATGGTCCTCCTCCACCGCCCACCGCCCACCGTCGCAGCATCCACAACACCATGCCATCTGTACAGCAGGCATGACGGTCAATACGACTAACGCGGTCAGCCGTCATACCAAGGACGATGATCCCAACTCATGACCACCGGCGGGAGACTCGTCTTTCATATTCTCTTTTCTTCCCCAGATTCTGCTGAGGAGACTTATCTTGCTAGTTCTACTGGTAACACTTCGCCGCAGAAATTTAGCTTCCCGCTTTTCGCATGTTTTGGAATTGGGAAGATGCTCGTGACGCCTAAAGATCTGCCGCACGTATACCAAAAGTAGCTATCACCATCTCCTATACGGAGCTGTCGCAAAAGAGATGGTTCAAGTGGCTGACCGTCGCCTCCTTGTAAGTTACTCATCCTTCTGATTAACAACTTGCTCCCATCGGACTGTGCATGCGTGAGAAAATAGGTCAGCTTAAACGCCATACAAGCCGCCGTTTCTCCATTGTCCCAAACGACGTTCAAGTCGCTGGACGCGAGCAATGCTCCATTCGCTTCTAATGGCTCGCTCAAGAATGCGTATGCTTCTTTAGGCAGAAGTGATTCGTACTCCTTCAGTTTGCTTTGCGATTGTTCTGGCGTCACGTGTGGCGTCTGAAAGCGAATGGAGATAACAGCTAGCTCCAAGTCCGGTTTCACCGGTCTAATCTCATAAATAGTTTTATTCGAGAACAGATCACGTTCTGAATACTCGTCTCGTACATTCACGCTGGATATTTTCGGATCCCACCCCGATTTCCTAGATGCGCTGCTCGGTTCAGAAGATTCAGTCAAGTCTTTCTCGTCCGAAACCGGAGCAGGGGCAGCCTCGGTCAACGACACGCCGAGCAAGTGGCCTCCCCCGCGTACACCGACGGAGTAGAAGACCCATCCTGACTCAAAGATCTCATTCGTCTTCTGCGTCTTCAGTAGCCCCGTGAAAGAGAACTTGTCCCCTGTCTTGGGCACCTTGTCCCGATCGATCTCGCTGAATGGTATTCTCACCTGGATTCTATGCCGGAATTTGAGGTAGCTGGGGGCACCGCTTGGAACCGGAAAGGCGATCTCGATTGCGAGTTGCTTCTTCTCCTCCTCGAACTTGGTGGACTGTACTCGCCCGCTCCACCGGACTTTGCCGATAAACTGCTTTGCCAACAGCAACTGCGCTTCGTCCGGGTCCGTTGACTGCCGAGCCACGACCAGCACTTCTGCCGCGAAGGCGGCCATGTCATTGCGCCAGGCGCCAGCCTCCTTGGAGTCAGATGCTTGCCCCGCGAGAATCATCTGGCCAGGTAACATGATGGCGAAAGCCACTATTGAGATGATCAAGCGGTACATGCGGCGACCTCCTAGTGGGCTGGATCGGATTTGATGGATGAAAGGTGATAATCATGCCGCGACCAGCGAGTGCCGTGGCTCCGGACAGGTTGAGTGAGGCAATTAGCTGCAACGTGGCGGTGTCGAAGCGAAGATTGAAAACCTGAGCCTCGTCGTGCGTTACACGGAAGATGGAAACGCGGATCGCACCCCAGTTCACCGCTGGAGCGATGGAACGATGGAGCCTTCACCTGTTTTGCCTGGACTTGCTGCATCCCGTGGTCCGCACCTCCCGGCCTCATCTCAAGCCCGTCCTCGAGCCGGGTGCGAACAGTATGACGGCCGATTCTATACCCGTCAAGACAAAAAAATACACGTATATCCCGACATCGGTCTCAATAGTCCTGACCAAAACAGGCTGGCATTGTCATCCAACATCGTCCTCGAGAGGCTCATCGCACAGGTCAATCAACATCGGAGCCAATTCGACGTCAAACCACTGGTGGAACATCGCCCGCGTGCGCTTGGCCGGCCATCGGTCGGGTTCGCGCATCCACGCATCCAGTTCGTGCTCGAAGATCTCACGCCAATAATCGTTGACGATGGCGTCAAGGTCTTCACTCTCAGCACGGTCCACGACCAGGTAGGCATGGGGCGTGCATCGGTATTTAGCCAAGTCAAGCGCCGGTCCGCCATCGTCGAAGCTGTTGGCCCAGTCGGCGAAGGACTATTTGGCGCGAACGGTCAAGACCGAACGATCCAGGAACATGGCCATCACACTGCCTTTCGGTAGTAGTGCTTCAGCAAGCCGCCCAGCCGTTCTTTGCACAGGATTTCACCGTGTCCCACTGGAACCGGCCCACGCGGTGGCGCGTTGCCTAGCGCCTGGTGCGGACGTTCCTGGTGATAGTGCTCCACGAACTCGCAGACCAGATGGTCCAGGTGCTTCGGCCCGATGACCACGAAGTGATCCAGGCACTCAACCTGTAGGGTCTGTACAAATCGTTCCGCGTATGCATTCAAATTCGGCTTGGACGGTCCCACCCGGTGGACCCGCGCACCGCCAGACGTCACGATCCCGTCGAACTGCTTGGTGAACTTCGTGTCCCAGTCGTGCAGCAGATCGGTCATGACCCTGCTAGAATCCTCCACCGCCATCATGACATTCCTGGCTTGCTGCTCAACCCATGCCGCACCGGGCTGGTTCGTGCAAGAAGTAACCACCACCTCACGAGTCTGAATGTGGATGAAGAACAGCAGGTAGTAACACACCAGACCCTGCAGCGTCCAGACCTTCTTGGAGAGGAAATCGCACGCCCACAAAGTCTTGGCGTGCATCTTCAAAAACTCATCCCACGATCCTTCGCCTTGCCTGGGATCGGGATCGAATCCCTCCTCGATCATGATGTTCCGAACCGTGGTCCGGCAGATGTTGGTGATGCCCAGCTTCTTCAGTTCCCCCAGGATGCGGGTATACCCCCCGCCCACCTGCCGGGCGAGCTCGATGACCATCGCTCGGATATCCTCCGGCGTGCGCGGACGACCGGGCTTACGCCTTGGCTTCCGTGGCGTGCCAGTGGGTGCCTTGGCTCCATTGACCCAGCGTGCAAACGTGCGTGGTGAAACGATCGTGATCAACTCCCGGATCGCCGGACCGACTTTCAGGCCGAACTTCATCAGTCGCCGGCGCTCCGCAGGTGTCACCATCACCCGCTTGGGTAGCCTGGACCGCAGGATGTCGTTCTCCACTTTCAGGAACTGCAACTGCGTGGCCAGCTTCCGATGGCTGCTGACCGTGGCCAGAATCTTCAGCAACGGGTGGAACGATCGTGGCATGCGTGGTAATCTCGGTCAGGACAACGGTTCGCAGGGCAGGACATGGTTTTTGAACAGCGCCGGACGCTCGGAGAATAGCCGAATCGCCCCGCTTCGTCCCCCCCCGGAAACCGGAAGCCCCGGAAGCCGAAACCCGCCCCTCGGAATCCGGGAATCTGGCCCGGGTGAGCGGCATGACGGTGCCGCCCTACTGCTCCTGATACCCGCTGGTTAACAGCCGCGAGAGCGCGGGACAACGACCCACCTCACCCACCTCGAAGGATGCCTTCGCGCTCTCTAGCTGTTAACCCGACAGAAATAGCTGCCATTCATCGACTTACAGGCGACGTGAAAAGGCTCAAAAGGGGGTGCGATTTTCGAGAACTGTTCGAAAAGGGTTGCGAACGGGGAGGTGCGAGACATGGCCTCCGCGAAGCGATCGCATAAACGCATCCGAATCATCGGAACTGCCGAATCGTTGGTCGTGGACCTTTC
>JAJVIH010000068.1 GCA_022072125.1 Myxococcota bacterium | reverse complement strand
GCGCGCGCCTGCGGATGAGCGCGCGTGCGGGCGAGAAAAATCCCGGGCGATCCCGCGGAAGATCTTTGACAACCGAATATCCAGCGAAAGCGGGCGGGGAAAAATCCCCGTCCGTTGTTGAGAGCAGAATCCTGGAACGTAAAACATTGGAACGAGGAAAAAAGAAACTCCCCGGCAGGATCGGACAAGGCGCCGGTGGAATGAACACAGTGAGGCGGGAGTGGGGCAGGGGAGAAGGGGATGGCCCATTATTCTCCTTGACTTCAGCACATCTGCTTGCTAATGGTCCGCTTCCCCGCCCCCCGGTGGGGAGGATTCCAGCATGTGGGGCTATAGCTCAGCTGGGAGAGCGCTTGAATGGCATTCAAGAGGTCGGCGGTTCGATCCCGCCTAGCTCCACCAAATTTTTCCCTTCACACCAATTCCAGGAAAGGAAAGGCAAATGGGAACTTTTGCCGAGTATCTTCAGTCCAGCGGGATCAAGGAGCACCAGATCCTGCGCGTGAGCAAAAAGCTCGAACAGTTCACCCGCGAGGATTACAACCGCCGCGCCGCCCGCATGAAGGCCCGCGCGGACGCGAAAAAATACGGCGAAGTCAACGCGCTGAAACCGGAACACTCGGGCCGCGCGGTGACGGAGAAATCCCTCAAGCTGGCGCTGGCCGATGAGCCGATCGCCCGCAAGAGCCGGTCAAAAATCCTCAAGGCGGTCAACGAACTGCTCAAAAGCAAGGGCAAGGAGCCGGTGAATACCCGCACGCTCTTCGGTCTCGCCCCGGTCAAGAAGGGCAGGAAAATCGAAAAGAAGCAGGGCGCCTGATCCGCGTTCCATGGCGGTTTGCAGCGGGCCGGGGCGAATGCTTTCCGGCCCGTTGTGCTTGACAGTATGATATACTTACCGGGGAAGCCGCCGCGGAACGCCTCCGCGGCCGGACCAGGAGCAGGTCATGGAGCCCATCGTCGTCTACACCAAGCCGTTGTGTGGGTACTGCGGGGCCGTCAAGCGTCTGTTCAACTCAAGGAATATCGCTTTTGAAGAACGCCATATCACCGATCCCGGTGAAATGGCCGCCCTCAAGGAGCGATACCAGCACGCCACCTTCCCCATGGTGATCATCCGCGGCCGCTGCATCGGGGGGTACACGGACACCGTGGACCTGATGAAGCAGGGCCTTTTTGAACCGCTGTTGCGCGGAGAAACCGTCTGACCATGCTGCTTTCCCGTCCCGCCATTCTGCGCCACCTGGAACAGGGTCATATCGTCATTGATCCCTACACGCCGGAAAACCTGAACACCGCCAGCTACGATGTCTCCCTGGGGCCCTGGTATTACCGCGAGCAGGAGATGGCGGTATACGGATCGACCCTCTACAACCCCTACGACGAGTCCCATGTCCGGCGTGTGTGGGGAGACAAGCCGAACCACGCCACCCCGGTCAGTTCGCTCCCTGAACTGTTCCCGCAGCCGCCCGGCGGCCTGACCCCCAATGACGAAGTGATCGTCATCGGGCCGGGCGAGACCATCCTGGGTCATACGCTGGAGTTTATCGGCGGCGCCACCGACCGGGTCTGCACCATGATGAAGGCGCGTTCCTCGCTGGGCCGCAATTTCATCGAGGTGTGCAAATGCGCGGGGTGGGGCGATATCCCGTACTTCAACCGCTGGACCATGGAGATCACCAACAACAGCCGCCGTTATTTCATCCCCCTGGTGGTGGGACGGCGCATCGGACAGATCGTCTTCTTCGAGGCGGAGCCGGTGAAGCTGGATCAGGATTATACCGTCGGCGGCAAATACCAAACCAGCCGCAGCCTGGAAGACCTCAAGCGCGACTGGAACCCCGGGATGATGCTCCCCCGCATGCATCTGGATCGCGAATCGCGCGCCGCCCGCGCCAAAGCCCACGGCGGGTGAACCGGCGCGCGGGAGCCCTTGCAGGCTTGACCGGAACCACCACATATCCCGGCGGCGAATCCGGCCCGCGATACTCCGGCGAGGGCGCGGCCGGCAGGCGGCGGCTTCGCCTGGCGGTTCCTGGCCTCGCGTTGTGGATTGCAGCCTGTTCCGGTGAAACGCCCGCGCCGCCTGGCGGGGGGGATGCGGCGTTCCGGGATGCGGCGGCGCCCGCCGACGGGGTGATGCAGGACGCCGCCTCCGGCGCGGATTCCGCCGAACCCGGCCCCATTCCGGATACCGGCGATGTGGATGCGTCCTCTCCGGACGGCGCCAGCCCGGCGGGCGACAGCGGTCTTTCCGATGCATCCGGGGACGGCGGGGACAGCGGAGAAGCAGGGCGTTCCGCGTGCTGGAAGGAGGGCCATTCCCTGTGCTGGACCGGACTGAAATGCCTGAGTTCGAGCGATTGCCCGCCCGGCGAGTCATGTGTCTCCACTGGCGCGGAGTCATCCCCCCAATGCGCGCGGACATCCAGCCGTTACGCCGCCGCCGTGTTGCCCGTGAAGTCCGTCACCGTGGAAGGGCCGGGGACTTTCGAGTTGCCCTGGTATGTATACGGTCCGGATTCCAGCGCGATGGAGTTGCTGGCGCAGCCCTCCGTGACCCTCTATATCGAAAACATCAGCGGACAGAATGGCGAGATCATCCATGACTGGCGGGGATCGGATCCCGGTCCGCTCCAGTTGATGCGTACGTTTCCGCCGCTGACGATCATCGCCGGCAAATACCCTGGCATGCCGTATCCGGCGGAGCGGGCGATGTGGAAGGTTCGCGTGCGCACGGGGGATCGCGGCAAGGTCAGCGTGGGCGTCCGCCAGCACTTCCGGGAAGAGGCGAACCCGCAAGCGGCGGCGAAACTCCGCCTCAACTTCATTCTGGTGGGACTGACCCACTTCAACGCCGGCAACGCCGCCGTGAACACCACCTTTCAGCAGACCCTGGAGATCGTCCGCAACGCCTTCCAGACCGCCGGTATCGTGGTGGAGGCGGGGGAGATACGGGACTTCCCGGAAGCAGACGGGTTCAGCCGCATTGACTCGTTCGAGGCGGCGGATTCCGAAGCGCGGCGGCTGTTTTCCCATCCGTCGCTGCAGGGGCTGGAGGGCGTCAATATCTTCTGGGTTCAGGAGATCACGGACCCGGGGGTGCGGGGCGTCACTCTGGCGGGCTTTGATGGCGCGATTCCCGGGCCGTTGCTTCCCGGCACGGCGCATTCGGGCGTCGCGGTCACGGATTTGGGCGGGCGCATCCCGGCCGCGGGAACCGGCAGGGTGATCGCCCACGAACTGGGGCATTACCTGGGCCTGTTCCACACCACCGGACAGGGAGGGGACAGCCATGATCGCCTGGCCGACACGCCGCAGTGCCTGCCAGCGGATGACGCCAACGCCGATGGCCGCGTCTCCGTGGACGAATGCCGCGCCAAGGATGGCCTGCAGATCATGTTCTGGTCCATGCACCCGGACACCATCCCGGCCTTCACGGACACCCAGGCGCGCATCATGCGCGCGCATCCGGCGGTGAAATGAGGCCGTCCAGCCAGCGCGGGGGAGGCGGCCGCGGGAGCCCGCTGATCATCCATGGGCCCGGGGAGGCGGGCGCACCGGGCGGATCAGCCAGACCAGCAGGCCGCTGGCGCTCAGGCAGGCGCCCGTCAGATAGGCGGTGACGCTTCCGTAATGCTGCCAGAGGTAGCCGAAGAGGACGCTGGCGGGAAAACCCAGTATCCCGATGGTGATGTGGTACCACCCGAACGCCGCGCCGCGCTGGTCCGCGGGGACCAGTTTGGAGATGAGCGCCTTCTCCGGGCCTTCGGTGAGTCCGTAGTAGAGGGAGTAGAACGCGAACAGAATCGCCACCCCCGCCTTGGACTCCACCAGGCCGAATCCCGCGTAGGACAGGCAGGCGATGATCCACCCCGCCGCCACGGTGCGGTGCTCGCCAAAGCGATCCGCCAGCCGCCCGCCGAGAATGGAAAACACGGATTTCCCCACATGGAAGCCCATCCAGTACATGGGCAGGGTCGAAACCCCCGCCTGCAATTCGCTGGCCTTCATCAGCAGGAAGAGGTCGCTGGCCTCGCCGAGGGTGAACAGGCTCAAGGGGATGAGAAAGGGCCACATGGCGCGCGGCGGACCATCCAGCAGCCGGGATTTGGTCTGCTGCGCGGGCTTCGGCGGCTGGGCTTCCGGGCCGGGGTCCACATCGCGCACGAACAGCGCCAGCACGATGATGGACAACATGCCGGGGATGGCGGCGATCCAGAACAGGGTGCGCAGGTCGCTGGTCAGCCAGGTCAGGATGGACAGGGCGGCGAGCGGTCCCAGCACCGCGCCGGCGTGATCCATGGCCCGGTGGAAACCATAGGCCACGCCGCGCTCCTCATCGCTGACGGAGGCGGCGATCAGGGCGTCGCGCGGGCTGGTGCGCAACCCTTTTCCCGTGCGGTCCAGGACGCGGATGACCACCACATGCCATGCGGCGCCCGCCGCCGCGACCAGCGGACGCGCCAACGAAGAGATGGTGTATCCGGCGATGACGAAGGGGCGGTTGCGGCCCAGGCGATCCGCCAGTTTGCCGGACACCAGTTTGAGCACGCTGGCGGTGAAGTCGGCGGCGCCTTCTATCCAGCCCAGCGCCGCGGCTCCGCCGCCCAACTGGGCGGACAGAAAGACCGGCAGGAACGGCACGATCATCTCGCTGGAGACATCGGTCAGCAGGCTGACCACGCCCAACGCGAGCACGTTGACATTCATCCATCCGCGGGCCAACTGGAATCTCCACAAACAGCGCCATGGAATCCGCCGGAGCAATCGCGGCGGTCCGCCGGCGGATCATCCCCGGCGGGCGCTGGCGGCTCTTTCTGCCACGAAACGGCGGCGGTTTCATGTACCGGATAGCGGATGCGGCGGAATGAACCAGAATCAAGCGGGACAGGAAGGCGTTCCATGCGGTGTGGGGGTTGTCATCCATCGCGCGGGGACTTATCCGGCGGGCGGGGAAAACGCCTCCCCCCACTGGCGGATGCGGGCGATCTTCCGGTTCAGGGGCTCCCAGTCGTCGCGTTGATCAATGGCGTCCCACAGGGATTCCACCTCGTCAATCAGCAGGCTTTCAGGGTGATTGGCCTGCAACAGAGGATGCTCCGGCAGCCGCTCATCCGCGGGCTCGAAGCCGGACAAAGCCGCGCGCAGCACGTCGAAGCGCTCGCCCCGGTAATGCGCGGCGCGGGGGCCCTCCAGCGCGCGGCGGGCGCCGGCCTCGCCGCCGCACCAGTCGAAAAAGAAACCATCGTAATCGAGGGGATTGCGCTCCAGGAAGCCGAACAGCGCGCCGATCAGCGCGTCCGCGCCAGCGTCGCGGGATGGCTTGAGCCCCAGGCGCTGGAGGATGCGGCGCTGTAATTCCGCGCGAAAGGAAGAGGGAAATTCCTCCAGCGCGTCAATCATGGGGCCCAGGGGAGCGATCAGCGACAGGGCGCCGGCGAAGCGCTCCAGGTTCCAGGCGATGGATTGCGGCTGCCGTCCGAAGGCGTAGAGACCCGCTTCGTCGAAATAGGCGGCGGTGAACATGGGATCGTAGCGCGGCAGAAACCGCCATGGCCCGTAGTCGAAGCTCTCGCCGGTGATGTTCATGTTGTCGGTGTTGAGCACGCCATGCACGAAACCGGCGGCCATCCACGAGGCAACGCAGGAGGCGGCGTTGTCGCGGGCCCAGCGGAAGAACGCGAGGGGCGGAGAGGCGTCTCCCGCCAGATGGGAAGCGTAATGCTCCAGGCAATAATCCAGCAGGCGGGTCATCAGGGACTTTTCATGCAGATGGGCGAGCCGTTCGAAGGTTCCAAAGCGGATATGCGAATGGCTCAGCCGCACCAGCACGGAGGATCGCGTGGGGGAAGGTTCGTCGTTGCGGTGCAGCCGTTCGCCGGTCTCGAACAAGCTGAAGGTTTTCGAGGTGTTGACTCCGCGGGCTTCCAGCAGTTCCGCGGCCAGGATTTCCCGCACGCCGCCCTTGAGGGTGAGGCGGCCATCGCCAAAGCGCGAATAGGGCGTCTGGCCGCTGCCCTTGGTTCCCAGGTCCAGCAGGCGGCCGTCATCCCCCCGCAACTGGGCGAAGAGGAAGCCGCGGCCGTCCCCCAAATCCGGGTTGTACGCCTGAAACTGGTGGCCGTGATAACGCAGCGCCAATGGTTGGGAGAGATTGCCGGGCAGCGGTTCAAACCGGGCGAAATGAGTCTCCCATTCCGCGTCCGTCAATCCGCCAAGGCCCACGCGCATGGCCCAGCGCTGGTTGCGAAAGCGGAGGAGACGCCGGGGAAAACGCGCCGGCGTCACCGCATCGGCGTAGCCTTCACCCAGCGCGGCGAAGCGCGGATCGGGCCTGTAATGAGAATCCGCCGGCATCGGTCAGAGCGAATCCACGAAGAACAGCCAGGCGGCGATTTTCATGCGGTCTCCGGGAGAATATCCGGAGACCCTGCCGGCCAGGGCGCCATTGGCCTTGCGGATTTCACCCGAAGCGCCGATCCGCCAGATCAGCGATCCGCCGCCGTTGCGCACCTCGCCGGAAGCATGCGCCCTGCCCAACAGGGCTCCATTGGCGCCGCGGATTTCATCGCCGGAAAGGCGTCCCAGCAGGGATCCGTTGGGGGCCCGCACCTCGCCGCTGGAAATCCGTCCCGTCAGCGATCCGTTGGGGGCGCGCATCTCGCCGGAGGCGTCAATCCGTCCCGCCAGCGTCCCCGATGCATGGCGGATTTCCAGGTTTCCCGCGGCCAGCGCGCTGTTGGACAAGAGGATCAGGCCGGTTATGATGCCTGTCAGCAACGATCCTGAACACAACCTGTTGAGCAGCATGGTTTTCCGTCCGCGGGCCATTGGCGTCCCGCAGCGAGGGTGAAATGAGCAAAACCGCCCGGGCCTCCGCCGGAGGATATTACCGCTTTCCGGCCATCCACAACCAGACCGTGGTGTTCGTTTCCGAGGATGATCTGTGGACAGTTCCGCTCAAGGGAGGCGCCGCCAGGCGGTTGACTTCCGGGCTGGGCGGCGCGGCGTATCCCGTCATTTCTCCGGATGGCCAAACCATCGCCTTCACCGGCGAGGAGGAAGGCAATACAGAGGTTTACGTGATGCCCGCCGACGGCGGACCGGCGCAGCGGCTGACCTACCAGGGAGCGGGTTGCCGCACGGCCGGCTGGACGCCCGATGGCGGCGGCGTGGTTTACGTATCCACGGCGCGGCAGCCGTTCCCCAAGATCTGGTCGGCGTGGGAGGTTCCCCTGTGGGGCGGTGATCCGCGCCCGCTTAACCTGGGACCGGCGTCGTTCTTCGCCTATGGGCCCAAACGCGGCGAGGGCCGTCACGCCCGCGTGTTGACCCGGTTTCAGGACGACCCCGCGCGCTGGAAACGTTACCGCGGCGGCACGGCGGGCGTGATCTGGGTGGATACGAAGGGCGACGGCGATTTCCGTCCGCTGATTGAACTGAAAGGCAACCTGGTGCGCGGCATGTGGGTGGGGGACGAGATCGTATTCCTCAGCGACCACGAGGGCGTGGGCAATCTCTACGCCTGCACCCCGCAGGGGAAGAAGCTGCGCCGGCTGGCCCACCACACGCGCTTCTACGCCCGTCATCCGCAGACCGACGGGCAGCGCGTGGTCTATCACTCCGGAGGCGATCTGTGGGCGTGGGAGCCGGGCGCGGAAGCGCGGAAGATCAATGTCCGTTACGGCTCACCGCGCACCTGGCGCAACCGCAAATTTGTTCCCGCCGCCGGATATCTGGAGGAGTACGATCTGCATCCCCGGGGGCATGAACTGATGACCGTGGCGCGCGGCAAGGTCTTCACCATGGGTTTGTGGGAAGGCGGCGTGCGCCAGCACGGCGCGCCCCATGGCGTGCGCCACCGCCTGGCCGCGTATTCAAAGGATGGCGACACGGCGTATGTCATCCGCGACGGCGGCGCCGCCGAGGAACTGCACGCCATCGCGCTCACCCCGAAGGGAATCAACCGCAATTACGGCGCGCTGGATTTCGGGCGGCCGGTGTCCATGCTGTTGTCGCCGGACGGCAAAACCCTGGCGCTGAGCAACCACCGTTACGAAGCGCAGTCCATTGATCTGGAAAGCGGGCGCATCCACACGCTGGACGCCAGCGATTACGGGCGCATCCAGGGCATGGCCTGGTCGCCCGACAGCAAATGGATCTCCTACGGATTCCCCACATCCATCCGCACATCCGTGATCCGCATGGCCTCGCCCGATGGAACGCAGCTTGAAACCGTGACCAGCGGCGAATTCCGCGATCACCATCCGTCGTTTGATCCCAAGGGGCGTTATCTCTATTTCATCTCGTTCCGCGAGTTTGATCCGGTCTACGACAGCCTGCGCTTCGATCTGGGATTTCCCCGCGGCATGCGCCTGTGCGCCCTGCTGCTGCGCAAGGATGCGGCGGATCCCTTTGTTCCCCAGCCGCGTCCGCTCAAGGGCAAGGGCGGCGACAAGCCGGGGGACAAGGACAAACCTGGCGAGGGCGAGGTCAAGGCGGGCGAGTCCTCCCGCGAGAAGAAGGCGGAAAGCCCCGCCAGCGCGATTGACTTCGAGGGCGTCGAAAAGCGCGTGCTGGCGTTTCCGGTTCCCGAAGGACGGTACGGCTCGATTCAGGCCACGGAGAACCTGGTGTTTTTCTCCAGCCATCCCATCGAGGGCAGCCTGAATGCGGACTGGCTGGATCCCAATCCGGCTCCCACCGGCGCATTGAAAGCCTTTGATTTGACCGAACTGGAGACCCGGGACGTCGCTTCGGGGATCAGTTCATTCTGGCTGGCTTCCGATCAGCAGACGCTGATCATCCGCGCGGGGCGGAAATTACGGGTGACCGCCGCCAGCCTGGAGGGCAAGCCGCTGAAGGAGGAGTCCGGAACCACCCGCAAGAGCGGCTGGCTTGATCTGGGCCGCATTTCGGTCGAAGTGGATCCGGGCCAGGAATGGCGGCAGATGCTGCGCGAAGCCCATCGCCTGATGGCCCAGCATTTCTGGACCGCGGACATGAGCGGCGTGGACTGGAACGAGGCGCTGGATCGCTACCAGCCGCTGGTGGATCGCATCGGCTCGCGGCAGGAATTCAGCGACCTGATGTGGGAGTTCCAGGGCGAACTGGGGTCCAGCCACGCCTACGAAATGGGCGGCGACCACCGCGCCCCGCCGCCGCACCGCAGGGGGTTTCTCGGCGCCGAAACCTTCTGGGATGAAAGCGCCGGGGGGTATCGCGTTTCCACCCTGATCCACGGTGATGAGTGGGACCCCAAGCATGGTTCGCCGCTGGCGCGCGCGGGGTCGGGTGTCGCTCCGGGCGATGTCATCGTCGCGCTGGGCGGCCGGACGCTCAGCCGCGAATATTCGCTCGACCATGCGCTGGTGGACCGCGCGGGCGACTGGGTGGATTTGACCGTGCGTCCGGGCGGCGGAGGCGAGCCGGAAACCGTCACCGTCAAGGCGCTGCACTCGGAGTTGAACGCCAGGTACCGCGACTGGGTCAACACCAACCGCCGGGTGGTGCATGAGCGCGGCGGCGGCCAGGTGGGGTACATCCACATCCCCAACATGGGTCCGGCGGGTTACGCGGAGTTCAACCGCGGTTTTCTCGCCGGGTTGCACCGCCCCGCGCTGATCGTGGATGTGCGTTTCAACGGCGGCGGGCACGTGTCGCAACTGCTGATCGAAAAGCTGTTGCGCAAGCGCGTGATGTGGGATCGTCCGCGCTGGGGCGCGCCGGTTCCGTACCCCGAGGAGAGCCCCGCCGGCCCGCTGGTGGCGCTGACCAACGAGCAGGCGGGCTCCGACGGCGATATCTTCAGCCACGTCTGGAAGGTGCATGGCCTTGGTCCGCTCATCGGCAAACGCACCTGGGGCGGCGTCATCGGCATCTGGCCGCGCCATGAACTGGTGGATGGCGGCGTGACCACCCAGCCTGAATTCTGCTCCTGGTTCATGGACGTGGGGTTTGGTGTGGAAAATTACGGCGTGGACCCCTCCATCGAGGTGGAAATCACCCCGGCGGATCACGCCCGCAATCACGACCCGCAACTGGACAAAGCCGTTGAACAGGCGCTTATGTTGTTGCGGAAGAATCCTCCGGCCGCGCCGGAGTTCAGGAATCCGCCCAATCTGCGGCGTCCGCGTCTGAAGGGAGTGGAAAAATGATCGCCGGGAAATCTGGTCCTGTCATGAAGGAGGTCTCCAGCATGCTTCGCCGTTCCATTTCGTTGGTTGTGTTCGCCGCCTGTCTGGGGCAGGGAGCGTCCGCTCTGGCCGAAATCAAGCCCGAAAAGAAAATCGGGGAGGCGAAGGAAGACGCGCCCGCGGTGAAGGAAAACACCTCGAAGGATCGCATCCCGGAAATGACCCGGCGCTCCCCCTGGGTGGCGGTGGGCAATGTCACCAAGGTGGATACCGCCGCGTCGCCGCCGCAGGTGGATTTCGCTGTCTCCAAATACATCAAGGGGTCTGGCCCCAAGGCGCTGAAGATCGGCATGGTCCCCGATGACGAGGGCGGCGACGATCCGGATGCGCCCATGTTCCAGAACGGCAAACGCTACCTGATTTTCATTCTCCAGCTTGAGGAGAACAAATACGCCTTCCTGTACCAGAACCTGTCCGGGAAATTCCTGGCCGTGGACAACAAGTGGCTCGATGACGCGGAGAAGGTGGTGCAGGCCGCCAACCGCCTCGACGAGGCCCGGGATCGCGACGCCAAAACGAAGGCCCTTTCCAGCCTGCTGACCACCGGAATCGCCGAGGTGCGGCTGATGGCCCTCAAGGAACTGACCAACAACGCCGGGCAGTTCAATATCGTGGAAGTCAAGGATGAGGTGACCAGGCTGCTCGACCACGTGGAGCCCGAAGTGCGCCGCTTCGCGGTCCGTTCGGTCGCGCGCATCTCGACCCAGGAAAACAAGAGCGGCAAGGTTGATCTCAAACTCGCGGAGCGCTTCATCAAGATGCTGGATGACAAGGACGCCGAGGTGCGCAAGGTCGTGCACCAGCAGCTTCAGTCGCTGAGCCGCCAGCGCATTGGGTTTGAACCCGCGGGCGACGCCAAGGCCCGCAAGGAAGCGGTGGACGAATGGAAGGCTTGGCTCGACAAGGAAAAACACGCCAAGGAAATCAACCTGGAGGAATAACCCGCTTCCTGGTCCGGCGCTGACGGCGTCATCATCCGGCAGGGGACCCCGCCTTGTCATTTTGCGACACCCTGGCTTCGCGCGGGCAAGGCGAAGGAGCGGGGCCGTTTCTGATTTTTGCCTTCTGATGATATTGATATAGAGTGAATCCATGACCGTGAACGCCTTGTCCACCGGATTTTATTCCGCCGATTTTTCTTCCGGATCGCTGGGTCTCTATGACGGCTCGCCCGCCATGATGGCCTCCGCCGGCCTGATCTCCGCCCTGATGCAGAGCCTGGCCGCCGAGGCGCCCGCCGTGGCGCAGCCCATCTGGTTCGAGACCGGACGCCAGTGGGGCGCGTCTCTGATCAACACGGTGGATCAACTGGTTCAAGCCGAACGCGGAGCGCCGCTCTCCAGCCTGCCGTTTGAAGAGGGCGCGGCCTACCTCCAGCGCTGGCTGCCGGGCGCCGGATATGGGGCCATGGCCATTGAAACCACCGGATACGGCAAGGGCGTGGTCGCGGTGCGCCTGGTCAATTCCCTGTTTGTCGCCGCCGCGGGACACGCCGCCGAACCGGTTTGTCATCTGTACGCGGGCCTGTTCTCGGCCTGCTTCAGCGCCATGGCGGGGCGCGAACTGGATTGCCTGGAACTGGAATGCCAGTCCATGGGCGCGTCGGAGTGCCTGTTCATCATCGCCACGCCGAAGAAGGCGGGCGGATTGCGCGAGCGCATCGCCGCGGGCGAGGATCGCCACGCCATCGCTGAATCACTGCGCGCCGGGGGCGGTTGATGGAAGTCCAGTTCGACATCGAACTGCGGGTGCTGCCGCTGCTCCAGCAGTTGCGCAAGGCCCCCATCACCGCGCCGGAGCCGGTGATCCTGCCGCCGGTGCTGGATGAGGCCGAACCGCAACTGTTGACCGATGTCGCGCCTGAAGCCACCCCCGGGCCCTTCGCGGCGGCGCCCGCGGAGGTGGTGGAAGCGCCCGCGCCGCCCGCATTTGAGCCGCCCGCGCCGCCAGAGGCGGAGCCGCCCCCCGCGGACCCGGTGTTTCCGGCCCGCCCGCGCACCACCCTGTGGCATTCCGAAACCGCCGTCGCGCTCGACGAGTCCGCGGTGGATGATCCGGGAATGTTCGCACCTCCCGAGCCGCCGCCGCCGCCCGCGCCATCGGGCGAGCACGCCGCCGCGCCGCCGCCGGGTTACCAGGATTTCGTCCAGCAACTGGATCAGGAGCCCGCGCCGGAGACCGCCGCCTCCATCTGGAATATGCGGATGCGCGACGCCTTTGTCTCCCTGCCGTGGAATGGCCTGGGCGGCATGACGCCGGCCCCCGCGGCGGAAACCGCGCCCGCCATGGCCGCCGGCGCCGCGTCTGCGGTGGAGCCCGCCGCCGCCGCGCCGGAAGCCGGTCCGCC
>JAJVIH010000069.1 GCA_022072125.1 Myxococcota bacterium | reverse complement strand
TTGATCAACCCTGTCCGGGGGAAGGGCGCTGACATTGGCGTTGAATCCCGTGCCGGGGTTCAAGAGCTGGTAGCCGGAAATCCGCGTGTTGAGGGTGCTTTCGTTCTCCGCGACCAGCGCCAGCAGGGTGGAATTGGCGTTGTCATTGTAGGCGGCCAGCGACCGCGGCCAGGTCAAGCGGGAGTAGCCGCTCTGGCTGGAGCCAAGGGTGGATGGCTCGTCATCGCTATTTCCTTCCGGCAACAACCGGTTCTTGACCGTGTAGGGGTCGTTGAGGTTTTGCGTGCAGACCATACCCATCTTGCCGTCGCTCAGGTTGGTGATGGAGGGGCGGTAGAGATCGGCATAGAATCCGAAGGGCGCTGTCTCCTTCATGGCGCGGGTTTTCTGGTTCGGGCACACGCAGTCCACCAGCGCCTGATCGTTCATCGGGTCGGAGCCGCCCGCCAGTTCGGCGCCGTCCGTGAATCCGTCGCCATCGCTGTCCGCCACGGCGGGATTGGACCCAAACAGCAATTCGTCCGCATCCCCCACGCCGTCGTTGTCCGTGTCGTAGGCGAGGGGATTGGTGACCGGGGCGGTGGAGGTTTCGACGCCGTCATTGCGGCCGTCGCCATCGGTGTCGGGGTTGCCCGGATTGGTTCCCAGCGCGACTTCCTGGAGGTTATTCAGTCCATCGCCGTCCACGTCCCATACCGGCTTGCGGATCATCCGCACATGTTCGTTCTTCTCATCCACGAACCACAGGGCGTTGTCATGGAAGACCATGGCGCCCGGTTCGCCCACTTGCGCCGCCGAGGCGGGGCCGCCGTCTCCGGATTCGCCAGAGGTCCCGGTTCCCGCCACCCGGGCGAGGCGGTTCAGCGATGCATCCAGTACGCAGATTTCGGCGCGCGGGATGAACTCATCCGAGATCGAGAAGAAAACATTGCCCGCGCTGTCCGCGGCCACGCCGGTGATTTTCCCCAAATCAAACTGGGTTGCGCCCGCTCCGCCGGCGCAGGGCGAACTGGCGGGTCCTTCGTATGTGGTTTCGCTGCCCGCCAACTTGTTGACGGTGTTGTTCTGCAGGTTGATGCGGAGAACATAGCGGGCGGAGCCTTCGCCAACGGCTTCAGTGACGAAATACAGGTTATTCCCCGCGATGCCCATGCGATCTGGCTTCCCGATGGCCGCGTCCATGGCGGGTCCGCCATCGCCGCTCAGGCCGTCGTTGCCAATGCCGGCAAAGGTGGTGATGTCGCCGGTGGCCAGGTCAATTTTGCGGATGAAGAAGAAATCAGGGTCGGCGAAGTAGACCGCGTTCCGCGCCGGATCCACGGCGATGCCCGTGGGCATGCCAATCTGAACGCCGTTGACCCAGGAGGGACCTCCTCCTCCATCGCCTGATTCGGGGTCACCAGCGTCGCCGCCATCGGGATCAGGCTCTCCCGCGTTCACCATCCCCGCGATGGTGCGGACCATTCCCGTGGTCAGGTTGAGTTCGCGCACCCGCGATCCTTCTTTTTCCGTGAAATACGCCTTGCCGGAGGCATGATCCCAGGCGATGTCAACCGGGCTTTGGAGGGTGGTTTCGGTGGCGGGGCCATCCTCGCCCATGGTTTCGCCAGAGAGGGTTTCGCCCGCCACGGTTCGCACGCGGAACTGCTGGTCAACGGGCGCCAGACGGACCTCGCCGTCCAGGTAGGTCACCAGCAGACCGCCGGAGGTCACCGCAAGGCCGGAGGGGTTGTCCACGCCGGAACGGTTGATGCGCAGGCCTTCGCCCTTGTACGGCGAGCTGATCGCGCTCACCAGATTGGTCGAGCGGTTCCAGTACCAGATGGCTTCCGACTGCATATCGCCGATATACACGCCTGATTTTCCGTCGCAGGCGATATCGTTGATCAGCAAATCGGGGAAGGAGAGAGCGGGGTATTGGGTGATGGCCCGGTTCGTGGTGAGGGCCTGTTCGTCGCCCACCACCCGGCGGACGGTTTGCTGGGTCAGGTCATATTCCAGCAGGCCTTCGTCCGCCGCGAAGAAAAGGCGATCCTGGCCGTCGAAACAAGTGGCCTTGGGCGAACTGAACATCACCATCGTCGCGGGTTGCGGCGAGGTGGTTACCTCCAGCATGCCGCCGCCGGCGGCCGTGGTCAGGGTATCCAGCGTGCTATTGTACAGGCGGATCAGTCCCGCTCCCATCAGCGGGGGAGGCGGACCCTGGTTAGCGGGACCCATCGTGCGGCCGCCAAATTCCTGCATGACCTGCTGGGCGCGGTTGTGCGCCACGAAGAAATTGGTTCCGGTTGCTGCCACGCCGCCGATATCCGCCATTTTGACTTCCAGCGCGGGTCCATCATCGGCAGAGCCTTCTCCGCTCAGGTCGCCCGCGATGATGCGGTGCAGGCCATTGCCCGTGGTGTTCACGTCGTGAACAAAATTCAGCATGGTGTCGGTGTAGAGGAAGTTTTCCGTTCCATACCGTTCGAGAAATTGCGCATCCTGCACATTGATTCCAGAGGGGGGCTGGTTGTGTCCGGGAGAATAACTTCCGCTCATGATCGTGGTCTGGGTCATCCCGGGGATATCAATCTCGCGGATATGCCAGATATCTTCTGACGGTCCCCTATAATATGGGGCCATTCCATGGGGACCGTAGCCGGCTGAAACTTCCTCTTCTTCTTCTGTCTGGTAACGGGTGATGTAGCGGATCTTGCCGCCGGGCCAGGCCAGCACGTCGGTCACGGCGCCAACGCCGCCATTGAGGTCAGAGCCGGGGTCCGCCGAGGAATCCAGGTTGCCGGCGACGGATTCAAATCCGTTTTGGGGCGTGAATTTGCGGATCATCGAATCCCGGGCCGCCGAGAACCAGAGCACGCCATCCTTGAAATCGAGGCCGCTGGGCTTGCGGACGATGCCCAGGCCCGCCGGGGCGCCGTCGTTCAAATTGTCACCCTGGTTCCATACCGTATTGATTTTGGCGTCGCAGATGGCGGCCTCGTCGAACTGGCTGTTGCAGTTGTTGTCAATGCCATCGCACAGTTCCGGGGCGTTGGTGTTGACGGAGGTGAGGGTGTCGTCGCAGTCGCCCGCACAGGTTGTCTGACCATCGCTGTCCTTGTCGAAGCCTTCGTCGGTCTGACCGTTGCAGTTGTCGTCGGCGAAATTGCAGACTTCGGTGGTGGGGTTTCCAGCGACGGCGTTGCATTCGGTGGCCAGCCGGTCGCTGGTGCAGGCGAAAATTCCGGTGCGGCGGCAGGCGCCGACGCCGTTGGCGCAGCCCTGGCCCGTCAGCGGGAAGCCTTCATCCACCTGGTTATTGCAGTTGTTGTCTATGTTGTCGCCGCACAATTCAGTGGAGGGTGTTCCAGGCGCGGCGTTGCAGGAGACACCCAGCAGATCGCCAGAACAGGCGAAGGCGCCCGTGCGGCGGCAGGCTCCCACGCCCGCGCTGCATTCCTGGCCAACGGTTTCAAAGCCTTCGTCCACCTGACCGTCGCAGTCGTTGTCAATGCGGTCGCCGCATAGCTCCACGCCGGGCGCGCCAGGGGTGACGGAACAGGTGACTTTTGTGGAGTCCGCGGCGTCGCAGACGATGGTTCCGCGCCGCTGGCAGGCCCCCACGCCCACCGTGCATTCATTGCCCAGGGTGGGAAATTCATCGGTCTGACCGTTGCAGTTGTTGTCCTTGCCGTCGCCGCAAACTTCCGCCGCGGGCGTTTTTGCCGTCGCGTCGCAGAGGGTTCCATCGCCGGCGGGGTTGCAGATTTTCTTACCCGAGGCCTTGCATTCACCCACGCCATCCTCGCAGGCCGCCCCCACATCGAAGCCGTTGTCGAGTTTGCCGTCGCAGTCTTCGTCCACGGTATTGCCGCAGAATTCCTTGCCGGGCGTTCCCGGGCGGGCGTTGCATTCCACGCCGCTTCCATCGGGCTTGCAGACATTGACGCCAGAGGCTTTGCAGGCCCCCTGCTGGCCATTGTCGCAGGCGGTGTTGACGGCGAACCCGTCATCCACTTGGCCGTTGCAGTTGTTGTCCTTGCCATCGCAGATTTCCGTTGCTGGCGCCTTGGTTGTCGCGTCACACCGGGTTTTCGAGCGATCCCGTTCGTCGCAGATGCGCACGCCGGCGGCCTTGCACTCGCCCTGGCCTTCTTCGCAGGCGGTTCCCAGTTCGGCGCGGAAGGACTCGTCGGTCTGGCCGTTGCAGTCGTTGTCAATATTGTCGCAGATCTCCACGCCGCCATTGGTTGGCGTGCATCTATCCTTTTCGCGTTCGCAACCGTCGCCGGGCTGCCCATTGGCGTCGTCGAAACCTTCCTTGCAGGCGGCGATGGCGCATTGTCCCTGCCTGCAGGCCGGATCGGCGTTGGCGAGGTTGCAGACATTTCCGCAGCGTCCGCAGTTGTTGATGTCTCCGGTCAGGTTGAAAGTCTCATCCACCTGGCCGTTGCAGTTGTTGTCCCGTCCGTCGCAGACCTCCGCATTGCCGGGGAAATTGTTGCGGTCATTGTCGTCGCAGTCTCCCGCCTGCGCCGGAACCCCATCCCGGTCGTTGTCGGTCACCACCAGGTTCATGTTCAGGGTCACGCGGGTCCGCTGCCCCGGGGACAAATCCGTCACCGCCTCGCCGCGGAACAACGCCAGCCCTGCCGGATTGAACGCCTCGGCCGCGAAACGGCGGGAAGGGCCCGCGGGCACATCCAGTTCGACCGCGTAGCCGGTTCCGGTGGCCGGGGTGTTGCGGTCCAGCGTCCGGCTGATGGGATCAAATCCGCTTCCACTGACCGTCAGGACCACCCGCTCCACCGCGGCGGGGACTCCAGACGCCTCCTGTTTCTGGAAAAGGGAGCCAAAATCCAGCCGCACCGGGGCAGGGGGAGGGCTGGATTGACTGGAAGAACACGCCGTAACGGCCGCCATCAGGAACAGGCTGGTCAGTATCTTTTTCATCTGAACAGGCTCATATGGTTTGACTGCAATCAGGATGCAGATCAATGGAACGCGGGCACAGGTGAGAGACGTATCAAATAAGGACTGAGTTGAAAAGGCTGGCCTCAAATTCATGCTGCAATTGCATGGGGATTGCGGTTTCAGTGAAAGCGATTGGACAAATGCAAACGGCCAGCGTTTGACGCTGGCCGTTTGGCGCAGAAGGAGACCTGGGATATCAGAACTTGAAGCGATATCCCGCGGTCAGATTGAATCCGTTGAGCGAATATTTCTGGATATTCCCCAACTCGGCGGGAGCAAGGGTATACACCCCCTCCAGTTCCGCCACGCCAATGCCCGCAGCGAAGCCCACGCCGAGGCCGCCCTGGCCGCCCAAGGCGAATTTGGATTCCGAGGTGGCGCCGCCCACCGCGCCCGGGTCCACTTTTCCCGAGACATGGAATGCGCCGCCGCTTAACGCCAGATAAGGCTGGATGAACGAACGCGGAGCCATGTTGATATTGAAATCCAGCAGCACCGGAATCACCTGCACCGAAGCGTTGACTTCAAACGCCTTGCGGGTGGCCGTTTGCGGCACATTGATGGGCTGGGTCCATTTCCAGTAGCCGCTTTTTCCACCAACGCTCAGCGCCCCATACAGCACCGGAATCACGTAGCGGACATACAGCGAACCCGTGAAGGTGGGGCCGCCAAGTCCGCGCACCGGTATCGCGGTTCCCGCATTCAGGCCCAGCGTCACCACTTCGTCGGGGGTGCGGTCAATCGTGGCCGCGATTTCGCCTTCGGAGAAAGAACCGGACAATTCATCTCGCCATTGCTCGCCGGCGATCAGACGGGTGCCGTCCAGCAACCAGCGCGGAGGTCTGTCGCTGTTCGCCGGAATCACTTCGCCATTCTGGACAATGACCTCGCCTTCGCGGCTGCCGTCGTCCCCGCCTTTTTTCTTTTTGCCGCCGGGCCGGGAGCCATCGTCATCCAGGCTGATGGCGATGGAAGGGGTATCATCCTCATTCCCGTCTTTTGTAGACGGCGCGGATTTGTTGGCTGATGGCGATTTTTGGGGCTCATCCTTCTTGACCAAGGCCCCAATCTGGATGTCGTCTTCATCATCTTCCGCAGGAGGGGGCGGCGGCGCGGCCGTGGGCTTTTTGTCCGTTCCCGTCAGGGCGGCTGGCGGCGGTGGAGCGGCGGAAGCCGGGGCGACCTTCACACTGATCAGGGCGGCCGGGGTCTTGGCGTCGGTGCGGATCAGCACCTTCGCCCCCTTGGTCACCCGGGTTTTTTCACTCAACGCCTTGCCGCCGCTGAATTTTTTCCCCAATTCCGCGGGCAGCGCCGCCTTGGGATCGGCGGTTTTCAGGTCCAGTTTGAATTCGGCGGCTTTCTTTTTGTCCACAATCACCATGATGGACGCGGTATCGCCCGCCTGCTTGCGGGTCTTGGCGTCCCTGGCGATGAGAGGGCGGATGTCCATCACCAGTTCGCCATCCGTATCCACGATGATCTTGACGTCGTTCTCGCCGCCGGTCTCGTAAAACGGCGCCGCCGCGCCCGGTATCTGATGCTTGACGCTCTTTTTGGAGATTCGCAGGCCATCCTGCGCCCAAGCGGGAAGCGCGGCCAAGGCGGACAACAAAACTGTCGCGCGGACAATCGTACGCGGCGTCTGGATCATGGAACCACCCTCACGGATCGGAACCGAACAAAAATTTCGCCCTCCGGGCGTCATTCCGGTATCCTCGGCAGGTTACACGAGGCCCAAGCCCCAGAGCAAATTAACTGAATGATGCATGAGATTGAGTTCCTTGAAATTCAGCATCCGTGGCTGAACATGGCGTCTTCGGTTCCTTGCCGGGGTTCCCCGCGCCCCGGGGGGTAAATCCATATGAGAATCAGGGATATATTGCCGGTATTCACCCGTATTGCCTGGAGAGCCTTGGCGGCGGCGCGCCCCCGCGCTGACGCCGGAAACGGCGGGATGGAAGTCCGCTCTCTTCCGCGTGTGGTTTGGCTTTGACAGCCCGCGGGGCTGGGTGTTACGGTGCTCGCCAAATCCAATCCGGCGATTCTTCTGCCGCGCCTTGCGGTCCCATTTCACCAACCGATTCTGGAGGATCATTACAATGATGATGTCCCGTACGTCTGTTTTCGCCGCCATGACCCTCGCCGCGCTGGCTTGGGTGGCTTCCGGATGCGGCGGCGCCGCCCGTTCGTCTTCTTTCACCAAGGATGCGCCCCCTCCGGCCGTTGCTGACGCAGCGCCCGCGACTTCCGGATCAGCGGCCAATCCATATTGGGAGCAGGCGGAAGCCCTGTGGGCCAAGCGGGACGATGAGGCCTCGCTCAAGCAGGCCATCGATTTGTACGAAAAAAGCCTTCAGAATTCGCCGGACGACGCCAAAGTGTTGACCCGCCTGGCCCGCGCCTATTACCTGCTGGCGGATGGTCACTACTGGCTGAAGGCCCAGAAGGATCCGGAAAAGAAGGAACTCCTGTTGACCACCCATGAGAAGGGTCTGGAATATTCGGAACGGGCGCTCAAGGCTTCCTCTCCGGATTTCGCGCGCAAGGCCGCGGCCGGCCAGCGCAAGATTCGTGAAATCGTGAACGTGGTGGGCAAGGAAGGGCAGGAGCCCCTGTACTGGTACGCCTCCAACCTGGGCCGCTGGGCGCGCGCCAAGGGATTCTCCACGGTGCTCTTCCACAAGGAAGACATCTTCCAGGTCATGAAACACGTTCTTGAACTGGACGCGAAGTTCTTTCACGCGGCCCCGCACCGCTACTTCGGGGCTTACTACGCCGTCGCGCCGGCCTTCGCGGGCGGCGATCTCAAGAAATCCCAGAAACACTTCGAGCGCGCCTTGGAACTCGAGCCGGATTATCTGGGAACCAAGGTGCTCTACGCCGACACCCTGGCGCCCAAGCTGCGCGACAAGGACCTTTACGTGAAGCTGCTCAACGAAGTCCTGGCGGGCGACACCGAAAAGCTGCCGGACGTGGCGCCGGAAAACCGTCTGGAAAAGAAGAAGGCGGAATGGTTCCTGTCCCTCGCGGAGGATCGGTTCTAATCCATGCGGTCTCATGTTGTTGTTCCCCGCAAACGCACGGCGAAAGCCGTGCGTTTGTGCTTTCTGGCGCTGATGCTCTGCTCGCCGGCGCTGGCCTGCGCGCAGGCGACCATCACCTCGCCGGTCCAGCCGCCGCCAGGCAAACTGGTTATCCGCTTCGGCTCCATTGCTCCGGAAGGATCGCCCTGGGAAGTGCAACTGCTTCGCGTCAAGAAACGGGTGGAAATCCAGTCAAAAGGACGGGCGACCATCAAGGCGTTTCTGGGCGGCGCGCTGGGTGGGGAAAACCAGATGGTGGAGGAATGCAAGCGCGGCCAGTTGCACGCTTTCGGCGGCTCCCTTGGGGCGTTGGCCACCGAGATTCCCGAACTCAACCTGTTCGAGCTTCCCTACCTGTTCAAGTCCCTGGAAGAAGCGGATTACCTGCTGGACCACGTGCTGAAGGAAGATATCTCGGCGCTTCTGAAAAAACGCGGCTATGTGTTCGCGGAGTGGTCGGAAAACGGCTGGCGGGTGTTCGCCACCAAGTCCAAAGGGTTCATCAAGAAACCAGAGGATGTCAAAGGCCTGCGCATGCGCGCCCAGGAAAACGACATTCACAAACGGTTTTACAAGGAACTGGGGGCGGCCATGATCCCCATTCCCACCACCCACGTGCAAGGCGCGCTGAAGGAAAGCACCATTGACGGGTTTGATCAGACCCTGATCTTCATGTTTGCGGCTTCCTGGCATACCGAAATCACGCATGTTTCCCTGTCCAATCACATCTACCAGCCGGGGATTATCGTGTATTCCCGGAAATGGTTTGAAACCCTGCCCCAGGATATGCAGGACATCCTCCTTTCCGGCGGAGAAGGGGATACCGCGGCCGCCCGCCGGATCATCCGCAATTCCAACACGGTGGTGGAAAACGGCCTGACCAACCAAGGGGTCAAGGTTTACTCCTTGATGCCCGGTGAACGGGACAACATGGCCGCCCGGCTCAAGCCCGTGCATGATTATTACCGGAAACTCTCTCCCACGGCGGCGTCCTGGCTCAAGAAGGCCGAAACCGCGCTGGAAAAATACCGGGCGGAAAACGGCAAATGAGCTTCCGCCCGTCCCGGGCTTCCGGGCATGTCTGGACCATTCTGGGCTCCCTGCGCGACCGGGTGTTTCCCACCCCCGGGCCTCCCAGCCGCTCCTGGACCACGGCTCTTCCGGACAAGCGCCATGGCGCGGTCCAACTCCATGGGCGCTGGACGGAAGGTCCGGATCCCCACCGCGCGGTGTTGATCATCCATGGCATGGGCGGCTATCCGGATGCGCCCTATGTCAACCGGGCGGCATCGGCGGCGCTGGGCGCGGGGTTGTCCTCGCTGCGGCTGGGATTGCGCGGGTCCGAACTCAAGGGAGAGGACCTCTACCACGGCGGTCTCATCGAAGATATCCGTGCGGCGCTGGAGTCGCCGGAACTGCGCCAGCGCAAGCAGGTATTCATTCTGGGCTACTCGCTGGGCGGGCATATCGCGCTGCGGGCGGCGGCCCTGCTGGATCATCCGCACCTGGCCGCTGTCACGGCCATTTGTGCGCCCTTGCATCTGGGAATAACCCAACAGGCGATTGACGCGCCGTTGCGCGCGATTTACCGGCAGGCGCTGTTGATCGAACTCAAGCGCCTGTACCGCCAGTTGGCGGCCCGTGGCCGGGAGCCGTCGCCCGTGAAACAGGTCATGGCCGCCCGGTCCATCCGCGAGTGGGACGAACTGACAGTGGTCCCGCGCTTCGGGTTTCGCGGCGCCGGTGAATATTACAACACCATGTCCGCGGCGGATGTGATGGGCCGCATTCAGCGCCCCCTGTTGATTGTACAGGCCCGCCAGGACCCCATGGTGACGGAAGAGGTGATCACGCCTTTCACGGGGCAACTCTCTGCTTCCACCACGTTGTGCTGGCTGGATCAGGGGGGGCATGTATTTGTTCCCGGCGCCGTCCATCTGGGAGAAGACGGCCCTTCCGGTCTGGAATCGCAGGCTGTGTGCTGGATGACGAAGCGCGTCTGAGGCCGTCCGCAAACGATCGGAACCGCTTTTCTCTTCCGGACTCCATTGCTATAAGGCCGCCATGAATCCCATCCGGAAAGGACCGCTGCCGTTCTGGACCCAGGCGCGTATCATCGCCGGCCGCGAGATTCGTCTGGCGTTTTCAGGTATGTGGGGCATCGCCTATGCCCTGCTTTATACAGCCGGAACGGTGATGGCGGGGTATATCTATATTCTGATCGCCCGCTCCACACGTGAAAGCGTGGGGGTCAACCTGCAGGGCGATTCCGAACGCGATATCGCGGTTCAGCAGGGCATCATCAAATTCCTGGGCGAGTTCAACCTGGATCCGGAGGTGGTGAACCATATTCTCGGGATACCGGGGGTGGTGTTGTTCGCCTACCTTCTGGCGGTGCTGCTGATCCCATACTTCGTCGCCAGCATGAGCCATGGAATCATCGCCGCGGAAACCAGCGGGCGCACCCTCCGCCTGATGTTGTTGCGGGCGAGCCGTCCGGCGGTGTTTTCCGGCAAACTTGCGGCCTACGCCATCATCACCATCGGCATCACCATTGTCGCGGACGTGGTGCTTCTGGTGGTGGCGGCGCTGAACTGGCACGGCTACGGACTGGACAAAACCCTGCTGCCCAGCATCCGTTTCTGGCTGTTCGCCGCCGTGGGGTCCTTGCCGTTTCTCGCCCTGACCACGCTGGTGTCCTGCGTGATCCAGAGACCCAATGTGGTATTGAGCACCTGTTTCGGCGTCTTCGTGGGGATGAGCATCCTCTCGGGTTGGGGTGAAGACATCTTTGGCGAAGCCGGGAAGGTGTTTGAATACATCCTGCCCAATGAATACCGCTGGAGCTTTTTCAATCCGCATATCGAAGTGATCGCCGTGGCCATCGCGGTCTGTCTGGTGTTTGCCGCGGCCGTGGCGAACAGCGCCTTTCTGATCTTCCGGAAGAAGGATTACTGATGTCCCGGGCTGGCGGCGTTTATGGCGGAGATTCCCCGGCGGATGTGAGCAGCGCGGGCGGCCCCGCTCTTCCGGAAAGTCCTTGGGCCATCGAGGTGAGCGGACTGGTGCGGCGTTATGGTCCCGTGGTGGCGGTCAACCAACTCCACATGAAGGTGCCATATGGATCGCTATACGGCCTGGTGGGGCCCAACGGCGCGGGTAAAACCACCACCTTTTCCATGCTCATGGGCTATATCTCTCCGGATGGCGGTCAGGCCCGGCTGCTGGGAACGCCCATCCAGAATATCCATACTCTTCTGGGACGGGTGACCGCCCTTCCGCAGGACGCCATGATGTATCCCACCTTCAAGGTCGGCCAAGTGCTGCATTATTTCGCGCGCCTGTCCGGCGTGCCGCCGCCGGAGATTGAATCCAGCGTGCGGAGGGTGCTGGAATGGGTGGGCCTGCCCGAGGCTTACGGCATGAAGGCGGGCAAGCTGTCCCACGGCCAGCACAAGCGTATTCTGCTGGCGCAGGCTTTGCTGGGAGATCCGGAATTGATCCTGCTGGACGAGCCCACTTCCGGGCTGGATCCCAAAACAGCCGTGTTCATCCGCCAGTTGTTCCGCGAACTGGCGAAAAACCGCACGCTCGTGGTGAGTTCGCACAATCTGGCGGAGATTCAGGAAATCTGCACCCACGTGGGCATCATCAACCACGGCAAAATGGTCCTGGAAGCGCCGATTGATGAATTTCGCGGCGTCGGCGAAACCCTGGAATTTGAGCTGGCCCCCCATTCGGTCATTCCGCAGGCTTTGCTGGATCCGCATCCATCGGTCGCCAAATCCGCGTATGATCAAAACCTGGGCGTGCTGACCGTGACCGTCAACCGCCAGAACTCCAACGCCGATGAAGTGACCACGCGCACCTTGCGGCTGCTGCTGGATGCGGGCGCGCCCATTCGCGGCGTATCCCGCGGCAAGAGCATCGAGGAAAAATTCCTCGAATTGACCTGATTGACATCATTCCCGCCGGTGAAAAATTGCGGAGCCTCCTGCTCCACGTAGGCTTGCGCCCTGGAGTCATCCGCCGATGAAAGCAGTTTTCACCGTGATTGTTCTGGCCGCCGCGGCCATCTGCGCCGGGTTTGTCGAGTACAGGGGCGTGACATTTTTCGACCGCCTTCGCAACCACCTGTTTACGGAACGCGAGGTCCGGCCGGCGTCCGATGCGGTGCGCGCCCAGTCCCGGCCCGATGCGGTGAGAGAGCCGGTCCGCCCCGCATCCAGGCCCCTGGAAGAAGTCAGCGAGAAGGATCGCAAGGATCTCGACGGCCTCGTGGCCAAATCCTCGGGCCGTTGAAGTCCGGGATTCCGATCGGGGAGCCGGCGGGCGGCGATGCGAGACGGCGGCGTGGCTGTTGCGAATCAAATCAAGCCAAACAACCCGGTATTATCCGGGGTCGCGTTTTCTGATGATCCCGCGGCTGTGGAGCGATGATCACCTGGGCTGATGCGGTTGGCGCTGGCGTCCCGGTGATTCGCCGTTCCGGCCTTCTTGTCTACCGGGTTTCGAAAAACACCGGACGGCTGCCCATCGCCGATGATTTCTGGATGGCCAGTTCAATCGCCCGATCCAGGCATCCATTGGGAATGCCATATTCCGGCTGATCCCCCTCGCGGATGCAGCGGACCAGTTCCATCAGCGCCGTGGCGATGCCCACCCGGTCGTCGTCGAATGGACAGCCAGTGAAAGGATTCTCCCACTCAATCCTCGGAGAAGTATGGGCGATGATGCGCTCGGTGACATCCACCTTTCCCACCTTGCGCATGACCCATTCCAGCCGGATGGGACGCGCTTCCCGGCCATCGGCGGAGACCAGTTCCAGGCGGTTGCCGGAGCCCATGCCGTTTTCGCCGTAGAAACGGGTGGAGGTTTCAAAACGCAGCATGGGCGCGTCGTAGCTGATGTCGGTATGTTTGAAGATTCCGATGGCGCCGCCTTCAAAATCCAGCCAGCCCAGTTCCCAGCGCTCGCGTTTGCGATCAGGGATATTCCTTAACCTGCTGTAATGGGGATGCACGTCAAATTCGCGCACCATGCCGGTCACCCGTTTCAGCGGAACATCAAAACCGATGTAGTTCCGGATCATGGATGCTCCGTGGTAGCCGTGCCCGCGGTAATCGTTTTCCGCGGCGATGACGCGGCCGAAGAATCCTTCCTCGATCAGCATGCGCTTGATCTGCTCGGGAGGGGTGCGGAAATTCTGTTCGGCCACCTCGGCGGCCCGGCCATGGCGGTCCAGTTCCTGCGCAATATCGCTGGCGTGCTCCGGATCTTCCGCCACCGGAGTTTCCAGCAGCAGGTGCATGCCCAGCCGCGCCGCCCGGAGGCCCACTTCCGTGTTCTGTCCATAGGATACGCAGACGATGGCCAGATCGGGTTTGGTCCGCTCCACCATTTCTTCCAGGCTGGTGTAACCCGGCACGCCGTGGCGAAGGCTGGCGCGCATGGCGGAGGCCTCGCCGCGGCTGACCACCGCCGCCAGTTGCAGGTGATCGGACAGCGCCCGCACCATGGGACAATACACATCGTGGCCGCGGCCGCCGCATCCCACCACCGCCACCCGCAACGGGCGTTCGCGTTTGCCCAGCAGCGAACGCAATCGTCCCTGCGCCGTGGAAAGGGTCCGCCGCACGCCCGCGACACGGTTGATGGATTGTTGGACCAGGCTGGTGATTCCCATTTCACGCCCATTTAGCCCGTTTTTACGCAGTGCGTCAAAGATTGTGTTCCGGCGAAGGCCTGCGCATGTTCCGTGTGCGTCTGGAAGGAGCCAGCTACCGGTTTCCTGATTTGCGCTGGATAAGGTTCGCGGGGGGGG
>JAJVIH010000077.1 GCA_022072125.1 Myxococcota bacterium | reverse complement strand
CCGTACAAGCGCCGGCGCACGCACGAACGGGGGACCGCGGGGCGCCGGGTGGGGGGGCGAAAGGCCCGGGATCGCGCGCGGCTTCAGGCGGAGCGGTGTCATTGCGCCGGCCCGCACGCGGGCCGGCGCCGGTGATCGTTCGGATGTGGGAGTTCCGGATGTGATGGCGCGGCGCTCCCGGGCCTGCGCGGGGCGGGGCCGCCGCCGCAAAGCGGCGGCGGCGGATCTCCATGCGATCATGGGCTTCCGGTCCGCCGTCTCCGTCCTCCGTGGGATCGGTTCACGCCGCCAGGATGTGCGATCTGGGGGGCCAACCGCGAATCCACAGGACCTCCTCCGCGCCGTGAGGGGGAGGGGGATGAACCGCGAAGCGGCGGTGATGGCTGTACCGCTTACAGCACGTTCATCCGCTGGTGCTTCAGGCAGGGCAACTGGTCGCGCACGCTGGACACCAGCGCAAGGTTCAGCGGCGCCACGGCGGCCCCGGCGCCGTCTGAGGCCTCCGCGACCACAGTCCCCCAGGGGTCAACGATCAATGCGTGTCCGTAGCTGACGCGAGAGGCGTTGTGGCGTCCGTATTGCGCCGCCGCGATCACATAACATTGGTTTTCGATGGCGCGCGCGCGCAACAGCGCATGCCAGTGGTCCTTGCCGGTGTGTAGCGTGAACGCGGAGGGAATGCACAACACCTGCGCGCCTGCGTTCGCGAGGCGGCGGTACAGTTCGGGAAAACGCAGATCATAGCAGATGGTCAGGCCGATCACCGTGTCGCCAATCCGGGCGGTGATCGGATCCTCGCCCGCCATGACCGTGTTGGATTCGCGGAATTGCTGGCCCGTGGACAAATCCACGTCGAACAGGTGGATCTTGTTGTACGACGCCAGCACCTGCCCGCCGGGAGACGCCAGCAATGACTGGTTGAACACCTTGCCAGGGGTTCCCGATGGAACCGCGTGTCCGCCGCCCAGCAGGTATACGCCGAAATCCGCGGCGGTGCTGAGCAGCCAGTCCCGGCTGCGTGCGTCAATCTCTCCCGCCAGATGCAGCTTCTGCTGCTCGTCGCCCAGGAAGGACCAGTTTTCGGGTAGAGTAATGAAATTGGCGCCGCGATCCGCGGCCGTCTCCACCTGCTGCATGCAGGCGGCGAGATTGGCGCTGATATCTCCGGTGGAGGTGAGCTGGATGGCGGCGGCGATCAGTTCCATGGATTTGTGGGGTTGGGGTCAAGTGGTGCCCGAGGCCGGACTTGAACCGGCACGGCGTTGTTCACGCCGAGGGATTTTAAGTCCCTTGTGTCTACCTGTTTCACCACTCGGGCGTATGAATTTCCGTTGTAGTGAGGGGGCGCGGGACCGTCAAGACAACCGGCCGTTTGCCGGCGGATTCATTCGCGGAATAACCTGTCCACAGTCCCTGGAGGCGGATGATGGCGGGTTATTCAGGAACGCCCTTGCCCAAAAAGCTGGGCGTCAGGGAAAACAGCAGGGTGGCGCTGGTGCATGCGCCCGGTGGATTTGAACTGCCGGCGGACAACATGCCTGCCGGCGCGGCCGTCCAATCCGGACTGGGCGGCAAGGACCCGCTGGATGTGATTGTCACGCCCGCGCTCGCCGCGCGGTTTTCGCGGATGCTCCCGCGTTCCAGGCTGATGATCCAGCCTGGGGCGACGCATTATGGTCCCATCGAATTTCCCGGGGAGTACGCCGCGGAACTCAAGTCGTTGTTGAGTGAGGCGGGCATGGCGGCGGCGTGAACCGCTGGCTCTCCAGGCGCGGTTTGCGGTTGACGCGGCGTTCGCCCACCTTCACCGGAAGTCATCCTTGCGCCGGCGGATTTCCGCGAAGACCTGCACGGGGTCCGTCACATCCGCCACCGCGTCCGCCACCGCGCGCCTGATCTCCGGGCTGGAGCAGCGCAGGAAGGGATTGGTCTCCAGTTCCTCGCCGATGGTGGAAGGCGTTGTGGGCCTGCCCGCGCCGCGCAGTTCCCGCACGCGCGTCATCCGATCCTGCAGAGCGGAGTTGTTTGGCTCCAGCGTCAGGGCGAAGCGCAGATTGGCTTCCGTATATTCGTGGGCGCAGTGGATTTTCGTTTCCGGCGGCAGGGCGGCGAGTTTTTGCAGGGAGTCGAACATCTGCCGCGGACTGCCTTCAAACAACCTTCCGCAGCCCCCCGCGAAGAGGGTGTCGCCGCAGAACAGCGCCCCGTCGAAGAGATACGCGATATGCCCGAGCGTGTGGCCGGGAACCTCCAGCACCCGCGCCTCGATGCGGCCCAGCTTGCAGCGATCTCCTTCCCGGACCACCCGGGTCTGGCAGGGGATGCGCTGGCGCTCCATGTCATACGCGCCGCCGAGAACCTCCACGTCGAACTCGTCGTAGATTTCCTGGTTGGCGGCCACGTGATCCGGGTGATGATGGGTGTTCCAGATTCCCACCAGTTTCCAGCCCTTGCGGCGGAACTCCGCGAAGATGGGCTCCGCGTCGGGACAATCCACCACGGCGGATTCCCGCGTGAGGGAGTCAATGATCAGATAGGTGTAATTGTCTTCGAGCACCGGGAACTGGATGACTTCAAGCGACATATGCCTTCCTGCCTGTTGGAACCGCCGCGACAGGGATATAATCCGGCGCGATGGAAAATTCACCCATCGCCATCACGGGCGCCACCGGATTTCTCGGACGCCGCCTCGTCCGCGAACTATTGCGGCGCGGGCGGATCGTGCGCGGCCTGCACCGCGCGGGCTCGCCGGTTCAGGCCATCGCCGGGCCGGGCGTGCAACTCCGGGAAGCGCGGATTCTCGACGCCGGGCAAATGGCCTGGGCCTTGTCCGGCTGCCGCGCGGTTATTCACTGCGCCGCGGCCACGGACGCCACCCGCGAGGACATCAACCGCGCGCTCAATGTGGACGCCGTGTCCGTGCTGGTGCGGGCCTGCCGGGACGCGGGCGTGCGGCGGTTGGTTTTTCTTTCCACCACCTGCGTCACCCGGCCGCTGCGCGACTCCTATTCCAGCACCAAACTGGAAGGGGAGTTGATCGCCGCGGCCAGCGGGCTTGATTGGACCATCTTCCGGCCCACCATGATCTACGGGCGCGGCTCCAAGGAGTTCGAGACCTTTCTTCGCGCCCTGCGCTGGCTGCCGGTGACGCCCCTGTTCGGCGGCGGCGGCAAGCTGATCCAGCCGGTGGCGGTTTGGGAGGCCGCCCGCGCCATCGCCCTGTCGCTGGAGCGTCCCGCCGCCCTCGGCCGCAAATATGATCTGGCGGGCCCCCATCCCATCGCCATGAAGGATTTTGCAAGGGAAACCGCGCGCGCCCTGGGCGTGCGCGCCCGTTTCGCCCCGGTTCCGGTGGGACCGGCCTTCCACCTGACCAAGGTGCTTGGGTCGGTGTGGGAGCATCCGCCGATCAACACCGATCAGGTGCTGGCCTTCGCCCAGGATACGGTGGTGGATATCGAACCGGCGCGCCGCGATCTCGATTTTGATCCGCCCGCATACCCAGAAGGCCTCCGCCGCGCCCTGAGCGGTGAATGAAGGGGCGGCGCGCCGCATCCCGGCCAGAGGGGACGGATCTTCCGGCCTGACGCCGGGGTCAGTTTTCTTCCACCCCAAGGGTTTTGCGGATCATCCGTTCGGACTGACGCAGCGTTTCATCCTGTTCCAGCATCTTCTCCATCTTGCGGCAGGCGGAAAGCACCGTCGTATGGTCCTTGCCGCCGAATTGCGCGGCGATGCCCGGAAACGACGCATGGAGCAGCGTGCGGCAGAGGTGCATGGCCATTTGCCGGGGCAGCACCACTTCGCGGCGGCGGCTTTTGCCCCGCAGGTCCTGGGATCGCACGCCGTAATGGGTCGCCACGGTATCCATGATCAATGCGAAGGTCAGCACGGGGCCGTCCAGGTGGATGGTGCGGTGCAGGATGGACTCCGCGGTCTCCAGGGTGGCGGGCTGTCCGGTCAGGCTGACGTGGGCGTCCAGCGCCACCAGCGCCGCTTCCAGTTCCCGCACATTGCCGGTCACGCCGGCGGCGAGGCAATCCACCACGTCATCCTCCAGCGGCAGGCCCATGGATGACGCCTTGGCGCGCAGAATCGCCTCCCGCGTGGCCCTGTCTGGCGGACGGATATCCACCTGAAGCCCCTGCTGGAAGCGGCTGCGCAGGCGATCTTCCAGTCCGTCCAGGTCCTTGGGCGCGCGGTCGCTGGTCAGCACAATCTGTTTGCGTTCCCCGTAGAGGGAGTTGAAGGTATGGAAAAACTCTTCCTGGGAGTGGGGCTTGCCGCGGATCATCTCGATATCATCCAGCAGCAGGATATCGGTCTGGCGGCGGTATTTGTGGCGGAAGGCTTCCATGCCGCCGTTCTGCGACGCCTGGATATATTCGTTGATGAATTCCTCGGCGGTGACATAACGGATTCGTTTTCCGGGAAATTTCCTCGCTGAATACCCCGCGATGGCGTGCAGCAGATGGGTTTTTCCAAGGCCGACGGGACCATGGATAAACAAGGGAGTCCAGCGCATTCCCGGCTTGTCCGCGACATACCGCGCCGCCCCCAGCGCGAACTGGTTGTTCGGGCCTTCGATGAAATTTTCGAAGGTGTAGCGTTCCTCCGGAGCATTGGCTGGCGGCGGGACCACGGGAGCGGGGGATGCCGCCCTTTCCGGCGGATTCCTGGCCGGAGATGGCTGTTCCGGCAGCAAATCAATGATCAGATCGACCGGACGGCCCACGCGGCTCCGCAGGGCGTCGGTCAGGGGTTTGGCGTAATGGCTGCGCACCCAGCCCGCCGCGAATTCCGACGGCGCTCCAACGGTCAGGGTGCCGGAGTCCTCGCGCAGGGGCGCCAGCGGCGCAATCCACAGATTGAAGTAGTGTTCCCCCAGCTGTCCCCGCAGGGACTGCACGGCTTCGTTCCAGTGATGCTGCATTTCGCGGATAGGCTCCAGCATATTTCGAGGTGGCAAGTCCCCTGGTCCACGGCGGCTGTGGATTTCCTGGGGAAAAACTGTGAGTTTCCGTTTGCGCTTCCGCTGCGGCCCTGGCCGGGTGATCCGTTCGCGGATGTTCAGAGGCGACGCCTGGCTTCCGGCAGGGTTCCCGTGTTCCCTTCCGTTGTCCGTGGAGGCCCGCTGAAAGCGGCGCCTCCGGTTGTCTCCGTTGCGCAGGACGGAATCTAGGGGAGGGTTTTTCCCCTCACAATTCCGTATTCAATAACTACCTGTTTTTATTGGTGAAAGTATGAAGTTTCCAAGCGAAAATATGAATAACGCGACAACGAAAATCCATTCGGTTTCCACTGACAAAACGTCAGCACGCCGGATAAAAAATTTGATGGTTCAAGGGGTTGGATCAACATGGGGCGCCTCAACTCGCCAGCGGGCGTCTCATTGACGCTTCGGCAACCCGGCGCGATTTCCCGGGTTGGCGCGGGATCTCATGTGATGACTTTGATGATCCCGGCTTGTGACGGACGGATGGCGTCTCGTGACGCTGCATGGGCCTGAAATTCCAGCAAAAATTTCGATGACGACAGCCGGGATGCTTGTCCACGGCCCATGGATGTCCGCGTCGCCGGCGCGGTGGAAGCGCACAACATGGTTGAATTTGCTGGAGATTCCGGCCCCTTCCCGGATGAGGGATGTTGCGGAAATCACAACGCCGGTTTTTTTGCGGAGCGGAACCCCTGTAGCTGCAATGAAATGAAGATTTCACCCAGGCTGAAGCGCTGATGAACAGCGGCGGAGACCGCCGGAAATATTTTTCTCCCGCATATTTGCTGGAGCAGGGCTGACCGTCATTCCCGGCGCCGCGAAACGGACGGGACTTTCCGGTTCGCCGTGATGCAACCTATTGATGGAATGCAGGCGCCGGTTCCGTGCGGCGGGCGAATCCGCGGCGGTATTTCATCTTCCTGGCGCGGGCGCGGCGATCGGCAATCTCCGTGTGGGTTATCTCATTCAGGACAATCCGCGCGCGGGGTTTGATCTCCGCACCCGCGCGCGGTAGACGGATCGCGCGCCGCAGCACTGGCGTACTGCTGGCGCAAGGCTACATTGGAGTTGAAGCCGGGTCCGCGTGTCCCGCTTTCTCACGAGGGTATATCAACATGAGCCGGTTGATTGGCGTTTCCTGCAATGATCCCGTCCGCTTCCCCCGTGTGGTGGCGATGAACCGGGAAATTTTCCGGACCGATCCGGCGGCGGCGCACGATGGGTGCGGGTTTGGGTATTACTCCAATGGCGAAGCGTTGCTGGCGGTCCGGCCCAAGGGGCCGGGCGCGGTGGATTATTCCCAACTGGTGGATGACACCCGCACCGCCGTCGCCATCATGCACGTGCGCCGGGCCACTGTCGGCGCGTGGAAACGGGAGAATACGCATCCATTCCGCTTCCGGCGCTGGTTGTACGCCCAGGCCGGCACCGCGGCGGCGGTGGAGGCGCGCCGCGCCGCCCATCTGGAATCGCTGCCCTCCTTCCTGCAGCGCAACGTGCAGGGCGAAACCGACGCGGAACTGGTGTTTCACCTGCTGATCAACGGGTTGAATCAGGGCGGCCTGGTGGATTCGCTGGCGGCCGGCCGCGCGGTGGCGGAGAACCTCCTGCGGTCGCTGGGCGAGTTGGGCCTGACCCGCTCCTCTGGCAACGTGGATGCGCCCAGTTTCATCATCACCAACGGGCGCATCATGGCGGGATTCACCGGCTCCGCCGAATTGTCCTATTTCCTTCAGGAAGGCATTCACGACCTCGATTCCCAGCCCGAGCGTTCCCAGACCGAGGTGGATGGCGACGCCCGTTTCAGGGCGGTGTTGATTGCGGACGGCGTTCGCGCGCCGGGCTGGCAACGCATCCCCCCCGATACGCTGCTGGTGATTCACGAAAACCTCTCCGTGCAGGCGTTTCCCGTCCAATCCCAGACAGCAAGCGGCGGCTGAGGCATGTTGCGCCTGCGCACTCCCACTCCGCCGGGGTGGACACAGGTGGTGCTCGCCGGTTTCGACGCCTTCCTCGCCGATCACGCCTGTTGTGAATACAAGGCGGTGTCGTCCGCCATGTCCCTGCTGTCGCGCTATCCGGATCACCCCGGAATGGTCGAGCCGCTGATCGCCTTCTGCCGGGAGGAAATGGAGCATTTCCACCGCATGGTGCGGGTGCTGGAGCAGCGGGGCTTGCGCTGGATTCCCGGCGCCGCGGACCGGTACGCGGAGGCGTTGATGAAACACGTCCGCAAAAGCGAGCCCGGACGCCTGCTGGATCGCCTGCTGGTTCCGGCGATCATCGAGGCGCGGAGTTGCGAGCGTTTCATGCTGCTGCTGGAGGCGTTGCCGCCCGGGGAAATCAAGGACCTGTACGAGGACCTGACCCGTTCGGAGGCGCGGCATCACGGGTTTTTCCTGAGGCTGGCCCGCAACTACTTCCCGGCGGAGGAAATCCAGCAGCGGCTGGATGAACTCCTCGACGCCGAGGACGCCATCATCCGTTCCTTCCCCCTGATTCCCGCCGTGCATTGAGGGAATGTCGCAAGGGCGGCCGTCCGCCCTACAGCATCCAGCGGGCGATGGCGTGAATGCGCATGGCGCCGGGAAATGACGGCTCCACTCCGCGTATCCACAAATACGACGCCTGGGCGCCCAGGCTGAAATGATCGCTGACGAATACATCCAGCCCCAGCCCGGCGGCCGCCAGCGGCTGGGCGAATTGATCCCCCGGAACGCTGGTGCGCGTCACCAGCATGGCCCCCGCCTGACCGGTGATGAAAGGCTGCACGGGACCGATGTCAATGACATAGCGGAGCAGCCCTGTCAGCGTGGACATATGGTAAGCGATGGCCAGCGGCTCTTGTCCGCCGGTGTCGCCGCGCAAATCCGCCCCTTCCAGTTGCAGTCCCAGGTGCAGGTTCCAGGGCAGGCGGCGTTCCAGCCCCGCGGCCAGCGTCCAGCCGGACAAATCCACGCCGCGTTTGAGGGTTGCGTATCCCGCCTGCGCGCGCAGGGACCAGTCCCGGTCATCGTAACCCCGGGCCAGCGGCGCGCGCCCCGGCGCCAGGAGAATGAATAGCGCGGCGGCGGCGGCCAGGTTCCGGCGGAAGCGATGCATTGCGGGCGGCGGCGCGATCCTCATGTCATCGTGATAGCGCAGGCCGGCTTTCCGCGCACCCCGGCTGTGGTTTCTGACGCCGGGAAAAATCCCGTTCCGCGGCGGCGTGGGGTAATCTTCGCGCGATGGATGTCTCCACCGGCACGGACCTGTTCCTGCAGCACCTGGGGGCGGAACGCGGGCTGTCCGCCAACACGCTGGCGGCGTATGGCAATGACCTCGCCCAATTCGCGGATTTTCTCGCCGGCAGGGGTGTTACCTCTCTTGACCAGGTGGATGCGGCGCTGCTCGCGGAGTACAACCTGCATCTGGACAAACGCGGCCTCGCGGCGTCTTCCCAGGCGCGCAAACTGGTGTCCGTGCGAAGGCTTTTCCGCTTTCTTCATCAGGAAGGCGTTCTCCCCAGCGATCCCGGCGCGGTGGTTCGCGTGCCGCGGCGGGATCGCAAGCTCCCGGTATTTCTCGACGTGGGGCAGGTGGACCGGCTGATCAACAAACCAGGGGCGGAGACTCCGCGCGGGCTGCGCGACCGCGCCATGTTCGAGTTGCTCTACGCCGCCGGGCTGCGCGTCTCCGAACTGGTGAACCTGGGCTTGAACGATCTGAATCTTCAGGCCGGATACGTCATCACGCGGGGAAAGGGCGGCAAGGAAAGACTGATTCCCGTGGGCGAAAGCGCGCAGGACGCCATCCGCGCCTGGCTGGATCACGGGCGCGAAAAGATGCTCAGGGGCCGGCGCGGCCCGCACCTGTTTGTCACCGCCCGCGGCGGCGCCATGACCCGTGTGGCGTTCTGGAAGCTGATCAGGAAATGGGCGATGGCGGCGGAGTTGCCGCCGGGAATTTCTCCCCACAAGCTGCGCCATTCCTTCGCCACCCACCTGCTGGAAGGCGGCGCGGATTTGCGCATGGTGCAGACCATGCTGGGCCATTCCAGCATCGCCACCACGGAAATCTACACCCACGTGGATCGCCGCCGCCTGCGGGATTTGTACAACAAGGCCCATCCCCGGGCGTAGTTTCAGTCCGTCAGCGCGAGTTGATCGCCGGTTCGAACCCGATCGGGGGAAGCGGAGCCCGCCGCCATTTCCGCCACCTGCACGCTGCCCGTGAAAAACCCGCCGAAGCGCCACGGCGGCAGGTTGCGCGCCACGGCGACCACGCGCAGATCGCCATCGAGGTGGATCACGTCAATCGCAAACCGCATGAACCAAGTGTGAATGGAAGGGCATTGACGGATCAGCAATGCATGGTCCGGCGGCAGCCCATTGCGGCCCAGCAGCCCGCGCATGCGCGAGAAAAAGGTTCGCGCTTCCTCCACCTCGCGCGCCAGCGTCAGATTGCGCGTGAGATTCAGCAGGCGCATGCCGTCATGGATGGCGAAGGCGCCGCCAGGGGGCGCGGAGCGGCTCTGGTTTCCGCCGTGATACGGGCCGCGTTCATCCGGCGTTCCGCCCGCCTTCCGGCGGTTCCCGCTTTGGAAGCAGCAGCTTCATGTATTCGTGAAACGGCGTCAGCGAGCCGTTGTGTACGACATAGATGGTCTTGTCATCCGTCCCCGGCGGTATTTTCGACAGAATGGTCTCCGGCGGCTTGATGATCTGCGCGCCGTTGGGGATTTCCCGCCCGGGCATGATGTACACGTCCGGGCCGATGAAGCAGCCGTGCCCGAATGCGCTGCCCAGGATGGGCTGTCCCACCTCGACGGGTTTTCCTTCGAACATCACGGTGATGCCGCCCCCGCGCCGGGTGTCAATCGGCCGCATCAGGCCGGTCAGGGCGACGCGGCGGCCCGTCAGGCAATACTGCATCCCGTCGGCGCACATGTCTCCTTCCGGATATCCCGCGCAGCTATTGATGACCGAACACTGGGAGACAAAACAGCGGGCGCCAATCACCGAGTGGGTGATCTTCACCTTGTCCTCGATGACCGCATGGTCGCCCACCAGGCTGCCCCAGACGCGGGTTTCCGGGCCGATCTTCACGTTGTCGCCGATAATGGAAAATTCAATCCGCGCGCCGGGGTGGATTTCACAATTGCGCCCCACCACCACGAATGACTCCACCGCGGCCTGCTTGAGGGCGCCCTTGTTGAATGAAGAACTCAGTCCATATCCGCGGATCAGGCCCCGCATCCCCAGCCAGATAAAACGGAAGAGGGCGGTCAGCAGCTTCCAGGCTGTCCAGAGTTTGTGATGGGTGATGCGTTCGACCAGCCGCACATGAATTTCCATGTGGTTGGCCCACAGCACATGCACCCAGTGACGCACATGCAGGGCCACCGAGGTGGTCACCGGATAGGCGAAATGCTCCATGCCCATGATATGCGGCGGCACGGGCGGCTGGTAATCAATTTCCTTGAACTGGATGACAACGGGGCTTGCGTTCCGCAATTCGTCCGGGCTGGCCGGTTTGGCCGTCAGCCGCCAGATATTGTAGGCGGCCGCCGGTTTGCCATCCGCCGTCACGCAGGAGTGGTTGTCCTGCATGGCCGCATAATGGCTGGTGAACAGCGATTGGGGAATCGCCAGCCGGGCGTCCGCCGCGGCGGTTTCCGTCAACGCGAAGAAGCCGCGGAACGCCCGCCGGGAGGTGTAGACGTTGTCCCAGGTAAGGAAACAGGGAAATTCCCGCACCTCGTCCAGCGACTGCACGGGGCAATACTCCAGGCCGCGATCGCCGAATACCTTGCGCTGGATGTCTTCGAGGCGGGCGCCGCCGATCATGGCGTCGCGGACGGGGTCTCCGAAGGGAGAAATCACCACGCCGGACGGGAGGACGTAAACTTTCAAGCCAGGATCACCAGCGGGGCGCCGCGCTCCACATCCTGCCCCACCTTCACCAGAATCTGATCCACCACGCCGGCGCGGGGCGCGCGCAGTTCGTTCTGCATCTTCATCGCCTCGATGACCGCCACTCCCTGGCCCTGCTCCACCTGCTGGCCTTTCTCCACCGGAATGCGCACCACGCGCCCGGGCATGGGGGCCTTGACGGCGTTGTCGCCGCCGCCGCCCTGCGACCGGGACAGCGCCTGCAGCTTGAGCTTGCGCTCGGCGATCATCTTCAGCCGGACCCGGACGCCGCGCAGCAGCACCTCGTAATCGTCGCCGTTGATCTCCATCTGGGTGTCGCAGACGGCGCCGTCAATCAGCATGGATTGTCCGCCCGACAGCAGGCTGATGGAATCCACTTCCAGTTCGCGGCCATCCACGCGCACGCGGAATTTTCCGCCGTCGAGGGCGATGACCTCGACATCCAGCTTGCGGCCGCCCAGTTGCGCCTGAAACCTGCTCATCGCTCCCTCAATCCGCGCCGCAAGGCGTCCGTGCGCCAGGGGTTGTGAACGGCCTGGGGGCCGCGGGTTTGCGGCGGCGCCTGCTCCCGCAGATGCGCGGCGATGGCCGCCGCCGCCACGGCGTGCAGTTCGTCGCCGGCGGAAGCCTCTCCCAGGGGATTCCGGCCTTCCATGTATTCGCCGATGAAGGCGGTCGTGTAATCCCCCGCGCGAAAAGCCGGGTGGGAGATGATGGCGCGCAGGTAGGTGATATTGGTGATCACCCCGCGCACCACGTATTCCTCCAGCGCGCAGCGCATGCGGTCAATCGCCCTTTCGCGGGTCTCCGCCCACACGATCAGCTTGGCCAGCATGGAATCGTAGGTCATGGGGACCGTGTAGCCCGCGTACACGCCGCAGTCGTTGCGGACGCCGGGCCCCGCCGGCAGGCGCAGGTAATTGATCAACCCGGGGCTGGGCGCGAAGTTGTTCTCCGGGTCTTCCGCGCAGATGCGCACCTCGATGGCGTGCCCATGGCGTTCCAGTTTCGCCGGATCAATGCTCATCGGGTGTCCGGCGGCGATGCGGATCTGCTCCGCCACCAGGTCCACGCCCAGGGTCATCTCGGTGATCGGATGCTCCACCTGGAGCCGGGTGTTCATCTCCATGAAATAGAAGTTGCGGTGCTTGTCGGCGAGGAACTCGACGGTTCCCGCGCCCAGGTAATCCACCGCTTTCGCCGCGCGGACCGCCACCTCGCCCATCTTCGCGCGCAGTTCGGGGGTGATGATGGTCGAAGGCGTCTCCTCCACCAGTTTCTGGTTGCGCCGCTGGATGCTGCACTCACGCTCGTTGAGGTGGATGGCGGCGCCGTGGCTGTCGCACAGCACCTGAATTTCGATGTGGTGGGGTTCCTCCAGGTAGCGCTCGATGTACACGCGCTCGTCGTTGAAGGCGGAGCGGGCCTCGCCCACGCAGCCCTCCCACGCGCCCTGGAGTTCCTTCATGGATTCGACGCGGCGCATGCCCTTGCCGCCGCCGCCCGCCGCCGCCTTGAGCATCAGCGGGAAGCCGATGCGCTCCGCCTCGCGGCGGGCCTCGTCGAAATCCCTGCAAGGCTCGAGGGTTCCCGGCACCACCGGCACTCCAGCGGCGTGCATGATCTGCCGGGCGCGGGTTTTTTCGCCCATGGCGATCATGGACTTCGCCGGGGGGCCGATGAACACCAGCCCCGCCGCCTTCACCGCATCGGAAAACCCCGGGTTTTCCGAGAGAAACCCGTAACCGGGATGAATCGCCTCCGCTCCCGTTTTTTTCGCGGCGTCCAGGATTTTGCCGGTGTTCAGATAACTCTCGCGCGAGGGGGCCGGACCGATATGCACGGCTTCATCGGCCATGCGCACGAACAGCGCGTTGCGGTCCACGCTGGAAAACACCGCCACGGACCGGATGCCCAGTTCGCGGCAAGCGCGGATCACCCGGATGGCGATTTCGCCCCGGTTGGCGATCAGGATTTTGTTGAAGTACGGCATGGGATCAGAGGGGTATGCCGCCGTGTTTCTTGGGCGGATTCTGTTCGCGCTTGGCGTCGAGCATTTCCAGCCCGCGGATGATTTTGACGCGGGTCTGACGGGGCAGGATCACCTCTTCCACGTAGCCATATTCCGCCGCCCGGAAGGGATTGGCGAAGGCCTCGCGGAATTCAGCCACCAGGCGGGTGCGTTCCGCCGCGGGGTCTTTCGCTTCCGCCAGTTCCTTGCGGTAGAGGATATTGACCGCGCCCTCCGCCCCCATGACCGCGATTTCGGCGGTGGGCCAGGCGAAGGTCAGGTCGCCGCCGATCTCCCGCGAGGACATGACCACATAGGCGCCGCCGTAGGCCTTGCGCGTGATCACGGTGATCTTGGGAACGGTGGCCTCGCAGTAGGCGTAAAGGAGTTTGGCGCCGTGTTTGATGATGCCGTTGTATTCCTGGTCGAGGCCGGGCAGGAAGCCGGGTACGTCCTCGAAGGTGACGATGGGAATATTGAATGCGTCGCAGAAACGGACGAAGCGCGCGCCCTTGATGCTGGCGTTGATGTCCAGGCAGCCGGCCAGCACCATCGGCTGGTTGGCGACAACGCCCACGGTCCTTCCGTCAAAGCGGGCGAACGCCGTGATGATGTTGGGGGCGTAGTCCTTGTGAACCTCGAAGAGATAGCCGTCATCCACCACCCGGCCGATCAGGTCCAGCATGTCATAGGCGCGGGACGGATCTTCCGGGACCAGGTCATCGAGCGCCGGGTCCTCGCGCGAGCCGCTGTCTTCCGTCGGCTTGATGGGCGGCTCTTCCAGGTTGTTGGAGGGCAAAAAGCCCATCAATTCGCGGATGCCCGCCAGACACGCCTCTTCATTGGGCATGGCGAAATGGGCCACGCCGGATTTGGTGGTGTGGGCGCCCGGACCGCCCAGTTCATCCTTGGTGACATCCTCGTGGGTCACCGCCTTGATGACGTCTGGTCCGGTGATGAACATATAACTGGTGTTTTCCACCATGAAAATGAAATCGGTGATCGCCGGGGAATACACCGCGCCGCCCGCGCATGGCCCCATGATCGCGCTGATCTGCGGCACCACGCCCGAATATTTGGTGTTGCGCAGGAAAATTTTGCCATAGCCCGCCAGGCTCTCGACGCCTTCCTGGATGCGCGCGCCGCCGCTGTCGTTCAGGCCGATGATCGGCGCGCCGGTTTTGGCGGCCATATCCATGATCTTGGCGATCTTGCGGGCGTAGGCGCCAGAGAGCGAACCGCCGAAAACCGTGAAGTCCTGCGCGAACAGGAAGACGCGGCGCCCGTCAATCGTCCCGTACCCGGTGACCACGCCGTCACCCAGGACCTTTTTCTGGTCCATGCCGAAGTCGGGGCACTGATGGACGACAAGGCGGTCCAGTTCAACGAAACTGCCGGGGTCCAGCAGCAAATCAATGCGTTCGCGGGCGGTGAGTTTGCCTGCCTGATGCTGTTTGGAAGCCGCCGCGGCGCCCCCGCCCTTCAGGGCTTCCGCGTTCATCCGGGCCAG
>JAJVIH010000011.1 GCA_022072125.1 Myxococcota bacterium | reverse complement strand
GTCCTTCCGCCTGCCGTTGGAGATGGTCATGCATGCGGCGGCCAGCGAGGGAACCATGCCCAACGCCATGTCCTTTTCGGGATACAATTTTGATATCGTGACGGGATTCCTGGCGATTCCCGCCGCCATCGCCTGCCGGATCGGCGCGCCGCTGAAGTGGATTGCGGCATGGAACTGGCTGGGTTTCCTGACCCTGACGGGAATTGGCGTGGTGTCGTTTCTGGCTTCGCCAGTGATGCAGGCGTTCGGTCCCGATCAGGTCAACCGGTGGATCGCCTACCTGCCCTTCGTCTGGCTGCCAACCGTGCTGGTGGTCTGCGCCATCGCCGGGCATATCGTGATCTGGCGGCGGCTGTGCATGGAAACAGGCTGACAGCTACTTCCCTTCGCGCTTGTAGACGGTATACAGGGGCGCGCCTTCCACGCTGAATTCATGCAACACGGGCAGGGACTTCAACCGTTCGCGCAATTCAGGATACTGGGGCCAGCGGTTTTCGTGGGTCAGCACGTGGATATCCGCCTCGGATTCATTGGCGGTGATGCGAATGTTCCGGTTGAGCCGGTTGGTGCGGTAATACCATGGCGCCTGGCGGATATATTCCTTGTTGTTGGGTGAGAAGTAGACCCTGACCCCCTCCGGATAAGTCTGATTCAGCCAGCGGGCCAGTTCCAGATACCATAGATCGTAGTACTGGATTTCAAACCCGGCCCTGTCAGCCCCCGGCAATCCGCCCACCGCGAAGTTATAATACGACAGGTGATGGGGATGAATACGCGCCAGGCTTGCGCCCATGAAGCCGATGAGCCCGGCGGTGATGGGCGCGAATAGCCACGCACGCAGGCGCTCCGGCCGGGAGGAAATGCGCGCCAGCAGGTTGACCACCGCATCCAGCCCCACCCCCGCCAGCAGCGCGAGAAAAGGGAACAGCGGCAAAAACAGCTTGACCCCGCCGTATTTCGGGTTGTTGGGAAAGGCCACGATTCCAATCGCCACGAAGGCGTTGAGCAGCAAAAAACCATCGAGGCGGCTGCGTTCCCGCAGCCCGGGATCGGAGAGAATCTCCGGGCGTTGGGGTTGAGCCTCCGGTGCGCGGCGGAAACGGTTTCGCAGCCAGACCGCTATGTCCCGCGCCAGTTCCCACGAACCGGGGATGAAGCGCGAACGCCAGATCGCCAGCCCAATCCCCACCGCGGACAGCGCCAAGGTGGGAACCGGTGTGGTGACCAGGGTCATGACAAAAGGGGCATGCCAGGGAGCGAAGGGTTCGTTGTAAATGGTTCCCAGGTAATAGAAGAGGATTCCATAGTGCTTGAAGTGGAAATTTCCATATTCGATGGCCCGGTTCACGGTATCGAACCACATCCAGGGCCACTGGGCGTACAGCGCGATCGGACCAATCAGAAACAGGCAAACGAGCCCCAATGGAACCGGGGGAACACGAAAGCGTCCCTGGGCGTCGAAACCAAACTCCCGGCGGCGTTCGGCGAGCCACAGCAGGACCACGGGCGCCGGTACGAAAAACGCATTCAGCTTGGCGGCCAGGGAAACGCTCCACAACAACCCGGCCGCCAGGCTCCACCAAGCGCTGGAGCGGGCCTTCCATACCGCCGCGACCGCGAAGAAATAGGTCGCGGCGACGGCGGCGTCCAGGGTTTCCACGTGGCTATGAAAGAAGAAGCGCGGCATGGTGAGCAGAAAGAGCGGCGCGGAGACCGCGGCGATGGTCCCATAAGGCTTCCATGCAAAGGCGAAGAGAGCGCCCGCCAGCAGCGTGGAGAGAAGACAAATGCCCGCCCGCGCGGCGTCAATGATGTCGAACCAGCCAAGCCTTTCATGAAACCAATGCATCGAGAGTCCCATCACCATCTTGGCGAAGGGAGGATGCTCCCGGTTGGTGTGGAAATGGCGATCCACCACATCCTTGGTGAACGCCGTGGATTCTCCGCTCCACGGTTCGCGCCAGGCCAGCAGATACCAGTCCTTGTAGACCTCGGAAGCGCCCAGGTAGAAATCGGCGTCATCGGTCAGCGGGATGTCGCGCATGCCCCACCACATGGCCCCGCCATATACGCCCACTATCAGCAGCAACCACAGAACCGGAGCGGGAGCACGCCAGGTTTTCACGGCGCGGCCTCCAGCGGCGGACGGCGGAACACAAAGAGCATGGGAACTTCATCAATGTAGTATCCATGCACCGGCTGGCGGGTGTGGTATTCCTCCATGATGTCGTTCAGGTTTTCGTACCACTCCGCGTAGTAGTGAAAGAGCGACCAGTTGGTCCCGCCGGGTCCGCCCATGTACACCATATCGGTTTTGGGACGCCGCTCCTTCCGCCATGCGGGATCCCAGTCCTCGCGCGGGCGCAACAGGCCATCGTAGGAGTACCAAAGGAAGGCTTCGTAATTGGTCTGCTGGAAAAACACCCGGCCGTTCTTCTCGACATTTTGATTGAGGTACTCCAGCGCCTGGCGGGAGGAGTATCCCCAGAAGTTGCGCAGCATGCCGTGCTCCGCCGCTCCCCTCACCCCGCCGATAAACTGGTTGTAATAGGCGATGCCGTGGGTCCAGGTGTTCAGGATTCCGGCGGCGCCCGCGCCCAGGGCGAGGATGCAGATCGCCGCTGGAGCCAGCCGCCGCATGGCGAATCCATGGAAGGATATCTCGAACCAGCGCCGGACGCGGTCGAGTTCTGAAGCCGCGATCAGATAGAGGAACGGCAGCGCCGGAAACCAATGCTTCACCCCGCCGAAAATCGGGGTGTTGGGCCGGGAAATGATCCAGATGGGGATCAGCGCGTTGAGCAGAAGCAGCGCCCACAGGCCGCGCTCCCGGCGAAGGGATTCTTCCTGGACGCGGCTGCCTCCCGCCAGCAGGCGGATGGCGTCCGGACCATCCCCGCGCCGGAGGCCGCCCGCGATCATCCAGATGATCCTTCCGGCCACGGCCAGCGCGGCGGCGGCGATCACGGGTTCGGGATTGCTGAACAGGGTCATCACCCAGGGGTAACTTTCCGGAAACGGCGGCTTGGTCAGCACCTCGTGGAAGTAGCTGACGGCGTAATGTTCGTGGCGCAGGTGAAACCCCAGGTAATTGGCGATGCGCACGCCTGTCTGGTGGTAGAGCCAGGGCCAGGTTCCAATGAAAATCGCCGGCCCAAGGACGGCCATCCACAGCCACGCGCGCGGAAGCGCCGGAATCTCCACATGAGGGCCATTGAACCAACGGGGACGGAAATTCCTCCACTCCAGAAACAGCCAGTGAAGCAGCATCACCCCGGGGATGAAAAAGGCGTTCAGCTTGGTGGCGAGGGCGAGGCCCCACAGCAGGCCGGTGATCCAGGCCCAGCGTTTGTTGGTCAGGCTCCGCCACCACGCAAAGATGCATGCGGTCCACAAGGCCGTGATTGGGATATCGAAACAGGCCAGGTGCGCCATGTGGAAGATCTGCGGGTTCACCGCCAGGAAAAGCGCGGCCATCCATCCGGCGAAGCGGCTGAACACCAGGGCGCCAAACCAGTAGGTGACGGCGAGCAGCAGTCCGCCCATGGCCATGGCGGGCAGGCGCATGGCGCCGCTGTTGGAAAGCCAGCCCAGCTTCTGGTGGAAGAGCTTCCATGACCAGGCGAAGAGGGTCTTCATCAGGGCGGGATGTTCGTTATTGTAACTCCAGTGCTTGTCTATGGCGGCCCGGTTGAAGCTGTAACCGGGTTTTCCGATGGCCGAGTTGTCCCAGAGTTCATCATACCAGTTCTGGTAAAATTCGGCGGCGGGGAAATAGAACCCCTCGTCACGGACAAACCCGATCTCCCCATGCGTCGCCAGCAGGATCGCCGTAAACACCGCCGCCAGCAGCAGCCCCCCCGCATAATCCCAGGCGGACAGCCGGTTCATGGTTGGGCTCCCGGCGCGCCGGTGGCGGGAGCCTCCGCCGGGGCGCGGATTTCCCCGGCGAAACAGAAATGCCTTCCGCCGTCGTGGGGAGTGGTGACGCGGAAAGTCAGCGTGGCCCGCTTGCCCAGCAGTTTGCCGGTGTCCACATCGAAGGGGAAAATCCGGGATTCATTGAGCACGGTCACACTGGCGATTTTTTCGCCGTCGCTCTCCACCGTCAGTTGCACGGGCATGCCCCCCATGGTGACGGCGGTGCGGCTCAACCCCGCATAACCCAGCAGACGAGAACCCATCTCGACGTTTTTCCATTGCACCACCTTCGTTTCTCCCGTCACCGGGTGGGCCCACAGGCAGCGGCGCGGTTTCTCGTCAATATTCAGGCTGGTTGGTCCCACGTAATTCCAGCTTTCGGAGCCGGAACAGCCATGGCGAACTCCCCAGCGGCGGCAATCCACCTTGCCGCGCGGGGTTTCCATCCAGACATCGGCCTTGTCCGCCTGATCCACCAGGTCCATGGTCACCCGCAGCGGCGGCGGCAGGGCGTAGGTGATGACCTCGATCTTCCCGAAGCGATGACTCCCGGCGGCCCTCCATTCCGGGGGAAAGCGATCCTTCGCCCTGTCATGCTCGCCAAAGAGACTGACGGCGTACAGGTTGCGGTAAATGGACAGATCTTCCTTTTCCAGGCTGCGTGAAAAGATCAGGTTGAGGTCGCCGGATATCTGCCTGGCCCGTTCCGCGAAGAAGGGAAGCACCGCCACCACGTCATCGCGGGCGGCCTTGGAACGGAGATATTCTCCCGCGGCGTCCCAATCCGCCGGGGCGGGACGGGTCTGCGCCTGCCGCCAATACTGGGCGAGCGCGTAGACGCTGGCTCCGGCGAACACCAGCGCCATCAAAGGTGCAATCCATTTCGAGGCCATTCAGAATGAAAATACGAGACCGCCGCCAATGGACCAGTCATTTGCGGGGATGATTTGCCCCGTCATGGGATCGGTTTGCCACACCCGCCAGTACTTGGCCTCGATAAAGGAAAAGCCGCCGAGATGCAACCTGGCGCGTCCCAGCAACAGGGAACGGGAGTCGAAATCAAAAACCTCGCCGAAGTCATCGAAGCGGCGCTTGTAGTAGTAGGCGCCCACCTCCAGGAAATCGAAGGCGGGAACCTCCGCGAACAACATGAAATTGGCGTTGTCCCGGCCCTGATAGTCGTCATACCCTGCGCCGATCACAAAGAAGCTGGAGAACCTCAGCGCCGCTTCCGCATACCATCCCAGCCTGGCCGCGGCGCCGCGCAGGTCTTCCAGCCAGGCCGCCTTTGGCTTGGGCAGGTCGCCCGTGGTGACGGCGCCCGGCAACTGGTAACGCTGCACTTCATAGGTGGAATCAAAATAGCTGGGGATATAATCGCCATCGAAGGCCCTGCCTTCCAGGCGCGTATCAATGCCCAGCACCTTGCCGGCCCGGAAGCGCGTCAGAAGTCCGCCGTGAAATCCCTTGCCATGCTCCAGGATGAAGTTCAGATCGGTGTAGGGAGTCATGTCCACCCATTCTTCCTGGATGAGGTTCATCTCCGCGTCCACGCCGGTGATGATCAGGTTATGGGAGCGATCCACCACCGGATAACGCTGGGTATCCATGAACAGACGGCGTTCTCCCGGTTCGTCCACCAGATTGTCCCGGTCGTTGTCCAGGCCATCGCCCTGCGGATAACCAGCCGGAGCGGATTGCAGCACCCGGGGCGCCTTCAGATCGGTGAAGATGGACGCCGAAATTTTCAGCCGGCTCATGAACGCCTTGGGATCGGCGAACGCCCATGGACGCACCCCCAACCGGCCGCCAAACAGATACGGATTGATGGCGTTGCCCAACAGGGACTCCACCGTGATCTGGGGGGTGTTCAACTGGAAACTGGCGCCAAACCGGTAATGATCGAAGTCCAGGTTGTTGTAATAATTGTCCACGATGGTGCCGTGGCCGATGGTCTCCGCCGCCAGCATGCCGAGGCGCAGGTAGAAGGTTTCTCCCTTGCGGCCAAAACGCAGGTAACGGATGAACCGCAGGAAATCCGAGGGTTCGTCATACTGACCGGGACGGATGAATTTTCCAGGCGCGTCGTCGCGGCTTTTGGGGTCATTGTCCACCAGCAGCACGTCCAGCGGCGCGGCAAGGCCCAAGCCGAAAGGGCCGAAATCCAGATCCAACCCGACATCCAGGCGCAGGAAAAAATCCTCGCCCATCTGGCCCAGTCCCGCCCGGGTATAGACGGCCTTGTAATTGTCCTGGCCTTTTTTTAGCGGCGGTGGTTCCGGGACATCCATGGGCGGGGCGCTGTTGAAATAAGCAAACACCGTCATGGGAATGACGCATAACAGCGCCGCCAGCCAACGCGAAAATGTCCGGATCATGACGCGGCGATGTTCAATGACCGCGCTTGAGGGGTCAAGAACATGGCTTGTCAAAATCAGCAAGCGATCCTGATCCCGCGGACCAATCACCGGGCGTTGACCACGATGTCCGCAGGGCCTAGATTCTCTTCAATAAAAACCAATCCAGATTCGGATATCGCCATGGCAGTCACCTTAGATTCATCCATCCAGACCCTTCCGGCGCTGATTGACGAAGGCGCGCGCAAGGCCGGGGAGCAGGTCGCCCACTACTACAAGAAGGACGGACGCTGGGTTCCCGTGACCTGGGCGGAGTCGCGGGCGATAGGCCGCGCCTTGACGCTGGGGCTCTACAGTCTGGGCGTCCGCCGCAAGGATGCGGTGAGCATCCTCGCCTCGACGCGCCGCGAATGGTCGTATATGGACGGCGCCATTCTGGCGCTGGGCGGCGTTGTTGTTGGGATTTACCACACCAGCACGCCGGAGCAGGCGGAATATATCATCACCCATTCCGGGTCCCGCGCTCTGGTGGTCGAGAACAAAAAGTATTTCGAGGCGCTGTCCGTGCGGCTGAATCATATGCCCGATATCACGGCGGTGATTGTGATCGATCCCGAGGGTGTCAACCTCAACGGGCAGGTCATCAGTTTCGATGATTTGATGAAGCGCGGCCAGACCCTCGACAAGGAACAACCCAGCCTTTACGAAGAACTGGTGCGCGCCGTGGAGCCTGATGATATCGCCACGCTGGTTTACACCTCCGGCACCACGGGGCCTCCAAAGGGCGCGATCTTGACCCACCGCAACCTCGTCGCCACGGCGATCAACGCCGCCCGGGACCTGCCCATTTCATCGCAGGATGTCAGTCTGGTGTTTCTGCCGCTCGCCCACAGCCTGCAACGCATCACGGGCTATACGGGCATTCTGACGGGAGCCACCGGCTACTTCGCGGAGAGCATCGAAAAAATCCAGGACAATATTCTGGAAGTGCGTCCCACCCTGCTGGCTTCAGTGCCGCGGGTGTTTGAAAAAATCCACGCCCGCATTCTGCAAAAACGGGCGGACATGACGCCGTTCAAGCGCCGCCTGTTCGATTGGGCCATCGCCACCGGAGACGAACTGGCGCAGTTGATCCGGCAGCGCCAACCCATTCCGCTGGGGCTGCAGTTGCGCCACCGCATCGCCGACCGGCTGGTGCTGAAGCCCATCCGGGATCGCGTGGGCGGCCGCATCCGTTTTTTTGTATCGGGCGGCGCTCCCCTCGCTCCGGAAATCGCGAAATTCTTCCACGCCTGCGGCCTGTTGATTCTGGAAGGTTACGGCCTGACCGAGACCAGCGCCGCCAGCACCGTCAACCGTCCCGATGACTTCAAATTCGGCACGGTGGGAAAACCCTGTCCCGGCGTCGAAATCAAAATTGCGAACGATGGGGAAATTCTCATCCGATCACCGGGCGTGTTCCAGGGGTATTTCAAGGCGCCTGAACAAACGCGGGAGGTTTTGGAGCCCGATGGCTGGTTCCATTCCGGCGATATCGGGGTGATGGACAGCGACGGATTCCTGAAGATCACGGATCGCAAGAAGGACATCATCATCACCGCCGGTGGAAAAAATATCGCACCGCAGAATATCGAGGGCATGCTCAAGGCGAGCGCGCTCATCGCCAATGCGCTGGTGCATGCCGACCGCCGGAAATTCGTTTCCGCCCTGATTGCGCTGGACGCCGATGAAACCGTCAGGACGCTGAAACTTCCCCAGTCCCTGGCGTCCAATCCACGCGAACTGGCCGCCCGCCCCGAAGTGGCGAAGGAGATCGAGGCCCACCTTCACAAAGTCAACAGCCAACTCGCCCAGTACGAGCAGATCAAAAAATATCACGTCATCGGCCACGATTTCACGGTGGACGCCGGGGAATTGACGCCCACGCTCAAGCTCAAACGCCGGGTCATCGAGCAGAAATACAAGGACCTGCTCGACAGCTTCTACACGGAAGACTGATCGCCGCCCGGCGGACCAAATCCGCCCGCGCCTTCCAGCGCCTGGATGATCGCCTCACGCATGCGCGCCGGAGGAATCACCGCGTTGATGGAACCCACCCGGAGGGCGCGGTGTACCGTATGAATGCCGTCAAATCCAGCCGCAATCTCTCCCTGTTTTTCCAGCAGCACCTGGCGGAAAACCTGGTTGTACTCCTCGCGCAGCCTCGGGAGATTGCGATCCGCGCCCTGCTCCAGCGCCTTCTGCAGGCGCGACACCCGTTCATCGGCCAGCGCGCGCGCCTGCGCCTCCCGCGGGAAGACCACCGCCGCCGCGGGGGCGCCGCCAATCACGGACGCATAACTTCCTTCAGTGGCGATGACGGTCAGTCCGGGATTGAGCTGGCGTGAAAACACCACATAGGCGCCGCCGTGGTAGCGTCCCACCACCAAAAACACGATCTTGCCCTGGAAGCGCACCACCGCGCGGCCGATTTCCGCGCCGTATTCCAGTTGCAGCTTGCGCATGGATTCCGGCGATCCGTCAAAACCAGAGAGATTGGCGAGCACCACCACGGGCCGGTTGCCGCTGGCGGCATTGATCGCGCGCGCCACCTTCTTCGAACCGTTGGGATACAGGGTCCCGCCGGTCCACAGGTCCGGCCCATCCAGCGGCGGCTGATCGCGCCTGGGAAGGGGGCGCGATTCAAATCCGATCATGCACACCGGATAGCCTCCAATATGGGCGTCCCACACCACCGCGGTTTCGCCGCCCGCCAGCGCGCGGAAGCGTTCCAGATGGCCGCCATCCTGATCCATCAACGCGGCCATGACCTGACGGATTGCAAACGGTTTTTTGCGCCCGGGGTTCTTCGCCTCGTCGAAGATATCCCCTACCCGCGTGAATTCCTCGCCGCTGACAGGCGAATAAGGATAGTCCAGCGGATTGCGGTCCGGCGGATCCATGGTTCGCCAGCGGCGCGGAGCCCGTTCATCCCGGCGGCGGCAGGTGAAATGATAATGCTCCATCAGGATTGAATACGCCTCGGACAATGATGAAGCGTGGTATTGCGCCTGGCCGTTGGGGCCCATGACGCGATCATGGCCGCCAATGCCGGTTTCATCTTCCGCCGCCACGCTGCCCGAATATTCGAGCGCGCGCTTTCCCGTCAGCACCATCGAGCCGCGGCGCGTCATGATCAAAACGCCGCGGGTATGCATCAACATGGTGGATTCGGCGTCCCAATAGGTTTGCGCTCCCACGTTCACGCCCGAAACGATGATGTTGATCTCTCCGCCCGCTCCGGTGAATTCGACGATGCGGCGGAGCACGCGCGCGGTCCAGTCCAGATTCTCGGTGCCCGAATCCATCGAAATCAGCGCGCCAGAGGATACCGGAATCCATTCAATGGGAAGGCCGCGTTCCTCCGCCAGATCAATCGCCCCGAGGATTCTCCGGCATTCCGGTTCGGCCAATGCGCCCAGGTTCCGCGTGGGATCGGAGGCGATCCACACCCGTTCCATGCCTTCCGGGAATTTCCGCGTGCGGTTGCGGATCAGCCCAACCGCCACCCCGGCGCCGTTCAGTCCGGGTTCGCGGCCGCCCACGGGAATCAGGCGATCCGGATTTGCCGGGTCCACATCGTATTCCACGAATTCGCCCCATTCGAGATCGGGGTGGGAAGCCCCCGGCGATGATCCGCCAGAGCCAGTGAGCATGCGGATGATTTCGTATGGATAGGCCAGGCGCATGCGCCGGCACTCCAGCACCTTGATGTCGTAAGGCGACATCGAGCGCATCACTCCCGCGCCCGCGGGGCGAATGGAGATATCCAGCTTCTGCCCTTCCGTGTTGCGGATGACCACCTCCGAAGGCGCCGGCTCGCCATCGCCGTTGCCGATGCGCATGCGCACCTCCACGCTTTCGATTCCCAACCCGCGGGAAGGCCCCTCCAGACGGCGGGCGAGCATCCTGACGTCGCGCATCTCGATGCGCATCACGGGACGAACGTGGAAAATCAGGTGATTCCAGAGCAGGCGGTTTTTGGCGCCCCGTTTCGACTGCACCTTGCGCAATACCTTGAGCGCTTCCAGATAGGCATGCTCGAAATCAAGCAGGTGCGATCCCTCCGCGCCGGTCTCGCGCTGGAAAGGAACGTCGCGCACCTCAGCGATCACGAAAATCCGTTCATCACGGGGATTGCGGAGCGCCTTGCCATGAAAGGCGTATATCATTTCGTGCGAGTCCAGACGGGTCAGCTCAAACTCACCCAGGCGGGAAAACTCCAGGCGCTGCTCCACATCGCTGTGGATATTCCGGAGAATCTGTTTTTCGCGAAACCCGTCTCCATCGAAATCAAAGGTGCGGTGCTGCAGAAACGAACCCTTTCCGGGCCAGCTCAGCGTGATGCGATCAATTCCCGCTTCAACCGCGCCCGATGATTTCCACCACTTCTCCCAGCCGCCATCCTGCGTCTGTTCGCCGGGCGGAGAAGAACAAACCACATCCAGCAACCGCCGCATCCCTTTCACCACGCCCTGCCGCAACGCCGCGCGCAGCGATTCCTTCAGGTCCCCGGGGGCGCAGAACACCGCCGTGATGGCTTCGCGCTCCTCCCCTTCCCCGGTGAAAGCGTGGAGAATCACCGCCCGATCCGCGCCGCCGGAGGAAGACAACGTCAAATGCCGGTTGGCGTAAAACCGCTGCAACATCACCCGCGCGGCGCTCTCCGCCCAGGGGTGATTGGGGTCTATCCATTCCACCAGAAACGAGGACAGCGAATATGGCGCGCGCACCAGTTCCAGCCAGACCTCGCGGGCGCGCTCCGATTCGCGCGGCGACGCGGAAAGCAGCGCCATGCGGTCGCGCAACCATCCGTATTCCTGTTTGCGGCGCTGCACGAAACGCGGGCTGTCGAAAATGACATACGACGCCTGCAACGCCAGGTCCGCCACGTGCGGATGATCGCCTTGGGCCAGCCGGGCGATGCGATTGAGCAGGCCGTGCAGCCCCGGTTCTTTTTCCAGCGGACTGCCGGCGGCGTGCAAATCCACCAGGATGCGGAGAATCGCGGCGCACAACCGGGAACGCGCCTCCGGCCAGCGGCGTGCGACGGCCATCCGCCAGAGCGCGCGCTCGATATCTTCCAGGGCGTGCATGCCTTCGATTTCGTAGTGGGAGAGCGCCTCGCGGAGCCAGGGTTCATAATCCGCGGGCAAGTTGCGTCCCGCGTTTTCCCTCTCGCGGCAAAATTCATAAAACCGGGTCTCGGCGGATACGCCCGGCTGATCATCTCCCTGCCGGGGGGGATTGCGCTCCAGCGCCGACTCCACCGCGGCCCATGCTTCCAGCGCGCGAATCAGCGGCGTCCACCGTTCGGGATGGCGCAGCGCGGAAAACGGCGTCTCCTCGGACAGCAGGCTGGCCAGGCGATCGGCCACCAGCGGCATGAGATCAAATCCCAGCATGATCGCGGAGGCGGAACTTGTCAGTTCATTCATGCTGCGTTGCGCATCGCTGGCGGTGGCGAAATCCAGCATTTCCGGGGCGGGCTTCTCGCCGTGAAAGAACGCCTCCAGCGGCCGCTCGCCGGCGAACGTCAGACCCACGGGAGGCGCGGCCGCGCTGGAGCCGCCAGACACGGGCTCCAGGCTGAGGAGCGGCTGTCCCTTGGCCACCTGCTGGTTTTTGCGGACATGGATCGCCTTGACGATGGCGCGCGACGGCGCGCTGACGGGCATCTCCATCTTCATCGCTTCGAGGGAAAGCAGGCGTCCGCCCTGTTCGACGATATCGCCCTCATTGGCCTGGATGGACATCACAATCGCCGGAGTAGGCGCCGCAATCACGCCGCCATGCGGTTTGCGGATGGTCACGCCATAGCCGTTGATCTCCACGTGCAGGTAGCTGGCGTTTCCCGAGAACAGCACGGCGAAGGTTTCACCCTGCATGCGCATGCGCGCGGAGTGGCCGCCCCGGGGTTCAAATTCCGCCAGCACAAAATCGCCCGCCAGTTCCACCCAGAAGCGGTAGCGGCCCTGACCATATACTCTCAACCTGACAGGCGCGCCCTGCCACGACAATTCCACGCGAACGCCTCCGGGACGCGGCAGATCCAACGGGATGCCATTCTGGCATTCGCGGAAAAAACGTTCGCGCTCGATCTTGCGCAACCGCCTGAATTCGATCAACGCCGCCGCCGCGAAGGCCTTGGCAAGCAGCGATGATGGAGGGTTTGCGGACCAGCTTCTGCCGTCAATCCATTGGGTGTGAATGTGGTTCCGCCCGAAATCCTCCGATTCCAGCAATTCCAGCAGGAAGGATTTATTGACGTGACCGCCTTCGATCACGATATGGCTTTCCCGCAGCGCCTGGATCAGACGGGCGCGCGCCTCGGATCGATCGGCTCCGCGGGCGATGACCTTGGCGATCATGGAATCAAATTCCGGTGGAATATCCATGCCCTGAACCACGCCGGTGTCCACGCGCACCCCAGGTCCGGAAGCGGGTGCGAACAAGGTCACCCTGCCGGGAGCGGGAGCAAAACCCTGCGCCGGATCCTCCGCGCACACACGCGCCTGAATGGCGTGACCCCTGACCGGCGCGGGCGGTTTTTCCACCACGGCGCCCATGGCGATGGCGATCTGTGTTTTCACCAAATCAAGGCCGGTAATCTCCTCGGTGACCGTATGCTCCACCTGCAGCCGCGTATTCGCTTCGATGAAAAAACGCCGCCCGGAAGATGCGTCCGCCAGAAACTCGAAGGTGCCCACGTTGCGGTACCCCGCCGCCGCGGCCATGCGGATGGCGTCCGCCTCGATCGCCTGGAGAATCCCGGGATCCATTCCGGCGGGAGGAGCTTCCTCGATCACCTTCTGGCGCCGGCGCTGGATACTGCATTCGCGGAGGCCGGCGCACCATACGTTCCCATGCGCATCCGCGACAATCTGCGCCTCCACATGCCGCGCCGCGGGAAGATATTCCTCCAGGTACACGCGGCTGCTTCCAAAGGATTTTTCCGTTTCGGCCCTGGTGGCGGCAATGGCGCCGGCAAGTTCCGCCGGGCTCTCCGCCAGCCGGATTCCGCGCCCGCCGCCGCCGCTCGCGGCCTTGATGATCACCGGAAAACGCAGCCCTTCCGTGAGAACGGCCCCCTCCGTGACCTCCCGCCATTCCAGCACCGGAACGCCAATTTCCCGGGCGAGTTGCTTGGCCGCGAGTTTTTCGCCCAATCTCCTCATCGCCGCGGACGAGGGACCAATGAAACAGACACCTTCCTGTTCCAGGAGCTCCACGAAGGCCGCATCTTCCGAAATAAATCCCCAGCCGGGCCAGACCGCGTCGCAGTGGCGCCGGTGGATCAGGCGAATCAGCCGTTCATGATCCAGATAGGCGTGCTTCGATGACCCGTCCGGCATGGGCGTGATTGCTTCGCCCAACGACACCGATTCGTCGGCCATTCGCACGAAGGGCGCATCTTCATCGGGCAGCGTGAAAAAAGCGACGGTGACAAGCGGATCGCCGCGCGTCAGGTTCAGTTCACGCACCGCGCGGATAAACCGGGAAGCGGGCTCGCCCCGGTTGATCACCGCGATGCGTTTGAAGGGGCGGACGCCCGGCGGGGAAATCAACGGCTCAGACATGAATCACGGCTCTTCCACGTAGGTGCGGCCTTTCCAACTCACTCCGGTTTTGCGCACATGCCGCCAGGTGGAGCGCAGAACAATCCACGCGGTCACCAGATTGGCGATGGGCGCCAGCGGCGCGTAGGCGGGATAACCTGGCCCAATCGCGCGCAGCCGCGCCGTGAAATACAGCACAAGCCCGTACTGCGCGAGCGCGTACAGCAGCCACGCGGCGGACCCGCCGCCGAGCCAGGCCAGAATCCCAAAAACCAGCGCCGCCAGCGGAATCCAGGGAAGAGTGGACACCAGCGCCACCGTCATCAGGCTGCGGGGAACCGATTCTCCCAGCAACTGGAACATATTCTTGGTCCAGCCCTCGATGATTTCGCGCAGGCTTTTGTACATGCGCGTGCGCATGACCAGGCGTCCATCGGCGATCATCGTGGCGAAACCGCGGCGCCGCAATGCGCGCGCCCAGGCGACATCCTCCAGTATTTTGCCGCGCACGGGCTCCCAGCCTTCCATCGCCAGCCAGACGCTTCGCCGGACGAGGATGAATTGCCCGTTGGCGAATGCGGTTTCCGGATCGCGCGGCCTCCCGTTGACCGATGAGGGATCATGACGAAGGC
>JAJVIH010000061.1 GCA_022072125.1 Myxococcota bacterium | reverse complement strand
GGCTTGGATGGTTCAGGCGGCGCGGCCGCCGTGGGTTTCCCGGGGGTCTCCGGGATTTCGTCCGTTTCAGGCGAGACCGACTCCGTTTCATCGCCCGCCGCTGGCGCCGGACGTTTCTTCGACTGCAAAACGAGATAGGCCATCCCCCCCACGGAGACCAGGGCGACCAGCATGAGCCCGACAATCAGCAGGTACAATTGGCTTTGACTGCCGGATTTGGGCTCGGGCGCCGCGGGCGGCGGCGCGGGGGCTGGCTTGGGCGCCTGCAAGCCCTGGCGCTTCGCCTCCGACCAGGGAACCGCTTCCAGCGAGGTGCGGCTTTGCGGCCGGCCCCCGGGCGGCGGCTGGGAGGAAGACGCCACGGCCTCGGGCGGAATGGATTTCTCCTCCGCGATGTCGGATTCATCCACCTGGGCGCCGTCATCGTCCGCCGCGGGGGCGACGGGCGGATTGCTCAGTTCCTCCACGCCCTCGTGGTTTTCCACTCCCGAGGAAACTTCATCCACGCCTTCCTCGGCGGGCGGCGGCGCGGCTTCCTGGAGCGCTTCCGGGGCCACGCCAGGCAGGGAATGTTCGCCGATCTCCTCGATATCCGCGTCGGAAACTTCATCCACCTCGCTGGCGCCGGCCTCCAGCGCCGCAACCGGCTGGGATTTTTTCAAATCCGGAGAAACTTCCGGCTTCGCGGCGGCCGCGGCCTTGCGCAAGGCGTCCAGAAATTCGCCGGCGGTCTGGTAGCGCACGCGGGGATTGGCGTTGAGCGAACGGGACACCAAGGCGTTGAGCGAATCGGGCCAGTTGGCGTTTTTGTCCGTCAGCCTGGGCGGATCGCCTTCCTTGTAAACCTCGCCGGTCAGCATTTCGACCAGGATCACGCCCAGCGAATAGACATCGGCGGCGGCGGTCCATTCCTGCCGCTCGTCGCGGACTTCCGGAGCGAGGTAATGAACGGTCTCCTGCGCCTGCTGAATGGCGATATAGGGCCGCCGGGGCAACGCCTCGGCCATGCGGAAATCGGTGATCTTGAGCAGATCGGGAAGGATGATGATGTTGTCGGGCTTGAGATTGCCATGCGGCGTGACGGACACGGCGGCGTCCAGCGGCTGGCAAATCTGGGCCATGATGTCCGCGGCTTCATGAAGGCCGAACATCCCTTCCTTGTTTTTGCGCAGGTTGATGATCTTGCGCAGGGTCAGGCCTTCCAGGTACTGGCTGGTGAACCAGTGGTATTCGCCCTCCATGCCTTCGTCATGAATGCGGGCGATATTGGGGTGGTTGATCTTGCGGATCTTCCGGATTTCCCGCGTGAGGCGGTTGTGGTCCGCCCGTTCCTGGGTCAGGTTGGGAGAAATCACCTTGAGGGCGACATCCTGGCCGGTCTGGGTATCGCGGGCGCGGTAAACGGCTCCGGCCCCCCCGGAGCCAATGAGCGCGCTGACCTTGTAACGGTTGGCGACCATCTGCCCGCGGGTGAACGCCAGCGCCGCCGGGTTATCACCCGTGACCGGACGGCGGGGCTGCTTCGCCGCGCTGTCGCCTTCGCCAGTCACGGAGTCCGCGAAGACCTGACCGCAGTTGCTACATTTTTCGGCGCCTTCCTGATTGTATGCGCCGCAGCGGAAACACAGCACGATCTACCTCAAGCGGGCGAAATTCCAGCGTTTTGAAGACTCACCGCGCAACCAGATTCGATTTTTGTCCGCTATCATAACCACCGCACAGGCGCAAGAACCGGCCCGCTTTCCAGAGGTTTCCATCGCTTTTTCATCCAGTTTCCAGACCCCGGTCCGGGCCGGCCATGTCAGGATTAACATACTGCGTTATTTTTCTGCTTTTCCCGGGTTATTCCGGCGCCAGGACGCACGCACGCTGATCAGCCGCCTCCCAGGAGGCGGGCGACGACCCCGCGCAACTCATCCACCTGGCTTTTATCCAGTATGGCGGCGGCGCGGCGGACGGCTTCGCCATCCGGGACGGAACCGGACAGAATGACGACCTTCGCCGCCCCCACATCCGGCAACAGGTCCAGGCCGGCCCCATCGGGCAGGGTCAGGTCAAGAAGGACCAGTTCAAAACGCCGGGACGCCAGGGCCTTGCGCGCCTCCGCCAAACTGGCCGCGCTGATGAATTCCCCCGCTCCGGCCAGTTCATCCTGAATGATCATGCGGCTCAGACGGTCGTCATCCACGTGCAATATGGCGGGCAATGGAGTCGGCGTTTGGATGGTTTCAATCCCCAAAAAATATCCGGAAAGAATTGTAGCATGGCGATCCCCGGAATCAATCCGGAGGATGCATTTTCAATGGTCCGTCAAACCGTCCGGTTGGTTTCATTCAAATGCGCTCAGACCGGTGATCTCCTTGCCGATGATCAGCGTGTGGATGTCGTGGGTTCCCTCATAAGTGAATACCGATTCCAGGTTCAGGGCGTGCCGGATGATGTGGTACTCATCGGTGATTCCATTGGCGCCCATCACCTCGCGCAGCAGGCGGGCGGTCCACAGGGCTTTTTCCGCGTTGTTGCGCTTGGCCAGGGAGATCATGCCGGGGGTGGCGCGGCCCTCGTCCTTCAAGCGGCCCAGGCGCCAGCACAGCATTTGCGCCTTGACCAGTTCGCTGAACACGTCCGCCAGCTTGCGCTGAACCAACTGGAACCCGGCGATGGGCTTGCCAAAAGCCGTACGTTCCAGCGCGTAGGCGCGGGCCCGCCGGAAACAGTCCATCATCGCGCCGGTGCAGCCCCATGATATGCCGTAGCGCGCCTGGTTGAGGCACGAGAGCGGCCCGCGCAATCCCATGATGTCCGGCAACATCATAGAATCGGGAACCTTACAGTCGGTGAAGGACAGCGAACTGGTGATGCTGGCGCGCAGGCTGAATTTTCCGGAGATGTCCCGCGCCTCGAAACCGGGGCGATCGCGCTCGACGAGGAAACCGCGGATGCTTTTCTCATCCGCTCCGGTCTTGGCCCAGACGATGGCGACATCGGAGATATGTCCATTGGTGATCCACATCTTCTCGCCGTTGAGAATCCAGTTGGAGCCGTCTTTCACCGCGCGGGTCTTCATGCCCGCCGGATCGGAACCGTGATCCGGTTCGGTCAGGCCGAAACAGCCAATCAGCCGTCCCGCCGCCATTTCGGGCAGGAATTTCTTTTTCTGCTCTTCCGTTCCAAAGGCGTGGATGGGATACATGGCCAGGCTGCCCTGCACGCTGGCGGTGCTGCGCAGCCCCGAGTCGCCCGCTTCCAGTTGCTGCATGCACAATCCATACGCGACATTGCTCATGCCCGCACATCCATAACCTTGCAGGTTCGAGCCAAACAGCCCCAATTCGCCCATGACCGGAATCAGTTCGCGGGGGAAATAGCCGTTGCGGAAGGCGTCCACGATTTTGGGCAGGAAGGCCTCCTGGACGAATTTGGCGATCGTGTCGCGCGCCATCCGCTCTTCGGGAGTGAAGAGTTCGTCGAGCAGGTAGTAGTCCATCAGTTCATTGATCGTCGCCATGGCAAGTCCGTGGTGGATGGTGTCTGGAAAAGTCCGGCGTCCCGGCTGGTATCACAGCCCCCGCCGCCGGAGCAAAAGACGCGCGGAGCGGCGCCGGGACATGTCGTCGCAATCCCAATGGAATCCATCGCATGTTCCATCCGGCCCCGGCCCTCGCGCCCGCGGGCGGGCATCCCCCTTCCGCCCATGGCGGCGCGCGCGAAAGGGTTACCCCGCCGCTTCTTCCAGCCGCCGCCAGAGGGCGCCGGCGGAGAGCCCGGGCATGCCGTTCCGGCGCAACAATTCATCGGCGGGCCAACGCTGGCCCTGGGCCATCATGGATTTCAGGAACGGGCCAGCGCGCGGATTGAGGAACCAGTCCTCGTCGAAGCGTTCGCGCAGGCCTTCGTGCATGGCGGCGGCGAACATCCACGCGCGCAGATAGCGGGCGCAGTAAAAATTGTCGTCCACATCGTACAGGTATGGTTCTCCCGTGGTGTGGAAAAGCGTGGCCGCCCCTTGCGCCTGGGCGTAATGCTCTTCCATCCCGTGAAAGGAACGGGCCCCGTGCAGGGCCATCTCATACTCGATCTTGGCGGCGTAGCGGCGCAGCAGCATGGCGTGCCACGTCCAGGCGAAACGGGTGAATTCCTCCACGTGGATGCGCGGCATCTTGAGCGTCTTGAGCAGCCACACGCGATCCCACGCCAGATGATCCAGGGTCATGGCGAAGCCCTCGGTGACGGAATTGTCGCCCAGGTTGGCGAATTCAAACTCCAGATGTTCATCCACGTTGGAATAGTGCAGGGCATGGCCCAGTTCATGCAGGAAGGTGCGGTAGTCGGCGAAGCCGCCCTTGGGCTCCAACACCAGGATCACCCGGTGCGGCGCACGGATGGCCGAGCAGAACGCGCGCGGACGTTTCCCTGGCCGGTGTTCGATGTCGAGGGTGACGCGCCGGCCATCCCACGGCAAACCCATGGCGCCGGTGAAGCCGCGCGCCGCTTCCACCATGGGAGCGGGCTCGAAGAAGCGATCGAATTCGCCCCCCCGGAAGGCCCAGGGCAGATCGGCGCCGGTGGGCGTATCCACCCCTTCCAGCGCGGCGCGGCGCGACCGCAACAGGTCCCGGTACGGATCACCGGTGCGCGACAGAAACTCCCGCATGCCGTCCCGCAGCGGCGTCAATTCAATCCCGCTCAGGCGTTCAAACCGCTGGATGGTGGTGGGATAGCCCAGCTTTTCCTCCCACTCCCAGGCGGTCTCGAATTTTCTCCGGTAAAGCGGCTGAAATTTCCGGTGCAACTCCATGAAGGCCTTGTGCAACTCGCGCCGTTCGGCCGGATTGGCGGCGTTGGCCAGCCGCGTGGGAAACGCGCGGAACGGGACCATCTCGCGGCCCGCCAGGCCCTGCTGCTCCAGTTCGAAACGGTTGATCTCGTCGGTCAGTCCGCGCAGTTCCCGGTTGATTTGCTGCGTCACCAGAAATTCATGGAGCAACGGAGCGCCGGGCTCATCCCCGCCGTTCTTCAGCCATTCACGGAACCGGGCGAACAGTTCCGGGCTGGTGATCTGCTGGTGGCGTTCATGGACATCGGCGACCCGGCGCGCGGGATCCAGCCCCGAACCCAGCAGATAGTTGGTCTCGCGCAGGTCTTCCAGGAAGGCGCGTCCCAGTTTGCGGATGACGTCCGTCAGCGGCGTTTCGCCGGAATGGAAAAATGGTTGTTCAGACATAGGGCTTTCAAAGGGGGGTTGGGGTGAAAGCGGAAACAATCCAAGGGCATTCTACCCCGGACGGCGAGCGGTGTGTAGCGGCGGAGCCGTGTCCATGATTGCGATTCGCAAGGCGGGCGCCGCCTTCATTCATTGACACTGCTGGCGGCGGCGGGTAAGGGTACTTTCACCATGGGATTTCGCATCAGTTACGCGGGCGACACCCACGTCGGGATGAAGCGCACGCACAACGAGGATTCCCTGCAACTGATGCCGGAGCACCGCCTGTTCATGGTGGCCGACGGCATGGGGGGGCATGCTTCGGGCGAGGTGGCCAGCCGCATGGCGGTGGACACCATTTCGCATTTTTTTCGCGCGAATCTCGAAGACACGGAAATCACCTGGCCCTACAAGGGCGACAAGAACCGGCCTTTTGAGTGCAACCTGATTGACGTGGGCGTGAAACTCGCCAACGCCCGCATCTTTGAAACCTCCCAGAATGACTCCCGCTACCGCGGCATGGGCACCACCGTGGTGGCCATCCTGTTCGGAAAAAACGAGGCCTACGTGGGGCACGTGGGCGATAGCCGGGTTTATCGCCTGCGGCGGGGCCAGCTCGAACAACTCACGGAAGATCATTCCCTGCTCAATGATTACATCAAGGCGCATAACCTCACGCAGGAGGAGATCGCCGCCTTTCCCCACAAGAACGTGATCGTGCGCGCCCTCGGCATGAAGGAGAACGTCGAGGTGGATATCCGCGTGGACAAGCCGGAGCCGGGAGATGTTTTCCTGCTGTGTTCCGACGGGCTGAGCGGCATGGTCAGCGATCGGGACATCGCCCAGATTCTCGACAATTACCGCGATGATCTGGAAGCGGCGGTCAAGGCGCTGATTGAGCGCGCGAACCAGGCGGGCGGCACGGACAATGTCACGGTCGCCCTCGCCCGGGTGGACGCCGCCGCCGGGGAGCCGGAAAACAACCCGGATCGCACCGTGGTCACCAGCGCCTATTGATCTCCGGGCAAGGGCCCGGCGGGGATTGAATTTTCCTCCCGGATGCCGTCATAATGCGCCTTCGCGGGCGTCCGGTTCAACAATCATCCAACAGCATCCCAGTCAGGACGGTTGTGGGGAAGTCCCTGTTCAAAATTCTGTACGAGACGCTCGCCAGCCTGGCCTTGCTCCATGGGCTGTCCGTCGTGCTCCTCGCCCTGATCATCATGCGCGGGCCCGCTTTCTCCGATGCCGACGCGCCCCGCCGCCTGAAAATCCCCTACGAACGCATCTCGATGGAAGGTCCGGCCACTCCCATTCTGCGCGGCTGGTTTTTCCCGCACAAACGGGGCAGCCCCAGCATCATTCTATGCGCGGGCGGCGACACAGCGGCCGGGGACGAACTGGACCGGGTTCCGGGCCTGGTGAACGCCGGTTTCAACGTGCTGCTATTTGATCCCCGCGCCCATGGCCGCAGCGACGGCATGTACCGCACGCTGGGCGAACTGGAATACTTTGATGTCAGCGCCGCGATTCCGCACCTGTGGTCGGAGCATCCCGAGCCGGGCCATGACATGGTGATCTGGGCGTTGTCCACCTGCGGGCCGGGCGCGCTGCGCGCCGCGATCAATTCGGGCGCCCGCGCGATCATCCTGGAAGAGCCGGTGGAAGGGACCACCCACGCCATCCGGCGCTGGTTCGCCCGCAAATTTTTCGGCTGGGAGGGCGGCTGGGTCTCCAGCGGCGTCATCCGGTTTGTTCATTTCTGGAATGGAGTGGAGGCCGAACAGGCCTCGGTGCGGGCGGATCTGCCGCGCATGGCGCCGCGGCCCGTGCTGGTCATCCAAAGGACGGAGGCCGCGCCGGAGGACCGGATCACGGCCTGGCTCTCCGCGTACGAACGGAAATTCGTGGAAGTCATCGAGACAAGCGGAAAATCCGGCGGTTTGTTGACCCGCGAGCAACTCGACGCCCTGTACCCGGAGGTTCTGGCTTTCATCGAACGCGCGCGCGCCCTGCCTGAGCAGGATGCTCACGAGGTCAAGCCGGCGGATTCCGCCCCCGCCGCCTCACCCTGAAGGCTGTTCCAGCGCCCGCTCGAACAGGGCGCGGAATTTATCCGGGATGGGGATGCCCCGGAAGCTGTCCATGGAAACGGTGACGATGGTGACCCGTCCCTCCACGCAAGGCGTTCCATCGGCGGCGCGGCGCCCCACATAGCGGAAACCGGCGCTTTTGGTTCCCAGGCGGGCGACCGTCACGGTCATGTCCACTTCGTCGCCATAACGCAGGGGCGATTGATAATCCGCCTCGGCGCGCACTGCCGGAAATCCCACGCGGTCCCTGTTCAGCACCTCGTGATAGGGCATGCCCCCGAAGACGGTGAAGAAGGCCTCGAAGGCCTCGTGGAAATATTCAAAAAACCGCGGGTAAAAGACGATGCCCGCATGGTCCACGTCGGCGAAACCAACCTTGATGCGTGTCACGAATGCTTCATTCATGGGGATGGGCGAATCCTGTTGTGTTCCGGAAGAAGCGGCGATGGTCCTTCATCCGGCGAAATGGCAGGCCGCGTGATGCCCAGGCTTGACCTCGCGCAGTTCCGGGGTTTCGCGCGAACAACGTTCCTGGGCCATCGGGCAGCGGGGGTGAAACGCGCAGCCGCTGGGCGGATTGATCGGCGAAGGCACGTCGCCCTTGAGCACAATCCGTTCCTTGCGCTGGGCCGGATCCGGGTTGGGAACAGCGGACAGCAGCGCGCGCGAATAGGGATGCGCGGGCTCCCGGTACAGATCATCCGAACCGGCCAGTTCCACCACCTTGCCCAGGTACATCACCGCCACGCGGTCGCTCATATGCTCCACCGCCTTCAGGTCGTGGGCGATGAACAGGTAGGTCAGGCCGAGGTCCCGCTGCAGGTCCATCAGCAGATTCAGGATTTGCCCCTGGATGGACACATCCAGCGCGGAGATGGGCTCATCACACACGATAAATCCGGGATGAACCGCGAGCGAACGGGCGATACCGATCCTCTGCCGCTGTCCGCCGGAAAACTCGTGGGGATAGCGGTTGATATGTTCGGGGCGCAGACCCACCCGCGACAGCAATTCCTGAATTTTCGCCTCGCGTTCCGCCCGATCCGGCGCCATGCCCTGGATCACGAACGCCTCGCCGATCAGATCGCCCACGGTCATGCGCGGGTTCAGCGACGACGCCGGATCCTGGAAGATGATCTGCATGTTGCGCCGCATGGGCCTCATGCGCGCGGCGTCCCAGGCGGTGATGTCCTGCCCCTGAAACAGGATGCTCCCCGAGGTCGGCTGGATCAGCTTGAGGATGGCGCGCCCCAGCGTGGATTTTCCACAGCCGGATTCCCCCACCAGGCCGACGGTTTCGCCTTCGTGGATGGTCAGGCTGACGCCGTCCACCGCCTTCACGAGTCCGACGGTCCGCGCGAACACCCCCCCCTTGATGGGGAAATGTTTTGTCAGGTTCCGTATTTCCAGCAACGGTCCGGCCATGGTCATCCTGGTGCGGTGGAAAAGGCGTTGGTGACAGCGGCAGGCCCGCCTTCACGCCATTGTTTGACCGCGATGGGGCAGCGCGCCAGATGTCCCGGCTCGACCACCAGCAAATCCGGCTCATGGCTGGCGCACCCCTCCTCCGCCTTCGGGCAGCGGTCGCGGAAGCGGCAGCCGCCGGGGAGCCGGCGCAGGTCCGGCACCAGTCCGGGGATGGTGCGCAGCCGGGTCTTGTGCGCCATGCGCTCGTTCAGGGTGGGCAGGCTTGACAGCAACCCCTGCGTGTACGGGTGTATGGGCGACGCGAAGATGTCGTCCACCCGCCCCTCCTCCACCACCTTGCCGGCGTACATCACCACCACGCGCTGGGCGTTTTCCGCCACCAGCCCGAGATCATGGGTGATGAGCATCACCGCCATCTTCCGCTCCTCCTTGAGCTTTTGCAGCAGGTCCATGATCTGCGCCTGGATGGTCACGTCCAGCGCGGTGGTGGGCTCGTCCGCGATGAGCAGCCTGGGGTTGCAGGAAAGCGCCATGGCGATCATCACGCGCTGGCGCATGCCTCCCGACATTTCGTGGGGGTAGGCGTCCACCCGTTTTTCCGGGGCGGGAATGCCGACCTGGCGCAGCATGTCAATGGCGCGTTCGCGGGCTTCCTTCCTGCCGGTTTTCTGGTGCAGCATGATCGCTTCCATGATCTGGTTTCCCACCGTGAAAACCGGATTCAGGCTGGTCATGGGCTCCTGGAAAATCATGGAGATGGAATTGCCGCGAATCTTCCGCATTTCATCCACGCCGAGCCGGGTCAGGTCATGGCCCTGGAACAGGATTTCCCCTCCGGCGATGCGCCCCGGCGGCGTGGGAATCAGCCGGAGGATGGACAGCGCGGTCACCGACTTCCCGCAGCCCGATTCGCCCACGAGGGCAAGGGTTTCCCCCTCGCGGATGTTGAAGGACACATCGGCCACCGGCTCCACCAGCCCCCGATCGGCGGCGAACTGGGTGCGCAGGTTGCGAATCTCCAGCAGATTTTCGCCGGCCTGTTCCTTCATTGGCGCAGCCTCGGATCGGTGGCGTCCTGCAGGCCTTCGCCCACGAGGTTATAGGCGACGACGGTGGCGAAGATCGCCAGCCCGGGGAAAATCACCAACCACCACGCGAAGGTGACGTACTGGCTGGCCTGTTGCAGCGCTTCTCCCCACGAGGGGGTGGGCGGCTGCACGCCAAACCCCAGGAACGACAGCGAGGTCTCCAGAATGATGGCGCCCGCCACGCCAAAGGTGGCGGAAACCAGAACCGGGGCCATGCTGTTGGGCAGCAGGTGCCGGAAGATGATGCGCATGTCCGAGGCGCCCAGTGATCGCGCGGCGGTGACGTACTCCATGGTCTTGTTCTTGAGCATCTCGCCGCGCACCAGCCGGGCCACGCCTGTCCAGCGCGTCAGGCCGATGACAATCATGATATTCCAGATCGAAGGCTTGAGGTACGCCAACACGGCGATCATCAGGAACAGCGAGGGGAAACAGATCACGATCTCGGTGATGCGCGAGATGATCGCATCCACCCTGCCGCCGTAATAGCCCGCGAGCGCCCCCAGCACCGCCCCCACCAGCAGGTACAGCCCCACCGCGACAAACCCCACCAGCAGCGACACCCGGGAACCATGGATGATGCGCGCCAGCAGATCGCGTCCGGTGTCGTCCGTGCCCAGCCAGTGCCGCTCCGAGGGCGGCTGCAGGATATCCGCCGGCCGGTTTTCGCCGTAGCCGAAGGGAACCAGCGGAAACAGCGCCCAATCCCCCTCCTGAAATTCCGGGATCAGGGATTTGAAATCGCCCCGCCCCGCGAATTCGGGGTAATCCTTGAACCACGGATACCAGGTCTGGCCCTTCATGTGCAGCACAAAGGGCCTGTTCGACGCCAGCACGCCGGCGAACAGCGCCAGCAGGAACAGCCCGATGACGGCGTACAACCCCGCCATCGCCAGCGGATTCTTGCGGTACTGGCGGAAGGCGACCCGCCAGAATCCTTCCGCGGATCGCTGGAGGTTCTCAGCCACGGCCGCCTCCGCTGTCGAACGAGATGCGCGGGTCAATCAGCACGTACAGGATATCCGTGAGCAGAAGCCCCACCATGACCATCACCGCCGAGATGAGGGTCACCGCCATGATCACGTCCAGGTCCACGTTGCTGACCGCTTCAAAGCCCAGCAGTCCCATGCCGTGGATGGAGAAGATTTTCTCCACCACCACCGATCCCGCGAACAGGGTGGGCAGGATGGACCCCGCCAGGGTGGCGATGCTGATCAGCGCGTTGCGCAGCGCGTGTTTGTACACCACGATGCGCTCCGCCAAGCCCTTGGCGCGCGCGGTGCGGATATAATCCTGCCGGATGACCTCCAGCAGCGACGACCGCTGGAAACGCGAGAGATAAGCCAGGCTGCCGTAGGTCAGGCAGATCACCGGCAACACCAGATGCCACGAGACATCCTTGATCCGCTCCCACGGGCCGAGCTGCTGGAAATTGTCGCTGAACAACCCGCGGATGGGAAACCAGTCGAAATATTCCCGGTTGCAGAAGAACAGGATCATCAGCATCGCCACCCAGAAATTGGGCAGGGAGTACAGGATGAACAGCACCAGCGTGGACGCCCGATCTCCCATGCTGTTCTGTTTCACCGCCGAATACACGCCCATGGGAATCGCCAGCAGGTAGGACAGGATGATGGAAAAGAAGGACAGCAGAAGCGTCTTGGGCGCGGCCTCCCTGATCTTGTCCCAGACCGGGCGGTTGTCCTTCAGCGACACGCCGAAATCCAGCCGGGCGATGCGGCCCAGCCAGCGCGCGTACTGCTCGGGAATGGGCCGGTCCAGCCCGTGCAGCTTCTTGTAGTTTTCGATGATTTCCCTGTTGGTTTCGCCAGCGGTCATGCCCATGGACTGCATCGAGGTCAGCACGGGATCATTCGGTCCCAACCGCACCACCGCAAAGGTGATCATGGTGATGCCCAGCAGGGTCGGGATCATCATGATCAGCCGGCGCAGCAGGAAGGTCTTCATTTCGCTCCTCCGGCGGAGTCATCCACCCACCAGCGGCGGGCGTCCCACAGCGTGTGGATCTCGAAGGGGATGACGTTGCGGAAGCGCTTGTGAATCACCGCCACGGCTTTCCGTTGCAGGATGAAGGTGTAGGGCTGATCGCGCCAGACGAGATAGCCCAGGCGGCGGATCTGGCTGGCCCGGTCCAGCGGGTCCAGGGTGACGCGCACGCTTTCGCAGAGCCTGTCCGCCTCGGGGTCCATGTAGCCGGGGTAGTTCGAGCCGGTCTCCGCCTGGCTGGAGTGCCAGATCTGGTAGGGGTCGCTTTCTTCCGACAGGCGCCAGCCCAGCATCGCGGCGTCAAACTCATGGCTCTGCATTTTCTTGATGAAGGTGGCCCATTCGTACTTCCTCACCTCCGCCTTCACGCCCACCTTCTCCAGATCGCCGCGCACCAGTTCGGCCACGCGCTGGGATATCTGCAGGCCGGAAGGAATCAGGAATTCGACGGCGAAATCCTTGCGCTGAAGGGTTTTCCTCCCCTCCTCCTCGACCTCCACTTCCTTGTCGCGCACGCCGTCGCCGTTGGTGTCTTTCCAGCCGGCTTCCTCCAGCAGGGCCGCCGCCCGGACCGGGTCGTGGGGAATCAGCTTCAGGCCGTTGTCGTATTCATCGCTGCCGGGCAAGGAACTGGAGTGCAGGCGGCGGGCGAAGCCGTGGTAAAGCTGGGTGACGATGGCGTCCATGTTGATGGCGTGGGACATGGCCACGCGCACGCGCCGGTCGTTGAACGGCGGCTTGCGCATATTCCACGGGATATAGCTGTAGGCCGGCGCCGAATACACCAGCACCTGGAAATCGGGATCCGAACGGAAGCGCGCTTCCTCCTGCTTCCATTGATCGGGTTCGAACACGAACCAGTCCAGTTGGCCGTTCTTCAGCATCTGCAGGGCGGTGTTGTTGTCGGGCGCCACGCGGTAGACGATTTTGTCCAGGAAGGATTTTTCTCCCCAGTAGTCATCGTTGCGTTCGATCACGATCCGATCGCCGGTGATCCACTCCTTGAAACGGAACGGTCCCGTGCCCACGGGCGCGCGGTTGAGCGGGTTCGTATCGAAGTCCTTTCCCTCATACAGGTGCGCGGGCAGGATACGCAGGCTGTCCATGCTGCTGACCACGTTGTACAGCGGGCGCGTCCAGTGGAAGCGGACGGTGTGCGGGTCCGGCGCCTCCATCCGCTCCAGGTCCACGAAGACGAATTTGATCTTGGTGGTCTTGACGGTCTTGTCCTTCATGCGATCGAAGGAATACCGCACGTCCTTCGCGGTGAAAGGCTGGCCGTCGTGGAATTTCACGTTCTTGCGCAGGTGGAAGGTGACCACCTTGCCGCCGCCGCTGACCTCCCATTTCTCCGCGAGGACGGGCTTGACTTCCAGGGTTTTGGAGTCAAAGGCGACCAGGGCCTCGTCAATATGATTGGAGATATAGACCGAGTAAGCGTCGCGGGTGTCCATCAGGTTGTTGAGCCCGCCTGGCTCGACCTGAAGCTGGACATTGAGCACGCCGCCCGGTTTCGCGCCCTTCAGATCTTCCGGACCCTGACGCAGCCGTTCGACCACGGCCTCGTCGCCGCCGGCTTCCGCGGATGTGGTTGGCGTGGCGGGACAATCCGCCGCCGCCTTGAAAGGGCCTTCCACTTTGAGGCATCCGCCGGCCGCCAGCAACAGCGGCAGACAAAACACCACGAGGCGGGCTGCGCCTGCCAGCCCAGAATGATTGCATCTGGATTGAGTCACGGCCAATTTCCTATCGCGTGGCAGGCGGTGGGTCAATGCGGCCCGGCCCCCTGCCCCACTCCCGCCTCACTGCGTTCATTCCACCGGCGCCTTGTCCGATCCTGCCGGGGATTCTTTTTTCCTCGTTCCAACGTTTTACGTTCCAGGATTCTGCTCTCAACAACGGGCGTTTTTTCCTCCGCCCGCTTTCGCTTGCTATTTGGTTGTCAAAGATCTTCCGCGGGATCGCCCGGGATTTTTTTCTCCGGGTCCGGGTCCGCGCGCTCATCCGCATGCGCGCGCTTCATTCCAGCCGCTGCGTGCGCCATCCTTTCAATCGCGCTTCCGCCTCACGATCACGGTGGATTCTCTTCATCGCGCTTCAACCTCTCGATCACACTTCAACCTCGCGATCGCGCATCTTCCCGCCATTGCATATCGCGAAGTGGATTCCGTGGACCGCGATCATTTTTTCCTCCACGAATATCGCGAAGCACATCCCGGTGCGTGAGAGCGGAGCAGATAAAAATCCTTCAGGCGATCCTTGCACGCGCCGCGCGGATGCGGCGCTCAGGCCATCGCCGGCGTGTACCCGGCGCGCGGCCCGATCATGAACTCCAGCGCGCGCAACTGCGGGCCCAATCCGATCTCCTCCGCGATGCTCCGCCACGGAATCGCCGGGCGCGCGGACCGCGATTTCCGCGCCTTCGCTTTTTGCATATCCGCCGTCCACGCCGCGCGCCGCATCACGAACTCCGGAAACACCGCCGCGAGCGGAATTTTTTTCTGGCGCGCGTGGGCGATGGCGTCGGTCATCATCTTCACCTCGCGCGTGGTGAGTTTTTTCTCGGCCGCGTAATAGACCATTTTCACGCGGTCGTTGTGACGGTCCATCCGCGAAATATAGAGGTGCTGCAACAGGCCGAGTTGTTCGCGCGGACCTTCCGGCATCTCGCGGAAATGCTTGTAAATGGCCACCGCGCGGCGGATCAGCCCCCAGCGCATGCCGAGAATGGGATGCCGCACGAACGCATCGCGCCCGAAAAGCGAGGCGCGCGTGTCGTCGCGCTCGTACGAATCGTCGTTGGCGAGA
>JAJVIH010000014.1 GCA_022072125.1 Myxococcota bacterium | reverse complement strand
GGCCGATCGCCTGCTGACGCGCTCGCTGAAGACCGCGCTGGCGCTGATCGACGTGCAGGTCCTGGACCATTTCATCGTCGCCGGCATGGCGCCGCCGGTATCGTTTTCCGAGCGTGGCTGGCTGTGACTGCCGGTGGGCGCCCACAATATTTTCCAGCCGCGCTTGCCTGCCGGACGCCCCCTGTTAGAATCCATCGAACATAAGTCTGCCGGCGCCGCATCGAACGATGTGGCGCCTGATACGCGCGAGGTGTGGCCCCATGCAGGCCGCGCCCGGCGTCGGTGAAAGTCGGAGGAGGGGTTGATCATGAGCGCGTTTTCGATGAGTCGCGAGCGCCGCCGCGCCGTCCTGTGCGGCTTTGGGCTGGCTTTGGCGAGTGTGCTGTCGTCGGCGGTCGCGGCGGACAAAATTGTCCTCAAGGTGACCGATTCGTTCGCGCCGGCGCACTACATCGTCGAGCAAGGGCTGAAGCCGTGGATGAAACGGGTGATCGAGCTGACGGGCGGCCAGGTCGAGTTCCAGTATTTCGGCGCCGAGCAACTCGGGCCGCTGCGTGATCTGCTCAATCTCGTGCAGCGCGGTGTGGCCGACATCGCTTACGTGCCGCCGGCCTTCAACCTCGGCAAGATGCCGCTTTCGGGCGTACACAGCCTGCCCAAGCTGTTCTCCAGCAGCCAGACCGGTAGTCGCGCATGCTGGGACACCATCCACAACACCGCCATCCTTCAGAACGACTATCTGCGCAACGGCTTTCGGCCGCTTTGGGGCATTACTACCTCGACCTACAATGTGTTTACGCGCGCCAAACCGGTACGCACGCTAGCCGAACTGAAAGGCATGAAACTCAAGTCGATCGGCGGCAACATGGCCAGCGCGGCGAAGCTGCTGGGTGCGGCACCAGTGGACATCGCCAGTCCGGATACCTATCAGGCGGTGCAGAACGGTACCGTGGACGGCGCCATATTCCCCAGCAGCAGCATCTACTCCTACCGGCTGAACGAAGTTGTCAAATATGGCACCTTCGGGTTCGATGTCTTCGCGTTCTACGCCCCCTACGTCGTGAACGAGAAGACTTGGCAACGTCTGCCCGAAGCGGTGCGCCAGGCGATGCTCAAGGCCGGCGAAGAAGCCATGGTCCGCGTGGCGCGATACACCGATGACGAGGATGCGAAGCTCATGAAGAAGATGGCCGCGAGTGGCATCGAGATCATCGAGCTTTCGGCCGCGGAACAGAAGGCCGTGGAGGCTGCGGTCGCACCCGTTGCGCAGGGCTGGGTGAAGGAGATGCAGGCCAAGGGCCTGCCCGGCGAAGCGGTATTCGCGCACTTCGTTGGCATGATCGCCAAGTACCGATGAACGGGTCGGCAGCCGGCGCATCGCCGCTGCTCTGGCGTGCCCTCGATCGTCTCGATGAACTGCTCAATGTCGTGGCGTGCGCGGCGTTGGTGCTGATGCTGGTGGCAGTCGTCGTGCAGGTGTTCACCCGCTACGTCCTGAACGACCCTGTGGAGGGCGTGATCGGGATCAGCGAGCAGTTCATCATGCCGCTGCTCGTCTTTCTGACGCTGAGCTGGGTACAGAGGCACGATGGTCATATTCGTGTCACCGCGCTCTGGGATCGATTCGGACCGCGGACACGGCGTTGGGTGGGAGCGTTTCTGGATGGCGGCGGCGCGCTGCTGTTCGGCGGAATCGCGTGGGCCGTCGGTAGCGAGGCGCGGCTCAGTTGGCAGATGAAGTACGACACCTCGGGCGACATCAGCGTACCGCTGTACCTGCCGCTGCTGATTCCCACCTTCGGCTCGGCGCTGCTCGCGCTGCGGCTGGCCGCCAGTGCGGCATGGCCGCGGCAGCCGGACAGCTCGCCGCATGCCGTCGTCGGCGATTACTGAGCCCCGACGGATGATCCCCATTCTCTGCATCGTGCTGTTGGTCGTGCTGTTGTTGCTGGGTATGCCGATCGCGTTCGCCATGGGACTGGCGGGGGCCGTCGGGCTGTGGACCATCGGTGGTTTCGAGACAATGGTGGGCATCCTTTCGGCCGCGCCCTACCGCAACACGGCGTCGTGGCTCTTGACCTCGATCCCGCTGTTCGTGCTGATGGCCGAAGTGCTGTCGGCAAGCCGGCTCTCGGGCGCGATGTTCGATGCCGGCAACAAGTGGGTCGGGCAGTTGCCCGGAGGTCTCGCGATGGCCACCGTTCTGGCAAGCGCGGGGTTTGGTGCCGTGTGCGGCTCATCGACGGCGGCCACGGCGACGATGGCGCGCACGGCCGTGCCGGAAGGCCGGCGCCTGGGCTACAGTGCCGGATTCATCACCGGTACCGTGGCGGCATCGGGCACGCTGTCGATCCTGATTCCACCCAGCCTCATCCTGGTGATCTACGGCATCCTTACCGAGAATTCGATCGGCAGCTTGTTCGCGGCCGGCATCGTGCCCGGTATCGCCACCGCGATGGCCTACATGCTCGTTATCTTCGTGGTGGTAACGCGCCGCCCGCACCTCGTATCCGGCCACCAAGGTCAACGTGCCAGCTGGTCCGAACGCTGGGGTTCGCTGCGCGGGCTGTGGCCGATCGCATTGCTGTTCGCGGCCGTGATCGGCAGCCTTTACGGGGGCATCATCACCGTCACCGAGGTGGCGGCGGTCGGCGCGGCCGGTGCGATCCTGATCGCCGGGCCGCTGCTGCGTCGGCTATCGTGGGCCGATCTGCTGGAGGCCTTGCGCAGGACCACCCATACGACCGCGTTGATCTTCGCCGTCGTGATCGGTGCGCACATCCTGAGCTATTTCCTGACCATGACGATGGCGACGCAGACCATGATGGCCTTCGTCGCCGAGCAGCAGTGGTCGGCCGGCATGGTGTTGACGGTGCTGCTGATCATCTTCCTGATCCTCGGCTGCCTGATGGATCAGCTCGCGATCCTGGTGTTGACCATGCCCATCGTGTACCCCTTGGTCACCAAGCTCGGCTACGACCCGATCTGGTTCGGCATCATCATCACCAAGACCGTCGAGATCGGCCTCATCACGCCGCCTTTCGGCATGAACGTCTTCGTCGCCAGCTCGCTTACCGACGTGCCGTTCCGGAAGGTGTTCCGCGGTGTGATGCCATTTGTAGTGGCCGAATTGCTCTTGCTCGCCTTTTTCGCCGCCGTGCCTGCTTCCATCACCTGGGTCGTGCGTTGACGCCGCGCGATCCCCCACAATAATTTTCCAGCGGCGCTTGCCTACCGGACGCGCCCTGATAGAATTCATCGAACATAAATCCGCCGGCGCCACGTCGACCGATGTGGCGCCTGACACGCGCGAGGTGTGGTCCCATGTAGATCACGCCCGGGATCGGCGGCACGACGGCAAAGGAGGGGGCATGGAGGCTTTTTCCTCGATTCGGTTCGAGCTCCGCGCGGCGGCGGCCTGGATCACGCTCGACCGTCCCGATGCGATGAATGCGCTGTCCGACGTGATGTGCCGCGAGCTTGCCGTGGCCATCGACCGGGTCGAGAGCGATCGCGACATCCGCGTCGTCGTGCTGACCGGTACCGGCCGGGCGTTCTGCGCGGGAGCCGACCTCAAAGGCGTCTTCGAGGGCGCTGGCGGCGAGCCGGGTGCCGCGGACCCGATGAATGCCTTCCTCGATCTCGTCGCCGGCATGATCGAGCGTCTGCGCGCGCTGCCCAAGCCGACGATTGCGGCGCTGAACGGCCTCACCATGGCGGGCGGGCTGGAGCTGGCCATGGCCTGCGATCTGATCCTTGCCGGCGAGAGCGTGCGTATCGGCGATGCCCACGCAAACTTCGGCGTCTTTCCTGGCGCAGGCGGTGCCGCGGTGCTGCCGCGTCGCATTGGCGCGACGGCGGCGAAATACCTGCTGTTCACGGGCGATACGCTGCCGGCGGCGGAGCTGGTGCCGCTGGGTCTGGTCAATCGCGTGGTGCCGGATGCCGAGCTCGCGACTGAAGTCGAGAAACTGGCGACGCGCATCGCCTCCAAGAGCCCGCTGGTGCTGCGCCGCATGAAGCAGGCCGTGGCCGACGGTCTGGATCAGCCGCTGGCGGGCGCGCTGCGGCTGGAACGTCTGGTGCTGGAGGCGCATCGCCATTCGCACGACATCCGCGAGGGCCTCGCGGCCTTCGTCGGCAAGCGCAAGCCCGAGTTCAAGGGTTATTGACGCGACGACCCCTTTCCCTCCCTTTCACATGCAACGGATCTCGCCATGAGCCCTTCGGCACAGCCCGCGGTGTTCGTCGCCGGCGTCGGCATGACACCGACCGGCAAATTTCTCGACCGCAGCATCAAGGAGCTGACCGCCGACGCGGTCATGGCCGCGCTGAAAGATGCCGGCCTCGCTGTCGGCGACATCCAGGCCGCCTACTTTTCCAATGCCACGCAGGGCGTGCTGGAAGGCCAGACCATGATTCGTGCTCAGATCGCGCTGCGGCCGCTGGGTATCGAAGGCGTTCCCGTCTACAACGTCGAAAATGCCTGTGCCAGCGCCAGCTCGGCCTTCGCGCTGGCCGTGCAGGCGGTGCGTGCCGGCGAGGTGGACATCGCGCTGGCGGTCGGTGCGGAGAAGATGTTCTGCACCGACAAGGCGAAAATGTTCAGCGTCTTCGACGGTGCCTGGGACGTCGCGACCGTGGCCGCCAACAAGGACATGCTGCTGGCGATGGGCCGCGGCATCGAGCCGCCTGCAGGTAGCACGTCCAAGGCGCCCTACAGCCTGTTCATGGATATCTACGCCGCATTCGGCCGCTTTCACATGCGCGAATTCGGCAGCACGCAGCGGCAGTTCGCCGCGGTCGCAGCAAAGAACCACGGCCACTCGGCCCACAACCCGCTGGCCCAGTATCGAAACACCTACAGCGTCGACGAGATCCTGGCCGCGCCGCCGATCACCTATCCCTTGACGCTGCCGATGTGCGCGCCGATCAGCGATGGCGCCGCGGCTGCGATCGTCTGCTCCGAGGCGATGCTCGCGCGGCTGGCCGACCGTCGGCGCGCGGCCCGTGTGCTCGCCTCGGTGGTGGCCACCGGCTCGACACGCGCGCCCGAAGAGATCGCCCGCCATGTGACCGTCAAGGCGTCGCGGCTCGCCTACGAGCGTGCCGGTGTCGGTCCGCAGGACATCTCTCTCGCCGAAGTGCACGATGCCACCGCGATCGGCGAAATCATCCAGTGTGAGAACCTGGGGTTTTGCGAATTTGGCGCCGGCGGCGCGCTGGCCGAGAGCGGGGCCACGACGATAGGTGGGCGCATTCCGATCAATACTTCGGGTGGGCTCGAATCCAAGGGCCACCCGATCGGAGCGACCGGGCTCGGCCAGATCCATGAACTGGTGACACAGCTGCGCGGCGAGGCCGGCACGCGCCAGGTGCAGGGTGCACGTCTGGCGATCGCCGAAAATGGCGGCGGGCTTTACGGCATCGAGGAGGCGGTGTGCGCGATCACGATCCTCGGCCGTTGAGCGCGCGCGCACCATGAATCCTTCGGGCAAGGTCGCGATCGTCACCGGTGGGGCGTCCGGGCTGGGCCGCGCGGTCGCCGAAACGCTGCTCGAAGCCGGCACCCGCGTCGCGCTGTTCGACCGCGATCCCGGGCGCGGCACCGCGGTGGCCGCGGCGGCCGGCGAGTCGGCGCTGTTCGTCGGCGTCGACGTGACCAGCGAGGCGCAGGTCCAGGCCGGCGTCGAGCGCACGCTGGCGCGCTTCGGCGCCATCCATGTCTGCGTCAATTGCGCGGGCGTAGCCGACGCGGCCAAGACGGTGGCCGACGGTACGCCGTTTCCGCTGGCGATCTGGGAGAAGGTGATCGCCATCAATCTGACCGGCACGTTCAACGTGCTGCGGCTGGCCGCCGTGGCGATGGCGCGCAACGAGCCGGATAACGGCGAGCGTGGCGTGATCATCAACCTGTCGTCGGGCGCGGCGCACGACGGCCAGATGGGCCAGGCCGCCTACGCCGCCAGCAAGGCTGGCGTCATCGGTCTGACGCTGCCGGTGGCGCGCGACCTGGCCGAGCACGGCATCCGCTGCGTGGCGGTCGCTCCGGGACTGTTCGACACACCGATGGTGGCCGGGCTGCCGGAGAAGGTCGCGCAGGCCATCGTCGACCGCATGATCCTGTTCCCTCGGCGCATGGGCCGACCGCAGGAGCTGGCACACCTGGTGCTCAGCATCGTCGAGAACCCGTACATCAATGCCACTTGCCTGCATATCGACGCCGGCGCGCGCATGAGTGCGCGCTGAACTCTTTCGCAAAACGTCACGGAACCCAACGCGATGAACTTCCTGCCCACCGATGAACAGCGTCTCGCCGTCGAAGGTTTCCGCCGCTTCCTCGACAGCAAGCTCGAGCCGATCGTCGCCCGCTATCGGCCCGACAAGCTGATCGAGAAGGAACGGATGCTCGAGATCTTTCAGATGATGCTGCCCTATGGCATGGGTGGCAACGGCCTGATCTCGGAGCGCCATGGTGGTGTCGGCATGCCCTGGCTCACCTACGCGCTGATGTACGAGCAGCTCGCGCGCCTGTCGGGCGACATCGCCGTCTCGCTGCTGATCCAGCAGCTCGGCGCCTATTCGCTCGAGGTATGCAGCAACGATGCCATGCGCCAGAGGTACCTGCCGCGCATGCTGCGCGGCGAGATCATCGCCTGCAGCGGCATCAGCGAGCCGGGCGTCGGCTCCAACGTCGCCGAGGTCACCTGCCGCGCCCGGTCCGACGGTGATCATTACATCGTCAACGGCGAGAAGACCTGGATTTCCAACGGCCATTACTCGGACTTCTGCATGGTCATCGTGCGTACGTCCGACGATGGCGCGCGTGGCCTGTCCATGATCCTGGTCGACCGAGCCGAGCACGGCTATGAGAGCCGCAACCTCGACAAGCTCGGCTTGAACAGCACGTCGACGGCGCAATTGTTCTTCGACAACGTGCGCGTGCCGGCCGGCAACATGATGATCCAGGCCGGCACCGGCTTGAAGAACACGCTGGTGTTGTTCGAAAAGGCGCGGCCGATGGTGGGCCTGATATCGGTCGGCATCGCGCAGGCGGCGCTGGACAAGGCGGTCGCCTATGCCAAGGTGCGCCGCCAGCATGGCAAGCCCATCGGCCAGCACCAGCTCATCCAGGGCATGCTCGCCGATGCGGCGATCCAGCTCGATGCGGCACGGCTGCTGGTCTATCGGGCGTTCAACCTGATCGACCACGGTGTTCGCAGTGAAACCGAGAGCGCGATGGCCAAGTGCTATGCCACCGAGATCGCCGTGGACGTGGCCTCGAAGGCGGTGCAGATCCACGGCGGCAACGGCATCACCAAGGACTTCGGCGTCGAGCTGCTGTTCCGCAATGCGCGCATGATGACCATCCCGGACGGCACGACCGAAATCCAGAAGCTGATCGTCGGGCGGGCGCTGACCGGGCTGAATGCCTTCTCCTGAACATGACGTCCAGTGCTGCGTTGGCGACCGCGGTGGACGCTCCAGTGCTCGAGGCGCGCGACGTGACCCTGCGCTTCGGCGGCGTCACCGCGCTGTCCGAGATCAGCCTCCAGATTCGGGCCGACGAAATGCTCGCCGTCATTGGTCCCAACGGCGCGGGCAAGAGCTCGCTGCTGAACGTGCTGAGCGGCTTCTACCGGCCGCAGCAGGGGAGCATCGCCTATACGGGCCGCGACATGCAGGGGCGGGCGGTGCACGAGATTGCGCGCGCCGGCATCGTGCGCACGTTTCAGGGCACGCACCTGTTCCCGCACATGAGCGTGCTCGACAACATCCTCATCGGCCGCCATGCGCACATGCGCTCGAGCCTGCCGCAGTCCTTCATCTATTTTCCGTGGGCGCAGCGCGAGGAGGCGCGACATCGCGCGTTTGCCGAAGACATCATCGAGTTTCTTGAAATCGAAAACATCCGCCATCAGCCAGTCGGCGCGCTCGGCTACGGGCTGCGAAAACGCGTCGATCTGGGCAGGGCGCTGGCGATGGAGCCCAAGGTACTGCTGATGGATGAACCGATGGCCGGCATGAATACCGAAGAGAAGGAGGACCTCGCACGGTTCGTCATCGATGTGCGTGAAGCGCGGCGCATTCCGGTCGTGCTGGTCGAGCACGATATGGGCGTCGTCATGGACCTCGCCGACCGTGTCGCCGTGCTCGATTTCGGCCGCAAGATCGCCGATGGCACGCCGGCCGAGGTCCAGGCCGATCCGGTCGTGATCCAGGCCTATCTCGGGACCGGCGCATGAGCGGCGCCGCGCTCGCTCCGGCCGCGGCGCCGAGCGTTGCCATGCGAGCGGCCAGGGCGAGCCAGGATGGCGCGCCGGTACGAACCTTGCCGCAGATCGTGCTGGCGCGCGCGCTCACCGAGCCGGAGCGACTGGCGCAACGCGTCAAGCGCAAGGGAATCTGGCGCTGTTACAGCTGGGCCGACATGCTGGAGCAGGTGCGCAGCATCGCGCTCGGTGCCGCGGCCCTGGGGCTCGCGCGCGGCGACACGGCAATCGTCATCGGCGAGAACGAGCCGGAACATTTCTGGTCGATCTTCGCGGTGCAGTCGCTGGGCGCCAAGTCGGTGTCCGTCTATCCCGATGCCACCGCGGACGAGTTGCACTATCTGTGCCAGGATTCCCAGGCGACGTTCATTTTTGCGCAGGACCAGGAGCAGGTCGACAAGGCACTGGTCGTCGCCGGGCGGATTGCCGGTTTGCGCGGCATCGCCTATTGGGACGAATCGGGCATGTGGTCGTACCGACACGAGCTGCTATGTGCCTTCGAGCAGCTCGTCGAGCGCGGCCGTCGATATCACGAGGCCGATCCCGGGCGCTTCGGACGCGAGGTCGAGGCCGGCGGTCCCGATGACCTGGCGCTGCTCACCTATACGTCCGGTACGACCAGCAAGCCCAAGGGGGTGTTGATCACGCACCGTTGGTTGATCGACAATGCCACGCGCCTGTGCAGCACGCTGCCGCTGGAAGCGGGCATGGAATATCTGTCCTACACGCCGCTCGCGTGGCTCACGGAGCAGCTGCTGGGGGTGACGCTGGGCCTGACCTTGCCGCTCGTGGTCAATTTCCCGGAAGGGCCCGACCAGGTGTTGCCGAATCTGCGTGAGCTGGCGCCGCATCTGGTGCTGTTCGGACCCCGGCAGTGGGAAAGCATCGCCGCGAGCATCGAAGCGCGCATGCTGCACGCCGGGCGCCTGCCGCGCGCGCTGTACCGCTGGGGCGTGCGCGTCGGTCATGCAGTGCGCATCGCGCGGCTGGAAGGCCGGACCGCGCCCACCGCGGCGCGCTTGCTGTTGCCGCTGGCGGAATTGCTGGTGTTGCATGCGGTGCGCGACCAGTTCGGCTTTCTGCGCTCGTCGATTGCGGTTTCGGGGGGCACGGCGATGGCGCCGGACGTATTCCGGCTGTTCCATGCCCTGGGTGTGCCACTGCGCAACCTGTACGGCTGCTCCGAGTTCGGCCTGATCGCCGGCCACCGTGGCACGCGCTACGACCTCGAAACCGTCGGCCCGTTGCTCAATGTCGACCCCGCCTTCGGCGCGCCGCTCGAAGCGCGCATCGATGACAACGGAGAGCTTCTGCTGCGCGGAGGCTCGGGTTTCCTCGGCTACTGGAACAAACCCGAAAAGACCGCGGCGCTAGACCGCGACGGCTGGTTCGCCAGCGGTGACGCAGTACGCCTGACCGAGCACGGGGAGATCGTCTTTCTGGACCGTGTCGAGCATCTGGTGAAACTCGCGTCCGGTCATCTCTACCCGCCACAGTTCATCGAGACACGGCTGCGTTTCTCGCCGTTCATCAAGGATGTGATGGTGCTGGGCGACGCCACGCGCCCCTGGGTCGGAGCGCTGGTCAACATCGACATGGGCGTCGCCTCGCGCTGGGCGGAGGAGCGGCGCATCGCCTTCTCGACATTCACGGACCTGTCGCAGCGACCCGAAATCCGCGCGCTCGTGCGCGACGAGATCGCACGCATCAATGCGCTGCTTCCGGAAGGTTCGCGTGTCGTGCGCTTCGCCAACTTTCCCAAGGAGCTGGATGCGGATGAGGGCGAGCTGACGCGCACGCGCAAGCTGCGCCGCGAATTTCTCGCGCAGCGTTACCGTGCGCTGATCGACGGCCTGTATGCCGGCGATGCGCAGGTCGACTGCGCCATCGCCGTCACCTATCAGGACGGCCGTCAGGGTACGCTGCACGCCGTGGTCGCGATCAACGAGGTGGTTCGGACGGGTGCACCATGATGATCGAGTTCGTCAATTACGCACTGAACGGCGCGTTGCTCGGACTGCTCTACGCGCTGGTGGCGATGGGCTTCGTGGTCATCTATCGTGCCAGCAAGGTCTTCAACATGGCCGTGGGCGAGATGCTGGTGCTCGGCGCCTTCCTGGTCTGGTGGGCGGTGGCCGCAAGCGCCATGCACCCCGCGGTCGGCATCGCTGCGGCGCTGGCGATCTCGGTACTGGTCGGGCTGGCGATCGAGCGCTTACTGTTCCGCCGGCTGATCGGCGAGTCGGTGTTCTCGATGATCATGGTCACCATCGGCTTGCTGATCCTGATGCGTGGGCTGGTGCTGCTGATCTGGGGGCCGCAGGAGCGACCATTTCCGGCCATCATCTCGCTGACGCCGATCATCATCGGCGACATGATCGTGCCGCGCCCGCTCGCGGCCGGCGGCCTGATCGCGGTCGTCTGCGCGGCCGGCCTGCACTGGTTCTTCAATCGCAGCCGCACGGGCCTGGCCATGTCCGCCGTGGCCGAGGACCACCAGATCGCGCTGGCGATGGGCATCAGCGTGCGCCGCTCGATCGCGTTTGCGTGGGCGCTTGGCGGCGTGCTGTCGGTCATCACCTCGATGGTCTATCTGAGCGGCAAATCGCTCACTTTCCTGTCTTCCGAAATCGGCTTCGCGGCCTTGCCGGTGGCCTTGCTCGCCGGGCTGGAGTCGATCGCCGGCCTGCTGCTCGCCGGCCTGATCGTCGGCATCGTGCAGGGACTGACCGCGGCCTATATCGACCCGCTGATCGGTGGCAACGCCGCTTCGGTGGTGCCCTACCTGTTCATGCTGGTGGTGCTGGTGGTGCGTCCCACCGGCATGTTCGGCTGGAAACGCATCGAGCGAGTGTGATCATGGATCCTTCCGGCATTTTCTTCACGCGCTACGAAACGGATAGTGCGCTCGTGCGCACGCGCGCGCAGTGGCTGGCGCTGGCGCTGTTCGGCGCCGCGCTGCTGTTGTATCCGTGGCTTGCGTCGCCACGCCTGGTGGCGGTGGCCAATCTGATGTTTGTCACCGCCATCGTCGTCGTCGGATTGCAGATCACGACTGGCTACGCCGGGCAGATCAACCTCGGTCAGGCGGCCTTCATGGGCGTGGGTGCTTACGGCGCCTGCGTGATCGAGGTGAAGTTCGGCCTGCCGTTCTGGGTGGGGGTACCGGCGGGGGGTGTGTTCGCCGCGCTGGCCGGCTGGGCGTTCGGATTGACGGCGGCGCGCATCAAGGGATTCTATCTAGCCCTGACCACGATCGCCGCGCAGTTCCTGTTCGTGTTCGTCGTGCTGAATCTGCCCTCGTCGTGGCTGGGGGGCGTCAACGGCTTCAGCCTGCAGGCGGCGCGTCTCGGTCCGATCGTGTTCGACAGCGATCGCGCGCTGTATTACCTGTTCCTGGCGAGCGTCGCGGTAATGGTGTTTGGCGCCTTCGGCATTGTGCGCAGCCGCCACGGCCGCGCGTTCGTGGCCGTGCGCGATGACGACGTCGCCGCAGGCATGATGGGCATCGACGTCGCCGGGACGAAGGCGCGCGCGTTCGTGCTCGGCGCCTTCTATGCCGGCGTCGGCGGTGCGCTGTGGGCCTATCAGATACGCTTTGTCTCGGTCGACCAGTTCACGCTGTTCAACTCGATCTGGTTCATTGCCATGATGATCGTCGGCGGCCTCGGCTCGATCGTCGGCGCGCTCATCGGCACGGTGCTGATCCGCGCCATACAGGAAACCATCACCAGTCTCGGCCCGGACATAGTGCAGCTCGTGCCCGCGCTGGGCAGCGACATCGTGTTCGCGAGCATGAATGTGTTCCTGGGGCTCGTCATCACCGGCTTTCTGTTGCTCGAACCGAAGGGCCTGATGCACCGCTGGAACATTTTCAAGGCGGCTTACCGCCTGTGGCCCTTCCCGCATTGACCCGCGCCGTTACCGGCCTTCAACCTGAGGAGATCCCCATGCAACGACCTAACTTCATGAGCGGCACCGTCACACTGATGGCCGGCCTGCTGCTCGCGCCGGCCGCGCACGCGCAGACCACCCTCAACGTCGCCGCGCTCGCCGACTTCGCTGGGCCGTATGCGAACGTGATGAATGACATGCAGGGTGGGCGCCTGGCCGTGATCGACTGGTGGAACAAGGAAGTCGGCGAGAAGCTCAAGGTGCGCATCGCGGTGAAAACCTACGATACACGCTACGATGTCGCGCAGACGGCCAGCCTGTGGCCCGGCATCAAGGCCGAACTGAAGCCGGTGCTGTTGCTCGGCCTCGGTGGTCCGGACGCGGCGGCCTTGCAGCAGCGGCTGCCCGAGGACAAGGTGCCGATGCTGATGGGCACCGCCGCCTACGGCTTCGGCTGGAAGCCGAACCAGTGGGCATTGAACATCAGGCCGACCTATCCGCACGAGGCGGCCGGCTTCCTGGAGTGGTTCCGTGCCTCGCGGCTCGAGGGCAAGCGGCCGGTCAAGGTCGGGATCATCTCGTCTGAAGCCACACCGGCCTACGCCGATCAGGCCAAGGGCCTGCAGGCCTACGCCAAGGCCCACGCGGACAGGGTGACCTTCGTGGAGGCGATCTGGACCGAGGTGCAGCCGGCCGATCTGACGCTGCAGGTGCGCCGTCTGGCGAACGCCGGGACCGACGTCATCGTGATCCAGACCAACACCGCGCAGGCGGTGGCCACCAAGCGCGCGTTGCAGGCGCTGGGCAAGAACATCCCGATCATGCTGTCGCTGCACAACGGCGTGCTCGGTTCGTCCAAGGCACTGGGGAACCCTAACGGCTTCGTCGGCGACTTCGAGGTCGGTGCCATCGCCGACGCCAGCGACGACGACACGGCGGGCCGTCGCTTCTATCGCATGCTGCAGGAAAAGCACGGTCTGAAGTCCGCCTGGAACGCGATGACCATGCTGGGCCTGGGCCAGAGTATCGTCGCCGTGCGCGCCATCGAGGCGACCGTCAAGGCCAAGGGTGCCGACAAGGTGACCGGCGAAGCCATACACGCCGCGCTGCTCGCGACACAGTTCTCCGGCGCCGAACTGATGGGCCTGTTGCCGGGCGTCGATTTCAGCACCGACGCGCCCTTCCCCACGGGTTCCGCCAAGGTGAACATCGCCTCGATGAAAGACGGCAAGGTGGTCCGTGTTGCCGCCGATGTCCCGGTGCCGACCTTGCCGAAGTGGTGATGTCCGATTCTCTCGAATCGCCCAGGGCGGGCTCCGGCCACGCGGACGGCGAGCCGTTGCCGCCTCCGCATGGTGGCCATGACAGCCACGCCGACCCTCTGCTGGCATTGGCCAATGTCGAGGTTCTGTACGCCGAGGTCATTCTCGCGCTCAAGGGGGTGTCGCTGAGCGTGCCGCGCGCTGGCTGCGTGGCCTTGCTGGGCGCCAACGGGGCCGGAAAGAGCACGACACTGAAAGCGATCTCCGGCATCATCGACGCGGAAGACGGCCGTGTTTCGGCCGGCGGTATTATTTTCGACGGTCGATCGATACGTGGCCACGACACGGCCGGCGTCGTGCGCGCGGGCCTGGTGCATGTCATGGAAGGGCGGCGCGTGCTGCCTCACATGACGGTGGCGCAAAACCTGATCATCGGCGGTCATATGTTCCCCTCGACGGTCGCGATGCGGCGCGCGCTCGACGCGGTATACCAGGCCATCCCGCGCCTGTCCGAGTTGCGCACGCGCACCGCCGGCTACCTGTCCGGCGGCGAACAGCAACTGCTCGTGATCGGGCGCGCGATCATGGCCGAGCCGAAGCTGATGTTGATCGACGAACCGTCGCTGGGCCTGGCGCCGCGCATGGTCGAGGAGGTATTCGCCGTGCTGCACCGCTTGCGTGAGCAGGGTCTGGCGCTGCTCATCGTCGAGCAGAACACGCGCGTCGCGCTCGCGCTCGCCGACTATGGCTACGTCATGGAAGGCGGGCGCATCGTGCTCGAGGGGCAGGCCGACGAGTTGCGCGCCAACGAGGATGTGCGCGAGTTCTACCTCGGCCTCGATCGCGAGGGCGGGCGCAAGAGCTTTCGTGACATCAAGCATTACCGCCGGCGCAAGCGCTGGCTTGGGTAGCTTTCCGAGCAGCCGACCAGGCCTTGCTCGCATTGATTCTTACTGGATGGAGGCTCCAACATGGAATTCGGCTTCACTCCCGAACAGGACGCGCTGCGCGAGGTGGCACGCCGCTTCCTGCGTGAGCAGGTGACACCGCGTATCGCCGAATGTGAGGCGCGACGCGAGTTTGCCTGGGATCTGCTGCCGCAATTGCAGTCCTTCGGTTATCTGGGCGGCCTGCTGCCCGAGGAGGCCGGCGGGTTCGCGATGAAGTACGTCGACTGGGCGATCCTGATGGAAGAGGCCGGTTACTGCTGG
>JAJVIH010000025.1 GCA_022072125.1 Myxococcota bacterium | reverse complement strand
AAGATCGATGCCGAGTTCATTCAGCAACTCTGCGCGGAACAACTGATTACCCGCCGCGACCGCAACGGCTTCCCGGTGCGCGAGTGGCAAAAGATGCGCGAGCGCAATGAAGCGCTCGACTGCTACGTCTACGCCCGCGCGGCCGCATCTGCGGCGGGTCTGGATCGCTTCGAGGAACGCCACTGGCGAGAACTGGAGCGGCAACTCGGGATGGAACGGCCACCGGATGAGCCGCCCCCGATTCAAACATTCGACCCAGACGAGGCCACCCAACGAGGTGGCCTTTCTGTTTCTGCAACCCCATCACGGCGGCGCGTCATCAAGAGCCGCTGGTTGTCCTGATTTTCAGAGGAGTTTTCATGAGTCTTGCCACCCGTATCGAGAGCCTGGTCATCCGAGTTGCTCAGGAGTTCAACGACGTCCGTGCGACGGCAGGCAGTCTGGCCAGCCTGTCCACCAACGACAAGTCGAGTCTGGTCGCCGCCATCAACGAGCTCAAGGCGGCGGTTCTGTCCGCGATGGCCATCGATGACAACCAGATCGCCACCACCAGCACCTATTCGTCGAACAAGATCGTGTCGCTGCTGGACGCGCTCAAGGCCGACATTCTGGGTGGTGCCGACGCCGCCTACGACACCCTGGTGGAAATTCAGCAGGCGCTGCAGAACGGCACCAGCGGTCTGGATGCGATTCTGGCTGCGGTCAATCTCCGTGTTCGCTTCGACGCGGCGCAGACCTTGACCGTAGCCGAGCAGCTGCAGGCCCGTACCAACATCGGGGCGGTCGCGGCCAGCGACGTTGGCAACACCGATACCGACTTCGTCGTGATCTTCGATGGGGCGCTGGCCTGATGAGTCTTGCGTCCAGCATCGCCGCCTTGGCTGCGCGCATTGGCTTCGAGGTCAAGACCAAGATCGACGCCACCCATCCCGGCGTTGCCCGGGTATGGGTCAGCTTCGGCTACGTGGGCGGTCAGGTCGTGATTGCCAGCGCGCTCAACGTCGCCAGCGTGGTGCGCACGGCGGCTGGCCGTTACCGCGTGCATTTCGCGGTAGCGATGCCGGATGCGAATTACTGCTGGACGGCACTCGCCCGTAGCAGCACCAACACCGGCCAGCAGCGCGTTGCCATCGTGCGCGCCAGCTCCGACCTCAAGACCGCGCAGTACGTCGACATCTCCTGTGCGACGGCTGCGGCGTCATTTGACGACTCCTCTGAAATCAACCTCGTGGTGTACCGCTGATGGCCTACACAGAAGTCCAACTCCAGGCATTGGAGACCGCGCTCGCCAAGGGCGAACGCCGCGTCAGCTTCGGCGACAAGACCGTCGAGTACCGCTCGGTCGATGAACTGAAGGCCGCGATCCGCGAGGTCAAGCGCGGCATCCTGGAACAGGCAGCCGCCACCGGTCTATGGCCGGGTGCGCCGCGCCAGATCCGGGTCACGACCTCGAAGGGGTTCTGATGGCCTGGTATTCGAAGATCCGAAGCCTGTTCGGCCAGCCACCCGTCCACGAAGCGGCTGGCCGTGGCCGCCGTTCGCTGGCGTGGATGCCCGGCAACCCCGGCGCGGTCGCCGCGATGTTGGCGACCAACACCGAGCTGCGCATCAAGAGCCGAGACCTTGTGCGCCGCAATGCCTGGGCGCAGGCCGGGATTGAGGCTTTCGTGTCCAACGCGGTCGGCACTGGCATCAAGCCGCAGAGTTTGGCAGCAGACGAACGTTTTAAGACCGACGTCCAGGCGCTGTGGCGTGACTGGACGGAGGAAGCCGACGCTGCAGGTCAGACCGACTTCTATGGCCTGCAGGCGCTGGCCTGCCGCGCGATGCTCGAAGGCGGTGAATGCCTGATCCGGCTGCGCCCGCGTCGTCCGGAGGACGGACTGGTTGTTCCTCTGCAGCTTCAGTTGCTGGAGCCCGAGCATCTGCCGATTAGCCTCAACCTCGATCTGCCTTCGGGCAACGTGGTGCGCTCTGGCATCGAATTCGACAGCCTCGGGCGGCGCGTCGCTTACCACCTGTACCGCTCGCACCCCGAAGACGGTCGGCTGGCTCCGATGTCGGGCCAGGGCGGGATGGACACGGTGCGCATCGATGCGAAAGAAATCATCCACCTGTTCCGCGTCCTGCGTCCCGGCCAGATCCGGGGCGAGCCGTGGTTGTCGCGGGCCCTGGTCAAGCTCAACGAACTCGACCAGTACGACGACGCCGAACTGGTGCGCAAGAAGACCGCCGCGATGTTCGCGGGGTTCGTGACCCGGCAGAACCCGGAGGACAACCTGATGGGCGAAGGTGCTGCCGATGGCGATGGCATCGCGCTGGCCGGTCTGGAGCCGGGCACCTTGCAGATTCTGGAGCCTGGAGAGGACATCAAGTTCTCTGACCCAGCCGACGTCGGTGGCTCGTATGGCGAGTTCCTGCGCACGCAGTTCCGCGCGGTCGCCGCTGCCATCGGCGTCACCTACGAGCAGTTGACCGGCGACCTGACAGGCGTGAACTACTCGTCCATTCGCGCCGGGATGCTCGAGTTCCGGCGTCGCTGCGAGATGGTGCAGCACGGTGTGCTCGTGCATCAGATGTGCCGTCCGGTGTGGGCCGCGTGGATGAAGCAGGCCGTGCTCGCCGGTGCCATCGAAGCCCCCGGCTTCGCGCGTGGCGGCCCAGCCCGTCGCCGCCAGTACCTGCAGGTGAAGTGGATTCCCCAGGGCTGGCAGTGGGTCGACCCCGAGAAGGAGTTCAAGGCAATGCTGCTGGCCATCCGCGCCGGGCTGATGAGCCGCTCGGAAGCCATTTCCGCTTTTGGCTACGACGCCGAGGACGTTGACCGCGAGATCGCCGCCGACAACCAGCGCGCCGACGACCTCGGGTTGATCTTCGACTCCGACCCGCGCCGCACGTCCAAGGACGGCGGGAGCGCGGAGCCGAACAAGAACGCTGCAGACACCACGCAAACCGGCGACTCACCGTCTGCCTGAAGGATTCCCATGACCCTGTTGCCCCATTTGGCGGCACGCCTCTACGGTGTGCCGCTGGCGATCCATCGCCCCAAACTTGACGTGATCCTGGCCGTGCTCGGCCCCCGGATCGGCTTGGCTGATCTGGCTGCGCCTTCGGGCTTCACGCCGCCCGCACGTCCCGCATCCACTCAGACGACGAAGGTCGCAGTCATCCCCATCCACGGCACGCTGGTGCGACGCACCGTGGGCCTGGAAGCCGAATCCGGATTGACCAGCTACGCAGGGCTGACCGCGCAGTTGGACGCCGCGCTGGCCAGCCCCGATGTCGCCGCCATCCTGCTCGACGTTGACTCGCCGGGTGGCGAGTCGGGCGGCGTGTTCGATCTGGCCGACCGCATCCGTGCGGCGTCCAGCATCAAGCCAGTCTGGGCGGTGGCCAATGACATGGCGTTCTCGGCGGCCTACGCCCTGGCATCTGCGGCGAGCAAGGTGTTCGTCTCGCGCACCGGCGGCGTCGGCTCGATTGGCGTCATTGCGATGCACGTCGACCAGTCGGAGAAGGATGCTCAAGACGGCGTTCGCTACACGGCGGTCTTCGCGGGCGACCGCAAGAACGATCTCAACCCCCACGAGCCGATTTCCAGCGAAGCCCACGCCTTTCTCAAGGGCGAGGTGAATCGCGTCTACGGCCTGTTCGTCGAGACGGTGGCCCGCAACCGTGGCATCGAGGCATCTGCGGTGCGTGACACCGAGGCTGGGCTGTTCTTCGGGCAAGCCGCCGTTGCCATCGGGCTGGCCGACGCCATCGGCACCTTTGACGACGCCCTTGCGCAGCTCTGCGAATCCGTTTCCCCACTCCCGAAGTTGGCGGCAAGCCACGCGGGACTTTTTAGCAACCTCCAGATGGAGTCTTCCATGAATGATCGAACCGACCCCGCTGCTCCTGATCGGCTTGCTGCTGATCCTGCTGGCAGTCTTTCTCAACCGGCCGCCGCCGCCACCGCCATGACCGTGGCCGACGCGATTGAGGTCGCCCAGACCTGCACCCTGGCCGGGCGCACCGACCTGATCGCGGGCTTCCTCGAATCGAAGGCATCGCCCGCCAAGGTGCGCAGCCAGTTGCTGGCCACCCAGGCCGAAGCCAGTCCCGAAATCGTCAGCCGTATCGACCCGCAGTCGGCCATGTCGGCAAGTAGCACTGGCCATCCCGCCTCTCCCCACAACCCTCTGATCCAGGCCGTCAAAAGTCGCCTGGGCACCAAGTAACCCAAAAAGGAGCATCCCGTGCCCGCAATGCAAGAACCAATCAACCTCGGCGACCTCCTGAAGTACGAGGCGCCCAATCTCTATTCGCGCGACCGCGTGACCGTGGCAGCTGGCCAGACCTTGCCGCTGGGTACGGTGCTCGGGCAGATCACGGCGACGGGCAAGGTCAAGCAGATCGACCCGTCGGCCACCGATGGCAGCCAGTACTCCGCTGGTGTGCTTATGCAGGACGCCGATGCTGCTCTCGCCGACCGCAACGACGGGCTGATGGTGGCGCGTCACGCCATCGTGTCAGACCACGCACTGCATTGGCCCACCGGCATCACGACTGCGGAGCAGCAAGCAGCGATCCAACAACTCAAAGCACTGGGCGTCCTGGTGCGTATCGGCGCCTAACGCCAAGGAGACTCAATATGCAAAACCCATTCATCAGTCCGGCATTTTCGATGGCATCAATGACTGCAGCCATCAACTTGATCCCCAACCGTTACGGACGCCTGGAGGAGTTGAATCTGTTCCCGCCCAAGCCGGTTCGAACGCGCCAGGTGATTGTCGAAGAACGCGCCGGTGTCCTGAACCTCCTTCCGACCCAGCCGCCAGGCTCTCCGGGAACAGTGAATGTGCGTGGCAAGCGAACCGTCAGGTCCTTCGTCGTTCCGCACATCCCGCACGACGACGTTGTGTTGCCCGAGGAGGTTCAAGGACTACGCGCATTTGGCAGCGAAACCGAAATGGAGTCGATTGCCGGAGTGCTGGCCCAACACCTCGAGACGATGCGCAACAAGCACGCCATCACCCTAGAGCACTTGCGTATGGGGGCATTGAAAGGTGAGATCCTCGACGCCGACGGCAGCCGGATCTATAACCTGTTTGACGAGTTTGGCATCGATCAACAGAGCGTGGACTTCGAAATCAGCAGCCCAACTACTGGCACTGACGTCAAGGGCAAATGCACTGATGTCCTGGGCATCATCGAAGAAGCCCTACTCGGCGAGTTCATGACGGGAGTCCACTGCTTGTGCTCTCCAGAGTTCTTCAAGGCATTGACCGGCCACAAGGATGTCAAGACTGCCTTCACGAACTGGCAGCAAGGCGCCGTCCTTATCAATGATGTTCGCCGTGGCTTCACCTTTGGCGGCATCACTTTTGAGGAGTACCGAGGCAAGGCGACAGATGTCAACAAGACGGTCCGGCGCTTCATCGCAGCTGGCGAAGCACATGCGTTCCCTCTGGGCACCATCGATACCTTCGGAACTTACTTCGCTCCGGCCGACTTCAACGAGACTGTCAACACGATGGGCCAGCCGCTTTATGCGAAGCAGGAACCGCGCAAATTCGATCGGGGCACTGATCTGCATACGCAGGCCAACCCGCTACCGATGTGCCATCGTCCCGGGGTTCTGGTCAGGCTCGTTATGGGCGGCGGCGTATGAGTTTGGTCGCCCAGATCTATGAGTCGGCCGCGAACGCTGGGCTGCTGAAGGAGTGCCTTTGGTATCCGTCGAACGGTGCGCCATCGCAACGGCATCAGGTCGGCTTTACCGCGCCGGATGAATCCCTCCTCGATGGTCTGACTTTGAGCACCGATTACGAGATGACCTACCCGGTCACGGCATTCGGGGGTCTTGCAGTCCGCGAAGTTGTCGAAATCGGTGGCACGTCCTTCCAGGTGCGAGACATCCGTGCCGTGGGCGACGGCTCTGAGATCCGCGCCAAGCTCACCCGGCTGTAAACCCATGGCAGATAACTCGATCCGCGAGCAGATTCTGCTGGCGGTGATGGCGGCTGTCCGTCCGGCAGTCGAAGGTCTCGGGGCCACTTTGCACCGTTCGCCCACGGTGGCGATCAGCCGCGATCTTTGTCCGGCGCTGGCGGTGTTTCCCGAGTCGGAGTCCGTCACCGAACGCGCGAATGACCGCGTCACGCGCGAACTCACTGTCCGCGTCGTCGCGCTCGCGCGGGCGGTACCACCTGCTTCTCCCGAAACCGAGGCCGATCGCCTGCTTACCGCCGCGCACGCCGCCTTGTTCGCGGACGGCACGTTTGGTGGGTTGGCGCTGGGCATCCGTGAGCAAGAAAGCGAGTGGGAGGTTGAGGACGCCGATGCGGTGGCCGTGGCCCTCCCTGCGCGTTACCGCATCACGTACCGGACGCTGGCCAATGACCTTTCAACCCTTGGATGACACCTATGACCCAACTTGTCCTGACGCGCCCGCACACCCACGCTGGCAAGAAGTATGGCGTCGGTGACCGGATCGAGATCGACGCGAAATCAGCCGACTGGTTGATCGCGCACGACATCGCCACCCCGGAGCCGACCGCCCCAACTGCTGAACCCTTCCCCGAACCCAAACCCATCCAACGCAAGGAACCCAAGCAATGAGCACCTATGCCAGTTTTCAAGGCCGCGTCTTCCTCGGCAAGCGCGACACCGACGGCCTTCCCATCGAAGTGCGCTCGCCCGGCAACGTCGCCGAGCTGAAGCTCTCCCTCAAGACCGACGTCCTGGAGCACTACGAGAGCCAGACCGGCCAGCGCTCGCTCGATCACCGAATGGTCAAGCAGAAGTCCGCCACCGTGAACCTCACCATCGAGGAATTCACCAAGGAGAACCTTGCGCTGGCCCTGTACGGCAACCACGTCGTCGGCACGCCGGGCACGGTTACCGGCGAGCCGGTGGGCGGTGCCGCGCCGATTGCGGGCGACCGCTACTTCCTGGCCCACCCGAAGGTGTCGTCCTTGGTGGTGACGGATTCGGCGGGCACACCCGCGACCCTGGCCTTGGGCACGAACTACACGGCTGACCCTGACTTCGGTGCCCTCCAGTTTCTGGATACCACCGGCTTCACTGCGCCGTTCAAGGCCAGTTACGCCTACGGCGTGGCCACCGAGATCGGCATCTTCACGCAGGCGCTGCCCGAGCGCTTCCTGCGGCTCGAAGGCATCAACACGGCCCAGGGCAATGCCAAGGTGCTGGTCGAGCTCTACCGCGTGGCCTTCGATCCGCTGAAGGAAATCTCTTTCATCTCGGACGAGTACAACAAGTTCGAGCTGGAAGGCTCGTTGCTGGCCGACACCACCAAGCCATTCGACGCGGTGCTCGGCCAGTTCGGCCGCATCGTGCAACTCTGATCGGAGTGAGCCATGAGTGACTTGGACACCCTGATTCCGCAGGCGGTCGAATTGGTGATCGACGGTGAGCCGCTGGCCATCAAACCGCTGAAGGTCGGGCAGATGCCCGGTTTCTTGCGGGCGATCTCGCCGGTGATGCAGCAGCTCACTGCCTCCGACATCGACTGGCTGGCGCTGTTCGGCGAGCGCGGCGACGATCTGCTGTCGGCCATTGCCATTGCCGTCGGCAAACCTCGGGCTTGGGTCGATGAGCTGGCTGCCGACGAGGCCATCCTGCTGGCGGCCAAAGTGATCGAGGTGAACGCCGATTTTTTTACCCGGACGGTGATCCCGAAACTCGACGGTCTGTTCGGCCAAGTGAAGCCGCCGCCCATCGTGAAAGCGGCGGCTGGTTCGACGCCGTCCAGCACCTGATCGAGCACGGCCACCGCCTGCCAGACATCCTCGACTACACCCTGGCGCAGGTGCGCGGCTTCGTCGCAGCGACGGCGCGCACCGATGCGGCCCGCGATGCGCGGTTGCTGTCTGTGATTGCCATCGGTACGCGCGGCGATGCCCGCCACCTCGACCAGACCCTCGACCGACTCACCGACAAAGCCGCCGACCGTGCCTGACGACCATGCGCATTTCCATCCAGATCAATAGCGCCGCAGCCCAGGCGCAGTTGCGCCGCTGGGGCGGTGAGTTCCGCGACAAGGTCAAGAAGGCGGTCGCACGCGCCATCGCCAGCGAGGCGGTCGAAATTAAGCAAGACGTGCGCGGTCACGTCGCGAGCCAGATGGCCGTGGTCAAGAAGTCTTTCCTCAAGGGCTTCACCGCCAAGGTGCTGGACAAAGACCCGAACCGTCTGCCCGCGCTCTACGTGGGCTCGCGTATTCCGTGGTCGGGGATGCACGAGACCGGCGGCCAGATTGCCGGGCGGATGTTGATTCCGCTCAACGGTCGGGTGGGCCGCAAGCGCTTCAAGGCGCAGGTGGCCGAGCTGATGCGCGGAGGCAATGCCTATTTCATCAAGAACGCGAAGGGAAACATCGTCTTGATGGCCGAGAACATCAAAGAGCACGACCGGCCACTGGCGGGTTTCAAGCGCCGCTACCGCAAGGCGGAGGGTATCAAGCGCCTCAAACGTGGCGTGGACATCCCGATTGCCGTTCTGGTGCCGAAGGTTGCGCTCAAGAAGCGCCTCGATGTCGAGCGCTTGGTCGCGGGTCGCATCCCGCGTCTGGCGGCGGCGGTCGAGAAGCAGATCAGCACGGTGGATTGAAGGGCTGAGAAAAACTTATGGCCAAGCGAATTTCCATCCTCGTCGCGCTCGAAGGGGCCGACGAGGGGCTCAAACGCGCCATCACGTCTGCCGAGCGCAGTCTCGGTGAGCTGTCGACCACCGCCAAGACCGCCGGGGCCAAGGCCGCCGCCGGAATGGCCGAGGTTAAGGCCGGTATGTCAGCCTTCGGCGATCAGGTGGCAACGGCCAAGACGCAGTTGTTGGCCTTCCTGTCGATCAACTGGGCGGCAGGAAAGGTGCAGGAAATCGTCCAGATCGCCGACGCCTGGAACATGATGTCGGCACGCCTGAAGCTGGCGACAGCGGGCCAGCGTGAGTTCACCACGGCGCAAGCGGCCCTGTTCGACATCGCCCAGCGCATTGGCGTGCCGATTCAGGAAACGGCCACGCTGTACGGCAAGCTCCAGCAGGCCGTGCGGATGCTGGGTGGCGAGCAGAAGGATGCGCTCACGATCACCGAGAGCATTTCGCAGGCACTGCGCCTGTCAGGCGCATCGGCCACCGAGGCGCAGTCGTCTCTGCTGCAGTTCGGGCAGGCGCTCGCCTCAGGGGTGCTGCGGGGCGAGGAATTCAACTCCGTCGTCGAGAACAGTCCCCGTCTGGCGCAGGCTCTGGCCGATGGCTTGAACGTGCCCATCGGGCGACTGCGCAAGCTGGCCGAAGAAGGCCGGCTGACTGCTGACGTGGTGGTCAACGCGCTGATGAGCCAGAAGGACAAGCTGGCCAGCGAATACGCCCAACTGCCGCAGACGGTGAGCCAGGCCTTCGAGCGCCTGCGCAATGCCTTCGGGCAGTGGATCAACCGGGTCGACGAATCGACGGGCCTGACCAAGAAGCTGGCCGAGGCGCTGACCTTCCTCGCCAACAACCTCGACACGGTGATGCAGTGGCTCAAGCGCATCGCCGAAGTCGGGCTGGCCGTGCTGATCTACCGCCTGATCCCGGCGCTGATTACGGCGTGGCAGACCGCCGGTGCGGCGGCCGTCACCGCCGCCAGCGCCACCGCTGCCGCCTGGACGACGGCGAATCTGTCGGTGTCGGCCGCCGTGGCCAGCGTCGGCGTGCTCAAGACGGCGTTCGCTGTGCTGGGCGCGTTCCTGGTCGGCTGGGAGATCGGGACTTGGCTGTCCGAGAAATTCGAGATCGTCCGCAAGGCGGGCATCTTCATGGTCGAGATGCTGGTCAAGGCGGTTGAGCAGCTGCGCTACCGCTGGGAAGCCTTCGCCGCCATCTTCACCTCGGACACGATTGCCGAGGCGACCAAGCGCCACGAGGCACGGCTTGCGGAGATGAACCAGATCTTCGCGCAGATGTATGCCGACGCGACCAAGGGGGCGGATGCTGCCAAGGGCGCGATGAACACCGCCGCGACGGCTGCCGAGGAGATCGCCAAGCGTCTGGAGGCTGTGCGCCAGGGCACGCAGGAAGCCGTCGGTCGCGGCATCGAGGCCGTCCACAGCGCCCTGGAGAAGCTGAAATCCCGCCTCGGTGAGGTCGAGCAGGCTGTCGGCAAGGCCAATCAGACGGTCAACGATGCAACCGCCAAAATGGCCGAGGCCTACAAGGGCCTGACGTCCATCGTTGAGGCCAACCTCCAGCGCCAGATCGAGGCCGTGAAGGCACGCTACCAGCAGGAGCAGTCTGCGCTGGAACTCTCGAAGCAGTCCGAAGCCGCGCTGATCACCAAGTCGACGCAGCTGCTGACCGATGCGCTGACCCAGCAGACCACGCTGCGGCGGCAGGCCACGACGGATGCATTGAAGCTGATCGACGACGAGTCCCGGGGCAAGATTGAAGCGGCGCGCCGTGACGGTCAGACCGAGGCTGAACGTGCGGCCAACGTCACCCGTGTCGAGAACGAAATCCTGGCCACCAAGCGCCAGACGATGACGCAGGCGCTGGCCGAGTACCGGCAGCACATCGACGCGCTCAACGCCGAGGCCAACCGGCATCTGGCCGAGATCAAACGCATCGAGGAGGAGAAGCGCCAGCTCTCGATGACGACCGAGGAACGTGTCCGCGACATCCGTCGTCAGGGCATGACCGACTTCGAGGCCACGGAAGACCGCAAGCGTCAGATCGCCGAGTACCAGGGGAAGGCCCGCGAGGCGCTGGCCAATGGCGAGTTCGAGCAGGCGCGGCAACTGGCCCAGAAGGCGATGGACTTGGCCTCGCAGGTGGCCAGCTCGCAAACCAGTGAAGCCAAGCGCGGTGAGGACGCCCGCAAGCAGTCCGAGCAGGCGGTTTCGCAGGTCACCCAACTGGAATCGCAGTCCCGCGATGCCTACCGCAAGCAGGAATATGCGCAAGCCGAAGCCCTGATGCGCCAAGCAGACGCGTTGCGCGTCGAACTGGCCCAGAAGACCAAGGATGCCGACGCACAGATCGCACAGAGCAAGGATGGCGTCAATCAAGCCATCCAGCGCATCCGGGAATCGGAAGAGATTCTCAACAAGACCCTGGATGCAGAAGCCAAGGCGCACCAGACCGCCGCGCAGTCGGCATTGACCGCTCGCGACCAGATCCAACAGACCCTCACGCAGACCGAAACCCAGATCGACCAGATCACCGCCAAGCTGAAAGACGGTCTGAAGGTCACACTGGATGCCGACACGACCCGCTTCGACAAAGCCATCGCCGATCTCGACAAGGCCCTGGCAGAAAAAGAGTACCTGCTCAAGATTCAGGCCGACTTGCAGGAGGCCGAGAAGAAGCTGCAGCAGTACGAGCAGCTGCTCAAAGAGGGCAAGACGCTGCCGGTCGATGCCGACGTGTCCAAGGCCAAGGAGGCGCTGGACAAGCTCAAGACCTACGCCGACCAGAACTCACAGTTCGAACTGAAGGTGGCGACCGAGAAGGCGCAGGCCGCGATCACCAACGTCGAAGGGATGATCAAGGCGCTGGATCGCATCCAGACAGAGTCCCGCCATCAGGTCAGCACCAATGCCGAAGCGGCACGTGCCGAGATCTTGAGCCTGAACGGGGCCAATACCTCGAGCACGCACACGATCTACGTGACCAAGGTGGAAACGAATGCCACTGGTGGTCTGGTCGGGGGTGGCGTGCGCCATTTCGCCGACGGTGGCGCGGTGGCTCTGGCCTTTCCCCGAATGAGCGGCGGCTCGGTTCCCGGCTCCGGCCACCACGACACCGTGCCGCGCACCTTGGATGCCGGTGCCTTCGTGATTCGCAAGGCTGCTGTGCAGAAGTACGGCAGCGGTGCGCTCTCGCGGCTGGCCAACGGTGTCGCCCGATTCGCCGTCGGCGGGCGCGTGCTGACTTCTGGCAGCGGCAGTTCCGGGTCTGGCAACGCCGATGGCCAGCCCAGCACCCCGAAAAAGAACCGCGAAGCAGTCGAGGCGATGAAGATGATCGATCTCGGCCTGCAGGGGATGAACGAGTACACCAACTGGCTCCAGTGGAACTACGGTGCATCGGTCAGTCTGGATATGCGCAGCAAGACGATGGAGAACTACGGCAAGCAGGCCCAGCAGGATCGGCGGGCGCTGGAGAGCTTCATCAGCCGCAAGACGCTCACCGGCAACGAGCGCCAGAACCTGGAGCGCATCAAGCAGACGTGGCGGCAGGCGATGGCCCAGCCGCTGCTCTGGGGCAAAGACCTGGAGCGCGAGCTGATCGACTACATGGAGCAGAACCAGGGCGAGTTCTACCGGCGCGGCGGAATGGCCAAGTCCGACACCGTCCCGGCGATGCTCACGCCGGGCGAGTTTGTCGTGAACAAGGATGCCGTTTCCCGCTACGGCGCTGGCTTCTTCGAGGCGATCAACAACTTGTCCGCCCCGGCGCAAGCCCTGGCTGGTCGGGCGCTCGCGGGCGTCCAGGGCTTCGCCACGGGTGGGCTGGTGCAGCCAAGTGGCTCGCGGTTGGCCCGACCGGTGTTGGCGGCCGATGCCGGGCCCAGCCGCACGGTGCGCGTGGAACTGTCCTCGGGGCAGCAGAAGGTGAACGCCACCGTCGACGCACGAGACGAGTCTCGTCTGCTGCAACTGCTGGACGCTGCCCGCGCCCGCACTGCCTGAAGGATTCCCGATGCAACTGACGAACCTCGATGCCGGGGTGGCTTTGCCATTGCCTGACGATTTGCTGTGGAGTGATGAGCACGCGTGGTCGCCCGCCGTGGCGTCCACGTCCTACCTCATCACCGGAGCCTTGCTGATCCAGTCTGCCACCCGGCAAGCCGGTCGTCCCATCACGCTGGTGGGCGCACCCGATATGGCCTGGGTCACGCGCGCCACGGTCGAGCAGTTGCGTGCGTGGGCGGCAATTCCCGTCGGCAATGCCACAGGCCGCTTTGTCCTGAGCCTTAACGATGGCCGCACGTTCACCGTGGCCTTCCGCCACGCAGAAACGGCCATCGAAGCCGAACCCGTGCTGGGTATCCCGGCGCGGGCCGACTCCGATTTCTATCGCCTGACCCTTCGATTCCTGGAGATCTGAAATGCCGATCCAATCCGGCGACGTGAAACTACTGAAGTCCGCCGTGATGGCGGACGTGCCCGAGGGTGGTGGCGCGCCCACGGGCAACACCATCGCCGACGGCGTCTCGAACGCCATCTTTCCTGACATCTCGGAACTGGACCGCGCCGGTGGCCGGGTCAACCTGCGCAAGTCCTTCGTCTCGGTGCAGACCGACGACACCGACACCTACTTTGGTGCCAACGTGATCGTGGCCGAGCCGCCGCAGGACCCCCGCGTCAGCGTCACGCTGTTCAGCACCGAGAAGACCTTCGACACCCGCGAACAGGCGCAAGTCCGCATCGAGGCCTACCTCAACAAGGGCCCGGAGTGGGCGGGCTACCTGTTCGAGAACCACATCGCCGGTCAGCGGGTGATCCAGCTTTTCCAGCGCACGACTGACACCGTTCCCAACGTTGGCCAGACCTTGGTCTTGATCGAGAACGAGGGCTTGGGCACGCAGAAAGAGCAGTACATCCGAGCCACCTCAGTCTCGGTGGTCGAGCGCACTTTCACCTACAACAACGACCAGGACTACAAAGCCAGCGTCGTCACCGTCGATATCAGCGACGCACTGCGCTACGACTTCACAGGCTCGCCCGCGACGCGGACGTTCACCCGCGCCACGAACAGCACCAAGGTGCGGGACACGGTTGTGGCCGACGCTGGAACCTACGTCGGAGTGGTACCGCTGACGCAGGCCGCCGCTGTTGGCGACTTCACGATCAAGGGCACTTCGATCTACACCCAACTGGTGCCGAGCGCCCAGACTGAGACGCCGATTTCCTTCGTGCCGCCGTATGCAGCCGCAGGGTTGCCTGTGCCCGGCGCGGTGCCGGTCAGCTACACGGCCAGTCACGCTTGGACGACGAGCATCAAATTCAACCTGCCGGGCGGTTGCTTGCCGGGGTCACTGACCATTGGAACGGACGGCATCACGATCTTCGACGACGCCGGTCTGCTCAAGACCGCCAGCGGCACGATGGGCACCATCGACTACGCCAACGGCATCCTGACCCTGAATTCAGGGTCGATGTCGAACGCGAAGTCCGTCACCTACACGCCCGCCGCGCAGATTCTGCGTGCGCCGCAAAGCTCGGAAATCCCGGTCACGCCCGAATCCCGCAGCCAGTCCTACGTGGGCACGGTCAATCCGGTGCCGCAGCCCGGCACGCTGTCGATCAGCTACATGGCCCAGGGCCGCTGGTACGTGTTGTCCGATGCCGGAAACGGCTCCCTCAAGGGCCTGGACGCCAGCTACGGCGCTGGCACATTCAACCGGAACACCGGCGCGTTCGTCGTCACCTTGGGCGCATTGCCCGACGTGAGCAGTTCGCTCGTGCTGACCTGGAACGTGCCGACGCAGGAGACGCAGCAGCCGTCCACCAACCTGAAGGCCGCCCAGAGCCTCGCATTGAACCCGCCTGCAGGGACTTCGGTGCAACCCGGGTCGCTCACGGTGTCTTGGGAGTACGGCGGCACCAAGACGGCAACGGCGGCCACCTCGGGCGCGCTGTCCGGGGCGGCCACCGGCAACTTGAGCGTCGCGCAGAACCGCGTGGACTTCGCGCCCAATGTGCTGCCAGCGGTGGGCACGCAACTCACTGTGAGCTACGTCGCAGGCCCGAAGCAGGAGGACTCGTTCGCTCACCCCTCCCGCAATGGTGTGGGGA
>JAJVIH010000076.1 GCA_022072125.1 Myxococcota bacterium | reverse complement strand
CAAACGGTATTGTTCGAGGATGCACGGATCACAAATGTGCGCCAAGCGAAGGTGATGCACGGCTTACGCCAGAACAAGAGACGGAGTTGAAGGCGGCTTGCGAGGATATCAGGGCCAGTGGATCGGCGGTAACAAGACTGCCAATTGATAGCCACAGACTACAAAACATAAACTTTTCCAACCCCCGTAATCCCCAGGTAACAATGCTCGAGCCCAGGTACTTTGCCCATTGCATGGATGATTACAAGGAGTGCGGTTGGGGTATATTCGAAAGGTTCGGGATAGGATCTGGACACGGCAGCAAGGTGCTGGTGCCCGCGGGATTGATCGTGCGACTTAGCCCCTATGCGAGCAGTGTGAATGACAATATCACATCTCCTTTCGGCTGCCCCTGGGTGAAACGGCAGGATAGATGCCCCGAGGCGAGTGGCGGCGGAAACTGACATCGCCACGGCGGACCCACCATCCCCACGCCATGAACGCCCGAACGGAAAGGAACACGGCCATGAAAACCATGCTTCTTCTGATGACGGCGGCGATGGCGGCGGCTGGCTGTCAGTCCTCGGGCGGCGGCGTCACCCTCAACAACACCGTCACCGCCTGCGGCAGCGGCGACTGCTCCGGCTCGAACAACTCCGCGAACAACAACACCACCAACCAGGGGCAGGGGGTGGGGGCGGGACCCAGTGTGGGGCGGGGCGGTGTACCTGGCAACCTGAAGTTGATGGCGACCTCTCCTCAAGGCGTAGAAGCTTACCTTGTTCTGGAAGATTGGATCATGAATCAGGTTTTGGTGTTCTTGATGCAGGTCAGGCAATTGGCGTTGCAAAGGGAGCTGGCGAGAGTGGTTGGGCTTGGAATGAAATCGAACAGGGTGATGTGTCGCCCACTTCTCGAATAATACATTTCCCAAAAACCACCAATGGCAGGATATATCCTTTTTCCAAATACCGCACCGCCAATGCACGGTTTGTATTGACATGGACTCATAGACCTACTTGCTTTGACCGATATTGCAAAGAAGGGCGTCTGGATTTCGACTTGTTCGTTCAGTGCAATGGGCGTGTCTTTGCATCAAGAAGAACCAGGGGAAACGTGGAAGGGGTTAGCATTCAAATTTCGGATTTCAAGGAGGATGCGGTTACCTGTGAACCGGTAGTTATACAACAGGAAGGGGAAATCCATGGTACTATTCGTATGGCCATAGCCGGGAGCGCAAGATGAAATTGCTCATGAAAATATTTCCTCTTTGCCTTGTCAGCGGTTTGCTTCTTTGCTGTGGTCCAACAACCCGGGAAACGGAACCTGTTCCCGAGTTGGAGCGGGTCCCGACGGGTTTTGTTGATTTTACTCGCATGACATTTTTGGTTTATTTTGAAAGCTGTCTGAATGAGCCGGAATTGAAGGATTCCTGCGCCAGCCAGTTTTTCTCGAATTGCCCATTTGTACATGGAACCTGCACCGGTATTTTAACCAATGCGGAAAATTGGATAGAATGGGAGTCGGGACACAGGGAGGACTATAATCCCTATATCGCCCCTCGCCGGCATTCTTCTCGCTTTAGTTATGAAGGCCGGATGTGTTTTGAAGTGGCAGAGCAGTACGGGTCGGAAATCGGTCAGTCATTTGAGGCTTATAGAAGAGAAGATATGGTCCTTGTTTCCATCTATGATTCCGGTAAGAACCGGCTTGAAATTGTCTGCCCCGATGGAAAGAAGGAGATTTATCAGGCCGATCAAGTCCCAGGATGTATTGACTCGGGAAATCGGAGTAAACTCGAATGCACCAAATATCAAGACCGCAGAACACCTCCTCCACCACCGCCGTTCGATCCCCAGACACTGTATGGAGAATGCAAAAAATATTTTGATAACTGTTGCCAAAAGGCAACGGATGATGTGTTTTGTCCCTTTATTACCGGTTCATGGACGAAGCTTTGCGTGCCAACTCCGAATGAAAGGATCACAACATGTAATGGCGTATTGTGCGGCATAAACCCGGGAGATTCTTTTTCGCATTGCAACCCGAGATAGCCGCCCAGCCGGCGCCGTGAGCGCCGCCCCGGCTGGTTGATTCGCCGCCATTCCCACGCCATGAATGCCCGAACGGAAAGGAACACGGCCATGAAAACCATGCTTCTTCTGATAACGGCGGCGATGGCGGCGGCTGGCTGCCAGTCCTCGGGCGGCGGCGTCACCCTCAACAACACCGTCACCGCCTGCGGCAGCGGCGACTGCGCCCGCGCGCCCTGCGGTTCGCTGCTGGATTACGGCGCGGGGCTGGGCGTGCTGGCGCGCGAGGCAAGGGCGCTGGGATACGATAGCATCGCCTTCGAGCAGACGTAACAGCGGCGACGTCCAGTTTCCGGAGTCTGGGAACTCGATAGGAAATTTATTCGACAATGGTCATACTAGGTGAGCAGCGCGTTGCCGACTCATTTTTCTCCGAAGTTCAGCGATCCCTGTCTTGGCCCAAGGTACTTATCCAGTTTCTCGGAATGCACTAGAGCATCTGGTAAAGGCAGCCGTTCCAGTGCGCGTGGTTCCACCTTGATTGCATTGCCACCGTACGTCTTTCCAACTTTCCGAAGGTTGTTGATGGTCTGCGGATTCGATAGCACCTTCCACAGATGCTCAACGAAATCCGCGTCCTCACGCTTCGGATAGACGCACAGAAGGCACGTAAGAGGGACGACCCCCGCATGGTTCCTGATGAATCGCGCGTTTCTGCGTCCAAGATAGGCAAACATGATTGGAGGGCTCTTCCGGGTTTCCATTCGATACCACGGCTTGCGCGTCTGAATGAGTGTTTTCTTGTCAAGACCGCTCTTTTCACCTTCCTTCAGGTATGCCTGAACGGCCGCTGGGAGTTGATCGAAGGATAGACCATTGACATGGAGCAGACGGGTCGGTCTGCCACGAAATTCTAGGCGATCAACGTCTTGGGGAGTGAATTGTTCGCCCTCAATATCTCGCATTCTCCCTACTGCCTTGACCAGCAGTGATTCCGGTATACCAATCTCTCTTGCTCGCGTCAGCGTCATAAAAAAGAAATCGTTGTCGCCAGTTACGATGCCGCGCATGACCGAAGCGAAGTCTCCAAGAGTGTGGTGCTCAGTTACAGCTTGTGATGGTGGACGAGATAGCCCGGTTGAAAGCGCTTCGGCAATGCTTCTTTGATGTATTTCTATCGTCTTATTCTGCTTTCGTCTGTTTCCGGAAAGGAGAGACACTAGTTCTTCGGAGTTCTGTTGCCGGCACGTCACCCAGTCAAAATGCTTTCCGGGCTGTTCATTCTGTATGCAGAACACGAGTGCGTTTGTGTCCACATCGGGGAACGGCGTAGCGTCGGCAGCGAATGCAATTACGGTGTCCAATCTGAATCGCGCCGCGATCCACTGCCACAACGTCTCAGCGAACACTCCTTCACAAATGTCAGCGGATACGATGTAAGAGAGCCGTCCCCCCGGTGACAGGGTCTGGAGCGCTCTGATGAGGAAATATACATGGAGCCCCGCGCGACCATCAATATGTCTGCCGATAGCTGCTCGCGAGAAATCGCGTAATGCATCCTTTTGTATTCGTGGAAGGCGATGATGGCGTATGTAAGGGGGGTTTGCGACGATAGCCGGAAACTTCCCGGAGGGAGGATCAAGAACAAAGTCCCGGATTTCTACATGACGCAAATCGGCCTCATCTAGTTCTGATTGCCGGGCCTGTGCAACGATTTGTGGGTCAACGTCTCGACCAAAAAGAGCAAGGTTAAAGCGATGCGATCGTGCGTAGCGTTTCGCGGCACGGAAGAAAACACCCTTCCCAAGTGCAGGATCGAGGAGTTGTTTCGGTTGGTCACGCAGCACGTACGCAACCATAAACTCGGCCACCCAGTCGGGCGTCCAAAACTGGCCCTTGGTGCGGAGGGTTTCACGCTCGCCCCCTGACCTTGGAAGCGCCTGGTGTTGTTTCCGTTTCATCTGTCCTTCTTCACGGAATCCAAGATAGCCAATGCCTGTTCGCTTAGTTTGGACTTACCGGCCACAAATCGCACATAGGGCAGAATGTGACCATTCTTATCTGTGATTGAGTCAGCGACCAGTTCCGGTTCTTCCACCGTTTCCGCCAAGGGGTAGGCGTGATGATAATAAATCTTGAAGATCACCTTCCTTGTGGTTGCACCACCGGGCGCTTGAAATACCTGTTCTGTCGGTTCAATATCGCCGCACGTGAACAGCCGCTCGGCGTCTGCGAATGATATGCCATACGCCTCGTCAAAAAAAGCGTGCCACACATGGATCGGAATCTTCCTTTTGTTCTGCCAACTCTTCAGTGGACCGCAGTCCTCATCTTTGATGATAATCGTCGGAACTACAGCGCTCTTCTTCAAACCATCGCGGCCGCCAAGCCGCTTCTGCGGGGTGAGTGGCGATGCATAGTCCGGCATTTGCTTGGCCCGCCAAAGACTATTCTCGCATTCAACTGCAATGATAGCATGTTCCAACAGGTCTTGCATCTTTGTATCCTCTTCCGCTGTGAACGGCAACTCACTAATGCCGTTCAGCGCCTTGACCGCTGACTCCACCTTGGGTCTGTCCTTTGCCCTATAGATCAACAAGTCGGGCCGTTTTATGCCGCCAAGACCGGCTTTCTCAAGACGTTCGAAATAGAGTTCAAAGGCGCGAACATCGTTGTCGGGTGCGGTTCCGCTCGGACCATACGGCAATGCGAAATATCTGCCCGTGTCGTTCACCGCCTGGGTGAGGCGTTCTTCGCTCCACACACCCTGAGACCATCGCATGAGGAAATCGCTTCCTCGGAGACGGCGGGGATTGAGAAGAAAATCCGCCCAGGGCGCATTGTCCGTGGCGCGGAGTGTCATGCATATATTTTCTGTCGAGACGGATAGGACGTTCTCGAATGCGTGCTCTTGATGGCTGCTCATATCGTTCCTTTCTTGAACCAACAATAATTAGATTGATCCGCATAAAATGCGAATATTTTTTATTTCTTCTCGTATAAGACACCTTCAGATATTCCGTCAAGGATAATGTAATTTGTAATGGACCAAGGGGATCACCTGTCGATTCATTTGGCTTGGCGTATGATGCAAATCGATATTAACACCTCTCAAAGTCCGTTCATATGACTCCACATATGGTCTGGCACCCGCCCCGGCTGGTTGATTCGCCGCGCCCATTGCCCAGGGGCGCGCAACGGACTTATGCTGCCGCGCCATGGGATTGAAGGAAACCGCCTGTCCGCTTTGTGGGTCCATCCAGCGGCGCGTGGTCTGGCGCGATGTGCCGCTCTACCAGTGGAAAACCGCCATCCATCGTTGCCGGGAATGCGGCCTGGTCCATGTATCGCCGCGGCTGGCGGGCGCCGAACTGCTGCGCCAGTATCAGGAGCCGGAAAGCCTGCGCCGCTTCCTGACCGAATCGTATGTCCCCACGTTGCCCGCGGTGGAGGAGTTCGCCCGCGCCATGTTGCGGCTGCTCCGCGCCCGCGCGCCCCGCGGTTCGCTGCTGGATTACGGCGCGGGGCTGGGCGTGCTGGCGCGCGAGGCAAGGGCGCTGGGATACGATAGCATCGCCTTCGAGATGTCTCCCGTCTACGGCGAAATCGGGCGGCGACACGCCAATTCCACGGTCGAGCACGACTGGACCCTGGCGGAGCGGCGCGCGCCCTATGACGTGCTGGTCTCCACCGAGGTGGTGGAGCATCTCGAATACCTGAGCGATTTCCTGCGGCCCCTGTCCCTGCTGCGCGGCGGCGGACTGGTGTTGCTGAGCACCCCCAACTTCAATTCGCTGGCGCGTTTCAGGCATGGCCCCCGCTGGGATGCGGTGGCCCCGGATGGCCACCTGCAATATTTCACCGCCGCCACGCTGACGGAATGGATGCGCAGGCTGGGGGTGCGGCCGCTGCAGGTGCTGACGTGGGGTCCGCGTTTCGTGGATGAACGGCTGCCCGCGCCGCTGCTTCGTCTGCTGGGCGATCCGCCGGGCGGGCCGACGCTGGTCTGGCTGGGCCGCAAGATGTAAAAAAATCAACCCCGCCGGAATCACGCCGGCGGGGTTGATCGCGGGAGCCGCCGCAGGATCATGCCAGGTCGAAAAGCAGCACTTCCGAGGCGCCGGCGCCCCGGAAATTCAGAAGTCCCTCGTCCGTGACGGCGGCGGCGTCGCCCGGCCCCAGCTTGTGGCCGTTCAGTTCGATGGAGCCGCGCGCCACATGGACCCAGGCGTGGCGTCCCTTGGAGAGCGGGAAACTGGTTTCCTGGCCGGCGTCCAGCTTCGCGGCGAGCAGCCGGGCGTCCTGGTGAATGACGACCGAGCCATCCTGGCCGTTCCGCGAGGCGATGACGCGGAATCGCCCGTGCTTTTCGGCGTCCGGGAAATGTTTCTGTTCATAACCCGGTTGCAGGCCCTCTTTTTCAGGGAGAATCCAGATTTGCAGGAGATGCACTGGTTTTTCCCGCGAGGGGTTGTACTCGCTGTGGGTGACGCCCGTGCCGGCGGTCATGCGCTGCACCTCGCCGGGATGAATGATCGAGCCGTTTCCCATGGAGTCTCTGTGCTCCAGTTCTCCATCCAGCACATAGGTGATGATCTCCATGTCCCGGTGGGGATGGGTGGGAAAACCGCGGCCTTCCTTAACAAAATCTTCATTGATGACGCGCAGGGCGCGGAATCCCATGGCCTCCGGGTTGTAATAACCGGCGAACGAAAACGAGTGATGGGTCTTGAGCCAGCCGTGGTCGGCGTAGCCCCGGTCGTTGGAACGGATGAGCTTGAGCATGGCGAATTCCTGTTGCGGCGCCGTTGCGGGCGCGGATAGGGGATTCGCTGGAAAGGAGCAGGCCTGAATGAGTCCCGCGGCGGCTCCCGCGCCGATTCCGCCCAGAAAACGCCGTCTGTTCATCATGTCAGGCCAACTCCCCCAGCACCTGTTGTCCTGAACCTTAACATCGAAAGCGGTTTTGGGAAGGGGTCATCCCGCGCGGTGGCGGATACTGGAGCGAACGCGGATCGCTTCGGCCAGTTCCTGGATGGACAACGGTTTGCTCAGCACATCGCCCGTGTGCCGCCAGATGAATTTGCGGGCTTCCGGGGTGAAACCGCCGCCGGTGACGAACAGGAAGCGGCGCGCCAGTTCCGGACGCGATTGCTCAATCCGGCGGTGCAATTCCATGCCGGACATCCCGGGCATGATGAGATCGCAGACCACCACATCCGGTTCATGGTCCTCCAGCCAGGACAAAAAAGGCTGAGCGCCGGCGAAGGCGGCCGTCTGAAAGGAAGTCAGCGCCCGCTGGAGCACATCCAGGATGCGCGGTTCGTCATCAATGATCGCCACCAGCGGCCGGTGATCGGTCCATTCGCCTTGCTGATGGTCTGGAACGCCGGGCGGCGCATCTCCCGGCTGCCCCTGTTTCTGGATATCATGACCCACAAGCATACCCCGGCAAATTGTCTCCCCGCCAACATGGTTTCTGTCATACTTCATTTGTGGAGACAAACCATGACCCGCTTGTTGGAGTCTCATTTTGCATCAGAAGAAACCTGCGTTTGAAATCAGGCTGATTTCGTGACAACGAAGGAGCCCGATTGCCCGCACGGAGGAAGGGACCATGAACATGGTGAGCCTGGATGGCGTTTCGATGACGCTGGACGCCCTGGCGCAGATCGCCGGCGGAGCGGAATGCCGGTTGCATCCGGATGCGATGCAGGCCGTCGCCGCCGCCCGCAAGGTGGTGGAGCGGCTGGCGGCGGGTGATCAGCCTGTTTACGGAATCAACACCGGTTTCGGCGCGCTGGCGGAGACCCGGATATCCCATGACCATTTGCTGGACCTGCAGCGCAACCTGATTCTGAGCCACGCCAGCGGAGTCGGCGATCCGCTCGGCGATGGGGAAGTGCGGGCGCTGATGGCCCTGCGCATCCATGTCATGGCGAAGGGATATTCAGGCGTCCGCCCGGTGGTGCTGGAAACCATGCTCGCCATGCTGAACCAGGGCGTAATCCCCGAGGTTCCGGAGAAGGGATCGGTGGGCGCTTCCGGCGATTTGGCCACCCTCGCTCATGTTTCGCTGGCGGCCATCGGGCAGGGAAGGGCGAAATACCGGGGCGAATGGATGGACGCCGCGGACGCCTTGAAGCAGGCGGGGATCACTCCCCTTCAGCTTCAGGCGAAGGAAGGCATCTGCATGGTCAATGGCACCCAGGGCATGCTGGCCGCTGGCGGCCTGGCCCTGCACAAGGCGTTGATGTTGTTGACCATCGCCGATATCGCGGGCGCCGTGAGCCTGGAGGGTTTGAAAGGAACCGCGACCGCTTTCCGCGAGGAAATCCATCGCGTGAAAGGACACCCCGGGCAGATCGCCTGCGCCGCCAACCTGCGCAGGCTGCTGGCGGATTCGGAGATCGCCTTGTCCCATACCGATTGCGGCAAGGTGCAGGACCCCTATTCGCTGCGCTGCATGCCGCAGGTCCACGGGGCCAGCCGCGACGCGCTTGAGCATTGCCGGGAAGTCTGGGAGCGCGAGGCCAACGGCGCCACGGACAACCCGCTGGTCTTCGCCAATACGGGAGAAACCCTTTCCGGCGGCAATTTTCACGGGCAATCCATCGCGCTGGCCTTTGATTACGCCGCCATCGCGGTGGCGGAACTGGCGAATATCTCCGAACGGAGGATTGAACAGTTGGTCAACCCGGCGTTGTCCGGACTGCCGCCCTTTCTGGTCCGGCAGAGCGGCCTCAATTCCGGTTACATGATCCCGCAGGTCGCCGCCGCGAGCTTGGTCAACGAAAACAAGGTGTTGTGCCATCCCGCCAGCGTGGATTCCATTCCCAGTTCCGCGGGCCGGGAAGATCATGTCTCCATGGGCATGACCAGCGCCCTCAAACTGCGGCAGGTGGTGGACAACACCGCCACCGTGCTGGCGATAGAACTGCTGGCCGCGGCGCAGGCGGTGGATTTCCATCTGCCGCTGAAGGCGGGGAAGGGCGCCCAGGCGGCGCGGGATTTCATTCGCGCGGCAATTCCGTTTGTCGAGACCGATCGTTCCCCCGCGCCGGATATCCGCCGGATCCGGGCGTGGATAGACTCGGGAGAACTGCTGGCCGCGGTGAAATCCGCCGTGAACGTGCTGGAGTAGGGGAGCGAAACGGGGAAGCGCCCGGCGGCGTGAAATCAGGACTTCAGGCGAGGCGCCGCTGTTGGATGATCATGAACTCAATCCTTGTCCGGATCGCCGGCGATGGATTCGCTTTCTTCCGGCGAAAGGGGCCGTGATACGCGATAATTGCCGGAGAACCAGGCGCCCAGGTCGGCGTCCTTGCAGCGTTTGGAGCAGAAGGGCGCAAGGCGGGGCGACGCCTTTGGATCAAAGGGCTTGTCGCAGATTGGGCAGCGCGGCGATGAGTCCGGCGTATCCTTCACGGTATGTTGGATAGCGGAAGCGGTATCCGGAATCAATCAGCCGCTGGTTGCGCACGCGCTTATGCCCCCGTCCATTGCGTTCGCCGCAGTTTGTGTCCGGGTTCAGGGAAATCCCCATGCGCCCGGCGATCCAGTCCAGTACTTCGTTGCGATCCGCCGGCTCGTGGTCCACTCCGTTGTAAACTGGCTGAAGGTGTTCCAACCCCAGCAGATGCAGGCATGCGCCGGCGCAGTCCTCCCGGTGGATGCGGTTGGTATACCGCACGGGTCCGCGGCCCGCCTGTCCGTTGCGGACGCTTTCCACCAGGCTGGCGCGGCCGGGGCCGTAAATGCCCCCCAGGCGCAGGATTGCGCGGTTGCTCCAGCGCTGGAGCAGAATCTCCTCGGCTTCGCGCAGGATGCGGCCAGTGGATTGCTCCGGCTCCGCCGGCGAGGATTCATCCACCCATTCGCCCTGGTGTTGTCCATATACCGATGTGCTGGATGTGAAAATGACCCGTGCGGCCGCGGAGCCGGAGCTTCGCAGCGCGTCCAGCAGATGCGCCAAACCTTCCACGTAAACGGCCCGGTAGGCTTCCGGCGAGGAATTTTTCGCCGCGGCGCAATAGACCGCCGCCTCGAAAGGCTTCGCGCCGGGGAGATCGAAGGGCCGGGTCAAATCGGCGGACAGACACGCCGCTTCCGGAGGAACATCCGGAAGTCCCCGGCTGAGGGCGGTGACCCGCCAACCCTGTTGTAATGCTTGCCGGGCGAGGGCGCCGCCGACGTATCCGCAGCCTGCGATCAACAACCGGCGGGTGTTGGACGGCGGGATCACCGGTAGATTTCCTTGGCGGCGCGGTGGACGGCGGCGTGCAGATGAGCGGTGCGCTCCACCGTGGGGGCGTATCCGCCGGCCAAGGTCAATACGAGAGGAATTTCCATCATGTGCATCATGCGCAGGACATAATCCTCGCGGGCGCGCAGTCCAGCCCCGGTCACGCGCATCTTCCCGAAGCGATCGGATTCCACCACGTCCACCCCCGCCAGATAGAAGACGATATCCGGGCGGGCCTGTTCCACCACGCCGGGAAGATGGCCGTGCAGTGCGGAGAGGTAGAGTTCGTCGTCCGCGCCGTCCGGCAATTCGACATCCAGGCGGGATTTTTCCTTGTGGAATGGGAAGTTGTTTTTCCCGTGCATGGAGAAGGTGAATACCCGGTTGTCATCGCGAAAGATGGATGCCGTGCCATTGCCCTGATGCACATCCAGGTCCACGATCAACGCGCGCCCGAAACGCTTGTCCTTCATCCCCTGGCGGATGGCGACCGCGACATCGTTGAACACGCAGAATCCCTCGCCGCGATCAGCGAAGGCGTGGTGGGTGCCGCCCGCCAGGTTGGCGGCTATGCCGTCTTCCAGCGCCATGTCCATGGCGAGAATGGTTCCCTGAACCGCCAGCCGCGAGCGCCGCAACAGAACCGGCGACCAGGGAAGTCCCAGCCGGCGCTCCTCCATCGGCGTGAGCGTTCCATCGGCGATGCGGCGCAGATAATCCGGGGTATGGACCAGCGCCAGCGCACCCCAACCGGCCTCGCCGGGCTCGATCAGATCGTTTGGACTGATGATGTTTTCCCGGAGCAGGATATCCCGGAGGGCGGGGTATTTGCCCATGGGAAACCGGTGATGAACCGGCAGGGGAATCTGATATCCCGGAGCGAAGGCGCAGCGCATGAATCAGGCGCTCAAGGCTCCACGCCTCCGCCGCCCCCTCCTGACGATTTGCAAACGCCTTGCGCGCAGCGCTCTCCGGGGGTTTCACAATAACCGGCAGGTCTTTGCGGCGAACATGGGAATACGCAGTTCTGGTTGCAGGTGAATGCGCATTGATAGGGCCCCTGATATTTGTAGCAATTGTTCGCCACCTCCTTGCAGACCATGATTCCACCGGCCTGACATTTGAATTGGCCCGGCTGGCATTCGGATTGACAGGCGCAGCCAAGGAGGGGAGAGCAGACTCCGCCCGGGCATTCGGTTTTCTGAAGCACCAGGCATCCGCCCACCTTCGTGCAAACCGTGTAGGGTCCGGACGCCGTCTCGCATTTCCTCTCGCCTTCGTTCTGACAGGTGTTGTTGCAGACGCCGCAGGCGTTGTTGATGCAGATTTCCCCGGCTGGACAATTGGTGGTTTGCCATTCCAGGCATCCCTGCAGGTTGACCGCGCATTTGCGGACCTTGTTCTCGCCCGTCTGACAAACAGTCTGGCCCTCGACCGTGCAATCATTCCTGCAGTTGGATGGGCGGCATTCGCCGGAAAGGCAGGCCTGGCCGAAGAGACAAACCTGCGGGGCACCCCATTTTCCGCAATCTTGCCGGCCGTTGAACGCCTCGCACGTCACTTTCGAGCGGCCCTCGCATTTTTTGGTTCCCACCACGCATTCGGGCTGGCAGTCCTCCAGGCATTGGCCGTTGATGCAGCTTTTGCCCGCCGCGCAGCTTCCGCAACTGCCGCCGCAGCCGTTGTCGCCGCATTGCCTGCCATCGCATTTGGGGACGCAGGTGTCTTTCGCGCAACGGCCAAATTCGCAGATCATGCCCTGCGGGCACTGGGTGGTGGGACCAAACTCAAAGCAAACATCGTTGTTGAAGTTGTCGCAGACGCGGTACTCCACCCGCGACTGGCATTCGACCACGCCCTCGCGGCAGGTATCGAGGCAGTTCTTGATTTGACAGCGGCCATCGCGGTCGCATCCCTGACCGGCGGGACATTGCCCGCACGAGCCGCCGCACCCATTGGAGCCGCAGGTTTTGCCCTCGCAGTTGGGTTTGCAATCCTTCCGGCATTCTCCGCTGACGCAAAACTCGCCCGCCGGACAGAGGTCATTGCCTTCGTCCACCCGGCCGTCGCAGTTGTTGTCTGTCTGGTCGCATTTCTCCGCCACTGGAGGATTGACCGGTTCACAGACCCGCTTGCCATTGCGGCACTCGATCCTGCCGCCTTTGCAGGGGCCGGAGAGATTGGTTGAGCAGGCCTGGCCAACCTCCGGATCGCTGGAGCCATCCGCGGTGCCGGGATCGCAATCGTTGTCCACGCCATCACAGAGATCGCGGGGATCGGGATCGGGCGTACACTGGATGCAGCCGTCCTCCGGCTTGGGAGCGGGAGTGAATCCTGGCGCGCAGGGTCCGCGCGCGCATTTGCCATTCTCGCAGACGGCTTCGGTGTTGGGCGCCAGCGGCTCGCATTTGACGCATTTGGGGCCGCAACTCGATGGGCTGTTTTTCTCCACGCCATCGTCCACGCCGCCATTGCAGTCGTTGTCCACATTGTCGCAGATTTCTTTTGGATCGGGCGTGGGCGTGCAGCTTGCTTCGCAGCCGTCTTGCGGATTTTCATTGATGTTGGCGAATCCTGGTTCGCAGGAGGCGAGGACGCATTTCCCAGATTTGCATTGGGCCACGGCCTTGGGAAAGGAACAGTCCTTGTCTTCCCCGCATTCCGCGGCGGCGTCTGGCGGCGCGCCTGATTCGGGCGGAGAGCCGGCGTCCCCGCTGGTTTTGCCTGCGTCTTCAGCGGCGGAGGCGTCCTTGTCCCCGGCCCCGGCGCCGGTATTTCCCGTGGCGGCGTCCTCTCCGTCAGTGGTTTCCGCGTCCTTCTCCGTGGCGGCAGGCGCGGGATTTTCGCAGGCGCCGTTGCGGCAGACCTGTCCGCTGGAACAGTCGCGGTCGGTCAGGCATACCCCCAGCGCCCCGGCGGGGTTGGACACCATGCTCTGGCCGCATCCGGCCGCCCAAATCGAGACCGTCAGCACCGCCAGGGCGCGGATTTTCATGCGCCATCTCCCGGTTTTTCGTCGCCGCCAGGGGAAGAATCGCTTTTCTTCACGCCCTGCCTGACCTTGGAAAACAATCTGCTGAACAATTCCTTCGCGCCGGCTTCCGGTTTGGGCTGTTTGTCGGGCTCCTGCCGGCGTTTTTCGATCATGCGCAGTTCCCGCTGCGCCTCGAAATTGTTCTTGTCCGTTCTCAGGCAGGTCTGGAAATATTTTTCCGCGTTCGCCAGGTCGCCGCGGTTGCGGTAGATGAAGCCCAGGAACTGGTAACCCACCGCCGCGGCCGGGTTTTCCTTGAGATTCTGGTCTATGGCCTGAATGACGCTCTCGGTCACCGCTTCGTCATTGGGCTGGTTGAGGTACCGGATGTAGTGGTAATAAATCCGGGTCTCCGGATCCGGGTTGCCCTTCATCACGCCTTCAAAACACTCCGTCGCCTTGGCCAGGTTGCCCATCTTCAGGAAGGTCTTGCCCCGGACCGCGAGCGCTTCCGACTCCAGGATATTGGTGACATCCACCGCGGTCAGGCCGGCCTCGATGGCTTCCCGGTATTCCAGCCGCTTCTGTGCGGTGTCCAGGTTTTTCCATGCGTCGCCGATGATCTGGAATATCCGTTCCCGGGCCTTCCGGTCATTGGCGGTTTCGCCCGGCATGGCGCTGTCGGGATGAAAATCCTTGGCGAGTTGGAAATACTTGGCCTTGACCTGTTCATCGGTGTCGGATTCCTCGACGCCCAGCACTTCGAGCATATTGGCCTTGGCCACGCGCTGCAGAACCTTGTCCAGTTCCGGATTGTCCGCCTTGAGTTCCTCCGCCTTGGTTTCTTCCTCGTCCCAATGCTCGATGTCATCCGCGGAGGGCAGGCCGGGGACGCGATCGGAAAGCTCCAAGAGTTGGGTATTCACCAGCAGGTACCCCACGCGGAGAATGGCCATCCGGGGCACGCCCATCGGGGTGAGGGCGGTCAACAGGGCATCCAGGGTGCGCCCGGACGCAAATTGTCTGGCGATTTTTTTCTCGTCATCATTCAGGCGCAACCGGCCAGGATGGAAAGGCGCCTTTTCTCCCCGCTCCAGGGTTTTGTGGTGGGTGTTCTGGTAAAACACCTCCAGCACCGCCTCGGGAACATACAGGCGAACGCCCTCGGCAATGGCTTCCAATCCGTCCAGGGTGTTGATGGGATCCGCATCCACCGGCTTGGGCGCCCCTTTGTAGAAACCCCAGGTGGCGGCAGGCCACGAGAACGCCACGCCAATCAGCCGCCGCGCGTGCGCCGCCCGGATGGTGTCCACGGTCTTCGGGTTGATCACGCCCATGGCCACAAGCTGGTTCATCAGCCCGGTGTCGGTGGCGCCGCCTTTTTCCAGCGCCTGATAGACCAGTTGCTGCTGCAGGATTCCCGCCTCGACGAGGTAGCTGGACAGGCCATCCCGCACGCCGTCGCCCGTGGCCGACAAGGTGACGCCCTTGTTGAGCACAATCACCAGTTTGGATTTGGGTCCGTGGATGGCGAGATTGCCGGTTTCCCGGCCAAGTAGAAGCCGGGTCAGCAGTTCGGCCAGGCTGGTGTCGCGGTAACTGCCCTGATATGTCGCCTGAGAAAATGACATGGGGAATTGCTGCCCCTTCTTCGCCAGGCATGGTAGTCTTGTTGACCGCCTGGCGCGGGTCAGATCGTTAACGTTCCCTCCGCTTCACTAAACCAAATACAACACCCGTTCGCGGGGGAAAGCAAGTGGTTTTACCACCGGTTCCGGGAAGGATGAAACCTGGGGCAGCCCCGGCAGGAAAAACCAGGCCATAGCCGCGCCTGGCTGAGGCATTCGGAGTATTGCTCGCATTCCAGATTGCGGTGGAAGGCCACTTCCTCGCCATTGACCAGGGCGCGGGGCAGCCGCGCCGGGCAGGCCACCACGCGGGGCAATATCACGGGAAATTCGTCCAGCCGGGATTCCGGTTCTTCCGCTTCCCAGTCCAGCACGAGAATGGCGTATTCTTTCCCGCTCATGATTGACGCCTCCCGGCTAACCTACACCAGGAGATGCAATTGGCAAACCCCGCGAAGCCAGAGTGCTTGAAAATGAATGTCCGCCGGCAGGATGGATCAGATCGTATGGAAGTCCGCCGCCGCTGCCTTGCGGCAGCGGCGGCCCCGCCCCGCGCCAGGCCCGGGAGCGCGCGCGGATTCAAACGGAGAAGCGCCCGCGCGCAGACCGCGCGCGTCCTGCGCTGGTGATCGTTCGGGTTGGGGACCCCGGATCTGGCGGCGCGCGATCCCGGGCCTGCCCCCCCCCACCCGCGCCCCCCGGTCCCCGGTTCATGTGTGCACCGCTGCTTGTCCGGGCTGTCTGCT
>JAJVIH010000066.1 GCA_022072125.1 Myxococcota bacterium | reverse complement strand
GGGTCTGCGGCGGCTTCGGCATGGCGAAGGGCCCCGGAACCGCCGGTTTCACCGGAGATTCATCGTCCGGAAGCGTGGGAACCATGATGGTCTGTCCGGTCACGCCCTCCACCGCATCGAACGTTTCGTATTCGGTGTCATCGCCTGCCTCGGCCGGCTCCACCTCGGCGGTCTCCACCACGGCGTCTTCTTCAGCGGCGGGCGGAACGCCCACGGATGACGAGTCAAAATCAACACCCGGGGCGGATGGATAAACGGCGCCAGGAAGCACGCCCGCTTTCGATTGTTGATCCACCTCGGCCTCAAAATCCGGAAGGGCCGCCAGTTCCTGGGTCATGAACGGATCGAAGGCGGAAACCCGGGCCCGCGCCATTTCCGGCGGCGCCTGCTGTGGAGCCTCCACAACCGGCATCTCGGTGGAATCGTATACGCGCGGGGTGGGGATAGGCAGCGGAGGCGGCGAGGCTGATTCAACCTCCGGAATCTCCTCGACCTCCGAATCGTCAATCGCCACCGCGTAACTGCCCGAGAGGGACAGGTCTTCTTCCTCCGCCGGGAGTTGATCAAATACCGGATTGGAAGGTTCGCGCACGGGCATTGGCGCGCCAGGCGCGGCCACGCCGGCGGCGGCCTTCAGCATGCTTTCGAGATTGTTGAGTTTTTCGCTGGTGTCGGGCGGCAATTCCCGCTGCAGGGAATGTTGCGGGGCGCCGGACTGGGCGGACGCGGGCTGAGGAAACGCCGTCATCGCCGCCGGCAGAACCGCCGGGATGGGCGGAATCACGTCCGTCAGGGGCTTCTCCTGCACGGTCTCCGCCTCGAACGGAGGCTCCATGCCCAGGTCGCCAGTGATCGGAAAATCGCTGGATTCCAAGGGCTCTTCCACGGGTTCTTCCGCCGGAAGAGGGGCTCTGGTTTCCATCTCCGCGGCGACCTCCACCGCCGGCATGACCTCGCCGGCGTCTGGCGGAGAAACGCTGATTGCGGCCGCTTCCTCCGCTTCTTCCGTCAAACGAACTTCGTCCCCGGAGGGCTCTTCCGCGCTGGCCAGATAAGGCGTCTCGATGGTTTTCCCGGAGAATGCGGGCGCCAGCGGGGTCTCCGGGTAATCGTCTTCCCGGGGACCGGCGGGCGCCAGCGGCTCATGCTCTTCAAAAGGCAGGGCGTCCACCGGCATCTGGACGATGGTTTTGTCTTCCTGAACGGAGGGCGGCGGCGCTTCGGAGACCGCGGCGGGCGGCTCTTCAAAGACGGCCGGAATTTCCTCAGCGGCCGCGAGCGGCTCTTCCTCTTCCGCGGGAGTTTCCGGCCCGGCGGATGGCTCCGGAGAAGCCGCAAGCGGTTCCGCGGCGGGAGCAGGCGGAATTTCCTCCTCCTCCGCGGCTTCTTCAGCGGCAGGCTCTCCGGATTGCCCTTTGGATACCTGGAACACCACTTCCTGCGGCGGAAAAACCGGGCCCGCGGATGCGGCGCCAAGCCCGGAAGTTTCGCCGCCTTCCACATGATCGTCGTTCAGGACGAGGGGCTCCACTTCGCCGCCGCCCGGCTGGTAGGAAGCCGCCTCGTGCATGCTTTCCTCGCGGGACTGAATCATCAAATCCGCGCCGCCGCCGGATGACGGCAATGCCTGCGATTCCACGGACGCCGCCGCGCCTTGCTGGTTCATCACCTCAAACAGGTGATCCGCCGCGGTGGCGTGGACAAACTGGGCCTGTTTGGAGGAATCCTCCCCAATATTCAGCGGCATGTCCTTGAGCGCTGGAAAAATCAGGGTGGGATCAAATTGCATCAGCGACTGGAGGGTCTCCAGGTGTTTTCGTTCGGCTGGAGTCAGCTTGTCCAGACGCGCGGCGATCCGCTCATAAACCCGTACAAATTCCAGAACGGTGGGCATGGATGACTTCCAGCAAGATTCCCTCAATGACGTCGCCTAGGTAGCATACCGTCCCTGGCGCCGCAACCACAAGATAATGCTGTTTTCTCCCTGTTGGCGTCTGTTTCCGCCGCGCCGCCGCATGTGCCATAATGCCACATGAACGCCCCGCCATGTTCGTGCAAACCGTCCGGCTCCATTGACGGCGGCAGCCTGTTTGCGCCGATCAAGGTCCATTGGCGCCGGATCCGGACAGGCGGGTTTTCACGGAGACGGACATCGCGCCCCGCCTGGTCTGGATGACGGCGCACCGCAATCGAAACAAAGGTCGCGGGTCACGCGGCGCGATTCCCGCGTAACCACAAAAACACCGGGAAAACTTGTGCGCGGCCGCGATTTCCAGAACCCGGCGCCGCGCATGGCCGTCCGGATGTCCGATGGCGAAACCGCGCGGGCGGGAACAAAATTCACTCAGGTGAAAAAAAGACGGCGTCTGCTTCCGTCCATTCACCCAGCAGCACCTTCGTCCAGGAGGACGCCATGAAACCCACGCCCCGTTGTTCCTTCTGCCGCCAGCACGCCAGCGCCCAGGATGTGAAATGCGCGCGCCGCGGGCAACTGCTGGTTCCAGGCCCATCCATTCCGGACCCGGCGCCGGAGACTTCCGCCAACTTCCGGCGCGACCTTGCGGCCGAACTGCTGGAAGCGGCGCAAACCCTGAGCGCGCGCGGGCTGCACGCCGAGGCGCTGCCCTTGTATTGGAAAGCCTGCATCACCTCTGGCATGGAAATGGGTTATCTGCGGCCATGGCTGCGGCAGGTGATCCGCCGGGCTTGCATGACCGCCGGCGCGGCGGCGGCCGGAGCGCCCATGGGCCAGCCGGAAAACACCACTGAAACGCCGGTCCCAGCCATCGCGTGGGATGATTCCGATGGCGCCGCCGATGAACTGACCACATTCGTCAAGCGCAAAATGCCGGAGGGATTGTCCGCGCAAGAGCGATGGAATTTCATCCGCGAGAACAGCCGGCTCGCGGACGAGGTGGCGCAACGTCTGCTGGATGCGGAATACGCCGGCCTGCCAGGCCGCAAATCCGCCGCCTGAACGGCCCGCACGGGATATCACCGCCGCCCCCAGTTCATGCCCAAACGGCTTTCCGCCGCGGCGCTGGATGCGGAATCTTTTCTCCATCCGGCTTCAGCCTGGCCGCCGCCCGGCGGCCGGCCGCGTTGTTCCAGCCGGAAATACCGCGGATGGAATTAACTGAACATTTATATTGACTGACATCCGGTTCAGTATTATCATGCGTTCAGTGTCTATTTTCCGGAGGAAAACCCATGCTGACCTGGCTGCATATATCCAACCTGGCGCTTATCGAGGAATCGGAACTGGAGTTTGGCCCCGGCATGACGGCCATCACCGGGGAAACCGGAGCGGGAAAATCCATGATCATTGGCGCGCTCAAGCTGCTGGCGGGCGGACGGGCGGGCGCCGGCGATATCCGCAACGGCGCCGAAAAGGCCATGGTGGAGGGCGTCTTTCAACTCGCCGGCGATCACCCGGCCCTGGCCCGCCTGCGCGACATGGAACTGGGCGACGGCGATGAACTGGCCATCCGCCGCGTCATCATGCGCAGCGGCAAGGGGCGGATTTTCATCAACGGCGCCAGCGCCACCCTCAACCAGCTTCAGGAGATCGGCCGGACGCTCCTCGCCATTTCGGGGCAGCATGAACATATCATGCTGGGCAAACCGGAAGAGCAGTTGTCGCTGCTTGACTCCTTTTCGGGCGTCACGGCGAAGGTCCGGCAGCTTGAGGCGCTATACCGCCAGGTGAAGGCGGTTGAATCCGAACTCTCCGTGCTGGAGCAGCGCCTGGCCCGCGCCGCCGAACGCGAAGGTTATCTGCGGTTCGCGCTGGAGGAAATCGAGCGGGTCAAGCCGGAGCCCGGGGAAGACGCCGCCATCGAGGCGCGCCTCAAGCAGCTCAGCCATGCATCCGACCTGGTTGAAGGGGCGGGCGGCGTGGCCGCGATGGTGTACGCGGGGCCGGGCGCGGCCAGCGAAATCCTCGGGCGCGCCGAACGGGAGCTAGAGCGCCTGTCGCGGCTGGATCCTTCCATCGCGCCATGGATTGAACCGCTGCGCGAGGCGCGCGCGCTGGTCGAAGACGCCGGGCAGGGCCTGGATCGCTACGCCCGCGAGATCGAAATCGATCCGGAGGCCCTCGAAAAAACCAGCCAGCGCCTGGCCGAACTGCGCTCCCTATGCCGGAAGTACGGCGGCTCCACGGAGGTGGTCGCGCGCCGGGCGGGGGAGTTGCGAGCCGAACTGGACGCCCTCGACACCGGCGGTCAACAACTCGGCGATCTGCGTTCCCGCGCCGCTGAATTGTGGAAACGTTATCACTCCCTCGCCCGCGAACTCACCCAGAAACGCATGGAAGCCGCCAATGATCTGTGCGCGCGCCTCGCCCGTGAACTGGCGGGCCTGGGCATGCCCGGGGCCTCGCTGCGTTTCGATTTCCGCGAAACCGCGCCCGGGCCGTCTGGCGTGGACCGGGTGGACCTGACGGCGTCCGCCAATCCGGGCGAACCGCCGCGGCCGCTGGGCAAGGTCGCCTCGGGCGGCGAACTGTCGCGCATTCTGCTCGCCCTCAAGGCCGTCACGCTTCCGGAAGACCCGGTCGCTCTCTACGTCTTCGATGAAATTGACGCGGGGATTGGCGGCGGCGTGGCCGATCTGGCGGGACGCCGTCTGGCCGATCTGTCCGGGCGGCACCAGGTGTTCTGCGTGACCCATCTCGCGCAGATCGCCTCGCTGGCCGATCAGCAAATCCATATTGAAAAAATCGCCGAACCCCATCGCACGGTGTCCCGCCACCGGTTGCTGGATGGCGATGATCGCATCGAGGAACTCGCGCGCATGGCGGGCGGATTGACCGTCACCCCGGCGACACGGGAACTGGCCCGCGAAATGCTGCGCCGCCGCTCCCCCGTTCCGCGGTGCGCCGCCTGACGGCTGGTCCGGAAAACATCCTGTTCCCGCGGCGTTTCCATCCTGGCCCCGCGAAGGACCAGGTCTTTCCCCCGGAGCGGGGCGGATGACCGGGCGTTGGCGTGCGGGAACGGCTTTCCGTGAAGCCCGGACGGCCAGCCATCCACGCGCGGGCGGGCCGCCGAAGGCAAGCCGGCCCCTCAGGCGCCGTCGAAAGGGGATGGACTTTTCCGCCGCGGCGCGTCACAATCCATCCGGCGCACCCGAACCCAGAGGACCCATGAAGGTGAAGGAATTTTTCTCCAGCGGAAGCGTGGACATCAACGCCATCGCGCGGTACTTCGACGGATTGTCCCAGGAGGAGCGCATCACGGCGGTCCGCTCCCTCGGAAAGCCGGAACAGCAGGCGCTGTGGAACGCCGCCAAGGGCCGCGCCGCGACGGTGGACGAATTTGTTCCGCCGGACTTCGCGCCGGGGCGGGAAGTCCGTCACTTCGGCAAGAACACCCTGCCCCTGCACACGCTGTTCGAGAAACGGTTTTGCCGCCCCACGCAAAAAACCGGACGCAACGAGCTGTGGGGCTACAACTTCCAGAGCCTGGCCTGGTTCACGGGACCCGGCTATTACGTGGCCTACGATGATCCGGCCACGGGCGAACTGTGCATTGATTACAACCTGACGCCTCCCGCCAAGCCGGATGGATGGCCCGATCTCGCGCACAGCAGCAAGGGAATATCCGCCCTGATCTACGGATTCATGGTGGATCGCATGCGCCGGGTTTCGCGCCATGTCACCATCGGACGCGCCTGGAAACACGGCAAGGAAACCGGAAACTATTTCCTGCTCTGCCAGGACGAAAATCCGGCGTAATCCCGGCGCCTGGTTTCCTTCTCCGCGCCTGGATCCCGGATGAGATCGGGGTGGGGATTTTCCCCGCCGGGAGCCGTTTCCGCCCGGTCATCAGAACAGGGTGCCGATGGTGAACTCGAAGATGATGGGATCATCCACCACCTGACCCGTGACCGGATCAATGCGGCGGTACAGTGGAATGCCCCACTCGAAGCGCAGCGGTCCCAGCGGGCTGAACCAGCGCACCCCGAAACCCGTGCTCATCAGCAGGCCGATGGGCGGACGGTTCACGAAGACGCCGCGGCCCCGCTCCTCGCCCTTGTCCTGGAAGAAAAACTCGTTCTCGGCGTAGGCGTTGCCGGCGTCGAAGAAAAACACGCCGCGCAGGCCCAACGGATCGAAAATCGGGTACTCGAACTCGACGTTGAGCGTCAACTGCTTGTCGCCGCCCACGCCGAAGGTCTCCAGCGGCGAGATGGGGTCCTGGCCGTTGCTGCTGACGCGCGTCACCGGACTGACCGAGCGCAGGAAATAGCCGCGCAGCGAATTCACGCCGCCCAGGAAGTATTTCTCGTAGATGGGCACGCCCTGCGGCGACAGCGAGGTGATGTATCCGACGTTCAGGTTGGTCTTGAACACGGTTCCCCAGAACATCGGGAAATACCAGCGGGTGATGGCGTTGAAACGCATGAACTGGTTCTGGCTGCCCAGGAAGGGCGGGGCCGCCTCGACGGAGAACAGATGAAGCTGGCCCGCGCTGGGGAAGAGCCGGTTGTTGCGGGTGTCGTACTGGATGGTCGAGGTCAGCGACGAGGTCACGCCGTCCTGCAACAGATTCTTCACGCGCAGGCGGCGGGTGTCGAGGGCCTCGGCCTTCACCGTTTCCAGGTTGTAGGTGAAGAACAGGGAGAATTCGTCGGTGAAGGGATAGCCCACCGTCAGGCCCGCGCCGGTGGCGGTGCGCAGGAAGACGAGGAAATTCTCCTGCCGGTTGTAAAGCACGGCGGAGGTGAACCAGTTGCTGTCCAGGAAATTGGGCTCGGTGAAACGCAGGTCGAAGATCTGCCGCAGGCTGGAGATCTGCGCCTGCAACTGCAGCGACTGGCCGCGGCCGAACAGGTTGAACTGGGCGATCTGCGCCTGCAGGATGAAATTCTCCACCGAGGAAAGACCGGCGCCGATCTGGAAGGTGCCGGTCTGTTTCTCCTTGACCTTGACCTGCACAGTCATCAGTTCGTCGGAGGATCCGCGTTTGGTCAGCACCTCGACGGTTTCAAAGAAGCCCAGCGCCTGCACCAGCGCCCGCGACCGCTCCATGCGCGAGGCGTTGGACAATTCGCCCTCGACGATGCGCAACTGGCGGCGGATGACCCGGTCGCGGGTGCGCGTGTTGCCGATCACCTCGATGCGCTCGTAGTAGACCTTCTTGCCGCGCTGGATGTCGTAGCTGATGCTGACCCGGCGGGTCTTCTCGTCAATATTGAAGCTGGGAATCAGGTTGACGTAGGCGTAGCCTTCGTTCCTGTAAATCAGGCCGACCTTGTTGTTGATGTCGTCCTGGAGCCGGCTGCGCGCGAAGACATCGCCGGGCTTCAGGGTCATGCGGTCCTGGTGCTCCTTTTCCGTGCCGATCAGCTCCCCCGCGAAACTCACCTCGCCCAGGAAATACTGCTCGCCCTCCTCCACCGGAATGGTGATGTTCAGGTATTTGCGATCCGGGGTCAGCGACACGCGCGGGCGGCCGGTGCGGGCGTAGATATAGCCCTGCTCGTTATAATAGGCGCGGATGATCATCTGGTCCTTCTGAAAGACATCCTCGCGGAAGGCGCCCGAGTCATTCATGAAGGAGAAGTAGTTGCCTTCCTTGGTCTCCAGAAACTGCTTGATGGTGTCGTCATCCACCTTGCGGTTGCCGAGCAGGCGGATTTTGCGCACCATCACCTTGGCGTTTTCGGTGATGTCGAAATAGACGTTCTTCTGGTTCTCGCCCGCGTCCTCCAGGCGGAAACGCACCTCCGCCAGCAGGAATCCCTTTTGCGTGTACAGCTCCTGGATCTTGGCGGTGTTCTGCTTGATCCGTGAAATATCCAGGATGGACGAGGGCCGGACATCCACCACCTTGTTGATCTCCTCGATGTCCAGGTCGTCGTTGCCGGTGACCTTGACCCCGGCCACCATGGGCTTTTCGGCCACGATGAAGGTGACCACCAGCCCCTTGGGGCTCTCCTCGAAGTCCACCGCGATGTCGCTGAAATAGCCCAGTTCGTGCAGGGTCTGAACATCCCGCCGCACGTCTTCCAGCTTGTAGGGTTCGCCTGTCTTCGCCTTGACGGCGTTGATCACGGCGTCCGATTCGACGCGGGCGTTGCCCTGCACGCGGATCTCCGCCACCCGCTCCAGCGAGGCCTCGGGCAGAAGCTGGGCCGCGGCGGGGCCGGGATCAAGCCACGCCAGCGCCAGCGCCAGCCACACCACCCGCGGCGACAGGAATTTCATGCCGGCGCGGGCTCCAGGTCCTGCACGTTTCCGCCGGCGATGCACAGGCGGCGCGGCGCCAGATCGGCGAGTTTGCGGCTGTGGGTCGCGAAAACCAGGGCGGCCCCGGACCGCCGGTTCAGATCCAGCAGCAGTTCATGAACCTGCAGCGCGGTGTCTTCGTCCAGGTTGCCGGTGGGCTCGTCGGCCAGCAGAAGCCTGGGCTCCATGACCAGGGCCCGCGCCACCGCCACCCGCTGCTGCTCGCCGCCGGACAACTCTCCCGGTTTATGGTGGATGCGCCCGGCCAGGCCCACGGCGGCCAGCAGATCGGCGGCGCGGTTCTTCGCGGCGGAGCGGTTCTGGCCGCTGATCAGGGCGGGCATCATGACATTTTCCAGCGCCGTGAATTCGGGCAGCAACAGGTGGAACTGAAAGACATAACCGATGGTCCGGTTGCGGAAGGGCGCCAGCTCTTTCCGGGGAATCTGGCTGATCGGGCGGCCATCCACCACCACCTCGCCGGAAGTCGGCGAATCGAGCGTACCCAGAATGGCGAGCAGGGTGCTTTTGCCACTGCCGGAATGACCCGTCAAGGACACGATTTCGCCGGCGGCGATGCTCAAATTCACCCCCCGCAGCACGGGCACCTCGCGCCCGTTCAGCCAGAAGCTCTTGTTCAACCCGCGCAGCGCGGCCAACTCGCCCATGGCCTAGTCGTACCTCATGCTTTCCGCGGGCCGGACCCGCGCGGCGCTCAACGAAGGGGGGATGGTGGCCAGCAGGCTGATCCCGATCGCCGACAGGGCCACCAGAACGATTTCCACGGGATCCCAGCGCACCGGCAGGCGCTCGATATAATATACGCTGTCCGGCAGTTTGAAGACCCAGACCTCGATCACCCGGCACAGCGCGTACCCCAGCACCACCCCCAGAACCGTGCCGATGCCGCCGATGGTCACCCCGATGGTCATGAAAATACGGATGATCGCCCCATCGGTCCCGCCCATGGTCTTCAGGATGGCGATCTCCTTCCGCTTCTCATTGACGATCATGTTCAGAGTCGAAACGATGTTGAACGACGCCACCAGCACGATGAAAATCAGGATGATCGCCATGACCTTCTTTTCCAGCTTGAGGGCGGAGAACAAGGCGTTGTTGATGGTCCGCCAGTCCTGCGTGTAGAAGGGATACCCATGGCGGTCGCCGCCATCCCTGATCTCGCCAACCGTTCCCAGCAGCTCCATCCCGATCTCCCCGGTCCTGTCCAGATCATTGATCTTGATCTCGACCCCGCTCACGCTTTTTTCCCGGCCCAGGAACTGCTGGGCGACCTTCAGGTGGATGTAAACCAGCTTGGCGTCGAATTCGAAATGTCCGGTCTTGAAAACCCCGGCCACCCGGAATTCCATGCTCTTGGGAATGGGGCCCGAGGGACCCACCCTGCCGTCGCCCAGGGGCGCCACCACGAATACCGGATCCCCCACCTCGACCTTGAGGCTGTCCTTCAGCTCCGATCCGATCAGCAGGGCGGGCAGAATCCTGGGCCGGTGGGAGCCCAGGCCCGGCGCGCCGTAATCCTCCGCCAGCAGGTCCTCGATATCCTCCCTGCCGTATGAACCCATGGGCTCCGGCGGACCGGAGAAATCCGGCTTGATCCGCTCGCGCTCCTGTTGCTGGAGCTGTTTCAGCCGCTCGCGGGCGTCCGCGGGGAAATCGTACATTTCATCGCTGGAAATATGGCCGCCATGGATCTGGTCGAGCGCCTTGGGATGATCCAGAAATTCCAGGCGGCCTTCCCGCATCACCTTCGGCAGCACCGACACCTCGCCGGCCAGCGCGGGAACGACGCCGCGCACGGCCACCCCGGCGTTGCCCAGACGGCTGACCACCATCACCTCGTCGTAAATGAACGGCATGGCCCCCAGCACGCCGGGGACCTGACGGGCCTTGGCCGCCGCTTCCTCGTACTCCATGAACAGGCCGTAGCGGCGCAGGATGATATGCGAATTGACGCCCAGGATGCGGTTCTTGAGGTCGGTCTCGAAACCGCTCATCACGCTCAGCACCACCGAAAGCGCGGTGACCCCCAGCATCACGCCCAGCACCGAAATGACGGTGATGAACGAAATGAAGGTGTTCTTCTTCCGGCTTTTCAGGTAGCGGACGCCAATTTGCGTGGCGAAACCCACGGCGGCCATCCGTCCGGCTTCAGGTGTGTTCCCCGCGCATCAGCGGGAACAGGATGACATCGCGGATCGACGGGCTGTCGGTCAGCAGCATGGTCAGGCGATCAATTCCGATTCCCTCTCCCGCGGCGGGCGGCATGCCGTATTCCAGCGCGCGGATATAATCGGCGTCATAGGGCATGGCCTCGTCGTCGCCCTTGGCCTTCGCCTGCACCTGGGCGATGAAGCGCTCGCGCTGGTCATCCGGGTCGTTCAGTTCGCTGAAGGCGTTGGCGATCTCCCGTCCGGCGATGAACAGTTCGAAGCGGTCGGTCAACCAGGGAATGGCGTTGCTGCGCCGGGCCAGCGGCGACACCGACACCGGAAAGCCGGTGACAAAGGTGGGGTTGATCAGGGTGGGCTCGACCAGCCATTCAAAAAGCACGTAGGCCAGGTCGGCGAACAGCTCCTGACGGGCGTCCCCGGTCATGTGGTCCTGGGCGTATTTCAGGGCGCTGGCGCACAGCAGGGCCTTGTCCGCCTCGCGGGCCCAGATTTTTTCCCGGGTGGGCTCGCCGCCGCCGTGTTTCGCGCAGAATTCGGCGATGGCGGTGTCGGGCATGGCCTCGCACAGCATGCCGAAGAAATCCCAGGCCAGGTTCTTGTCGCGGGCCAGGGCCGCCTGACCCTCGCCGGTCAGGCGCATGCTGGTTTCGTGGATGCGGGCGTAAGGGGCCGCCGCCTCGTTCACCGTCACGCGGGCCCACGGGCGCTGGAAATCGAGCGTCCATTTTTTGCGCTGGTCCGCGGGCAAATCCGGGTTGTGCGCCTCTTCCGGATCGTAATGATAGTCAATCCGCAACCCGCCATGGAGCTGCTGGACCAGGCCGGTGATGAGTTCTTCCGTCAGATTGATGAAGTCATCGCAGACGGCGTAGGCTTGGTAAAACTCGATCATGGTGAATTCCGGGTTGTGCCGGGGGCTCACCCCCTCGTTCCGGAAGTTGCGGTTGATCTCGTAGACCCGCTCCATGCCGCCGACCAGCAGGCGCTTGAGAAACAATTCGGGGGCGATGCGCAGGTAGAGGTCCATGTCCAGCGCATTGTGGTGGGTGACAAAAGGCCTGGCGTTGGCCCCGCCGGGGATGACGTGCATCATCGGCGTCTCCACCTCCAGGTAGCCGCGGGCGTTGAAGAAGTCCCGCACGCCCTGGATGATCCGCGACCGGGCGATGAACGTGTCGCGCACGGCGGTGTTGGAGAACAGGTCCACGTAGCGCTGGCGGTAGCGCATCTCCACGTCATGCAGGCCGTGGAATTTCTCGGGGGGCGGCCGCAGGCATTTGGCCGCCAGCGTCAGGGAGTCGGCGCGCAGGGTCAACTCGCCGGTGTTGGTGCGCATCAGCGGCCCGCTGGCGGAGACGATATCGCCAACCTGGATGAGCTTGTCGCGAACCAGCCCGAAGACCGGTTCGCCCACGCCGTCCTCCCGCACATAGATTTGCAGGTCGCCGCCGCGATCGCGGATCTTCATGAACGCGGCGCGTCCCTGCCGCCGCAGGAACATGATGCGCCCCGCCACGGCGTAGACGGTTGGATCGGCCTCCAGTTCTTCCTTGGTCTTGTGCTCCCGCGGTCCGCGGACCTGGGCGATGGAGTGGGTGACTTCATACCCATTGCCGAAGCAGGCAACCCCCCGCGCCTGCAATTCAGCGGCGGCGCTCCGGCGGCTGGCGATCTGTTCGTTGACGTCCGCTCCGGTCCCCAGGACCTCCCGGCCGCCGTTGGGTTCGCTGCTCATGTCCGATCAGTTGGCCGGCCCGAAATACTCCACCTCGAAAACGAGGGTGGCGTTGGGGGGGATGACATTCCCGGCGCCGCGCGCGCCGTAACCCAGTTCCGGCGGAATGGTGAATTTGTAGATGGCGCCCGGCTTCATCTTCATCACCCCTTCATCCCATCCCTTGATGACCTGGCCCACGCCCACGCTGAACACAAAGGGCTGGCCGCGGTCGCGGGAGCTGTCGAATTTCTTGCCGTCGGTCAGCGTGCCCACGTAGTGAACCTTGACCTTCTGACCGGCCTTGGGACCATCGCCAGAGCCTTCCTTGATCACTTCCCATTTGAGCCCGCTGGGGCTGGTATTGATATTGCTCATGGCCTTGTCCTTTCCCTTGGCGCCGGCGCCTTTGCCAGCGGGTTTCGCCGGAGCCGCCGTGGCGCCGTCCTTTTGGGCCGCCTTGCCGTCTCCGCCGGCCTTGTCCTCCGCATGGGCGAGGCGCGCGAACAGCACCACGTGAACGGCGGTCATCAGAGCCGTCACCACCGCCGCGATGATGATTTTCCGGACAAAACTGGAGTGCTGCATGGTCATTTCCTCTGTTCCCATTGGCTTGGGCGGGGGACCATACCCCGGTTGGCGGCTCCGGGCAAGGAATATGGGGTGGAAAACCCGCCTTTCCCCGGTTCGCCCGGTTTTTGGATACGGCGGGCGAAGCCCCAAGGGCCGGGCGCTGTCGCCATCGCATGTCCGGAAACCCCCAGTCCGCATCGCCGCGGCGCCGGATTCACTCCTTGAGTTTTTCGACCACGGCCTTCTTGCCCTTGAGGAAGGTGAAGAATTTCAGGGCCTCCTTCGGCAGGCCGCCGGCCGCGGCGCGGGCCTCTTTTTCCGTTGCGTAGGGCCCCAGGAAGATCAGGTAATCGTATTCCTCCAGATTCACCGAACCGTAGTCATCCCCATGCAGGTAGGCCGGCTGGAGATTCAGTCCGGAGAATTTGGCCACCCATTTTTCATAGCGATCCACCGAGTCGGTCTCGCGCACGGGGATGATCCAGGCCGGGGTGCCGTACACGGGGCCCTTGTATTTCTTCCCCGGCTTGCCCTTGCCGGCGCCGGTGGGTCTGGGGGCCGTCTTGGCGGGTTCGTCCGCGGGCTCTCCGGCCCGGGCGGACGGCTCCGCCGGTTTGTCCGCGCTCCCGGGGCCGGTTTTCCCGGCGGCCTCCGGGGCGTCCTTGTCTTCCTTGCCGGGCGCGGCGGCCTCGCCCGCGGGCTTGTCCTGCCCTTCCACCTTCGCCGGGGGGGCGGGGGTTTCCTCCGGGGCGGGAGCGGCGGCGGCGGCCAGGGTCGCCGCGGGCTTGTCCTCCGCCGGAGCCTGGGCGGGGGAAGGCGGCCCGGGGGCTTTTTGCGCCGCGGCGGAAGGCGCGGAAGGTTGTCCCGCCTCATCGCCGGAAGAGGATTTTTTCCCCAGGAAGAAATACCCGGCGAGCCCCAGCGCCACCACGATCACCGCCATGGGAATCATCATCTTGCCCCTGCCCGGGGGCAGGTGCGCCGACATGTCGTCGTCGTCCGCCGCCGCCGCCGCGCTGGAGACCGGGACACCCCGCGGCAGGCCCGCCGGGTTGACGTTCTGCCAGGGGGCGTGGGGGGCCGTGGTGTGGGGCGGAACCGATCCGGGCGCCACGCCGGGGGCCGATCCCGCCGATCCCGGAGGATATGCCGCGGCGCCCGCCCCCATCCACGGCGCGGCGGAAGGGGCCGGCCCCGGATTGAGCACGGGGGCGGAGGGCTGGGACGGCGCGTGCGCGCTCTCCACCGGCTCCAGGGTGATGCCGCCCTGACTCCACAGGTTTTCCGCCGGGACCGCGGCAGCCCCGGGCGGCGGAAGCGGCGCCATGGGCGCGGGCGCCGGCTGCCAGGCCATGGGCGCGGGGGACGGGACCGGCTGGGGGATTTGGGGTTGCGGAACGGGGGACGGCGGCGGCGCGGAGACGGGGGGCTCGGGCTGGCTGTTCATCAGCACGGCGGCCAGGTCGGCGGGCATCACCGTGGTGCGGGGGGCGTCGAAGGACATGGCCTCGTTGACGCCGCCGGCGGGCGCGGGTTTGGCGGATTCCTCGCTGAACGGATTGAGCAGTCCCAAATCGAGATTTTCAATGGGCGGCGCGGCGTTCGCCGCCGGGGCGGGGGCCTGGCCTGGCGCGGCGCCGAAGGGCGCGCTGGCGGCGGGAACCGGGGCGGCCGCGGCGGCGCTGGCGCGCTGCGCGTATTGGGGACATTGCGCGGGCGCCTGCACATATTCCTGGTGATGGGCCCAGCAAATCCACGAGTTCTGGGCGCCCGTGCTATTGTCCTGCGCGAACTGGCAGTCCTTGCACAATCCTGTGATCATTTCCCACTCCGCTTGTCGTTCGGGAACATTCCGCGGGGGCGATTATCGCCCCGCAAACCGGGTGCGGCAACTTTTTTCCCGGGGCTTTCAGCGCGGCGGGCTGGAAAGCCCCTTGTAGCGATCCGCCAGCGATCGCACCCGCGCGTTGGGGTGCTCCCTGGCCCAGCGGTGAATCGCCTCATGGGAGGATTTCAGCCCCATGCGCGCCACCCCGGTGACGATCCCATACAGAATCTGCTCGTCCTGGACGGAGTTGAGCAGCTTTTCCAGGGCGGGCAGGGCCTCGCCGTATTTCAGGCCGGTCACCGCGGCGACGGCCTCCGCCTGCAGCAGCGGCGGGACCCCGGTCAGAAACCCCGCCGCGAAGGGGCCCGCGTCCGGACCGCCCGCGCCGGCGATCAGGCGCAGGCAGGCGGCGCGCACGTTGATATCCCTGGATTTGCGCGCCGCATGGCGGGCGGCGGCCTCCCAGTCCGGCCGTCCGCTTCCCGCCAGCAGGGAGAAGGCGGTGACGCGCGCCCGGTAGGGCATGTCCTCGCGGGCGGCCAGGCGCAGCAGCGCCTTCCAGTCCGCCTCCTTGAAATGGGGCTTGTACAGGGCGAAGGATCGCAGCAGTTCGCGGGCGGCGTCCTCGCGCAGGCTTTCCGGCCCCCGCCCCATGGCCTTGAGCACCACCCCCAGGCCCCTGGAATATTGATCGGTCTTGCCCGCCAGCCCCGCCGCGGATTTGACGTGGGCGGCGATGGCGGGGCCGTCCCGGGGCTGGTAGTCGAGCCGCTCCATGCCGATCTGATCGCTGACAAAAACCCCCGGCGGCCCCTCCTTGCGGCGGCTGAAGGCGGCCACGATCACCGACCCGGCCTCGTATTCCGTGAAATGCCGCGACTCCTGGACCAGTTCAATGGTTTTTTCCCGCAGTTCGCCATGAAACACCCGGACCACGCGGCATGGGGCCGCCAGTTCCCGGCCGCCATGGCGCGCACGCCACCGCGGCGCCTTCTCGATCCGGATGGCGGCGATCACCTCATGGACCTGGGCCAGGTGAAAGAGCGGGCGGGGATCCTGGATCCAGTGGGCGCGCGCCGCCGGACTCCACGACAGGATCAGCGCCAGAACCAGCCAGCGCATCATGGCCGCCGCGCCAGCGCCGCCGCGACCATCCGGGCGGCCGCCTCGCGATGTCCGGGGCTGGAAAAATGGGTGTCAATGGCCCGCTGTAATTCCTCCGGCAGCGCGGCCGGCGGCGGCGGCGCCCAGACCTGTTTCGCCGGGGCGCGGAAATCCCGCGTGAACCTCAGTTCGCGGATCTCCAGATCCGGCGTCAGCCCGGCGATGCGCCGCAGAATCTCCTGCTGGTGATAACGCAGTTC
>JAJVIH010000078.1 GCA_022072125.1 Myxococcota bacterium | reverse complement strand
GAGGCGAGACCATGTGTTCCCGTCTACCCATGCTCATCCCTGATTATGGTGATTTTCATGGGCATCCGGACAAAAATCGGCTTTCCGCTGATTTTCCGCGGACCTGCACGCGACCAAAACCCGCGCCGTGTCGCCTTTTGTCACCTTTCAAGGTGACACGCCCCGGCCGCCAAAACCGCCCCTTCGCAGGGGATGCTTCGCCAGCACGTCCGCTGGAAGCAGCGGGATTGGGGTTCGCGGAAAAACAAAAATCCCCGCGTGGAATCACGCGGGGATGAAGCGGGAGGCGCGAAGCGCCAGAATCGTGACGCGATCATGGCGGGCTTCACGGATGGACTTATCAAACAGCGGCTGGCGGCGCCGCTTCGCGGCGGTGGTTGATCAGCAGGGCGAACGCCAGGCAGGCGATTTACGGCGCCCGATCGGCGCCGGTTCTTCCCGAGTCTTCACCAGAAGAGGAACCATCGCCGTCGCGGCCTGCGTCTCCACCGGGGCCTGCGTCCGCCCCGCCGGGCTGGTCGAGGTTCTTGAGCGCTTTCAACTGATCGCGGAGTTGCTGCAGGATATTTTCACCCTCTTCGCGGCTGGTCTGCGGCGCCTTTTCGCATTTGTCCCCTTCGTAGGAACATTTCTTGCTTTCGCGGGAACAGCACATGGTTCCGCCCACGCAACCCTTGCCGTCGCCGCATTCGCATTTGTCCGCGTCCTTGGTGCAGCGGTTGCGGCTGCGATCGCAGCAGTACATGAACGGACAATTGTCCCGCGTCTCCAGGCACTGGCATTCCTCTACATTGGCGGTGCAGAGTTGGGTCAGTTCATTGCAGCACATGCCCTTGGGACATTCCGATTTGCCGGGCTTGCAGGTGATGGCGTCCAAGCGGATGCAGCGCGGCCCGTAGCAGGCCGTTCCCGCGGGGCATTTGTTGGGATCGCGGCAGCCCTTGGAATCGCGGCAGCCGCTTTGATCCGCCGCCAGCGGGCATTCGGCGGGCACGTTTTTCTGCGGCGTACACCACTGGCTGATGCCGCACACCAGCCCCTTGGGACAATCCGTGTCCGCCTTGCAGAGCAGTTCGCGGCGGCCGATGCACTGCTTTTCAAAGCAATAGGACCACGGCACGCAGTCCTTGTCGGTTTCGCAGGGCGCGTGAGAGCCCATGTCCATGGCGGGAACACGGCCCTCCAAGCCTTCCTTGTAGTATCCCTGGCATGCGGACAGCATTCCCGCGAGCAGGAACAGGGCGGGCGCAAGCCCGGTGCGGACAGGGGACAGGAATGGAGCGAAAGCTGGTTTCATGGCCGCCGGTGGAAAAAGTCCGGGTGGTTATACACAGTCCTGTAAAAAAATCGAATCAAATTTTAGGCTTGGCCTCCATGACCCGGTGGAATGACCCAAGGCTGTTCCGGCCACGGGATATGCCGTCCGGTCTCCTTTGAACGGCCTGGACCGGATTTCCCGGTTTTCGCATCAAGACCGGTTGACATTTTCCGGCCGCCTCATATACCCTTATGGGGTATGAAGAGGCTGCCCCGGAACCGGTGACAACGCTTCACAAAGGACACATGATGAATCCCACGATGTCCCACTCCCATTCTTCCCATGGCGCCGCCCACGAAGGCCCCGTACACGAGGGCCATGCGGCGGAAGCCGTTTGCGAACTTCCAGCCGGACAGACTCCGGGCAAGATTGAGTTTCAGGTGGACGGCATGACCTGCGCCTCGTGCGCGTTGCGCGTGGAAAAACGGCTCAAGGAAACTCCCGGGGTCGAGTCCGCCGCCGTCAATCTGGCGCTGGGACAGGCCTATGTCAGTTACGATCCCCAGGCGCTGACTCCGGAGGCCATCGCCAAGAGGGTGTCCGCGATTGGTTATGAAGCCCGGCTTCCCGCGGGGGAAAACGCTCCCGAACAACTGGCGGTGCAGGGCGAGCATGCCCATCACCACCACGCCGAGGTTCAGGCGCGCGAATTTTTTGGCGCCCTGATTCTGACGATTCCGGTTTTCATCATCGCCATGTTCGAACTGCATTTCACCGGCAGCGGATGGGTGCAGGCGGCGCTGAGCATTCCGGTGGTCTTCTGGTTTGGCCGGCAGTTCTTTGAGTCGGCGTGGCGCCGGCTGCTTCATTTCGAGGCCAATATGGACACCCTGATCGCGGCTGGCTCCCTCGCGGCTGTGGTGTTGTCCCTGTGGTTGCTGGCGAGCGGCCGCTCCCATCACCTGTGGTTTGAAAGCGCCGATGTGATCATCACCCTGGTGTTGCTGGGCCGCACGATGGAAGCCCGCGGCAAGGCCATGGCCGGATCCGCCATCGCCGCCTTGGGCAAGCTGCGTCCAAAGACCGCCCACCATCTGCTTCCCGGCGGCGATATGGAGACGATACCCGCGGAGCGCCTGGGGACGGGCATGCTGGTGCGCGTGCTGGCGGGAGAATCCATCCCCGCCGATGGCGTGGTGGCGGAGGGGCGGGCGGTGGTGGATGAATCCCTCATCACTGGCGAGTCGGCGGTGGTCATCCGCGAAAAGGGCGGCGAGGTGACGGGAGGCAGCGTCAATGCGGGGGATCCGTTCGTGATGCGGGTTTCCCGGACGGGCCAGGAAACCCTGTTGTCGCGCATGATCCGGCTGGTGCTGGAGGCGCAGGCGAGTCACCCGCCGATCCAGCGCCTGGCCGATGTGGTGGCGGGGCGCTTCACCGCGGTGGTGATTGGGCTGTCCATTCTGACCATCTTCATACCGTTTTTCCGGGGTCAACCCTGGGATGTCTCCGCCTTCGAGGCCGCGCTGGCGGTGCTGGTGGTGGCCTGTCCGTGCGCCCTGGGGCTCGCCACTCCGGCGGCCGTGGCGGTGGCGGTGGGACGCGCCGCGCGCATGGGCATCCTGGTCCGCGACGCCGCGGTGCTGGAGATCGCCTGGCGCGCCGCCCAGGTGGTGTTTGACAAGACCGGCACCCTCACCCATGGGCGTCCGCGCGTGGCTGGCGTGTTCGCCGTGGATGGACGGGCGGATGATCTGCTGGCCATCGCCGCCGCCATTGAAAGCGGTTCGGAGCATCCCCTTGGCAAGGCGATGGTTCAGGCGGCGCGCGGCAAGGGACTGGCCATTCCAGAAGCCAACGGATGGGAGGTGAGCCGCGGGGACGGAATCTCTGCGCTGGTGAACGGAGACCTCTGGCGCGCGGGGCGGCTGGAGTTTGTTCTCCATGGCCGTGGACAGGTGATGGACAGCGTTCTTTCCAGCGAGGCGGAGCAGGCGCAGGCCGCTGGCGCCACGCTGGTGTGGCTGGCCAGGGAAGGCGGGGCGGCGGCCGGGTTCATCGCGCTGAACGACGAACCCCGCGCGGAGAGCGCGCCGGTCATCGCGGCGCTGAAGGGGCTGGGCCTGCGTCCGATCATGCTGACCGGCGATGCGGAGGCGCCCGCGCGGCGCATCGCCCAGGCGGTGGGGATAACCGATATCCGCCACTCGGTGAAGCCGGAGCAGAAGGCCGCGGTGGTCCGGGAACTGGGCCGCGATGGCGTGACCCTGATGGTGGGCGACGGCGTCAACGATGGACCGGCGCTGGCGGCCGCTCACACGGGTGTGGCCATGGGTTCGGGCGCGGAGGTGGCGCTGAAAGCGGCTCCGGTGACCCTGCTGCGCGACGATCCGCGCGGCATTGAAACGCTGATCCGGTTGTCCCGGTCGGCCATGCGGATCATCCGCCAGAACCTGTTTTGGGCGTTCTTCTACAACGTGCTGATGATCCCCCTGGCGATGGCGGGGGGGGTCAATCCCATGCTGGCGGCGGGGGCCATGGCGCTGAGCAGCGTGATGGTGGTGTTCAACTCCCTGCGGCTGACCCGCTGGAAGGCTTGAGACGGTCTGGATAGGTCAACCGCGGCGCGGTGGTTGACCTTTCCATTTCAATCCACTATATATCCTACCGGATGGATGCAGGAATATTCCTGTCCATCCGGCAGGACCTTTGTGAGACTCTCCAACAAAAGCCGTTACGCGCTGCGGGCCATGTTCGACCTGGCCTATTTTTGCTCGGGTGGTCCGGCGACGGTCGCCGGCATTTCTCAGCGGCAGGGCATTCCGGCGCGGTTCCTAGAGCAGATTTTTCAAGACCTGAAGCGTGCGGGGATCATCCGCTCCAAACGCGGGCCGCAGGGCGGGTACACCATCTCGCGGCCGGTCGAGAAAATCCTGCTGGGAGATATCATCCGCGCCATCGAAGGGCCGATTGATTTTGTCCGCCAGGACAACGGCGAGGCGCCGGTGGATGAAAACAACGACAGCGTGCGGGTGGTGATTGTCCTGCTCAAGCGGGTGGCGGCCCGGATGAACGGTTTGCTGGATGAATTCAGCCTTGCCGACCTGTGCGCTATCGGCGATGATTTGGGCCTGCGAGATCGTTCCGCGAAGGAACTCATGTATTTTATTTGAGGAGCAGGCATGTCCACCCGGCCCCGCGCGCAGGTTTATGATTCCATCCTTGAGTTGATAGGCGGCACGCCCATTGTCCGCATGCACCGGGTGGTGTCCGTGGGGGGTGGAGAGATTTACGCCAAATGCGAGCAGTTCAATCCTGGCGGCAGCGTCAAGGACCGTCCCACCCTGAATATGATTGAGGAGGCCGAGCGGTCGGGAAAACTGAGCCGGGAGGCGGTGATCATCGAGCCGACCAGCGGCAATACCGGCATCGGCCTGGCGCTGGTCTGCGCGGTCAAGGGCTATCGCCTGATGTTGTGCATGCCCGAAAGCATGAGCCTGGAGCGCCGCAGCCTGCTCAAGGCCTACGGCGCGGAACTGGTGCTGACGCGCGCCGAGCTGGGCATGGAAGGCGCCATCGCGAAGGCCAACGAACTGGCGGCCCAACATGCGCCCCATTCCTTCATGCCGATGCAGTTCCGCAACCAGCACAACCCGGACATGCACCGCAAAACCACCGGCGTCGAGATCATCGAGGCGTTCCGGGACAGGCCGCTGGACGCCTTTGTCTCCGCGGTGGGAACCGGCGGCACCATCACCGGCACGGGCGAGGTGCTGCGCAAGCACTGGCCCAACGTCAAAATCTTCGCGGTGGAGCCGGCGCGCAGTCCGGTGCTCTCCGGCGGCTCGCCAGGTCCGCACAAAATCCAGGGCATCGGCGCTGGGTTCATTCCGGAAATCCTGAACCTGGGCGTGGTGGACGAGATCATCCGCGTCGAGGACAACGACGCCTGGATCACCAAGCAGCGCATCGCGCGGGAAGAGGGCGTCCTGGTCGGGGTTTCGGCGGGGGCCGCGCACTGGGCCGCCATGCAGGTCAGCCAGCGGTTGGGGCCCGGCTCGCGCACCCTGGTCATTCACTGCGACACCGGCGAGCGTTATTTCTCGCTGCTGGAATATTTCCGTGAAGCCGAACAGGTGGTGGAAAAGATGTACGGCCCGGTCAAGGAACATGAGGCCACCTGACGCCATTCTGGATGAACGGGCCCTGTCCGGGCCCGAAGCGGCGGAGCGGTTGGCCGCCTCCTCGGTGCTGATGATCGGCGCGGGCGGGCTGGGTTCTCCGGCGCTGGCGTGGCTGGCCGCCGCCGGGGTGGGGCGCTTCACCATCGCCGACGGCGACGTGGTGGATATCAGCAACCTGCAACGCCAGGTCCTGTTTGAAACCGCGGATATTGGCCGCCCCAAGGCGCGCGCCGCGTGGGATCGCCTGCGCCGGAGCCATCCAGAGGCGCAAATCGCCAGCCTGCAAAAGCGTCTGGGGCCGGATGATCTGGCGGAACTCGCTTCCCGCCACGATGTCATCCTGGATGGCAGCGACAATATCGCCACCAAGTTGCTGGCCAACGATGCGGCGGTGCTCTCGGGCAAGCCGCTGGTGTACGGCGGCATCCTGCGCTGGAGCGGACAATTGACGGTGGTGGCGCCGGGATCGCCGTGTTTGCGCTGCCTGTTTCCGGAGCCGGAAGGCGCCGCCCCCATGAACTGCGCGGAGGCGGGCGTCATTGGAGCGCTGGGCGGCGTGGTGGGGAGCCTGATGGCGCTCGCGGCGGCGCGGCTGCTCTGCGGAATCCCCCCGGGGCTGGAGGGCGTGCTGCTGATTGTGGACGCCCTGCGCGCGGCGCCCCGGCGATTCGAGTTCGCCCGCGATCCCGATTGCCCCTTGTGCGGGAGCCATCCGGCGATTACCCGGTTGCGGTATTCCGGAGGCGCGCAGCCCGCGTGCGCCGCTCCCTGATCTTTCAACCCTACATGCAGAGAGGATGACATCATGGCCGTTTCAGTTCGTGTTCCCACCCCCCTTCGCAAATACACCCAGGGCGCGGATGTGGTGCAGGCCGCCGGCTCCAACGTCCGCGAATTGATTGATTCGCTGGAGAAGGCGCATCCGGGCATCAAGGAGCGCCTGTGCGATGACAAGGGGGAAATCCGCCGGTTCATCAATATCTTCGTCGGCGGCGAGGACATCCGCTTCATGGAGGGCGGCGCCACCCCGGTCAAGGACGGCGACGAGGTGGATATCGTTCCGGCCATCGCGGGCGGACGCTGATTTCCAGGTTTCGATGACCGGAGTTTCCCACAGGACCGGGCCCCGTCTGGGCTGGGCGGCGCTGGACCATGTCACCCACGCGGTCGGCAATACGCCGCTCATCCGCCTGCGAAGCGTGGAGGGGCGCTCCAATCCGCGCGTGCGCATCTATGGCAAGGCGGAGTGGTTCAACCCCGGCGGCAGCGTCAAGGATCGCGCGGCCCTGCGGATTTTCAGCGAGGCGATTGAGGATGGGCGCCTGACCCGCGACAAAATCCTGATTGACTCGACCAGCGGCAACACGGGCGTCGCCTATTCGTGGATTGGCGCGGCGCTGGGCTGCCGCGTCGCCCTGGTGATGCCGGAAAACGTCACCCCGGCGCGCAAGGATGTCACCCGCGGCTACGGCGCCCAACTGATTTTCTCCAGCCCCATGGAAGGCAGCGACGGAGCCATCCGCCTGGTGCGCAAGCTGGTGGACGAAAATCCGGACCAATATTTTTATCCCGATCAGTATTCCAACCCGGCCAATCCGCGCGCCCATTACCTGACCACCGGCGTGGAAATCTGGGAGGCCACGGAGGGACGGATCACGCATTTTGTCACCGGGCTGGGCACCACCGGAACCGTCATGGGAACGGGAAGGCGGCTCAAGGAATACAACCCCAACATCAAGGTCTTTGGCATGGAGCCCGACGACGCCTTCCATGGCCTGGAAGGGCTCAAGCACATGGCCAGTTCGATCATTCCGCCGATCTACCGGGCGGAGGAACTGGACGGGATCATCGCCATGCCGACGGAAGAAGGCTGGGAGATGTCCGAGCGCCTGAACCGCGAGGGGCTGCTGGTCGGACACTCCGCCGGGGCCAATGTGGCCGCGGCCGCGCGGTTGGCGAAAGAGATTGACGAAGGCGTGATCGTCACCATCCTGTGCGACCGGGGCGATCGTTATTTCGAGAAACAGAAGTGGGAGAAACTGTATGAATGGTGATTCCGCCCAGGCGTGGCGATTGCCCGCCGATCTGCTGAGGCAGTTGGCCGGACAGGCCATCGCCGGTTATCCGGAGGAAGTGTGCGGCCTGCTGTTCGGGCCCAAGGGCGAAGACCGCGTGACCCGCGCCGCGCCCATGACCAATATCGCCAACCGGCTGCACCAGGCGGACCCGGTCCGCTATCCGCGCACGGCCGCGACCTTTTTCCAGTTCGATGATCGCGAGCACCTGCGCGTCCAGAAGGAGATGCGGGCGGAAGGCCTGGAGGAAAAGGTGATTTATCATTCCCATGTGGATTGCGGCGCCTATTTTTCCGCCGAGGACAAGGCCAACGCCGCGCCCGATGGCGAGCCGTGGTATCCGGAAGCCGGCCACCTGGTCATCAGCGTGCGCAACCGCGTGGTGGATGAAGCCAGGATTTTTTTCTGGGACGCCGCAAGCCGGGATTTCACCGGCCGTCCCGTCCCGGTGGATGAACTGAACGGAACGGGCGCGGCGTGATGGCGGGCGTGGCGCTCATTCTCACGTCGGCCCGCACGGCGGCGAAGACCATCCAGGCGGCGATCCGCAAGGCCCGCGAGGCGGGCGGCCCGGTGCGCGCGCTGCTGGTGATGGACACCGGCGCGCCGCCCGCCCTGTGGAAGAGCATGCAGGAACTGGGCTTCATCGAGGACCTGCGCAACCCGCGCCTGGAGGAGGCGGTGGCCGAGGAGTACCGGGACCAGCTCTGGCGCACCTTTGAAAATATCCGCGACGAAGGCGCCCGCGCGGGCCTGGACATGGAATCCGAGTATGTCGAGGGCTCGTTCGTTCCGGTGGCGTCCGAACGCATCCGCCGCTGGCGTCCGGCGGTGGTGCTGGTGTCCCGGCTGGATCGTTCGCATCTCTCCCGTTTTCTGCATGGCGGCAAGGTGGAGGAACTTCGCGGCCAGATTTCCGTTCCCATGGAAGTCGTGGACGAAGGGGAACCCGCCCCCGTCTGAATTTTTCATCACGCAACACCAACCCAAGGAGAATTTTCCATGAGCACATCCATAACCCCCCACGGCGGAACCCTGGTGAACCTGATCAAGTCCGGTCCCGAGCGGGAAGAACTGCTCGCCGTGGCGAAATCCGCGCCTGAAATCATCGTGGGCGAACGGGAGATATCGGATATCGAAATGCTGGCGGTGGGCGCCTTTTCGCCGCTGCGCGGGTTCATGAACAAGGCCGATTACCAGTCCGTGGTGGAGACCATGCATCTGGCCGGCGGCGCGGCATGGTCGCTGCCCATCACGCTGTCCATTGCGAAGGCGGACGCCGCGCGCATCAAGGAAGGGCAGAAGGCGGGCCTGCGCAACGCCCGCGGCGAAATCCTGGCGCTGATGGATGTGGCGGAGATTTTCCCGTACGACAAGGAAAACGAGGCGCGCAAAGTCTACCGCACCGCCGATGACAAACATCCGGGCGTGGCCGCCGTATTCAAGCAGGGCGAATTGCTCGTGGGCGGGGCCATCCACGTGCTGAACCGCCCGCGCCACCACGATTTCCTGGCGCACCGCCGCGATCCCGCGGAGACCCGCGAACTCTTCCAGCAGCGCGGCTGGAAGAGCGTGGTGGCGTTCCAGACCCGCAATCCCATCCACCGCGCCCACGAGTACATCACCAAGGTGGCGCTGGAGATTGTGGATGGCCTGATGATCCACCCGCTGGTGGGCGCCACCAAGTCGGACGACATTCCCGCCGCGGTGCGCATGAAGTGCTACGAGGCCCTGCTGGAGCACTACTACCCGAAGGATCGCACCCTCTTGTCGGTGTTTCCGGCGGCCATGCGCTACGCGGGCCCGCGCGAGGCGATCTTTCACGCCCTGGTGCGCAAGAACTACGGCTGCACCCATTTCATCGTGGGGCGCGATCACGCCGGCGTGGGCAACTACTATGGCACCTATGACGCCCAGCATCTCTTCCGGGAATTCAAGCCGGAGGAGTTGGGCGTCACCCCGCTGATGTTCGAAAACGCCTTTTGGTGTAAGCGCTCCAACGGCATGGCCACGACCAAGACCTCGCCTTCCAGCGAGGCCGAGCGCGTCAGCCTGTCGGGCACGAAGGTGCGCGAAATGCTGCAGAAGGGCGATCCGCTGCCGCAGGAGTTTTCGCGCCCCGAAGTGGCCCGCATCCTGCAGGAAAGCGTGCGTCCGCAGGCGAAGAAGGGCTTCGTGCTGTGGTTCACCGGCCTGTCGGGCAGCGGAAAATCCACGCTGGCCAACGCGGTGTCCGGGGCGCTGCGCGAGCGGGGCCATCATGTTCATATCCTCGACGGCGACGAGGTGCGCAGGAATTTGTCCAAGGGGCTGGGCTTCTCCAAGGAGGACCGCGACACCAACGTCACCCGCATCGGCTACGTCGCCAGCTTGGTGGCGGAGGCGGGCGGCGTGTGCATCACCGCGGCCATCAGCCCCTACCGGGATGTTCGCGCGCAGTGCCGCGCCATGGCGAAGAATTTCGTGGAGGTCTACGCCGAGGCGCCCATCGAGGTTTGCGAGAGCCGCGATGTGAAAGGTCTGTACGCCAAGGCCCGTGCGGGAGAGATCAAGAACTTCACCGGCGTGGATGACCCCTACGAGGCCCCGGAGAATCCCGAGGTGACCGTTCATACCGGCAGCGAACCGGTGGAAGAGGGCGTGGAGAAAATCCTCAACAAACTCGAAGCCCTGGGCCTGCTGTAAGCGTCCGTTTATTCCCCTCCCCCGGAATTTCCGGGGGAGGGGATCGTTTCCATGATCCACCGGGAGAACAGCGCGGACACCATCGCGGCCATCGCCACCGCGGCGGGCGAGGGCGGGGTGGGAATCGTGCGCATCTCCGGTCCGCGCGCAAAAACCACGCTGAGCCGGCTTTTCCGCAGGGCGGGAACACATCCGTCCTGGGAGAGCCGCCGCATGTACTTCGGCCAAGTGATCAACGCTGGCGGCGAATTTCTCGACGAGGGCCTGGCGGTGTTGATGGCCGCGCCCCATTCCTACACGGGCGAGGATGTGGCGGAACTGCATGTACACGGCGGCCGCGCCAACCTCGCCCAGGTGTTGCGCGCCGTGCTGGACGCGGGCTGCCGTCCCGCCGGTCCCGGAGAATTCACCCGGCGCGCTTTCCTCAACGGACGCATGAGCCTGGAAAAGGCCGAGGCGGTGGCCGATCTCATCGCCGCGGAGGGGGAGCGCGGCCTGCGGCAGGCCCGGCTGCATCTGCGCGGCGCGCTGGGCGAGCGGCTGCGCGCCATCCGCGAACGCCTGGCGGACTCCCTGGCCCTGCTCGAAGCCTTTGTGGATTTCCCCGAAGAGGACCTCGGCGGCTCCCAGATGGAAGAAGTGCTGGCGGCCATTGACGGCGCGCGCGGCGAGGCCCAGCGCCTGATCGCCAGCTACGCGCGCGGCCGCCTCGATGCGGACGGCGCGCGGGTGGTCATCGCCGGGCGGCCCAACGCGGGAAAATCCAGCCTGCTCAACCTGCTGGCGGGCGAGGAAAAGGCGATCGTCTCCGAGATTCCCGGCGCGACCCGCGACGCCATAGACGTGCGTTTGAACGTGGATGGCTGGATTGTCCACCTGACCGACACCGCGGGCCTGCGCGAGAGCGGCGATGCGCTGGAATCCAGGGGAGTTGAAATCGCGCGGCGCAAGGCCGCGGAGGCTGACCTGATATTGTGGATCGTGGATGGCGCCCGCGCGGGCATTCTCGATGACAGGGAACTGTTTCCGGCGTCCGCGGCGCCGGTCATCGTGGTGATCAACAAATCGGATCTCGCGCGCAATCCCCTGCTGGCGGAACAGGCCCGGGAACTGGGCGCCGCCGGCCGCGTCTTCCTCTCGGCGCTGACCGGCGAAGGCGTGGAGGAACTGCGCGGCCTGATCTCCAGCCGCCTGCGGGAAATCGCGCCTGGATCCAGCGAGGACATCGCCATCACCCGCGAACGTCACGCCGCCGCGCTCGAACGGTTTGACAGCGCGCTGGATCGAACGGGCCAGGCCCTGCGGCGGGGCGACAGCCCGGAATTCGCGGCCGCTGATCTGCGCGAGGCGCTGTCGTGGCTGGGCGAGTTGACCGGCGAAGTCACCACGGATGATTTGCTCGACCGCATCTTCACCCGTTTCTGCATCGGCAAGTAGCGGAAGTGTGGCGCGGCGCATCTCCTTCCGCGCCCGGGGGCCGGATCACCTCGCCGCCGCCGTGACCTGCAAAAGCCATCTTCCCCCCGCACAGGTTTCACCAGCGTGAAGACCCCGTTTCGCGCCTTCATCGCCCGTGAATTCATTAATGACACAGTGCATCAATTGTGTTACGGAGCCATGAAGGTAAACTACCTTGGGGTTCCCCGGGAAAAAGACAATTCCATGGCGATGATGCAGCGTCTCTTTCTGATTGTTGGCGTGGCGGCGTGGGTGGCGGCTTGTGGTCAAACGGCGCCCGATATGGGCAATGCGCGCCCCCTGAACCGCGACGGCGGGGAACCGGCGGACCTTGATGGCGCCGCGCAGTTGGACGCTTCCGGCGGCATGGCGCCATCCTGCCAGCGCTGGCTGGGCGCTGTATGCGGATGCCTGGGGTTGGGCTCGCCGCAGTGCGCGCAGACCGAACAGGCCATCAAATCCGGCAAGGTGGCGACGGAGGAAAGTTGCGCCCCGCAGGCGGATTTTTTCGTCTGTGCGGCGGATGGCGGCGTGGTTCCGGCGGACGCCGCCGGCGGGGGAACGGATGACAGCGCTTCTTCCGGGTGCTTGGCGGGCGAAAAATGCCAATCCATCGCCACGGGAACACAATATTGCTTCACCGAGGCGGCGCTTCAGGGCAATCCTCCCGGGAAAGCCGGGGAACGCAACGGCGCCTGCGGCGCTTCCACGCCCTGCGCGCCGGGGCTGAAATGCCTGACCAAATCGGGCAGCCAGGACGGTTTCTGCGCGGGGGAATGCCAGCCGTCCGGCGGCGCGGCGGATGGCGGAACCTCTCCGGCGCCGGACGCCAGTGAGCCGCCGCCTCCGCAAATGGATTGTCCCACGGTGGAAAAATGCCTGGCCGGGTGCCGGAACGGCGATTCCCGCTGCACCAACGCCTGCGTGGACGCCGATGGGCCGGCCTGCCGCTCCTGCATCTCGCGCATCAACACCTGCATGATCATCAATGACTGCGTGGACTCCTTCACCGGCGACGTGGATGATATCTGCCTGGAGCAGGAATGCGGGAGAGAGTGGAAGCAGTGTTTTGGCGCGCTTCCCGGGCAGACGGGCGGCGGCTCCACGGGCGGCGGCGGGAGCGGCGGTTCGGGCGCCTATGGCGTATGCCTCGCCGCCTGCACGCGCGTGGGCGCCAAATGCCCCGATGGGGTGACCGATTGCATGGCGGTCAGCGGCTCGACCGCGCCTTCGCTGTGCATCCCCGCCAGCCTGCCATCCAGCAAACCCGCCGGGACGCCGGGAACACTGAATGGCCCCTGCGACGCCAACATGAAATGCCAGTCCGGTCTGGCTTGTCTGAAGCTGTAGAGCAGGGCGGCGGCATATCCAGGCGCCGGATTTTCAACGCGCCGCGTCATCGAAAGTTGGCCGTACCATGCTGTTTTCAGGGGTTTTTCGATTGTAATCACCGCGCGCCTTCCTTATAACTTCCAGCCTGGGTGTAGTTCATTCCCGAGGAGCTTATGTACCAGCCATTCCTTCGTCTTTCCGCCGTCGCGGTGCTCGTGGCCATTTTGGGCGCGTGCAGTTCGTCGCGCAATATCGCGGACAATCAGGTCAACGCCCCCATCAGCGATGGCGGCGAGGAGGACACTGGAACCTCTCCCGGTCTGGATGGAGGAGGGGGAGGAGGCGTCACCACGCCCCCCGCTGCCCAGCCGTGGAGCGGAGTCAAAAAGCCGGTGGAAGTGGTGCGCGACAAATACGGCATTGTGCATATCTTCGCCGCGACCTATCCAGACGCCGCCTATGTGGTGGGATACGAACAGGCCCGCGACCGCATGCTGCAGATGGACCTGAACCGCCGCCAGGCGCAGGGCAAACTCGCGGCGGTTTTTGGCGAAAAACGCAAGCAGCAGGACGCCCAGTCAATCAACCTGGGTTGGGAATGGGCGGCAAGGCAACTGCTGGAACGGGCGAAGAAAGAGCGCCCGGACCTCTATCTGGTGCTGCAAGCCTATTCCGCCGGTGTCACCCAGTATATTGACGACGCCTGGGGCGGAAAAAACGGGCTGAGCGTTCCCCCGGGTTTCCGCGCCGGCGAATTGAACTACCGGCCCGATCCCTGGCAGCCGCTGGATACGCTGGCCATCGGCAAACTCATCACCTTTGGCCTGAGCGCCCGGCTGGAGATCGAAATCGCGGTCACCCTGGGTTCGGACCTGTTGCCGAAAAAACTGGCGGAAGATTTTCTGCTGTTCGAGCCGGGGGAAAAAGAGTATGCGGTCCAGGGCATTCCGCAGACTTCCGCGTGGAAGAGCACCGTTCCCGGCGTCAACTCCAACGCCAGCGATGGTCCCCGGCGCATCATTCCGGTCCGGGAAATCGAAGCGGCCTTTGACGCCGTGCAGAGCTTCACCCGCGGCATGTTGTTGAATCCTTTCCATCTGGGCGGCAGCAACAACTGGGTGGTCTCGGGCGCCCATACCTCCAATGGTTCGCCGATGATCTGCAACGATCCGCACCTGACCTACGGCAATCCGCCGCCGTGGTGGATGATGCACGTCAAAACCACCGAAGACCCCGTGCCGGTGGACACCCTGGGTTTCTCTTTCCCGGGAAGCGGACTGGTGCTGCTGGGGCATACCCGCGGCATGGCGTGGGCGGGCACCGTGGTGGGCGGCGATGTCATGGACCTGCGCCGCGAAAAGCTCAGCGCCGACAAAAAACGGGCGATTTTCTCCAATGGCGACGAGGTGCTGGAGGAGCGTTCGTACAAGATCCGCATCCGCAAGAATCCGCAGGGTCCCTACGAGGATTTCACCGAGGAGGATTTCACCTACAAGGTGGTTCCGCGCCATGGACCGATTCTCGATGGCGAAAGGACCAGCATCCCCACGGGACTTTTGCTGGACGGCGCCGATGCGGTGAGTATTCAGTGGACCGGGCTGTCCGTGGAAGACGGGACCCCAATGTCCTTCTTCGATCTGGGGTTTGGCAACAATTGCCGCGATTTTTATAAGTCGGTTTCAGGCTTTGGCGCTGGCGCGCAAAATTTTCTGTGCGCCGACAAGGAAGGGAATATCGGCTACTTCGCACGGGCGCTTTATCCGCTGCGGCAGAAGCTGGATCCGGACAACCCCCCGTGGAAGGTGCTGCCCGGCGATGGCTACGACTGGGTGGGATGGTTCCCGAACGACAAGGTCCCGCAGGCGTTCAATCCAACAGCCGGTTTTGTCGCGACCGCCAACCAGGACCCCTGGGGAACGACCGAGGACAACAACCCGCTCAACGACGAGTTGTATCTGGGCGCCCTGTATGACCCGGGCTTCCGTGAATGGCGGGCCAACACGGAAATCCGCCGGATGATTCAGGAAAAGAAACCGGTGACCCCCGAGTTCATGATGGGGTTGCAGAACGACACCTACTCGCGCATCGCGGCGCGGCTGGTTCCGTTGCTGATCGCGGATTTCGAGGCGGCGTCCACGGACCCGGAGATCAAGGCGGCGCAGGACAATCCGCAGGTCCAGGCGGCCGTCCGGCTGTTGAAGTCCTGGGATTTCCGCCACGAGGTGGGGCAGGTGGAGCCAACCATCTTCAGCGTGTGGATGGCGTTCATGACCAATCTGACCGTGCGGCCGCATTTCTCGGGGCTGACCCAGCTTTACGACCAGGCGGCGTCCATCGAACCCAGCTTCCCCATCAAGGTGATTCTCAAGGCGGCGGAAAACCTGCCGTTCCCGAACAAGACCAATTTCTGGGACCTGCCCAATACCCCCAACAAGGTGGAAACCCGCCAGCTTCAGATGGTGACCACGTTGATTCCCGCGCTCGCCTGGCTGGAGACCCGCTTCAAGAGCGCGGATATCTCCACCTGGAAATGGGGCGAGTACCACAAGGCCATTTTCAACAATCCAGGAACCGCCACGATGAACCTGGATCCAATCCCCGCTCCGGGAACCATCGGCACGCTGAATGTGGCGATGTGGCCCTTGCAGGGCGCCGACAAGAACAAGGGCGAGCCGCCCCAGGATTTGCGCGTGGGCGCCGGTCCCAGCTTCCGCTCGCTCACTTACTGGGAGAATGGCAAGCCGAAAATGAAGGCCATCATGCCGGCCGGACAGGTGCTTGACCCCGCCTCGAAGTACTACAAGAACTTCCACCAGGACTGGGCGAACGGCAAGCACTTCGATGTGCCGTATGAAAAGGAAGAGGTGGACGCCAACAAGGACCCATCCTTGAGCTACACCTTGCAGCCCTTCACGAAGTAAGCGGGCGTTTCCTCCGCCATCCCCCTTTCAGTCATGGGACTGAAAGGGGGATGGTTTTTTTGTCTTCCCTGTCCAACCGCTTTCCGGAATCCGCCTCGCAATAAGGCGGCGTGGGCCGCGCCGACGAAGGGGATTGGGGTTCGCGGCAAGCCCCCGGGCCGATGGAACGAGCCCGCTGCTCCGCGGCCGGCGGATAAACCGGGCCGCCGCGTGGGGAGCCGGAACCCGGCGCCCCGTCACGCGCCGAGGGATTCGAGGGTGCGCCGCATGGCGTCCGCGCCGGCGCGGATATTG
>JAJVIH010000044.1 GCA_022072125.1 Myxococcota bacterium | reverse complement strand
CGGCTTTCCAGCCCCTGGGCGACCACCGACCACAACTCCCGGCGCTCGCTGTCCACGATATACAGGGTGGCGCGGTCGCAATCCATCAATTCGCGCACCGTGTCCATGATGTGGACAAGCATGCCCTGCAATTCAAGCGTGCGGGAGATGGCGAAGCCCGTCTCCTTCATGGCGTCCACCGTGCGCTCCAGCAATTGCACGCGGCGGTTCAGCACATGCAGTTCGGATGGCGGCGCGGCGCTTCCAGCAGGGGCATCCGCGGGCGCATGGGCGCTTGAACTCAAATCCACCCTCCTGTTCTTTTGGGTACGGCGCATTTTAGGCCGGTGTCCGTCCGAGGGCAAAGGTTTCATGATCACGGGCGCGGGATTGAGGTTCGCGCAAACCTGTTCCCGCTTCCGGCCCCGGTTTTTGAGGCCTGTGCTCAGCCCGCCGCGCTGCGGCCAACCGGGAGGTTGGATGTGGACGCACCAGGATGCGGTGAGGATAAATCGCTGTCCGCTTCCCGGACCGGTGATCAGCGGTGAGGAGGAGAACCGCCGCTGATCGTGCGCCATGGAAATCATTGAAAAACAAAACCCCCGGCGCTTCGACACAAGCGCCGGGGGCCCGTGAACAGCCTGTCCGGATTACTTCGATTTGGCGCGCAGGGCGTTGAGCGCCGATCCCGCGCGGAACCACACCAGTTGGTCGTCGCTGAAGGTGTGGCGCAGCATCACCTCGTCGCGGGTTCCATCCTTGTGGTTCAGGATCATCGTGATCTCCTTCCCCGGCTTGATGGAAACCAGACCAGACAGGGTCACGCGATCATCCACGCGCACCTTGTCGTAATCCGCCGGATTGACAAAGTGCAGCGGGAGCAGTCCCTGCTTTTTGAGGTTGGTTTCGTGGATGCGGGCGAAGCTGCGGGCGATCACCGCCTTGCAACCCATGTAGCGGGGTTCCATGGCGGCGTGTTCGCGGCTGGAACCCTCGCCGTAGTTCTCATCGCCGAACATCACCCAGGACCTGCCCGCGTTTTTGTAACGTTTGGCCAGTTCCGGCAGCGCCACGCCCGATTCGCCGCTGAGCTGATCCACGCCCTTGCCCGCTTCCGTATGGAAGGCGTTGACCACGGTCAGGAACAGGTTCCCGGAGATGTTGGTGAGGTGGCCGCGGTATTTCAGCCACGAACCCGCCGGAGAGATATGGTCCGTGGTGCATTTGCCGCGCGCCTTGGCGAGCACGAGGAGGTCTTCGTAGTCCTTGCCATTCCAGGCGTCGAAGGGGCTGAGCAGTTCCAGGCGATCACTGCCCGGTTTCACCGCCACGTTGACCTTGTGGCGCTCCCCGATGGAGGGCGGCGGGACAAAGCCGAATTCCCCCTTGGCGAATCCTCCCGAAGGCAACTCGGGGGCCTCGGGCGCGGCGAAACGGAACTTCGATCCGTCCGGCAGATCAATCGCATCGGTCAAGGGATTGAAATCCAGCTTTCCGGAGAAGGCCACCGCGGTCACCACTTCGGGACTGCCGATGAAGGCCATGGTGTCCGTGTTGCCGTCGTTCCGCGCCGGGAAGTTGCGGTTGTACGAGGTGATGATGGTGTTTTTCTCACCCTTCTTGATGTCGTCGCGCTTCCACTGCCCGATGCAGGGGCCGCAGGCGTTGGCGAGCACCTGGGCGCCCACCGATTCCAGCACGCCCATCTGTCCATCGCGCTGGATGGTCTGGTGAATCTGCTCGCTGCCAGGGGTGACCAGCAACGGGATCTTCGTCTTCAGCCCCTTCGCGGCGGCTTGTTTCGCCAGATGGGTGGAGCGTCCAATGTCCTCGTACGAACTGTTGGTGCAGGAGCCAATCAGGGCGTAGCGGATATCGGTGGGAATGCCCTCTTTTCCGGCCAGTTCTCCCATCTTCGAGAGGGGGGTGTACTTGTCCGGGGTGTGGGGGCCGACAAATGCGGGCTCCAGTTTGTCCAGATCAATCTCGATGACGCGATCAAAATACTTCGCGGGATCGGCGAGCACTTCCGGGTCGGCCCGCAGATTCGCCGCGTGCTGGTTGGCGAGCGCCGCGACATCCGCGCGTTCGGTCGCCTTGAGGTAGGTCTCCATGCGCGAGTCATAGGGGAAGATCGAAGTGGTGGCGCCCAGTTCCGCCCCCATGTTGGCGATGGTCGCCTTGCCGGTGCAGGAGATGCTCTCCACGCCAGGACCGAAATATTCGATGATGGCGTTGGTGCCTCCCTTGGTGGTGAGGATATCGCACAACTTCAGGATGACTTCCTTCGGCGAAACCCACCCGGAAAGCTTGCCGGTCAGCTTCACCCCGATGATGAGCGGATTCAGCACTTCCCACGGCAGGCCGACCATCACGTCCACCGCGTCCGCACCGCCCACGCCGGAAGCCCACATGCCCAGACCGCCCGCGTTCGGGGTATGGCTGTCGGTGCCAATCATCATGCCGCCCGGAAAGGCGTAATTCTCCAGCACCACCTGGTGGATGATGCCGGCGCCCGGCTTCCAGAAACCAATGCCATAACGGGCCGACACCGTCGCCAGGAAGTCGTAGACCTCGCGGTTGACATCCAGGGCGGTTTTCATGTCCGCCGCCGCGCCCTGATGGGCCTGGATCAGGTGATCGCAATGAACGGTGCTGGGGGCGGCGGTTTCATCCCGTCCCGCCAGCATGAACTGCAACAGCGCCATTTGAGCGGTCGCGTCCTGCATGGCCACCCGGTCCGGATGAAGCGCCAGGTAGCTCTTGCCGCGAACCAACTCCTGCCCTTCCGGATCATCCAGGTGGGAAAACAGGATTTTTTCGGTCAGGGTGAGCGGACGGCCCAGGCGTTTGCGTCCCACCGCCAGGGTGGAGGCGAATTTTTCATAACGCTTCTGAATCAGTTCGATGGACATGGTTCTCCTCTCCGGAGTGGGTTGAAAATCAGGGCGGGCGATATCTTAACATGGCGGACCGCGCCGCGCCACCTCACGGCGGCGTCGCAAAGGATTGTCCTGAGCCGCGCAGCGGCTTCACGCACGGGGAAATGGGCGGCTATTGTCCGCCGGCGCGCGCCAGCCTAAATGGTCAGTTCGCCGCGCAGGGCGGCTTCGACCAGCGGAATGCGATCCTGGCCCCAGAACAATTGCCGGCCGTTGACCACCCAGGAGGGAGCGCCGAACACCCCTGCATCCACCGCGCGCTGGGTGGCGTCCATCAGCGCCTGTTTGATCTCCGGGGTGTCGATTTTCGCCAGCGTAGCGTCTCCATCCGCGCCCAGCAGTTCGCGCAGCACCGCCACATCGCTGATGTCCCGGTCCTCCGCCCAGTAGGCGTGGAAGGTGCGGCGCATGAAGTCCAGGCGCTTGTCTTCCGGCAACGCCAGCCAGGCGCGCATGGGCTTGACGGTCATCATGGGGAAGCGGCTGGGAAAATTGAAGGGAACGTTCCAGTAGGCCGCCCAGCGCAGCATGTCCTGCATATAATGGCGGCGCTTGGCTTCGGAGAACTCCATCAGGGGCACGGGGCCGCGATCCAGCGACTTGAACACGCCGCCCAGCAGCATGGGCCGCCAGATCAGTTCCGCATTGTTGCGGGCCGCCACCGCTTCCGCCTGGGTGGAGCCCAGGTATGCGAAGGGCGAGGAGAAGTCCCAGTAGATTTCCAGAACGGGTTTGCTCATGCCAGCCTCCAAAGCCTTGCGTCCGGCAGCGGACGCTCATCGGGATTCCAGCCGCGGAGCGCGCGGCGGACAAAATCCATCCGGTCCTGCCCCCAGAACAGATGACGGCCATTCACCCAGAAAGCCGGGGCGCCGAATATTCCCAGCGCAATCGCCTCATCAGTGCGCCGCCGCAGGTCGTCCTTGATGGCGGGGTCGTCCAGCCGGGTCATGATGGCCGCGCTGTCATGGCCAGACTCCTCCAGCACCCGGCGGATGGTCTCCGGCGCCGACGGCGGCTGGTTGTCCACCCAATAGGCGCGGTAGAAACCATGTATGGTTTGAGGATCAACGCCCGCCGCGAGGGTGGCGCGCAGGGCCTCGACGGTGCGGAACGGGTGGCCATCGGGCATTTTCAGCGGCGCCCGGAACAGGGCGGCCCAGCGTTGCATGTCGTTGATGTTGTGGCGGGCCTTGGACGGGTGAAGCACCTGGGACAGGTTCTGGGCGGTTCCCACCGCGCGGAATACTCCGCCGAGCAGCATGGGTTTCCAGATCAGCCCGGCGCCTTCCTCCCTCGCCAGCCGCTCCACCTGCGTGGAAGCGAGGTAGGCGTAGGGGCACGAATAATCAAACCAGAATTCGATGGTCCCAGCCATGGCGGAATCATATTCCCCGGCGGGGCGATTGGAAAGGAGGGGCGGATTCAACAGCCGGCTTCCGGCCAGGCGATGTTTTCCCTTCTTTCCTGTCTGGTCAGGCGGATGGTGACGCCGCGCCGGGCCATTCGACCGGTTCGCGTTCAACCCCCGGCGTGGATATCCGTATTGCGATTTGAAGAGCGGATTTCAGCCAGATCAATCATGGCGCGTCCCCGGCTCCGTACGCCACGCCGGAGGCCACGGCTTCCTGCGCTCCATTGAGCACTTCGTGCTCAACCCGCGTTTCTCCGCCCGCCCTGGACATTTTCATCGCCACCGTCAGGTCGTCGCCAGGCAGCACCGGCGCCAAAAAGCGCATGCGGATATGCTTCAGGGCCGCGGGGCGGGCCCCCAGGCACCCATCAATCACCGCATGATGGGCCACGCCCATGGTGCATAAACCATGCAGGATGGCTCCCGGCAATCCCTGCTCGCGGGCGTATGCCGCATCCAGATGAATGGGATTCATGTCGCCGGACGCCTTTGCATATCGTTCCGCCTGGTCCGTACCCAGATGGACCTTGACCAGCCGGACTCCCTCCGCATTCGCCAGCGTCCCGGCTTTCCCCTTGCCGCCAGCCTTGCCTTCCGCGCGGATGAAAAACATGGTTTCGCCATACGCCACCGGGCTGCCATCGGCTTCCGCCGCTGTCACGTCAATATGGAGCATTTCTCCGCTGGGACGGACATCAATGGAACGGATGCGCGAAACCGTCCGCACTTCCATCCCCGGCCGCAGCAGACGGGCGAAGGTCAGGGTTTGGCTGGCGTGCACCAGCCGGGCGTAGTCGCACCTCAGTTCCGCATCGTGAACCGGCGCAATCATCACCGGATAAATGGCTGTGATGCAGAACATCGGCGGCGCCACGCCGCCAGCGGAGTAATACGGATGATGACGGCTCTCCGTCGCCAGGGCGTACGACGCAATATGCTCCGCCGTCACCTGCATCACATGCGGCCCATAAGACTTGCCGGCTAAACGTGGATTCATTGCCATTTCATCACCCTGGTTGTGCATGGCGATTGTGGTCCGGCTTCGCTGCTTGCGAGCACGATACCATGGAGTCATTCAGAGCCAAGCATGATGTTTGTGGAATGACAAACCAGAAGGTGTTGAACGTGTATTGGTGAAGAGGCGCTTTTCAATCATTTTTGGGTGATGACGGCCAAGTGTATTCTGACAAGTACGCCTGATGACTGGTCCCTGGACCAGGCCGCCAACAGCAACCGATGGAGTGCGCACCCATGCCATGGATTTACCTGATTATCGCCGGACTGATGGAAACCGCGTGGGCCATCGGGCTCAAATACACCAAGGGCTTTACCGTGCTGCTCCCCAGCGTGCTCACCGGCGCGGCCATCGCCGCGAGCATGTTTTTCCTGTCGCTGGCGGTCAGGGATATCCCCATCGGCACGGCCTACGCGGTATGGACGGGCATTGGGGCCTTTGGCGCGGCCGTGCTGGGAATCGTGTTGTTCCAGGAACCCGCGCAGGCGTCCCGGATATTTTTTCTGGTGCTGCTGGCCGTGGCCATCGCCGGTCTGAAATGGTCCAGTCCACCCGGCTGACGCCGCTCATCCTGGCTTCACATCGCGCGAGCGGAGATGGAGGAGGAGTCCGGAAAGCCGGATCATCCGGCCCGGTTTCCCCCAGCGTGGGGGAGGCGGGGCGATCCTGGCGGAATAATCCGCCTTCAGGCCCGCTTATTTTTGCGCCGGGGACTTCATGGGGCAGGTGGACACCCCGAACAGGGTATATGCCGGGCAACTGCCCAGCAGACCGGTCAGCAGGGGTAAAAGACCTATCCACCCCCACGGGGTTTGCGGTCCCACGAAAACAATGGACAGCAGGCCCAGCCCGAGAATCACCCGCGCGGCGCGGTCCCAACCTGCTTCGTTCCGGGGGAGAATGGCGTTCATGATGTATCTCCTGTTGAAACTCCATGGGTAGGAGCCGGGCGGATGGCGAATGGATTCAGGAGATCAGTCCGGCTCATGGCGCGGTCCGGGGCCTGTGGGCCGGGCGCCAGAATCGCGGCCAAGGCCGGCGCCGCCATCTGGCGGCGCATTGGATTTGTCTCCCGTGTCTTTTGCAGGGCGTGGGGATGGATGACATGATGTCCCGTCACCTTCCGGTTGCAACCCATGGCTTGATTGCGCGGCATGATGTTCCGGCGTGGAAGACCGGGGCCGCGTGGAGAAAATCCCCTCCCGGCGGCGATGTTTTCGCGCGGCGGAGCAGGCGCGCCTTTTCACCCGCGTGGTTCCGCGCTACACCAAGCCGTTGACCGGATATCCGGTGAGACGGGAGCAGGGCGGCATGCGCACCATCCATGTTCAACTGCTGGGCAAGACCTGGCGCCTCAAAACCAGCCGTGATCCCAAACACTTCGATCGTGTGGTCGAGGTGGTCCGCACCGCCCTCGGCGAGGTCGAGCAGGCGACCCGCGTCGCCGACACCCGGGATATCGCCCTGCTGGCGGCGATCAACCTCGCCGACGCGCTGGTGGACGCCGCCTCCCGCGAGACCGCGTTGCGCAAGTCCATGCGGGAACGCCTCCAGACTATCCTTGACCTGGCGGAGCAGCTTGAAAAGCACGGCGGGGCTGGGCAAGATGCGGAGGATTGACGGTTTCCCTGCTGGTGGAAACGGGCGTCCGTTGCGTTGAACCGATAACGATCGAACCGGGGGCTGGCTCTGACCGCGGTGTGCAAGCCTGCGAGACAGGAAGCCTGAAGCGGTTACTCACGGCCCCCACCTGGACGTAAAAGGTTCTCACCAACCTTGCCCCCACCCGCAGGGGATTTTTTCCTGGCGCCTTTCATCAACCCCTGTTTCCGCATCACACGCTGGCCGTTCGTGCGGCCGGCGTGATTGGCGAAAGTGGTTTTGAACGCCCCATCCACCCCTGCTTTGGCCGCGCTCCAGGAAGAAAACGGGCGGCAGGGGGGATTATTTGACGGCGTTCAGTTTTATGGAAGCCCCCGCACGAGGAAGTAAACGGTGATTGAATTTCCGGATGTTTTACGTGATTTATCCATTCATCAACCGGCCGATCCGCGTGGCGGATTCCATGATTGCCGCCGGGGGGCGCGGGCGATAGGCTGATCCAATGGGCGCGATGTTCAAGGACAACGAAGTCGAGCCGTTCCAGAAACGCTTCTGGCTGCTTGTCGCCGTCATTGTCCTGGCGGCCGGCGTGCTGGTCTGGCGCCTCTATTACCTCCAGATCGTCGAGGGAGCCCGCCTCGCCGAACTCAGCATGGAGAACTACGTCCAGAGCCGCATCCTGCACGCCCAGCGCGGACGCATTCTCGACCGCAACGGCAAGGTGCTGGTGGACAACCACGCCCGCCTCGACGTGTACCTGACTCCCGCTTTCTGCAAGAACGTCGAAAAAACCCTGTCCCTGCTCGAAGAGTTTCTGAACCTGCGCGCCTCCCGGGTGGACGCCCTGCGAAGCGCCATCAAGCGCGCGCGCGGATTGGATCGTTTCCTGCCCCTGGCGGTCCAGCAGGATATTTCCCGCAAAAGCCTGGGCCTGCTCAAATTTCATCAGGAAGACCTGGAGGGCGTGGATGTCATTCCCACGCCGCACCGCCGTTACCGCCAGGGTGATTTTGCTTCCCACGTGCTGGGTTCGATGAACGAGATCGGCGCCGCGGAACTGGCCTCGCTCAAGGCGCGGGGGCTCGATTACCGTCAGGGCGATTATATCGGCCGCACCGGCGTGGAGCGATCATTCGAGAAATACCTGCGCGGACGCGACGGCGAGGGCCGCGTGGTGGTGGACGCGCGCGGCACGCCCATGCCGGAGAAAATCTCCCGCCTGCTGGTTCCCAAGCCCGTGCGCCAGGAGCCCCTGCCCGGCCATGATGTCCAGCTTACGCTGGACTGGAAGCTCCAGCAGGCGGCGGAGGATGCGCTCAAATCCGGTTCGTTGGCGGGCGCCGTGGTGGTGATGGATCCGCGCAACGGCGATGTGCTGGCCATGGCTTCCAATCCGTCCTATGACCCCAACCAGTTGATGGGGCGCAATTCATCCGCCTACCACCGCAAACTCGATGAGAACGACAGGAAGCCGCGGCTGAACCGCGCGATTCAGAGCGTGTATCCGCCGGGTTCGACCTATAAGGCCATCACCGCCCTGGCGGGGCTGGAAACGGGGGTGCTCTCGGAAACCAGCAGCGCGGTTTGTCCGGGTTATGTGATGTACGGAAACCGGCCGTTCCACTGCCACAAGGAATCCGGACATGGTCCGGTCATGTTGCGCACGGCCTTGCAGGTTTCCTGCGACGTGTATTTCTACCGGGCGGGCGAGGTCCTGACCATGGATCGCATGGCGGCGTACGCGCACAAGCTGGGTTATGGAGAATTGACCGGCATCCAGTTGGATCACGAACGTGCGGGAATCGTTCCCACTCCGGCCATACACAAGCGCATCCATGGTTTTTACTCGCGCGGGTTTGATCTCATCACCGCGATTGGCCAGGGAGCGGTGTCGGCCACCGCGCTGCAACTGGCGGTCTCCTACTCGGCCATCGCCAATGGCGGCACGGTGTACCGTCCGAATATCGTCCGCCGGGTGACGGCTCACGATGGAAAAGTGGTGAAGGAATATCCGCCCGTGCTCTGGCACGAGAAGATCGCCAAACCGGAGAATATCCGCCTGGTGAAGGAAGGACTGGCCGCCGTGGTCATGGAATGGGGCGGCACGGCGCGCCGCCATGTGTACCTGGAAGGCGTCCCCATCGCGGGAAAAACCGGCACGGCCCAGGTCATCAGCAAGAAGATCAAAACCGAGGAGTTGCCGTGGATTCATCGCGACCACGCTCTCTTCGTGGCGTTTTCCCCGGTGGAGAATCCGGAGATCACCGTCGCGGTGATCAACGAACACGGCGGACACGGCGGATCGGACGCCGGCCCCATCGCCCGGGCGATCATCAAACGCTATTGGGAGGAGTACAAGGGATACGTGGAGCCGCCCCAGCCGGACCGGCAAACCAGGGCCCCGAACGCCTTGCCCGCCGCGGCGCTGCATGGGCCGGGAGACAGCCATGGCGACTGATTTCCAGCGGACCCCATGGTTGCAGAACCTGCACGGCCCGCTGATTCTGTCGGTGCTGGCGGTGGGGGCGCTCGGGGTTTACAACCTGCGCAGCGCGGCCATGAATCTGGCGCCCAACCTGTACCTGACCCAGCTCATGTGGATTGGACTGGGCGCGCTGGCGGCGGCCGTCATTACGCTGATTGATTATCGCATCTTCGAGAAGGCGGCTTTCTTCATCTACGGCGTATGCCTGGTGCTGCTGGCGGTGGTGCTGCTGTACGGATCCGTTCGCAATGGCTCCCGGCGCTGGCTGGAATTCGGCCGCGTGGCCGTTCAACCTTCCGAATTCATCAAACTGGGGCTGATCCTGGCCCTTGCCAGCTATTTCCAGCGCCAGCCCGGCACGGCGGCGCTGGGGATGACGCAACTCATCCGCCCCTTTCTGATGATCGGCGTTCCCGCGCTGCTAATCATGAAGCAGCCCGACCTGGGAACCGCGGGACTGGTCATCCTGACCGGGATGTCCATGGTGGTGTTCATGGGCATCCGCTGGCGGACGCTGCTGGTGCTTATCGTCGCCGCGGCGGGAGGCGTCTGGGCGCTGTGGAATTTCTACATGAAGCAGTACCAGAAGGACCGCGTGATGAATTTCCTCGATCCGGAGGCGGACGTGTTGGGCACCGGCTACCACGCCTGGCAATCGCTGATTGCCGTGGGCTCCGGCCAGCTTGGCGGCAAGGGCTTCATGAAGGGCACCCAGACCCAGTTGTCTTTCCTGCCCGAACAACAGACGGACTTCGCCTTCAGCGTCTGGGCGGAGGAGTGGGGATTTCTGGGCGCCGCGGGACTGCTGCTGGTCTATTTTCTCCTGCTGTACAATTGCGTCAGCGTGGCCCGGCACGCCAGCGACCGCTTTGGCATGCTCGTCGCCGTCGGCTCCATGTCCCTGATCTTCTGGCAGATGCTGATCAACGTGGCGATGGTGACGGGAGTCTTTCCCGTGGTGGGCGTGCCGCTGCCCCTGTTTTCCTACGGCGGCTCGTCGGTGCTGACGGTCTTTGTCTGCGTGGGCATCATGTTGAGCGTCAGTCTGCGCCGCGATTCCTGAAGAAGCGGTTCAACCGCGCCTCCAGTTTCCGTGAATGCCGGAGCTGGCATTCCCATACCACCAGCACCTTCCAGTCCTGCCGCCGCAACTCGCGGACGACGCGCCGATCACGCTCCATGTTGCGCGCGATCTTCGCCACCCAGTATTCCCGGTTGGATTTGGGTTCGCGCGCCCCGCGCGCGCAATCATGGCCATGCCAGAAACAGCCGTGGACAAAAATCACCCTGCCGCGGCCCGGAAAAACCAGATCGGGCTTACCCGGCAATCCGCACCCGCCCAGGCGGTAACGCAGCCCCATGCGGAAAACCAGCGCGCGCACCAGCCGTTCGGGCGTGGTGCCGCCGCCGCGTACGCTGCGCATGATCTCCGAGCGTTTTCCGGGGGAAAATACATCGGTCATCGTGATTGTTTCCGGGGAGAAATGATGGGAAACCGCGCCGGGTCCCAGCTTACCGGAAGGGAGTTCGCCTGGACAGATCCAGCGGGGGGATTGCGGCCGCCCTCACTGCCGGAGATCAGCGCAGGAACCGGCGCTGTCCAGGAGGATCAGAGGGTCAATTCACATCGGGGGAGGCGCGGACGGCGCCGAACTCCGGGCTCTGAACGATGGCCGCCGGGGTGACGCGGTAGCTTCGTTCCGGAAAAAACACCTCCAGATCCGTGTCCATGCCCACGGCGAAATATTGGGCGATGGTCAATATCTCCCGGCGGGCCCTTTCCGAGGTTTCACGCCGGTCCACCACCAGCGAGCGGTCGGATTTGTCCCGCAGTTCAAGGGTCAGTTCGCCGTTGCTCTCAATCACCTGCGGGCGGTGGTAACGGCCCAGCGGATAACGGTTGATCATGGTGAAGGGCCAGCGCCGCGCGCGAAACTCATGCAGCGCCCAGCCCTTGTGAAAATCCACCGTCCACCGGGACAAGCGGGGATATTCCGCGCTCATCAGCCAAAGCAGCCCGGAAAACGCCACGGGGACGCCGATCCACCAGGCCTCCCGCGCGAAGCCCGTGCTGGCCAGCACCAGCGATGCGAGAATCCCCAGCACAAATAGCGATCCGGCGCGCCACAACCCCTGGCGGGACTGTTGCGCAAGTTCTTTCTGAAATTCTTCCGAATACTGGCGATCAGGCGACCAGATCAGCTCCATGCCGCCGGGGCCGAATCCCGCGAGCCGGTGGCCGTATCCGGCGGTTGAAAAGGGCTTGATCATCTCCGGGGACGGATCATGGGCCAAGGCCCTGGACGCAGTTGTAGTAGGCACACGCTTCCTTTCCGGCGCATGCGGTCAGCCTCTGCTCAAATGCTTCCTTCTGGGAAGGCGTCCACCGGGCCTGTTCGTTCGTGGTGGCGGTGATGCATTCATCCACTGAATTGTAGGGACGGAATTTCTCATCCTTCATCAGGTTCTGGATGCAGGCAAAGGACTGTTCGCAATGTTTCGCCAGCGGCGAATCATCGCCGCCGCACCCCGTCAGCAGGAAGGCTAACCATATTCCCGCGGCGATCAATCCCATGGTGGTGTTTTTCATTGCTGGCCTCCTGGTTGGCGAACGCCTGGCGCCGCCGGCGGCTCACATGCCGCCAGTGGTGGAAAAATGCAGCTTGTAATACGCCACGCCATAGCGGTAACGCGCGCCCAGCCAGGCCGCCTGCGACCGCGCGTAGGCGATCAGGGCGTCGCGGGTGTCCTTGACATCCATGACGCCGACATCGCGCGAGGCTTCCACGCTGGCCGCCCATTTTTTGGCGAAGTCCATGGCGCGTTTGTTGGCGCGCAGTTTGTCGAGGTATTCGGACGCGCGCTCGGCGTCCATCATCACTTCCAGTTCGATGGCGCGTTTCGCCAGCACAAGTTCCGTCTCGGCTTTCATCCACTCGGCTTCCATGGCGTCAATGCGGGCTTCCTTCAGGGGGATATCGAGATCATAGCGCATGGCCAGCCCCGCGCCTCCCTCGAAAAAGTTGAAGTCATCGCGCAGGAAGGGATTCACCACGTCGGTGACCGCGTTGGATTTGGCGCCCTGCAGCACCGCGGTCAGGGCGAAGTCCGGATAGCGAAACGCCTTCTGGACCTCCAGCAGATGTTTGCGCGCGCGCGCCGCCGCGGCCAGCGCCCGGATTTCCGGCCGGGACCGCGCCGCCAGCCCCGCGTAACGCAACGGGGTCAGCAGCGACTCCGGCAACTGGTCAAAGGGGCGGGGATCGAGTTGATCAGCCTCCAGGGTTTCCCTGCCGGTGAGCCAGCGCAACGCGCGCATGGCGACGGCGCGATCCTGCACGGCCTGGATGCGGCGGGTTTCAATTTGCGAACGGTAATATTCAAGCTGAAAGAGGTCCTGATCGGTGTATTCGTCTTCTCCGCGGTCCAGGCTTTCCCGGATTTCGCCGAGGGCGCTGTCCAGGGATTCCGCCACATCGCCCGCCATGCCCACTCCCTCATGGGCTGCCAGCGCGCCGATATACGCCTGAACCACATCCAGACTGACCTTGAGCCGCACCACGTCCACGTAATGACCGGCTGCTTCCGCGGCAGCCTCCGCGGCGTCCTGCGCGCCCTGGAGTTTGCCGAAGGTATAGATGGGCCAGGCGGCTTCAAAACGCGCCCGCGCCAGATACCCCCAGTCGCCCAGACGGAAGGTGCCGAATTGCGAACCCGGAGTCAGCGAACTGATGTCGTTGCGATCGGCCAGCGCGATTTCCGGAACCGGGAAGGTGAAAAAGGCGTCCAGACGCATCATCGGCCACCAGTTGGCCCAGCGCGCCTCTTTTTCCTTCCCTTCCCATTTGGCCTTCTCCCAGCGGGCGATTTCAACGGGCAGGCTGGTCCGGTGGGCGTCGCGGATGGCGGCTTCCAGCGTGTAGCCGGGAACGCCTGTCCCGGTTCTGCTGGCCGGGGTTCTGTCAGGCGAGGCCGCTTCCACGGAACCGGCGGAAGACCCCGCCTCCGCATCGCCATCCGCCGCGGCCGCGCCATGGAGGAAGACAGGAAACGCGATCAACACCGCCGCCATCCCGGCCCAGGCGGCCCATGCCCGGATTTTCCGCCGCCATCCGTTCATTTGGTTTTCCTCCGGGCGGCCCACCAGAGAATCTGCAGAATGGCGACCACATTGGCGAAATAGAGAAAAGCGTCCCCCGTCGCCATGTAGAACGTGGTGATGCGCAGGGGTTTGATTTCCTGAAAAAGGATTTCCCCCTCCTGCCACGTGGTGGACTCATTCTTCAGCGAGGTGCGGGGTCCAATCCGTCCATTGGCGTCTATGAAGGTGGAGATGCCGGTGTTGGCGGCGCGCACCATGGGCCGCGCGGTCTCCACCGCCCGGAATACGTACATGCCCATGTGCTGGTATGGGCCGGATGACAGGCCATACCAGCCGTCGTTGCTCATATTGGTCAGGATGGTGGCGCCGTTATTGGCCTGCTCTCGGCTGATCTCCGGGAAGATGCCTTCATAACAGATCAGGATGCCGGTTTTCTGCCCCTCCAGATCAAACGGCTCCATCGAGTCGCCGGGGACGAAAAACGCCACCGCCTGCACCAGCTTCTGGATGCCGAAATATTTCGTCAGGATGGCGCCGCCGGGAACATACTCTCCAAAAGGCACCAGATGGCTTTTGTGATAGCGGCCTTTGACTTCCAGCGAATCATCGAGCAGCAGGGCGGTATTCCGCAGGCGCACCGTGGATTTCGGTTTGCCGTCCTCGAATTCCTCCATGCGGAAATAGGTGGGAACGCCAAGGATCATCTTTTTTGTCTTCAGCCGTTTGGGGTGGGGATCGTTCTGGTTGGCCAGGTCCACGTTGAGTTCGCCGCCGTACAATCCCGTGCCGCGAAAACTGCTGATGTCCTGCGGAGCGGGCAAGGGGAAGGCCGCTTCCGGCCAAACCAGCACGTCCGCGCCCAGGCTGTCGGCCTTGCGGGTCATTTCGTTGTAGATTTCCAGGATGCGTTCGCGGAAGCGCCCGCTCTGGTTTTTGACCTCCTGGGAGATATTGCCCTGCAACACCGCCACCTTGTAACCGGGCGCGCGGTTCATGAGTTCATCCTTTTGCGCCATGCGCAGATAGCCATACACATGACCAGCCGCCGTCACGAGAACCAGCACGCCCAGGGCGGTCCAGGGGTTGCGCGGCTCCTTCAGGCCGCGCAGGCGCAGCCAGACATGGGTCAGCACGGCGTTGGCGGCGGCCAGCAGGAAGGTGATCCCATAGGGGCCGGCGAGGTCCGCCGTCTGCACCAGCCAGAGGTCGCGGAACTGGGTGTATCCCAGCATCGCCCAGGGGAATCCGCCGATGGCGTAGTGGCGGATATGCTCCGCCAGCAGCCACAGCCAGGGAAGGGTCCAGTACAAAGGCCAGCCAAAGAGCGCGCGCATGCGCTCGGCTATCGCCACCGGAAAGGCGATATACAGGGCGCAATACACCACCAGCAGGATCAGGATGAGCAGGCTCGGGATCCATGGAATATGCCCGAACATGAACATGGCGTAATGGATCCAGTAGAGCGAGAGGCCGAAATACGCCCAGCCGAAATACCAGCCCGCGCGAAAGACCGGCCAGAATCCCTGCCCGCGCGCCAGCACCAGCAGGGGAACAAGACCGATCCATGCGAAGAGGCTCAACTCGCCGCCGGGCAGAATTTCCTTTTCACTCAAGAAGGGCAGCACCAGGGGGTGAGCGGCCGCGGTCAGCAAACCAGCCAGCACGGGGATGCAGAATCCCCACAGAAACCGGCGTGTCCACGGCGTCCGGGGCTGGTTTTCATCGCCGGAACCGGCCGGGGAGCCATTGTCCGTCCGGACTCCGGCGGCGCCCGGTCCATCGCCTGGCGGCGTGGTCATCAACAGGAGGTGGAAGAGCTTCCCCCCGGCGCCTGCCCGCATCCCGCTCATCTTCAGGCGGCCGCCCCTCTCATGCTGGCCTGGGCGCGCTCCAGCAGTTCAACGATGCGCAATCCGGCCCGGGCGTCGCTCAGACAGGGAACGCCGTTGCGCACGCAGTCCACGAAATGGCTCGCCTCCACCTCCAGCGGTTCGTGGAAGTCCACCCGGGGAATCCACAGATCGCCCGCACGGCGGATGAGCTGCCACTGACCGAAATTTTCGTAAGACCCCATCTGATAATCGAGTTGGCGTTTGTCTATCCCGCAATCATATACCTGCAGCCGCGCCTCGGCGGAGGTGTCGTCGTATACGATCATTTTTTTGCTGCCCACCACCGTGACCCGGCGCACCTTGTTGGGGTCCAGCCAGGAGAGGTGAAAATGGCAGGCCAGTCCGCCCGGAAAGGTCAGGTGGACAAAGGCCACATCCTCGATGCCCGGCTGCAAAAATGTCGCGCCCCGCGCGGTGATGGAGTCCGGCTCTCCGCCGAACCAGTAATCCATGATGGAGAAATCGTGGGGGGCCAGGTTCCACAGGACGTTCACGTCCTGGCGGACGCGGCCCAGGTTCAGCCGCTGGAAGACGGCGTAGTAGATATCGCCCAACTCGCCGCTGGTGATCAGCCTTTTCACCTCGCGGACCACCGAATTGTAAATAAAGGTGTGCCCCACCATCAGCAGCCGGTTGCGGGCGCTGGCTTCGTCCGCCATTTCCCGTCCCTGCGTGCTGTTGGAGCTGAGGGGTTTTTCCACGAACACATGTTTGCCCGCTCGCAAGGCCTGCATGACATGGGTGTGATGATCCTTGACTGGCGTGGCGAGGACCACCGCTTCCACCTCCGGATCCGCGAGCACATCTTCGAGATTGCTGGTCAGACGGGCCTGCGGGGCCTTGCGTCCGGCCCGGGCGAGGGCCTTGGGGTTCAGATCGGCCACCCAGCGGATGTCCACCCGCTCATTTTCGGCGAA
>JAJVIH010000063.1 GCA_022072125.1 Myxococcota bacterium | reverse complement strand
CCGGCCGGGTGGCACGAGGTCTACCGCAAGGCCACGCGGCGGGATCCCGCCCAGCGCTTCGCCAGCGCGGGGGAGTTTCACCGGGCGCTGGCGCGGCCGGAAAGCCCGGTCGCGCAGGCCCCGGCGCCTTCGCCTGCGTCTTTACCTGCGCCGGAGCCTGCACCATCCCCGCCGCTGGCGGCGGCGGGGATGGTGGCATGGTGGAGACGGCCCGTGGTTTTCGCCGCCGGCGGTCTGCTGCTGGCCGCTTTGGGGTATATGGCCGCCGCCTGGAAGAAACCCGCCCCCATTTCCCCGGATGTTCCGGACCAGGCTGTTGCGGCGGCTCCGCCACCCGCCGCGGCCGGCTCCGTGGCGTCATCCTCTCCCGCGGATGCTTCGGCCGTGGTGGATTCCGCGGCGCGGGACCAGACGAAACAAGCCCCTGTTCCTATTCCCCCGCCCACTCGGGCCCACCTGTGGTACACAGCCTGTAAAGGTGGCGATCAAAACGCCTGCGGGCGGCTTTCGGATTGTGTATATATTGGGCGGCAATGCGGAGAGGGCAAACTTGCTTCCACCCTGGATGCCGAATGCAAACAGGGAATCTCCGCCGCATGCGCTGTTTTGGGCATGTGTTATGAGCATGGCGAATGCGGATTGAAGAAGGACCCAACCAGGGCCGGGATATTGTACGGCGAGGCTTGCGAGGGCGGAGATATGCCGAGTTGTAGCCGCCTGGGGCGGTGTTATTTGCATGGCAGATGCGGGCTGGAGAAGAACCGGGAACGCGCCCGGCTTTATTATGATCAAGCCTGCAGGGGTGGAGATAGTGATGCTTGCAAATTGTTGAAAGCTCTCGGGAATTGAAGCGCGCGGCGGCCCCATCGCCGGTGGGGAAATCACGGATTCCGCCGCTGGCGCGGGACCCGATCCTTGGTCCCCTCCACCCGCCGGGTCCGTCTTCGTCTTCGGATACACCACCGGCGCGCGTGTTGCGCGACGGGCCGTGGAGCAGTGATTCCCCGGTCACCCTGCGTGCGGGCCACCGCGTCTGGGTCGACCCAGCGCGCGGGGACAACGACTTCGGCTTCCGGTGTGCGTCGTCGTCCCGCTGATTTCCCTTCTGGATTCTGGTATTCTGTTTCCTGTATTCTGGCCCCCCGGGGTCCAGGGGCGGAGCCCCTGGTCAAAATTTTTTTGCGCACGCCAGCACCCAACTTTCCTTGCGAACAAGCCGTCCCGCGATCACGGGGTGGAATGGCCGCATTTCATGGACTCACCCGAACCCCGTCATCATGAAAGCCTGATCCCCCCAAACCAGGCGGCGATTGCCGCGCGAAAGCACGCCGTGGTACATGTTGATCTTATTGATGCGAATGGGGAGAGGCGTGCATGCACCACCTGGTGTGCAAGACCGAAGACGGGGAAGAACGGATCTACGTGCTGGATCAGCCGATCACCCGCATCGGCCGGACCCGTGAAAACGATATCCTGCTCAAGGGCAACTACGTCTCCCGGCGGCATGTGGAGATTCGCATCGCCGAGGGGCAGGCCATGTTGCACGATCTGGGCAGCCACAACGGCACCCGCGTCAACGACAAGCGGGTGAAGGAGCCGCTCCCCCTGCGCTCGGGCGATGTCATCAACATCGGCGGCAGCGTGCTGTTGTACACCTACACCGACGCTTCCTATCCGGTGGTCGAGGACGCGGCCATGACCAACCCCATGGCCGCCGTCCCGGAACCGCCGCCGCCCCCCGAATCCGACAGTTCGGCCTCGCGCTCCTCGCCCGCGGATGTCGAGGACGACGTGGCCGAGATTTACCTGCGCTTCATCGTGCGGGCGAGCGAATTGCTGGCGGCGCCGGAGACCTTGCAGTCGCTGCTTTCCGGGCTGATGGACCTGCTGCTGGAAATCCTGCCCGCGGACGCCGCCGCGCTGTTTCAACTGGATGATCGCGGCGAACTGCATCCGGCGGTGGTGCGTATCGCCAAATGGGAGGGAGCGGGCGACCCTCCGCCGCCGGTCAGTCAATCCATCCTGCGCAAGGTGCTGAAGGACAAGATGGGCTGGTTCGCCCCCCAGACCGCCGGCGACAAGGATTTCAACCCGGAGAAAAGCGCGGCGTGGCTGCCCGTGCAGTCTGCGGTGTGCGCGCCCCTGCTCGGCGAAAAGGGCGTCGAGGGGATGATCTTCCTGGGCCGCAGCCAGCGATACAGCCCGTTCATCGCCAAGGAACTGGACCTGTGCCTGGCGCTGGGCGGCCAGTTGTCCGGCGCGGTCTCGCGCATGAAACTGCAGGAGCAGGTGCGATCCGCCGCCGCCATCCGTTCCAGTCTGGAGCGCTTCATTCCGTCCGAGGTGGCCAACCGGATGGTGTCGCAGAGCGGTCAGTTGGGGCGCGGCCTCGACCTGGAAGAACGCGAGGTGACCGTGCTGGTGGCCAAGGTCGCCAACTACCGCCAACTGGCCTCGCGCCTCGACAACCTGCGGATGGCCCGGGCGCTGGATGTGATCCTGGGCGAGTTGGCGGATATCGTGTTCCGCTACCGGGGCACGGTGGTGGCCTTCACCCAGAAGGGCATGCTGGCGGTGTTTGGCGCTCCCGCCGCGCACACCACCGATTGCGACCGCGCCTTTGAAGCGGCGCTGGCGGTGCAGTCGGCGGGAACCGGCTCCATTCTGCCCGAACTGGGAAAAATCGAATACGGCGTGGCGCTGGCCCATGGAATCGCGGCCGCCGGAGCCATCGGATCACAGCGCAGGCTGGAATACGTGGTGATTGGCGAGCCCGTGGATCGGGCCCGATCCATCGCGCGGCTGGCCCGGCCGGGGAAAATCCTGCTCGATCAGTTCCTGCTCGACAAGCTGGACGATTGCGACGCCACGCCCTGGGAAGCTCCCTATACCGCCGAGGGCCAGGACCCCGTGCAGATTTACGAAGTGAACGTGCGGCCCTGAGAGGCCCGTCTTCGCCGCACGAACCCTTTCGACGTCAGGCCATGGGCATGCGGGCCGCCATCACCGCGCGGCTTTTTCCATCTGCCAGGTCAGGATGGGATTGCGGGCGGCGCGGGCTTCATCCAGGCGGCGCACGGGAGACTGGTGAGGCGCGTTCTTGAGAAGCTGGGGAGACTCGAAGGCCTCCTTCGATATGCTGTTCATGGCGTCCACGAACAGGTCGAGGGTTTCCTTCGACTCGGTTTCCGTCGGCTCGATCATCAGCGCGCCGGGCGCGATCAGGGGGAAATACACCGTGGGCGGATGAAATCCGTAATCAATCAGGCGCTTGGCCACGTCCATGGTCGTGCAACCCGTGGGCTTGAGATGCGTATCGTTGAACACCGCCTCGTGCATCGAGGGCGCTTCCCAGGCCAGATTCCACACCGGACGCAGCTTCGCGCGGACGTAGTTGGCGTTGAGCACGGCCATCTGCGTGGCCAGCTTCAGGCCATCCGGACCCAGTTCGCGGATGTAGGCGTAGGCGCGCACGAACATGCCAAACTGCCCGAGAAACGCCTTGACCCGGCCGATGGATCGCGGCAGGTCCGTGTTGAGCAAGAACCGGCCGCTGGAGTCTTTTTCGATGCGCGGCCCGGGGAGATAGGGAACCAGCGTGTGGGATACGCCCACCGGGCCGCTGCCCGGTCCGCCGCCGCCGTGGGGCGTCGAAAAGGTCTTGTGCAGATTGAAATGCATGGCGTCCACGCCCATGTCGCCTGGGCGCGCCATGCCCATCAGCGAGTTCATGTTGGCGCCGTCGCAGTACACCAGCCCTCCGCGCTCGTGGACGATGCGGGAAATTTCCGCGATTTCCCGTTCAAACACGCCCAGCGTGTTGGGGTTGGTCATCATGATGGCCGCGATCGTATCATCCATGGCGGCGGCCACGGCGGCGGCGGTCACATAGCCCTCGGGTCCGGTCTTCAACTCGACGGCTTCGTATCCGTTGAGGGTGCAGGAGGCGGGGTTGGTGCCGTGGGCCGAGTCGGGAATCAGCACGCGCTTTCGTTGTCCCTGCCCGCGCTCCCGCAGGCAGGCGCGGATCATCATCAGCGCGGTGAGTTCTCCATGCGCGCCCGCGGCGGGTTGCAATGTCACCGCCTCGAAACCCGATATCTCGGCCAGATAGCGCTCCAGATTCCACATCAACTCCAGGGCGCCCTGCATCACCTCCGGCGGAGCGAGGGGATGGGAGAAGAACCATCCCGGCAGCCGCGCCACCTCCTCGTTGATGCGCGGGTTGAATTTCATGGTGCAGGAGCCCAGGGGGTATATCCCCGTGTCAATGCTGTAATTCCACTGGCTCAACCGCAGGAAATGGCGGATGGCTTCCGGCTCGCTGACCTCGGGCAATACCGGGGCGTCTTCCCGGAGGTGGGAATCCAGCCCGTTGAGCGGAACGCCGTCAAACTCATCGCGGCCCAGGCTGAATCCCTGGCGGCCTGGCGTGGAGCGCTCGAAAATCACGGGTTCGCGCATGACAAGGCCGCGCCGGCCCGGAAATTTCTTGGGAGGTGTGATGTCCATGATTCAACCTTCCAGATGCAATCAGAACTGGCGGAAAAGCGAGAGCAGGCGATCCATGCCGGCCCGGGTGGTCAGTTCGCTCGTGTACAATAACAATTCGTTCTCGCGCGCCGGGTCGAAGCGGCCCAGGTCCAGGCCCGCCACCAAGCCCTGCGCGGCGCCGGCGGCGATGATCTCCCTCGCCGGAACGGGGGTTTTCACCGTGAATTCATCGAAAAACGGCGTGGGGTAGCGCAGCGCCCATCCCTTGAGCCGGCCGATTTCTCCGGAGAGCGCGCGGGCGCGGGCGGCGCAGCGGCGGGCGGTTTCGCGCATGCCGGCGGGCCCCATCAACGTCATGTAGATGGTGGCGGCGAGCATCATCAGGCCGGAATTGGTGCAGATATTCGAGGTCGCCTTCTCGCGGCGGATATGCTGCTCGCGCGTGGCCAGGGTGATGACGAAGCCAGGTTCTCCATCCACGTCCGCGGTGCGGCCCACCAGGCGGCCCGGGATCTGCCGCAGGAACTCCATGCGGGTGGCGAACATGCCGCACAGAGGTCCGCCAAGCTGGATGGGAATGCCCATGCCGCCCGCCTCGCCCACGGCGATATCCGCTCCCAGCGATCCGGGCGATTTCAGCAGCGGCAACGACAACGGCTCGGTCACCACCTGAATCAGCAGCGCGCCGGCGTCGCGGGCGGCGGCGGCCAGACCCTTCACGTCCTCGATGCAGCCGAGGAAATTCGGGCTCTGCACGATCACCGCCGCGGTTTTTCCGCTGATCGCCTTGCGCACGGCCTCCAGGCTGGTCAATCCGCTCTGGCTGTCAACCGGAACCACCACGGCGCGCTCGTCCATGCCGGCGAGGAAGGTATCGAGCACTTCGAGATACTGCGGATGCGCGCCCCCGGAAACCACGATTTCCGGGCGATCCTTCTTGACGCGGCGGGCCATCAGCGCGGCTTCCGCCATGGCGGTGGAGCCGTCGTACAGCGAGGCGTTGGCGATCTCCAGCCCCAACAATCCCGCGATCATGGATTGATACTCGAAGATCACCTGCAAGGTGCCCTGCGCGACCTCGGGCTGGTAGGGCGTATAGGCCGTGAAAAACTCCCCGCGCAGCAGCAACTGCGACACCGCCGAGGGGACGTAATGCCGGTACAGCCCGGCGCCGAGGAAGGAGATCATGCCGGCGCCCGCATCGGTGGCGGCGCCAAGGCGCGACAACTCGGCGCGAATCTCCTCCTCGCCCATGGCGGGCGGCAGGTTCAGGGCGCGGCCGAGTTGCAGGTCCTTGGGGATGCCATCGAACAGCCGCTCCACCTGATCCGCGCCGGCGGCGCGCAACATCTCGCGGATATCCGCTTCGGTATGGGGTATATATCGCATGATTTCACCTGTGCATCCGCCAGAAACACGGCCACGCTCCCCTGGCCATTGAAACAGGCGGGATGTTGTCCGGCGGGGCGCCGGGCGCGGTTTAGGGCGCGCTGGAGCTGACGTATTCCTGATAGGCGGCGGCGTCCATGAGGGAACTCAATTCTCCCGCGTCGGAAAACTCCACCTTGATCATCCAGGCCGCGCCGTAGGGGTCCTTGTTGATCTGCTCCGGCGCATCCGCCAGGGCTTCATTCACCTCTATCACCTTGCCGGAAACCGGGGCGTAGAGATCGCTGACCGCCTTGGTGGATTCCACCACGCCAAAAGTCGCTCCCTTGCGCACCACCGTCCCGGCCTTGGGCAATTCCACAAAGACCACGTCACCCAACTGATCCTGGGCATGGAAGGTGATTCCCACCGTGATGGTGTCGCCGGAGACACGGGCCCATTCGTGGTCCTTGGTGTATTTCAATTCCGCTGGAATGCTCATGATTTTCTCCTGCGCCGCCGCTTCAGGCGGGCTTGCGTTTCAGAAACGGGGTGTCCGCCACGCGGGCTTCCACTTCCTTGCCGCGCACGTCAATCCAGAGAGCGGTTCCCGGCGAGGCGTCCGCCGCCGGAACATACCCCATGCCAATGGGGATATTCAGGCTGGGCGAATGGGTTCCGCTGGTCACCACCCCGGTTCCATGGGCGGAGCGGATGGCATAGCCATGCCGGGCGATGCCGCGCCCGGTCACCTCGAAGCCCGCCAGCCGGCGCGGAATCCCGGCGGACTTGATAGCCTGCAGGGCGGACCTGCCAATGAAATCGCCCTTGTTGAATTTGACCACCCAGCCCAGCCCGGCTTCGAGCGGATTGGTGCTTTCGTCAATGTCGTTGCCATACAGGGCGTATTTCATCTCCAAGCGCAGGCTGTCGCGGCAACCCAGGCCGCAGGGCGCCAGACCATGGGGCTTGCCGCTCTCCAGCAGCGCATTCCACACCGCCTCCGCGTCTCCCGGAGCGATATACAGTTCAAAACCATCCTCGCCGGTGTAACCCGTGCGGCTGATGATGGCGTTCCGGTCCGCGACCTTGCCGGCGGCGAAGTGATAGGAGCCAATGGGTTTGAGCGGCGTGTCCGTCAACGGCTGCAAAATCTCCGCCGCGCGCGGCCCCTGCAGGGCGAGTTGGGCGTAATCATCGCCGCGATCCACGGCCTGGGCGCCCGGGCCCAGGTTTCCGGCGATGTGTTTGAAATCCTTGTCGCGGTTGGATGCGTTGACGCAGATGAAAAAATGTTCGCGGCTAAAACGGTAGACCACCAGATCATCCACGATGCCGCCATTGGGCAGACACATGCAGGTATAAAGCGCCTGGCCATCCACGATGCGGTTGAGATCGTTGGTGATGACCCGGTTCAGCGCGTCCAGGGCCTGGGGGCCTTTCACCTCCACTTCGCCCATGTGGCTGACATCGAAGAGGCCGGCCCGTTCGCGCACCGCCTTGTGCTCGGCGATCACCCCTTCATACTGAACGGGAAGCGCCCATCCGGCGAACTCCACCAGCCTTCCGCCGAGGGCGGCATGCGCGTCGTAGAGGGGAGTTTTGCGGACGGAATCAAGACTCATGGCGGGCCATCCCGGCGAAAGCGGGGCGGAATGTATCCGCGGCGCCCCACAGGGTCAAGCTGTCAGGATGCGCGCCGGAGCAGGAAAAATGCAGCGGGAAAACGCCGCTTTCAATGGCTGTTTTGGGATATTCCTGCTTCCGGGGCGGGCGCTCCCGGTCCGCCGCGGCGGCGGACCGCCATGCGATCATGATCCGCGTGATCCGCCCCGCATGTCACATGAAAATCTGGCGGCTCGGAACGGGAATGAACGCCGTCATGCGCTCCCGCGCCATCACGCTTCCTGGCCTGAACCAGATCAGCAAACCCAAACCGGTTCCGGCTCTTGCCCGGAAACCGGCCGTTTGGCGCGGCACTTGGAATCCGGGGTGGAATTCGTTATATCCAGTCTGGTGATTATTCTCCCATTCCTGGATGTTGAATGGACATGAGTGAAAGTCCGGCCCGCATGGAAGGGGCGGCTGTGTCCGCCAATCCTTTTGTGATTCTGTCCGCCGCGGAAGGCAAAACCTGCGGATCGTGTTCATCCGTCCGCGCCCCGGTGGTTCCGCTGCGCACCGGCACGGACCTGGAGCACCACCTGACCCGCCTGACAGGCAGGGCCATCGCCGACTTCGGCATGATCAACGAAGGCGACCACGTGATGGTGGCGGTCTCCGGCGGTAAGGATTCCTACGCGCTGCTGCATATCCTCAGGCTGCTGCAGAGCCGCGCGCCCATCCGGTTCAGACTGACCGCGGTCAATATTGATCAGGGGTATGCGGGATACAATCACGCGCTGATAGAAGAATACCTGCGCATCAACGGCTACACGTTCCACATGGATCGCACGGAGACCTACAATATCGTCAGCGCAAAGAAAGACCCGGACGCGGGCTGGTGCTCGTTCTGCGCGCGCATCCGGCGGGGAAAGCTCTACGCCCTGGCGGGACAACTGGGCTGCAACAAAATCGCCCTCGGCCATCATCTCGACGACTTCATCGAAACCGCCCTGCTCAACCAGATGTTCGCGGGCAAACTCAAGGCCATGCCCGCCCGGCTGGTGTCGGACGACGGACACAATATCGTCATCCGTCCCCTCGTCTACGCGCTGGAGAAGGATATCCGCGCCTTCGCCCAGGAGACCGGCTTTCCGGTGGTCTGCTGCAACTGTCCGGCCTGCGGCCAGGAGGATCACCAGAAGCGGCAGATGGTCAAGCGCCTGCTGAATGATCTGGAGCGCGAGAATCCGGGCGTGAAACACAGCATGTTTTCCGCCCTGTGCAATATCGAACCCTCCCATCTGCTGGACCGGAAATTCCTGACCCCGTCCGCGGACGCAACCGGAGAACAGTCCAAACGGGCGGCGTGATTCCCCATGAAGTTTTCCTGTGAGAATTGCGGCGAGCGTTATTCCATCAGCGAGGATCGCATCGCGGGGAAGGTGCTGAAGATCCGCTGCAAGAAATGCGGACACCTCAACACCATTTCCGGCGAAGGCAAGGCGGGCAATCCCGCTGTCACCATGCCGGAACGCCCCGGCGCCATGCGCGAGCGGCTGAACAACGCCCAGACCGCCCACGTTCCACCCAAACTGCCTCCTCCGCCGCCCCGCCCGGGAGCGCCGGCGGCGAAGGAAGTCAAATGGTTCTTCTCCATCAAGGGCGTGCAACAGGGTCCCTTCGATGAAAAGACCCTGATCGGGAAAAACCGATCGGGCCTGATCACCAACAAAACCATGGTCTGGCGCTCGGGCATGGATGGCTGGAAGCGTTTCGCCGAAATCCCGGAACTGATGGAAGCCCTGGAATCGGGCGCGTGGGAGGAGAATACGGACAACCGCCTGCCCACCCGGGTGATTGACGGCGGCACGCCCCGCGCCGGGGATTCAAAAGACAAGGCCGCTTCCCCGCCGCCGCCCAGGCCGGGCCCCGGTGAAAGCCGCCTCGCCAGGGCGCCCGATCCAGACAAAAAACCCGCGCCCGTGGTCTCCCTGGAAGAAGCCCGCAAGGCGAAGGTTCCGCCGCCCAGGCCCGCGGCGCCCGGAAAACCGGCGGACGAAAACCGCACGCTGGTCGCCAGCACCGCCATGCTGGACAAACTGAAAAGCGGCGTGGCGGATGGCGCCGCGGAAGAAGGCGACGGCAAAACGACCGTCATGGCGTCCCCGTTCGCCGGACCGGAACCCGCGAAGGCGGCTCCCGCCAGGCCCGCCCCTTTCCCAGGTTTTGAATCCAACAGCATCACGGAAGCCGTGGCGGGGCAAAACCAGACGGTCGCGGTCTCCCTCGAAAACGCCACCAGGGCGCTGCCTCCCGGAAAGACCGGAGAGGTTTTCAAACAGTCCGGCGCTGCTCCGGCGCCGCAACCGGAGCCCGCCGCCGCCAGCCCGGCGCCAGCCTCCAGCAAACTCAAGCGGCGCATGCTGCCGCCCAAGCCGGGTGAAAAGCAGGAAGCGAAAGCGGAGAAACCGGGTAAACCCGCGGAGCCGGTCAACGAGCCGCCGAAGCGGCAGCCCATCACCGATCTGGCGCGGGAAGCCTCCTCCAAAACTGGTGCGGAGGAGGAAATCGCCGCAGCCCCGCTGGAAGACGGCGGGCTCGAAGAATTGCCGGTGGATCTGGACATGGAAGCCGATGCGCCGCCGTCCGTCCAGTCGAGCCAGTCCGCCACGGTGAAACCGGGCAAGAAAAAATCCGCCCTGGACATGCTGGTTTCCCGGCTGACGGATGAATCCGCGCCGGCTCCGGTCTCCAAACCCGCTGGAGAGAAAGACACCCGCCCCGAACCTCAAACTCCGGCGGCGGAAGAAAAAAAACCAGCCGCGCCGGATGAACGGCCCGCCACCCGTCCCGCCGTGAAAAAAGCCCCGCTGGATGAGCCATCCGCGCTCCCCTTGGCCGCCGCGGGCGGCAAGGACGCCTCGCTGGAAGGTCTCCTCTCGGATTTGGGGAAGAAAGGCCCGGGCGCCCCGGGACAACGTCCGAAATCCAGCCTGTTCGACAAGGTGGCGAAGATCAAGGGACAGAATCCCGAAGCCGCCGCCGTGGAGCCTGACCCCGCCCCGGAGATGGTTCCTGCCAGGCCGCTGGACAACGGGGACCGCATCGAGGCCGTTCCCACCCAGCCCGCCATGGAGGCCGTGCGCAAACTGCCTCCCGCCGATCACACCGACCTGCTCAAACACAAGCGCAAAAGTAAAAAGTCCGGCGACGAGATCACCCCCCTGCCCAGGGCGGAAGAAAAGCCGGATCGGTTGGCCACCGGATCGGCTGGTCAAATCTCCCTGGATGATCTGGAAGGCCTGGAAGAAATCGCCGCCGCTCCGGAGAATGACACGGACGCGCCCTTCATCCCCGGCAGCCCGGGAGATGATCGCATGGAAGGTCCGGCGCCGGAGATCCTGCTGTCCAATCCCGATTTGCCGGTGCTGCGGGAAGACCTGCGGGATATCGGCCCCATGCTGTCTCCGGGCGCGCCAGCGCCGGAAGGCGAGACCAGCCGCCAGGAATTCACCCTTGGCGGCGAGGAAGAGGATTTCGAACCGCCGCCGCCCCGCGAATCCACGCGGGTGATCCTGCTGCGCCAGCAAAAGGAAGAGACCAGGAACAAACGCATTTATCTGGCCATCGCCGCCGTGATCCTGCTGGCCATCGCCGGGCTGATTGTGGTGGCCACGTCCCGCAAGCCCGCGGATCCCACGGCATGGCGGGTCAAACTCTCCGACGACGGCAAGGACAAAATCTCGCTGACCTCCTACAACCATGTCATTGATTGGTTGAGCAGGGGGCAGATCAACAAGGAAACCCTGGTCATCCTCCCCCGGGAAGACATCTGGAAAAAGCTGGGCGAGTTGCCCAACTACCCGGAGATGGCGGAGAACGCCAATCAGCTTCGACTCGCCCGCGAATCCGGCCAGGTGAAGGATGATGGCGAAAGCTGGCTGGCCGCCAACTACAAAAAAGTGGAAAAGAAGGAGGCCCCCAAACCCGTCAGGGCCGCCCCCGCGCCGGTGAAGGAGGCCCCCAAACCTTCCGCCGCCATCACCGCCCTGGAAAAGGAATCGGAAGCCCGGACCGGAACCGTCAGCAGCGGATCCAATGGCGTCAAGATCAGCGCCCCGGGCGGATTCCTCGACTCGCAGGGGCCATCGGTGGCGCTGAACGCGCCGGTCATGGCGGGCGGCAAGCTGGACCCGGATAATATCGCCCGCACCATGGGCCGTTACACCGGTTCGATGAAGAATTGCTACGAGGCCGCCCTGCGCCGCGATTCCTCGCTGGCGGGCCGCGTGGAACTGTCCATCATGGTGGAGCCCAACGGCAAGGTCAGCCGCGTGGACATCAACGGCAAGAGCATCCAGGGCACCGAGGTGGAAGACTGCATCGTCAAGGTGTCGAGGGGCATCACCTTCCCTCCCTATGAGGGGGGGAGCACCGAAGTGAAATGGCCGCTGATTCTGTCGGCCAACTGAACGCGGGGAAGGAGGGCGGGGATGGAAGATTGGCGCCGCCCGCTGTCACGGATCGAGTCGCTGATCTGGCGCATGGATCGCTGCGCCAGCCTGAATTTCACCACCGTGGCCCATGTGGAGGGTCCGCTCACCGCCGGAGCATTGCAAACCGGCCTGGCAGCGCTTCAGGAGCGCCATCCGTTTTTCCGCGCCCATATTGAAATGCGCGGGCGGGACCCTTGGTTCGTTTCGGGCGCCGGCGGGTTGCCCCTGACCATTGAAGACTGCCCAGAGGATGCGTGGCTTCCGCACGCCTCGCGCGAGGTGCAAAACCGCTTCGATTATTTCAGGGGACCGTTCGCCCGCCTGGTCTGGCTGCGGCACGGCGAAAACCGTTCACGCCTGCTGCTCACCCTCCACCATTCAGTCAGCGATGGAAAATCCGGCGCCTTCGCCATGGATGATCTGCTCTCCGCCACGGGCGCGGCGCTGGAAGGCCGGGCGCTGACCCTCAAGCCGCTGGGGGTGTCGCCTGAGCCGGAATCCATTTTTCCTCCCGCCCTGTTCAGCGGGGCCGAAGGCTGGCGCGTGCTCTTCAGCACGTTCAAACGGATCATCGGCTACCATTGGGGACGCGGCTTCCCCAAGGCCTACCGCTTCGACGGCGGCATTCCGGCGGAGCAAAAGGCCACGCGGCACTTCTGGAAAACCTTCACCCGCGAGGAGAGCGCCGCCCTGCTCGCCCATGCCCACAACGAAAACACGACGGTCAACGGCATTCTCGCCGGGGCGATCATGCTGGCGGCGGCGCGGGAGAATCCCCAACCCCATCTCATGTGCTTCGGCGCGCCGGTGGACCTGCGGGAGAAGGGAACCGCTTCGCTGGGACGCGCCATGGGCATGTATGTCAGCATGTGCATGGCCTACGCATGGATGGACGGGCGCGGCCTGTTTCCGCTGGCGCGCGAGGTCCGCGATCAGATTCAGGAGGGCGTGCGCAACGGCGAACATTTTGTCTTTCTGCCCAAACAGATGATCCCTCATTACCACTTGCACCGCTGGCTGGGCGAAGCCGCCTGGGGGCGGCGGCTGTTGTCCCGCCTGGCCCTGGCGGCCATGCCATCCGCCGTGGGGTTGACCAATATCGGCGTCACCCCGGCGAAGGATCGCTACGGACCGCTGGAACTGATTTCGCAGGGATTCGTGGTTTCGCCGGGGATCCTGGGACATGCGGTGTTCAGCGCCGCGTCGGCGGCGGGCCGCATCAGCCTGGGGTTGGGCTACGACCCGCCCTTTCTGACCGAAGAGCACGCCCGCCGCGTCTTCGACCTCACGCTACAGGAACTGGCCCCCGCGCTGAACATGCCGGAATGACTGGAACCAGAATCGCGGACCGCTGTCTGAAGGATGGAGCGCTCGGTCCGGCGGCGGATGGCGTCCCTGCTCTGGACCACGGCCCTTCCCCGGGGTGCGCACCCCGGGGAAGGGCTGATTTTATCGCCACAACGAACCGCCGGCGGACGCGCCCGGTCAGCCCGGATTCCGGGCGCTTCCAGCGGCGTCAACTGGCGTTCCAGGGGAATGGACCGGCTGCCCGGGACTGGATTGCAGGCGCTCCGCCAGTTGGGCCAGCGATTTGCGGAACATCCGCCCAAATATCCAGCGCGCGATGGGGTGAATCACCCGCAAAAACCAGGTGGGCTGGTAATACACCACCCAGCGGACGCGCGTCCCCCCCGGAATGGGCTCCAGCCGCATGTCCTCAATCATGTTCCGCACCAGCGGCAGATTGATGGAGTCAATGGCGAAGGCCAGCCGTTCATCCGGCTGCCACAGCAGGAAGCGCTCGCGGACGCGGATTCCCTTCAGGCGGACCTCGCGCACCGATCCGGCGTTGTGCGGCGGGCTGGATAGCCATTCGGCGCCGGCGAAATCCTTGAACCATTCGCCCATGCGGGATGGATCGCTGAGCCACTGGAAGACCACGGCGGGCGGCGCGCCGATATCGGCCTGGTTATCGAAGGTATGGGTGGCCTCGTCGAGAAAGGCCATGCCACGCCGGGTCAGCTCAAACATGGGCGAGGTGTATAGCGGGCGGCTCTTCGCCATGCAAACGGAGCATGATTCCTGTCCCCGCGCCAATGCGCCGGAGGCTTCTCCATCGCATCCCGCGAAACCCAACCCCCGCCACTTCTCTCCACGCCTTGCAGCGCGGGGGCAATGTTTCGATCCTGATCACACAATCGCGAGTTTGTGATCCCCCTCTCTGTTGAACAAGCAACGGAGAGGAAGTATCGCGAAGTGATGGTGATCGAGATTGATTGTAAAAAAAATATGGCGAATCATTCGCAATGGATGCAGCGCGGAATCGCGCCGTTCCGTCACTGCAGTTGCAGTTGCGGGGCCCGGTCCACGGGCGCGCCTTCGGATGGCTGGAAGGCCTGGTATTCACGAAACCCCAGCACCGGGGCGATCAGGTTGCGGGGGAAGGTCATCACCATCGTGTGGTATTCGGTGACAATCTCATTGTAGACGGCGCGCCCGTGCGCCAGTTTGTCTTCGAGCGCGGTCAACTGCGCCATCAAATGCTGTATCTGAGGAGAGGCTTTCAGATCGGGGTAACGCTCCGCCGCCACCAGAAATTTTCCCAGCGCCCCGCCCAACAGGCCCTCGGCCTCCACCTGGCTGGAGATGCCGCTGGCTTTCGCCGCCTGCGCGCGGATGGCGGTCAGGCGCTCCAGCATGTCTTTTTCATGGTTCATATACCCCTGCACCGCCGCCACCAGGTTGGGAATCAGTTCGTGGCGCATGCGCAGGTCCACGTCAATCTGGCGCCAGGCGTTCTCCACGCGGTTCCGCGCCACGGCGAAGCGGTTGTAGACATGGATCAGCCAGAATGGCGCGGCCAGAACCGCGGCGGCGCCCATCGCCCAGCCGATGGATCCAGTGGAAAAGCCGGGAATTTTCAGAATTGGAGCGAGTTTCCAGATCAGCGCGCTGAACGAACCAAAGAGCAGGACGAAGCCCGCGACCCGCAGGGCGGTTTCAACCCGTTCGTGATATTTGAAATAGTCCGCGCGTTCGCGGGTGGAGACAATCAGCGGAATATTTTCGTAGGGGTGAAGGATCTTCTTGCCTTCGCCGGTGCAGCCCACCACCGAAATCGTGCATGGGTACGGCAGAAAATGGACGGTATGGCGGAACGAACCCTCGCGCTGCTGTTGCCGGGAAAGTCCGTCATACTCCGCCTGGTCTCCCGCCACCTGGATGGTTCCGGTGGCGTCCTCGACGGCGAACCGGGCCGTGCCGGACTCGCTTTTGCGTTCCACCCAACTGTAATCCTTCCCGCGCTTCACCCGCTCTTCGAGTTTGTACTCATAATGCAGGCAATTCAGGTGGAACCAGGGAGCGGTGACCAACTGGCTGCACCGGGCGGCGCCGCGCAACCAGACATCGTCGTGGACATTGATCAGGCGGATGGGCAGGGGAGTGGCCTTCTGGACGATATAATTCTTGAGGTCCCGTTTGTGGGCCTGCCAGAGGCAAACCACGGATCCTCCCATCGCCAGCAGGGTCACGCCCCAGAAAAGGAGGGTTTCTTTCATTTCCGTAGAAGATTACCACGGCGCGATCTCACGCAACAGTCAGCGTTTACTCGCCCATGGAAATGCTACATAAGGAGCCGGCGGACCGTTGTTTTCCATCCTCCGGGAGAAAGGTGATTGCCATGGCGCTGAAATGGACCGACGTGCGCGAGATTGCGATTCTGCTGGCGGAAAAATTTCCGGACGTGGATCCGATGACCATTCGCTTCACGGACCTGCACCAATGGGTGCGCGAACTGCCGGGATTCAACGACGATCCCAACCGCAGCAACGAAAAAATCCTGGAAGCCATCCAGATGGCCTGGCTCGACGAACGGGAGTAAGCGGCTATTGCGGAAAGCGGGCCGCCAGATCGTCGAGCACGGCGGTGATGTGCTGGCGGCTCAAACCCGCCTGGGCGCGCAATTCATCCTGTGAGCCGTGATCGTGGAAGACATCATCCAGCCCCAGGCGAATCACCGGCCGCTGGATTTCCGCGTCATTCAGCAATCCCAGCACGGCCTCGCCCACCCCGCCCGCGCGGACGCCTTCCTCGATCACCACCAGCGCGTTTGAACTGGCCGCGGCCCCCGTAATGGCGCGGGCGTCGAGCGGCTTGGCGAAGCGCAGGTCCATCAGGCCGAAACGCTCCGGCGCACTGCAACCGGCGATGGCGTCCAGGGCGCAACGCCCCATGGGTCCCAGCGTCAGCACCGCGATGTCGCCGCGCCGCAACAACCAGCGCGACACCCCGATTCCCAGCGGCGGATTTTTTCCCCACGCGGGGATGGGCGGCTCCGCCGGGCCGCGCGGGAAGCGGATCGCAAACGGGAGGTTGGACCCGATGGCCAGTTCCAGCAGCGCCCGCAATTCCACCTCGTCCGAGGGAGCGGCGATGATCAGGTTGGGGACGCCGCGCAGCAGCGCCAGATCAAAGGCCCCGTGGTGGGTGCGGCCATCCGCCCCGACCAGGCCCGCGCGATCCAGCGCCAGCGTGACGGGAAGCTTCTGGATGGCGAGGTCATGGATGACCTGATCCATCGCGCGCTGGAGAAAGGTCGAATAAATGGCGGCGACCGGACGGAGACCGGCGGCGGCGAGACCGCAGGCGAAAGTGACTGCATGCTGTTCGGCGATGCCCACGTCGAAGAAGCGATCGGGAAAGGCGGCGGCGAAACCACTCAATCCGGTTCCGGAAGGCATGGCCGCGGTGATGGCGGCGATCCGCGGATCGCGCCGCGCCAGTCCGGTCAGATGATCTCCGAACACATGGGACCAAGTGGGCGCCGCGCCGGACTTGAGCGGCTCCCCCGTTTCAGGATGGAAAGCGGACACCCCGTGCAGGTTTTCCACGCCGGCCTCGGCGGGGGGGTAACCCTTTCCTTTTTGGGTGAGCGCATGCAC
>JAJVIH010000024.1 GCA_022072125.1 Myxococcota bacterium | reverse complement strand
GCCGAATCCGCCGCCGCCGGCGCGGGGCTCGCGTTCACGCGCTTCGTCCACGCGCAGGGCGCGGCCGTCGAGTTCCATGCCGTTGATGGCATCGATCGCACTGCGTGCATCGTCTGGGGAGGCCATTTCGACGAACGCGAATCCGCGCGAGCGGCCGGTTTCCCGGTCAGTCACGATGGAGACACGTTCGACTTGGCGGCCATCCGCCGCGAACAGGTCATTGAGGGCTTCTTCCGTGGTGCGGAAGGACAGATTACCGACGAACAGTTTGGTGCTCATGGAGCGTAGGACCTCTGGACAGGACAGTTGTGGTTTCCAGCTTCGACCTGCACGCGAGAAAAAGGGCGCGAAAAAAAACTTTCCGCGCCCATACAATTCACACAGATGCGGATCAGTGCTGCTTCGCGGCCACCTCGACCCACCGCCGCAGGGGACGCTTTTCCCACTTGCGATGGTGGTAGGCGTACCCGGCGATCAGCGGCATGGTGACCGTTGCCTCACCGTATACCATCTGTTCATACACCGTGTCCACCTTCCCCCAGGAAGAAGCCTCTTTCAGGGTGGATCCGGACAGTCCGCCGTCCCGCTCATCGGCCACGGTCAACTGGACGGCATATTTGTGCATGGGAACGTCGTAGCCCAGGCATTCCGCCGCCACGACGACATCCTGTGCGAAATTCTTGGGCACTCCGCCGCCCACCATGAACAGGCCGGTCTCCCGGTTGGCCAGTTTGATTTTGGTCAGTTCCAGGAAGTCGCGGGCGCTGTCCAGCGACAGGTATCTGGTCTTGTGGCTCCATTGGTGCATGACCAGGCCAAAGCCCGCCGAGGAGTCGCTGAACGCCGGGCAGAAGATGGGCACGCCGTTTTCATGCGCCGCCAGCACGATGCTGTCCCGGTTCTTCGCATTGCGGGTCAGGTATTTGCCCATTTCTCCCAGGAACTCGCGGGATGAATAGGGCCGCGCCTCCAGTTCCGCCGCGATTTTGGCCACGGTTTCATCGCAGATGCGCAGTTCGTCCTCGTCAATATAGGTGTCGTAGATGCGATCAATATGAAGTTCGCGCAGTTCGGCGTCGTCCGCGAAGGGGGTGCCCATCCAGTGGCGGAAACCCAGGGCCTCGAAAAAATCCTGATCCACGATGTTGGCGCCGGTGGCGACGATGGCGTCAGCCATGCGGTTGCGGATCATGTCCACCACAATCTGCTTGAGACCGGCGGAGATCAGCGATCCGGCCAAGCACAGAATGACCCCGCAGTCCTGATCATCCAGCATGCGGTCGTAAATCCGTGCGGCGCGATGGAGGTTGCGGGCCTGGAAAGCCATTTGGCCCATGGCGTCCACCATCGGGCGGACATCGTATTTCTTGATGTCAATATGTTCGACGGGAACTTTCAAATGATCCTGCTTGGTGCTCGGCATGGTCTTGCTCCTTGCGACCTGGCTGTGAAATTCCGGCGCGGCGGGGTCGCACAAATGCCCCGCCGGAAAGCGCTCTACGGGGCGAATGGTGCTCGCATACCGCCATCGAAGCGCCAGGTGGCTATCGGACCTTTCCAGTTATCAGATAGCGCGGGCGTTGTGAAGGGGGATGGCTGTGACATTTCATCACCGCTCCCTCGATACGCCCCCGGGGGGCGCGGAGGCGGCGCCGGACATCCCTTGCAGCCCCGATGGGCGCCTCCGGGAGTTCGGCCCTGAACGCGCGCCGCCTTGACCGCCCGGGGGGGGCGTTTACATTCCAGCGCGGGTGAGGGGGACGGCATATCTGGAGCTTCCGTGAAGATGAAAGCATTGAAATACCTGATCACCGGATTCATTTTCGGCGTGGGCCTGATGGCGGCCTGGCCGTATGTGTTTTCTCCCGCTCCTCCCCCGGCGGCCGTGGGAGACAACCAGCGGGCGGATGGAGCGGGCTCTTCCGGCGCGGCGGTGTTTCTGCCCTCGCCGGCTCTTGCACACGCCCAGTCCATGGGCGCCAGGAGCGGCGTCAGCATCGCCGACGTGGCCGAGCGGGCGGTTCCCGCCGTGGTCAATATCTGGACCACCAAACTGGTCAAAATGCGGGCGCCAGGAACCCATCCATTTTTCGACGACCCCATGTTCCGGCATTTTTTTGGAGACATCCCCGGGTCCAATCAGCCGCGCCAGCGCCATGAAAAAAGCCTGGGCTCCGGGGTGATTGTCAGCGCCGATGGCCTGGTGCTGACCAACAATCATGTGATTGACGGCGCGGACTCCATCCGCGTCACCCTGTCCGACAAGCGTGAGTTCGAGGCGAAACTGATCGGCAGCGATCCGAAGAGCGACCTGGCGGTGTTGCGCCTGCAGGGCGAGGCCAAGAACCTGAGCGCGCTGAAGTTCACCGACTCCAGCCGGGTGCGCCTGGGCGACGTGGTGCTGGCCATCGGCAACCCCTTTGGCGTGGGACAAACCGTCACCATGGGCATCATTTCCGCCAAGGGCCGCGCCAACGTGGGCATCACCGATTACGAAGACTTCATTCAGACCGACGCCGCCATCAACCCGGGAAATTCCGGCGGCGCGCTGGTGGATATGGAAGGCGGGCTGGTGGGCATCAATACCGCCATCCTGTCCCGTTCCGGCGGCAATCAGGGTATCGGCTTCGCCATCCCCGCCAACATGGCGAAAAACATCATGGAGAGCCTGATCAACAACGGGCGGGTGGTGCGCGGCTGGCTTGGCGTGGGCATCCAGGGGATTGACGACGACCTGGCCAAGGCCCTGGGCCTGCCTGACGCGGAGGGCGTGCTGGTTTCATCGGTCGATCCGGGCAGTCCGGCGGACAAGGCGGGCGTCAAACAGGGGGATGTGCTGCGCAAACTCAACGGCGAGAAACTGGAGAGCACCAGCCAGCTTCGCAATATCGTCGCCGCGCTGGGTCCCGGCAAAACCGCGGAACTGGAAGCCCTGCGCGATGGCAAGCCGTTGCGCATCCAGGTGACGCTGGGCGAACAACCCAATCCATCGGATTCGCGCGCCTCGTTCGGGGAATCGGAAGGACTGCTCAACGGCCTGACCATCGCCGGTCTCGGCGACGACCTGCGCGACAAGTACAATATTCCCAAGGACCTCAAGCAGGGCGTGGTGGTCACCGCGGTGGAACGCGAGTCCCCCGCCTGGGAAGCCGGCCTGCGCGAGGGGGATGTGATCATCGAACTGGCGCGACGGCGGCTGGATTCCGTGCGATCCTTCACCGAAACCTACAAGGCCGTGCAGGGACGGGCGCTCATGCTGGTCTGGCGTCAGGGCGCGACCCTGTATCTGGTGGTCCGGAAATGACCCGCGCCCTGCGGCAGAGCGGATAGGTCATACGTCTGGCTTCCAGCAAATTTCCGCCTCCCCCCGGAAGGCCCGCATCCCGGAACCGCATGGCGCGGCAGGGCAATCACCGCAACAACACCAGTTGGCGTGAATCGGCTGGCCGGGCTCCGCCGCCGGCCTTTCAGCCGCCGCGTGGAAGAAACACCGGATCACGCGGCGGCGGCCTGTTCGTCCGCGACCTTGCCATCGCGGATGATCAGTACGCGCCGGGCCCGCTTGAGCACCCGCGGATCGTGGGTCGAGATCAGGAAGGTAGCCCCGCGCTCGCGGTTGATGGACTCCATCAGGTCGAGAATCTGCTCCGCGGTTTCGCTGTCCAGGTTCGCCGTGGGCTCGTCGGCCAGCACCACCTGCGGGTGCATGATCAACGCCCGGGCGATGGCCACGCGCTGGCGTTGCCCCCCCGACAATTCATCCGGGCGGTGATGCGGAAAATCCTTCAATCCTACCGCCTCGGCCAGGGCGAGGGCTCTTTCCCGGCTGTCCCGCGGCGCATGACCTTCCCGCAGCAGCAGGGGAAATTCGATATTCTCCACGGTGTCGAGCACGGGAATCAGGTTGAAATTCTGGAATACAAAACCAATGTTGGCGTTGCGGATGGGCGCCAGGCGGTCCACATCGGTCTCGGCGATGCGCTGTCCGTGCAGCCAGTAATCTCCGGATGTCGGAACATCCAGACAGCCGAGAATATTCAGCAGCGTGGTTTTTCCGCTGCCCGATGGCCCCATGACCACGGTGAATTCGCCCTTGCGGATTTCCAGATCCACCCCGCGCAGCGCGCGCACCTCCGTGGAACCCAGCCGGTAGGTCTTGATGATGTTTTGCATCATGATGACGGTGTCATTGCCATTGGCGGTCATGGACTTCCTCCTGTCAAAAGAAAACCGTGGCGCGAACCCACCCCACGGCGTCAAACGGGGCCTGGGAAAACTCGGCGCGATCCGGCGCCAGAAATACAAATGCTCCGGCGGCGATGGTGGCGGAATCGTGAAGGCGGTGCTCCAGCGATGGAAAGAGCACGGCGCCGCCGTCTTCCAGCCCCGTGCGAACGCCCAGGGCGGGAATCCAGTCGCTTTCAAATTTCGCGCGGCGGACCAGCGCGGTCAGGTAGTGGCGCCGCAGGGTCTGTGAGTTGACGGCGAACTGCGCGCCGCCGCCGGGCTGAACGGATTGCCCCTGAGCCCTCGCCAATTGAATCAGCGCCAGCGCGCGATTAAATTCATCGCCATCCAGTCCGGCGGTATCCACGAGGTATTCCACCGTGATCTCCAGGCCATTGTCCGGATTGGAATACCGGGGACCCGCCAGCGCCTGCACGGACCAGCCGGAAACGTCCAGGCCCAGCATCCGCGCGGCGGCGGGAACTGGAATCGCCAGAGGCCGGTTGTCTCGCACCAGGATTTCACCGTGCAGTTCCATGTCATCGAGGACATACCGGACGGCCGTCGCGGCGAAGCGGTGGCGCTCCTGCTGCAGGTAATAGAGCAGGGAAAAATCCGCCCCGGCGATGGTCAGGGCCAGCCGCGCCGCCAGGGTGGTGGCCTTCAGGGAGAAATCCGCCTTCGCCGGCCACCCCTCGGGACCATCGGATACGCCGGGCGCCGCAACCAGTTCCACTCCGCCAAAGGACCAGGCGTATCCCGCCCCAAGGGAATACGCGCCCTCGCGCTGCAACGCCGGATCAAACGCATTCAGCGGCGGGTTGATCAAATCCGACGGGCGCAGCGTGAACCCAGTCCCCCAGGGCGCGCGGCGTTTGCCAATGGTGATCGCGGCGCCGCTGAACGGACGCAGATCGACATATCCTTCGTATAACAGCAGGCGGTAGTCTCCAGGCTCCAGTTCCCGGTGATTGCCCCCGCGCAGGATGCCCGCCACATCAACCGCCAGGCGGAACGCCGGAAAAGGGTTCCAGGCCGCGGCGGTTTCCGCCTCGAATATGCCCGCCCCGGTCTGGTAATCGCGCGGGGCGGCGCCCTCGCGCAGGGCGCGGAGTTGCGGCTCCACACGCACGTAACCCGACCACGACCACGTCTGGCCGGAGTAGTCCTCCGCCTGGACGGAAGGCGCGGCCAGCGCCAACGCCGTGATTGTGATCAGGAAGGTCTTCACCGCTACATTCGCTCCAGCAAGAAATCATTGGGATCGGCGGTCTTTCCGGGCTCGAAACTCTTCACGGACGCCACCGATTTGCGGTTGGTGATATTGTTGAACATGGTCCAGGTGGCGGGGATGACCGTCTCGCCCACCTTCATGACATTGGAATAGGAAAGTTCGCGGACCTTCTTCCCGCTTTCGGTGAAGTAGTGGAACTGGATGGGCAGGTAATCCTTCTTGCCGATACGCGCGATCACGCGATCGTAGGTGATGGAGCGATCCTTCGCCTTGAGTTCCAGTTCCCAATACTCCGCTGTTTCCGACAGGATTTTTGGATTGTAGTCCCGCACCAGGGAAAGCCGGAGCACATCGGAGTTGTTGAAATCGCCGCCCATCAGTTCCTGCTTCGCGGAGACCCGGACCGGACGCTTGACGTTGGGCAGCAGCATCCAGATGTCGTCGTTGCGGCGCAGCATCTTGCGGCCCTTCTCCACCGGCGGCGCCAGAAAGAACACGCGGGTGTTTTCATCGCGCCGCTGGATGAGCATGCCGTAAACCCGGTGCTCGCCGCTGGTGCGCTCGACATCCATGACCAGTTCCATGGTGAGCAGGGCCGGCGCCATGATGGCGTCGGTCTTGCGGATGATTTCGTTTGCGTTCTGGGCATGGACGTCCAGCGGGGCCAGCAGTGCTGCGGCGAGAAAGAGAATGAAAGATGATCTCATGGCGTTTTCTCCTTGGACGAATCAGCCGCGCAGGGCCTCGACCGGGGTCAGTTTGCCCGCGCGCCAGGTGGGATATGCGGCGGAAATCAGCGAACAGGCGATGGCGAAAACCACCGCATAGACAAACACGATGGGGACAAGTTTGGGATGCACCAGCAGCGGAAAATTGGTGCCCGGCACCGTGAACTCAATTCCCCGGCGGCCCAGCCACAACACCACGGACGAACCAGCGAAAATCCCGGCGGCCGCGCCGATGATCCCGATCACCAGGGCTTCTGACAGGAACAGCCGGATGATGGTTGCGCGGCGCATGCCCAGCGCCATCATCGCGCCGATCTCGCGGGTGCGCTCGAAGACCGTCATCAACATGGTATTGGCGATCCCCGTCAACACCATCAGGAACAACACGGCGATGATGATGTTGAAGATGAAATTCTGCAGGCTCATGATATCCACGAAGAAGGGCGTCAGTTCGCGCCACGAATAGACCTTCAGGTCCTGGCCGCTGGTTTTCAGCGCCGCCGTGATGGCCTCGCGGCGGGTGTCGCCCGCCTCGGGACTGGTCAGGTCGAGAGTGACTTCCGTCGCCCGGCCCTCCATGAACAGCATCTCCCGCGCGGCGGCGATATTCATGATCAGGATTTTTCGCGGCGCGTTGGGCAGCGAGGATTTGAGGAAGCCCCGCACCACCAGATCGCGTCCGTTCATGGCTCCTTCCAGCGAATTGGCGAGGATGGTCACCTCGTCGCCGATCTTCAGGTTCAGGCTGTTCCCCAATTCCTTGCTCAACAACACGCCATTGGGATCGGCGGGCTCCAGGTACCTGCCCTCGATCACCTGTTCCGCCACCTTGGGCGTCACCTGCATTTCGCGGGCCGGATCCGCCGCCATGCCGATGAACATCGCCGAATCCTTGCCGTTGGAAATCAACCCGCCAAACCGGATGCGCGGCGCCCAGCCGCGAACCTCCGGCGCCGACTTCAGCGCCTGCTCGAAGGCGGGATTGAGTTCGATATTGAGCTTGAGCGGAATGCTTTCCGTCGCTTCCAGATAACCCGCCCGCTGGATTTGCAGGTCGCCCGTCATATTCTCCGTGATGTTGGTGATGAACGAACTGTGCAGTCCGGACAGCAGGCCACGCACCAGCACGATCACGAAAATGCCCATGAACACCGCCGTCAGCGTGATCGCGGTGCGCTTCTTGTTGCGGGTGATATTGCGGATGGACAACATCAGTATCTGCTTCATGGCGTTTTCTCCGGTTCAACCGCCGGAACAGGCGAAGGGAGCGGACCGGTCAGAATCTGCTGGAGGATTGGCGCGACAAGTTCCACAAGCCGTTCCGCTTCCAGTCCCGCGAGCGGATTCACCCGGATGATCCGCCGGATGACGAACAGGCCCAGCATCCAGGAGGCGGCCATCTGGGCGCGCAGGCGGCCGTCTTCCCCGCCCAGGGCCGATCCAATGACCGGGGCCACCACATTTTCGATCACGCCGCGCATGATCGCCGGACCGCCCGGCGTCGAGATCACGGTGCGCAACAGGGCGGAAGCCGCTTCCGACCGCTCTTCAAAAACCGTCACCAGGGCGAAGCGGGCCAGATTACGCCCCAGGTCCTCACGCGGCGAACGCATGACCTCGAGAATTTCTTCCAGGCTGTAGGGCGGACGGATGGCGGTTTTGAAAAGCCGATCCTTGTCACCGAAGAAGTAATGGACCAGCGCCGGGTCCACCCCCGCCCGGCTGGCGATGTCGCGGATGGAGGCGCCGTCCATCCCGCGCTCGGCGAAAAGTTCCGAGGCGGCGGCGAGGATCGCCTCCCGGGCGGCGGATTTTTCCGCTGCGGGTCTTCTACCCCGCCGCCCCGTGATCAATCGCTTGACCGCTTTTTTCATCATGCGTTGAATTTAGGGCAGTCCCCACCCCCTTGTCAATGATTTTTCAACAAACCATGAATTTATAGAAAAATCATTAAATAATACAATAATTTCAAAAAATTAACTGTATTTACCCAATAGGGAAAAAGTCTGGAAGGGCTGTCTCGATTCCATTCCGTCACCAAATTCATGATCAAATGAATTGGATTCTGGCGCGAACCCACTTCACTTTCACGTTCCAGCGGAAATGCTCCCCAATATACCGGATTGGACCGCCCGGGATTGACCCGGTTTGAAAACGATTCCGGTTTTCCAACGTCTCTATTCACCATGGACCTTGAGCGGGTGACGGCGCGGGGTTATCCTTTTGAAGGGGTCGCCCCCGTGGCGAGGAAGAAGCGGGCATGAACTGGACTTTTCTCTTTCTGGCTGTGTTGGGAATGTTGACCGCGGCGATGGCGCTGGCGGCTTTTCTGCAGGTGCGCGACAACAACCGTGAAATCCGGCGCATGATGGAGCGCCAGAATGACGAAATGAATTCCATGCAGGCGGCCATGGATGAATTAAACGAGAATCAGTTCCTGCTTTACCAGGTGCTCTACGAAAAAGGCGTGGTTGACGAGGAAGAAGTGAAGGAGGCCCGCGAGCGTTACATCGAAAAACCCCGCCAGGAAGCCGAGGAGCGCGCGGAACTGGAAAACACCCTGGGCGCGCACAAGGCCCAGAGCCGCATCACCATCAACTCCGGCGGCGCCGGGCATTCGGTGCATTGAAGCCTGCCGGAGGGTCTACTCCGGATTGATCGGCACGGGCTGGAATTTGTCGTTGACCGCCACGTAGACAATCTCCGCTTCCGTCACCTTGACGACATTGTTGCGGTCCACTCCCCGTTCGGCGACGACCATGACCTTGGTGGTGACCGAGGTCCGTCCGATGTGGATGATCCTCCCATAAAAACTGACCAGATCGCCCACGTAAACCGGCGCCACAAAGACCACCTCACGCATGACCTTGGTCACCAAAAGGCGTTTGACGGTGTGGTAGGCCGCCTCCGCTCCCGCGACGTCCACGTAGGAAAGGATGACGCCGCCAAAGATGGTGCCGTGGGCGTTGGTGTCCTTGGGCATCATCACGGTGCGGATGACGGGCGATCCAAACTGGCCGATTTCACGTTCGAGTTCAGGCGTCATGTTGTCCTCACGGATCAATGCGGTGAAGAAATTGCGCGGCCTCTTCCGGCGGAGTGAAATTGATCATGCATCCGCTCGCCCATTCAAATCCGGCGTAGCCGGTGATGCGCGGCAGGATGCGCAGATGCCAGTGGAAATGCGGCAACGGCCCCAGGCTTACCGGCGCGGATTCCAGCACCAGGTTGAAGGCGGGCTTCTCCAGCGCGATATCCACCCGCCGGATGACGGAGGAGATGACGTGCGCCAGATCGTGCAGCCAGCCGGCGTCAATGCCGTCGAAATGGGATATATGCTGGCGGGGGATGATCCAGGTCTCGAAGGGAACCGCGGAAGCATAGGGGCACAGCACCACGAAATTTTCCGTGTGATGCACCAGCCGTTCCCCCTCGCTGACCTCGTGATGAACCATGTCGCAGTATACACATCGCTCATGCTGCTGGTGATGCCGTTCCGCTCCCGCGAGCATCTCCTGCATGCGGTGGGGAACAAAAGGCAGGCCAATCAACTGGGAATGGCTGTGCGACAGCGTGGCGCCCGCGGCCAGGCCGTGGTTTTTGAACAGCGTGATGTGCTTGATCCGGATGTCGCGGCGCAAGTCGAAAATGCGTTGCGACCAAGCCCGCAACACCGTTCGGATATGCCGGGTGCTCATGTTGCCGAAGGTCTCGCCGTGTTTGGGCGTCTCGACGATCACCTCGTGGGCGCCCACCCCGCTGATGCGGTCGTACATGCCATGGCCGGTATATTCCAGCGTCTCCTCCACCCGCAGCACCGGAAACATGTTGGGGATGACGCGCACCCGCCAGGCCTCGGCGGATTCATCGGCCAGTTCATCGGAGTAAATGGCGATGGGCGGCGTGGTCAGGTGTTCGCGTCCCGCGCAGAAGGGGCATTCGTCGCGGTCCAGATCAAATTCATTGGAGAAACGCAGGGTGGCGTTGGGCCGCTGGGCGCGCTCGGTGCAGATCAGCACGTGCCGCCCGGTGACAGGATCGCGACGGATGTGCCGCATCAATTCATCCGCCCATGAAGCTGCGAAGGTTGCGAAGGCGATCCCCGCCGTCGAGCGCGATGATTCCACCGGTGATGAAATCGCTGGCGGGAGAACACAGGAATAGCGTGGGTCCCACAATGTCCGCCGGAAGCGCAAAGCGGCCCAGAGGGATCTGCTGTTCCAGGCGCGCAACCAATTCCTTGTCCATCCACAGGCGTTCGTCGCTGCCCTCGGTGCGCACGGGGCCCGGGCACAGGGCGTTCACGCGGATGCCCGCGGGTCCCCATTCGGCGGCGAGTGTTTCGGCGAGGTTGATGATCCCCGCCTTGGCGGCGCCGGAATGCGCCATGGCCGGCGATGCGTTCCACCCGTTGGTGGCCGCCATCATGATGATGCGCCCGAAACCGCGTTCCATCATGTGCGGGGCCACCGATTTGCTGCAGAAGAACGTGCCGTTCAGAACCGTTTCCACCACCGCGCGCCAGCCATTGGGCGTGATGCTGATGGCGGGAGACAGGAAATTCGCCCCCGCGTTATTGATCAGGATGTCTATCCGTCCGTAGCGCTGGAGCACTTCAGCAGTCATGGCGTCCACCGATTCCGCATCGCGGATATTGACCTTGACGCCCACCGCTCCAGGGCCGATGGCGTTGAGTTCCCGCACCGCGGGCTCGTAATGAGCCGGGTTGCGGCTGGCGATGGCCAGCCTGGCGCCATGACGGGCCATCGCGCGGGCGATTTCCAGGCCGATCCCCGTACCGCCGCCGGTGATGATGGCCACCTGATCCTGCAGAAAATCCGGCGCGAAAACCATGTGGTCCCTCTCCTTCAAACCATCAGCTTCGCCAGCAGAACGCTGGCGATGGAAAAATAGATGACCACGCCCATCACGTCCACCAGCGTGGCGACAAAAGGCGCGGAGGCGCTGGCAGGGTCAAGCCCCAGCCGTTTCATCACGAACGGCAGCATGGATCCGCAAAGCGTGCCGAAGATCACCACGCCCGTCAGGCTGAAGAATACCGTCGCCGCCAGTTCCACATAATGATCGCCATAGGAATGGAATATCCATTCCCAAATCACCACGCGGATGAAACCAATCAGGCCGAGAATCGCGCCCAGCGCCAGGCCAGACGCCAACTCCCGCCGCAGCACCCGGCGCCAGTCCTTCGGCGTCGCCTCGCCCAGCGCCATCGCCTGAATCACCAGGGTGGATGCCTGCGAACCGGAATTGCCGCCGCTGCTGATGATCAGCGGAATAAACAGGGCCAGCACCACCACCTTCGAGATGGCGTGTTCAAACTCGCTCATGGCGGTGGCTGTCAGCATCTCGCCGAAAAACAGGACAGTCAGCCAGCCGCCGCGCTTGCGCACCATGGCCCAGAACGGACTGTCCAGATAGGGCTCCTCCAGCGGAGCCATTCCGCCGAATTTGTGGGCGTCCTCGGCGGCTTCCTCGCGCACCACGTCCACGATGTCATCCACCGTCACGATGCCTTTCATCCGTCCCTGGGAATCCAGCACCGGGATGGCGATCAGATCGTGATCGCTGAACAGGTGGCTGAGTTCTTCCTGGTCGGCGTTCTCGTGGATGGTGACCAGTTCCGTACGCATGACATCGCGGATGCGCCCATTGCCCGTGGTCAACAGCAGTTCGCGGAAGGACAACGCGCCCACCAGATGATTGCCCGAATCAATCACATATACGTAGTAGATGGTCTCCAGGTTCTGAACGGCCTGCTTGCGCACGTAGGCGATCGCTTCATCCACCGTCATTTCGGGGCGGATGCGCGCGTAGCGCGGGTTCATCAGGCCGCCCGCCACATCCTCGGCGTAGGCGAGCAGCGCCACCACTTCCTTGTGGGCCGCCTCATCGAGCAGGGCGAGCATTCTCTCGCGCTCCGCGGGGTCATCCTGGTACTGGATCAGGTCGGCTGCGTCATCGGGCGGAAGCAGGCGGATCCACAGCTTGCGGTCGGGCTCCGGCATGGAACAGAGCAGTTCGCTCTGGTCCGGCGTGTCGAGGGAGACAAAAAAATCCTCGGCTTCCTTGAGGGGCAACGCCCAGAACGCCGCCAGCCGGCGCTCCAGGGGCATTTCATCCCACAACAGATAAATGCCCGAATGTTTTTCGGTGGTGCGCGGAAGCTCTTCCTGCTGGATATCGTTTTCCGCCGTCATCATGCTGGAGTTCCACCCGGGGTGAGGGACGCGCCGCGCGGAGTTGTACTCCATCCACCCGGCGGGGAAAAGCAAAAAAACCGCCCCATGCCGGAAGGTCAATTTGGCACAGAAACGGCGCCCATCCGCCACCGGAAGCCGGGCGCAGCCGGCGGCGGATATCCGCATCAAAAACCGGCGCGATCGGCATCCTCCCGCCGGCGCGCCACAACTCACCTTGCCCGGATCATCTCCAGAGCGGCGCTGATCGCCGGCCGGGAATCCGCCAATTGCGGGACCTCCAGCACCCGGTGCGGAGGATGGCGGTACCCCCAACGCTCCCCCGGTTCGCGGACGAACAGTCCCAACACGGTTGCTCCGGCGGCGTGCGCCAGGTGCATGGGACCGGTATTTCCGCCAATGAACAGATCGGTGCGGCTCAATTGCGCCGCCAAATCAGCGGCCGGCAATAGCGGCGGCGTCCATGCCCTATCGCCTGCTCCAAGACCGCGGCTGAGTTCGCGAACCAGATTTTCCTCGCCCGGACCGTATCCCAGCCACACCAGCGCGCCATGAGCCAGCAGCGCGCGCCCCAGTTCAATCCAGCAGGCGAGGGGCCAGTGGTGATCGGCTTTTCTCCCGCCCGGATACAGACACGCCGCTGGCGGCCCCGCGCCATCGCCGCGCCAGTCCGCGCCCGCGGGCCGGATGTCCATGGCGGACGCGATCAGCCGCCCGTCCACGCGCAGAAAAGGCATGGGGATCATCGAAATGGCTGGATGAACCGCGGCCGCAAGCTGCAACGCCCGTTCCGGTTCGTTGGGGGTGGATGGTTCGATGAGTTGATCAACCCAGGCATCCGCGCCTGGTCCGGCCAGGCGCATCCGCCGTTGCGAGCCGCTCAGACGGGCCAGCAAGGCATGGGAGCGGGAAAACTCCCCGGCCCGGCTGGCGTCAATCACCCTTCCCCGCCCCCAACGCCGCAGTTCGCGGACAAACCATGCGGCCCGCGGCGGGTTCGTCCACCACCAGCGCTTGTCATGGGGAATGGAGCACACCCCTGGAACGATTTTCATCAATGGAGCGAGGCGGGCCGCGTGAACCAGACCCGTGGAGATTCCCTGCCCCGCCAGTTCCGCCGCCGCCCGGGCGGCCATGACAAAATTGCCCAAACGTCCGTCCACGCGGATGAACAGCGCGCTCTCCTGGCCGGAACTGGAAATCTGGCGGATCATGGAATGAATCGGCTGTTCTTGCCGGGCTGTCATCACGGGCGACCGGTCCTCCGGCCATGCGCCTGGCCCCCTCCCCGGCGCCAAGCCTGCTGCTTTTTGGGCGCGCGGCGCAACTGCGATATGGTGTCTTCCACGGAAGGGTGACCCACGCAAGGAGCCGGCATGAGAGTGGTGGTGGCATTACACGGAATGATTCCGCTCCCCGGAGAAGTGGTGACCGGGAACGGCCTGCGCGCCTGGTCGCTGGGAGAATCCCTGCGCAACCACGGCCATGAAATCATTTACCTGACCCGCGAACTCGATGTGAAGGCCAGCAGGACGCCCCTTCCCCCGAATGTCCGCCTGGAGGTTTTCGCCCACCCCGAGGACATGCGGGAAATGATCTCCGGACTCCATCCAGACGTGTTGTTGATCTGCCAGTGGGAGATTCTGGATCACCTGGACACGGCGGAGATCCGCGCGCCCATCATCACCGACCTGTTCGCGCCGCGCCTGCTGGAATGCCAGTTCCAGCCCATGCGCCTGGAAAGCGAGATGATCCGCTGGATTGACTGCGTGCGGAAATCCGACGGCTTCATCTGCTCCCATGAAAGGCAGCGTTACTATTACGCTACCTGGCTGGCGCTGGCAGGTTTCGACTCCCGTCAGATTGACATCGCCATCGCGCCCATGTGCGCCCCCCCGTTTCCCGCGCCCAAGGGCGACCGGCGGGAACCCGCGCTCTTCGTGGCCGGCGGGGTGTTCTGGCCCTGGCAGGACATGAAACACCCCTCCGCGGTGCTGGTCGAAACCATGGACGCCGCCGGCAAGGGCAAACTGGTCATCTATGGCGGCCCCTACCCCATCGCCGGCAAACGCCGCGAACAGGAGAGCTTTGACAATCCGTTCCAGGAACTCCTGGGACACAAGCGCGTGAGTTTTGAAGGCATGGCCCCGCACGACGCCCTGCTGGAAGCCTACGGCAAGGCTTCCGTGGCCTTCGATGTGATGATGAAAAACGCCGAACGGGAGTTGGCCTTTTCCTTCCGCGACCTGGACTACCTGCACGCCGGCCTGCCGATCATTGTCCCGGACCACGCCCAGATCGCGGGGGATATCCAGTCGTTCGACGCCGGGTGGGTGGTGAACCCCGCGGACGCCAAATCCATCGCCCAGGCGGTGAAGGAGGCCATCAACAAACCCGATGTGGTCAAGCGCAAATCGGCGAACGCGCGCCGCCTGGCGGAGACCCGCTACTCGCTGGCGGAAACCGGACGCGCCCTCCACGCCCTCGTGGCCGGCGTCCGCAAGCATTCGCGGAACGAAACCCTGTTCGCGGTCACCGCCCGCATCGCCAATGACTCCTACAAGGAGCGGGACAGAAGGGTGAAGGAGATTGACGAACTGCGCATCGCGCGGGAGGAGATCACCGAACTCAAAATCCGCCTGCGCGCCAGCACCGATGAACACGAATCCGCCCGCCGCGACGCCCAGGAGGCGGAAAACGAAATCACCGGCCTGCGCACCGAAACCGCCTGGATGAAGGACAAAATCTCCCGGCTGGAACAGGCCCTCATCGAGAAGGAGGCTGAGTTGCGCGGCGAGCAAGCCGGGGCGCTGGCCATCAAGCAGCGGCTGGAGAACGACCTCTCCGCCGCCCGCGACATCATCGCCCGGCGCGAGGCGCAACTCCGGGAAGCGGGCGACCGCGCCGAGGAATTGTCCCGCGAGCGCGGCATGTTCAAGGAGGAAGCCGCCCGCAACAAGGACAAAGCGGAAAAACTGCAAGCGGATCTCACGGTGGCCTTCAATCAGTACAACCGCCTGGAGACCACCGCCGAACAGGCGCGGCTGCAATCGGAAAAAGACCGGCTGGAACTCAACCTGCGCCTGCAACACCTGGATCAGGAACTGCGGCGGACCATCGCCGAATCCGATAACAGCCTGCGCAAGGCGCTGGCCGAGGCGGATGGCCTGTCCCGCAAGGTCACCTGGCTGGAAAACGAACTGAAGGTCAAGGAGGGGGATTACCTCCGCAAGGAAGCCGAGGCGCGCGACCTCTACCCCCGGATTGACGCCCTGCTCGTGGAACTGGATCAGGTCCGCCGCGAGCGCGACCGGCTGGCTGAGGAACTGAACGCCATCAAGCGCTCCCCCTCGTACCGGCTGATTCAGGCCGCCCGGCAAAAAACCGGCTTGCTGAAATAACCCGGCCGCCCCGTGAACGATCGGCATGGGGGGGCTGCGGTCGTCCACCCCGGCGGCCCCGCCACATCACCGGTCAGCTTGCCGCCGGCGCCCGCCCCGCTCAGGGGCCGTATTCCCAAGTTTCGGCGAAGTGGTTGCGGCCGACGTCATCCAGCCCTCCAAACAGCACCACGCGCTGGCGATTGGAGTCGTACGCCAGCGCGTGACCCCTACGCCTGGAGGGAGAGTCGGATGGGATGCGTTGCATCCACTCGCCGCCATCCCATTCCCAAGTGTCGCCGAAGCGGCCATTGTCGTCATACCCCCCGAATAGCACCACGCGCTGGCGATTGGAGTCGTACGCCATGGCATGATCATCACGCCTGGGCGGAGAGTCGGGCAGAAAGCGTTGCTTCCAGTTGTTTCCATCCCATTCCCAAGTCTCGAAAAAGCGGCCGCTGCGATCCACCCCCCCAAACAGCACCACGCGCTGGCGATTGGAATCGTACGCCAGCGCGTGACCACTACGCCCGGGCGGAGAGGTGGATGGATTACGTGGCGTCCAGTTATTTCCATCCCATTCCCAGGTGTCGTTATGGTAGCCGCCATCATGCCCCCCGAACAGCACCACGCGCTGGCGAGTGGAGTCGTACGCCATCGCATGATCACTACGCCTGGACGGGGAGGAGGATGGATTGCGTTGCATCCAGTTGTTTCCATCCCATTCCCAGGTGTCGTTGAGGTTGTCGCCACTGCCGTCCCACCCCCCGAACAGCACCACGCGCTGGTGCCGGGAGTCGTACGCCATCGCATGATCACTACGCGGGGATGGGAAGTTGGACGGGGTGTATTCAGCCCAGTTGCCACCATCCCATTCCCATGTGCTGGCGAAGACGTAGCTGTCGTCTTGCCCTCCGAACAGCACCACGCGCTGGCGATGGGAATCGTACGCCATCGCATGACCAACACGTGCGGACGGGTGCTTGATCGGAGTACGTTGCCTCCATTGCATGGAGGTTTTTTTCTTCTGGGTGGCCAGTGCCAACGACAACGGCGTGGGTGGCGAAGGTTCCAGTGAAAGCGCCGGGGCCTGCGCGACCGGGCTTTCCGGCCGCGCCAGCGCCCGGTGAAACTCCCCCGCGCTGGCGAAGCGCTGGGCGGGATCCCGCCGCGTGGCCTTGCGGTAGACCTCGTGCCACCCGGCCGG
>JAJVIH010000073.1 GCA_022072125.1 Myxococcota bacterium | reverse complement strand
GGTCGATCCCGAGATCCGGCAGATAGAGCTGGTTGCCGGGTACCAGGAACGGCACCTTCTGCTCGATGAGGCGCTTGCGTTCGTAGGACGCGAGGGTGCGGGTGACGTAGACCACCGGCATCCCGGCAAGTTGTCGCAGCTTGTCCATCTGGCCTCGAACGCTGGCCAGCCCCGCTCGGTCGGCCCGCTGATCGATCGCCAGGAGAATTTGACGATCCAAGAGCTTCAGTTCCTGGATCTCGAACGCTTCCTGCAGGAAATAGGGCAGCTTGCGAGCCCCCGCCCACGCGCGAACGTTGGGCACGATTCCCAACGTCTCATGCAGATACGCGTGGACGGCAGCGTCGTCGGCGCGCTTGGCGGAGGCGTTGTCTAACATCGTGAATACACGATAACACGCATCGTGTTATCGTGCAATGGAGCGTTATCGCGGCATCGTGGAGTGCTCGGTGACCGATCCCCGCCGCGAGGATTCAGGACTCTGCGGACAGCGGCGGCCAGCTGCTGCATACCGCGCCAGAAATACCGTCAACTTCCGCAGGATCCCCGCAGCCGACCCAGTCCGCGCAAAGGCCACATACTCGTTTCAGATCAAGGCGATCCGGCCGCCTTGAACCCAATTGATGATTCGCTGCACATCATCAACGGGAGTGTATAAATCATTGTTTTCATTTACTTAACGACGCGCGCCACTGCCCACTACTCCCACTCAATCATCAACAGCTTCGGTAAGTCGTTGTCTGGCTTGATGCTCGGCTCGTAACGCCCGCGTTTTACCGTCATCCTTACCGTCATTTTGACGGGGATCCCCAAGCGCAGCATTCACCATCAATCGACATCTATCGAGGACAGTCGGCGCTTGCACGATGACCAGCTTTCGAAATCTATCGAGGTCTATCGCGTCCTCGCATGCGATCGCCCAAGGCGTGAGCAGACCCCTTGCTCCTCGACAAGAGATCAAGACGACGCCGGCATCAAACGCCTTAAGTTGTTGTCGCATCGAGTCTTTACGGCAGATTTTTTACCGTCACTGCGCTTCCGTACGAACGCAGCGCCACTGGCAATTGTCCTTCAGCTTCCCACGCATCAGCAGGCCAAGGCAACTTCCGTCCGCGTTGCAGTGCCAGCACGACTGCGTCCTGCTCAAAGCGCTACTCGCGACTCGCAACATTCTTGGAATCCGCCGACTGCAGACTGCGACCTCCACGCGTCGCGGTCCGCACATCCCACACAGCCTCCGTCTCAATGACCTCGGCGAAGCGTTCCGCGCTGAAGCCGTCGGGGTACAGACTCCAGCCGGACTCGCTTGCATCTACTTCACGCGCCTCGTCGACACCGTAGTTCCCGGCGAGCAGTCCACCATGATCGTTCAACAGGTGACGATCATCGCGAAGCGCGATGAGCAACTCTTCGACGGAGATCTTCAGAAAGCCGCCGAACCGCTGGTGGTCGCATTCGATGCAGGTGTCTGCGATCCACACGTGTTGCTGAGTCGGAATCAGGCCCTCGGCCAAGCCCAGCATCGTGCAAAACCCAGGATCCGAGGCGATGGCCAACGACACCGCTTCGACCTTGCGCCGAAGCTGCTGACCGGCCTTGCGAAGCGTAGTGGTCGCGTGCAACCACGCGTCCCGCTGAGACCGTCGCATGAACGTCGACTTCACCTCGATGACGAACAAATGTTCGTCGAGGACGGCGATCAGATCCACCTCGCCAGCGTCGTCAGCGCCGCGCGGCGGCACCCAGTTCAACAGCGTCCTGAACCCGCGCTTCTCTAGGAGCCCGGCGAGCCCTGGTTCAATCCGTCGTGCCTCGTCCCGAGCCTGCCCGCGGCGCTGGCCGAGCCGCCTCAGGTTGTTGATCGCCGCGGTGCTGTTGTTTTGCATGGCGACGACCCACGGCAACTGCACCAGCGTCGCCCCGAACTTGAGGACCGGCCGCTCGAACAGGTGGGGCTGAAGGCCGGGCTCATTGCGCTGAAGCCGCTCTGCCGTCGCGACCATGTCGTAGGTCCAGAAGTCCAGGATCGCGGATGCCATCCTCGGATTGCCCGCAGGCTCCGACTTCGTGACGGTCCACCCCGTGATGTTGGACACCTTCGAGTCCCGGCTCGACCAAGTGAGCGGGAGTCGGTTCTGGAGCCCCTCACGCAGGCCGTCCATGGCCAAGCGCTGCAACGCGACGCGCCAGTCGCCCGACGCATCGACGCGTTCCGCAAAGGCCGCCAGGAAATCCTGCAGGAAGAAAGCGGACATCAGGTCGAGGGATAGCAGCGCCCGGAAGAGATTGACTGTGTCTCCGGAGTCGGACGCCACTTCGTCGGCAACGCCGTACGCCTCACGCAGTCGAAGCTGCGCTTGCAGAGCCCGTAGCCAGGCCAGTCGGTTGGCCTCCGCGTTCTCTGGTCGACCGATCATCCACGTGGCCCGATCGGCGGCCACCTGCTCGACGTAGGTGTCGACAGCACGGTGGAACCAGTACCCATGCAGGCGATCGAGCTTCAGCCCGTCGCGTCGCCACGCGGACCTCGCCGCCGGATCCACGTCGACGATCCCAAGCCGATCACCCCGTCGCTCGAACCGAATGCCATCGTCGTAGCTGAACGCGTCGGCGGACTTGGAGATGAACTCGTTCAACTCGATCTGCGCGTCCATGAGCGCGTGAAAGGCGCGCAGATTCCGAAGGGCTTCGCCCGCGCTCGCCATGCGGGATTCGAATAGGACCGGTCGAAGATGCCGCGCGATCGACCTGCCGATGCTGTCGTCCGTCAGCTTCAGGGATGAGGTGCTGGCCTCTGCGAGCTTCCACGCGAGCAGATCGCTTAGCGCATCCCAAGCGACTTGAGCGTTCGCCCCAGACGGCGGTGCGGGCGTCTTGACGTTGAAGTCCCGCGGAACGAGTACCTCGAAGGCGTAGAGGCTCGCGTAGAGCAAGAGATCGAAGACCGACAACTCCGCCAGCTTCGACTTATGCGCTTCCAGCGCCACGATCCGTTCGCGATGCGCCGACGCAAACAGGTCGAGTACGCGGCACAGCTCGGCCACGGGCTCGGCTTCAGACGCAGCGTGACCCAGTTCGACTCGTCGTGGAGAGTGCGGTTTCAGGACGAGCCCAGCGTGCCTGACGGCGCGAATCAAGGCCTCGGGCGCCTCGCGCGCAACCCGCGTCACCAATCCATCGGCAGCCACAGGCTCCTGTCCCAGGTATCGCGCCAAGGCGAGCGACATCGCTTCGCCGCCTCACGCGTCGGGAGGGCAGCCCTTCACAACGTCGCTGGCCCAGAAGAGGATGTCCCGCTCCTTCTTCGTGAGCTTCTTCTTGCCTAACAGCAAGGGCTTTCCATCGAGGTAGGCGCCGGCCACGCGCTCAATGACAGCCGGCAGCGGGACGCCGTCGCCGATCAAGCGAGAGAAGAGGTCGTCGTAGTAGTTCGTGGCCGCCATGCCGTTGGGCGCGTTCGTGAGGTTGTAGAACCAAAGGCCCAAGTGCCGCAAGGAACTGATTGACTGACACCCGTTCCGTCGCCTGCGCGTGAAGCATGGTCACCGCCGAGATTCACTGAGCAGTAAGCATCGGCACTCTGCTCAATGTTCGGCCTATTGGCAATATTTGCTGAACAGCAAATCAACCAACAGTCGGAGGTCGACCCCGTCGACGGCCTGCGACCCGAGCCGGGAGACATGCTATGCGACGCCGAGGTACACCTGTCAGCCGGGAAGCGCTGTACGAAGCACCAGCTTGCCGCTCCTCGGGTCGGGCTGACGGACGATGAAAGTCTGGCAATGCAAGGTCTCGGTCACACGCAGGTGCTTACGCATGAATTTGAGGACCGGGTTGTTCGAGATATCGGGCTTGCTGTCCATCATCACGACCACTTTGATGCCGGTGGCAACCAGGATCACCGCAAAGATGTACATCACCCACGCGAACTCCATCACCAGCGCCGCCCCCAGGCCGATCATGATCGCGCGTAGCACGATCACGCCCAGGATGCCCCAAATCAGCACACGGTGCTGGTACTTGCACGGCACGGCAAAGTACGTGAAGACCATCGAGATGATGAACCCGTTGTCGAGCGCCAACGTCTTCTCGATCAGGTAGCCGGTGACGTACAGCTGCACCGCCGTCCAGGCACGCTCGCCGGGCGAGGTCGCTGTGGCGATCTGCGGATCGATCGAGGTGGAGCCCGAGTAGGTGAAATAGATCCAGTACACGACCGCAGCCCACGCAAGGCCGAGACCGATATACAGCGCCGACATGTTCAGGATCTCGCGCACGCCGATCTCGTGCGCGTCCCGGTGCATCACTCCGAGGTCGAAGGCGAGCACGGCCAGCACCACGGCGATGAACGCAAACCGGATCTACACCGGCATGCCGAGCCAGAGGGTGGTAATGAGTTCCATGAGCGGGTTTTCGGTCTGGTGGTGTTGGAACGTTCGGAGTCAGCCGCCCGGTTCAGAACATGACCCAAGGCCGGATCCCACGCCGAGCAGGCCTGTGATCGCGCCGAGCAGCCCCACGCCGCGTCGTCAGCTGCCGAGGCAGGAGGCGTGCAAGGTCACGCCTAGCATCGTCAAGGCCAGCGCGAGCAGCGCCCACAAAGAGGTGTCCATCGATTTCGCAGGTTGAATGGGGGCCGGCGAATGATCGGTGCGTGTTCACACCGGTTCAAGCGATGTTAAAGTGACATCAACTTCGGTTTTCTCGAATCAGAGCGGTGGAGGGCTCTCGCATGTCGACGCTGAACTACCGCCACCTGCACTACTTCTGGGTCGTTGCCAAGGAAGGCGGATTCGCCCGCGCCGCCGACCGGCTGGACATCGCGGTGCAGACGATCAGCGCGCAGGTCAGGGAACTCGAGAAGTCGCTTGGCAACCAGTTGCTCAAGCCACAGGGGCGCGGCGTCGCCCTCACGGAGGCCGGGGAAGCGGCGTTCGCGCGGGCCGAGGAGATCTTCCGTATCGGCGAGGCGCTGCCGGGCGAGGTACGCGAAGCCGCGAGCCACAAGTCCGTCCGCCTCGCGGTCGGGCTGTCGGATGGCATCTCCAAACTCGCGGCCCATGCGCTGCTCAGCGCGGTGCTCGCCACACCGAACCTGCGGCTGGTCTGTCACGAGGGCGAGTTCGAACAGCTCCAGGCCGAGCTGGCCCTGCACCACCTGGACCTGGTACTCGCCGGCCAGCCCGGGTCGGCCAATCCGAACCTGCGTCTGACCAGCGCGAGACTGGCCTCATCACCTGTGGACTGGTACGGCCCGAGCGCGCTCGTGCGTCGCGCCAGCGCCAAGGAGTTCCCGGCCTGCCTCGCGGACCTGCCCGTCTTGTTGCCGACCCGTCACGCGGTGCTGCGCACGGCGCTGGAGCACTGGTTCGACCAGCGCGGTATGCGGCCGCGCGTGGTCGGTGAGTTCGAAGACAGCGCCCTGATGGTGGTGTTCGCCGCGCAAGGCCTGGGCGTATTCCCCGTGAGCCGACTGGGTGCCCAGGACCTGGTCATGCTGCGCGGCCTGCGACTGCTGGGCCGTTGCGACGACGTGCGCGAGGAGATTCACGCGATCCGGTCGCGCCGCGGCCTGCACCACCCGCTGGTGCGGATCTTGGTTCAGGCCGAGCAGCGCTGAATCCGACGCCTCACGCCGACATCGTCGGCGTTGCCAGGTGCTCCGCGGCAAACGACCAGTACCTGCAGGCCGCATCGAGGACAAGCGCCTCACCGTCGGCCAGGTGCTCGTCGGCGCGCGCGGCGGCTTGTGCCAGCGTCAGCACCTCGCTGCGCAAGCGCGGGTCGGAGACCTCACCCATCAGGCTGCGCAGCACAGTACTGTCCAGGCCGTCGAGCAGCGAGCCGAAATGGTGCCCGGCCATAAGGAGGTCCTCGCAGAGGTCGCGCAGCACGTCGTCGAGCCCTCCGTCTGGCAGGCCCAGGTGGCGCTCCGCGCCGAGACCCTTGAGCACGTCGATCTCCGAGGCGCACACGTTGCCGTCGGCGATGAGCAGAAGCGTGAGCACGCGGCCGGCGGCTTCCGGGCTGTTGTGTGGATAGCTGCGCATGAGGTGCTCCTCCTTGTATGTCAGGTCGAATGTGGTCAGGCCGCTTGCTGTCCGGATCCGAAACCACGACCGAAGCGGCCCAGCAACGCCGTGGCCACCAGGGAGAGCGCGACCAGAGCCAGCAGCCCCAAGCCCCAGATCACCCAGACGGCCGGCACCAGCCACGCGACCGCGTCGCTGATGGCCGGCAGGACAGCGGAGAGACTGGTCAGCGCGCTGCCGACGGCTTCCTGTGCAGCGGCCCAGCTGGTGGCGTCGATCCAGGAACTCAGCCAGGCCGGCGGGGGCGCCGTCGCCACAACGGAGCCAATCGCGGTCGCACCACCGGCTGTGAGACCTCCCGCGGACCACTCAACGAGTTGGGCGAGTAGCGCCGCGCCGCCGGTCCACAACAGCGCGACAAAGACGAACACACCCCAAATGGCGATCTTCATGAGACGACTCCCGATTACAGAAACGATGAGTTCACCTGCGATCGCGCTCGCGACGAACGCGCACGTAGGTAGGTTGCAGCCGCATCACGACCCCGGAAGGCCAAGGACTGATCCCGCGCGTGGAGTCGATGCGGGTTGGTGACGAGTGTGGCGAGGTCGGCAATCCAACGACGCAACAGCGACGCGAAGTGGCTAAGCAGGGTGCTCGGCATGGCGGTTCCCAAAAAGGATGCGATGGGCGGAGTGTCAGACCGCCGCGGCTTCGCTTCAAGGGAGTTGCAGTTGATGACCACTTCGGCTTTTCCGAAGAGCAGGCACACCTAGGTCGAACACCCGTCGCTCCCAATGACGTGAGGCCGTTGTGCCAATCGCGTTTACTGGACGCTGCGAGCCGCAGCCGCGAAACGCCGGAGTTGGGGATCGAACCGGTATCGCGTGTTCAGGTTTTTCCGATGTTGGCGTTCTCTAAAACATGCTTTTTCAACGCGGGTCAAAGGCCGATATTGCGCTTGTCATCAACCGATGGAGATGCGTGATGCAAGTGCTCTTCAAATCCCGCCACCCGCAAGCCATAGACCTGCGCGCCTTGACCGAGCGACGTGTGCGCTTTGTCCTGCGGCGCCTGGGCTGGATGGTGTCCCGCGCCGAGGTGCGGATGTCGGATGTGAACGGCCCGCGCGGCGGCGTCGACAAGCGCTGCCAGGTGGAGCTGCGGACCGATGGCACAGGGTCGGTGGTCGTCGCATCGGTGGCAAACAACTGGCGCACGGCGCTGGACAACGCGTTGACGCGTGCCGCGCGTTTCCTGATGCGTCAGTTGCGCCGTGGCAGTGACTGGCGGCGCCTGCGCCAGCGCTTCATCAGTAGCGAACGCTGAAACCGAACACAAGGAAGGGACTCCGCATCATGAACCCAATGTCGTCCGTTCCGTCTACCGCGCGCCCGGACTCCGCTGGCCGGCCCCAAGTCCTCACCGCTCCTGCGAGCCTGCCGCGCGACGTCGACACGAGGCGCGTTCTGCGCAACACGTATGCACTGCTGTCGATGACGCTGCTGTTCAGCGCTTCCATCGCCGCCGCTAGCGCGACCCTTCAGTTGCCGGCTCCGAGTCTGCTGCTGACGCTGGGTGGCTACTTCGGCCTACTCTTCGCCGTCTACAAGTTCAAGAACAGTGGCTTGGCGCTGCCGGCCGTGTTCGCGCTGACGGGCTTCATGGGCTACTCGCTGGGCCCGGTGCTGGCCCAGTCGCTGGCCTTGCCCGGTGGTGCGCAGGTCGTGACCTTGGCCCTTGCGGCAACCGGTGCCACTTTCCTGGCCCTGTCGGCATGGGTGCTGACGTCCCGGCGCGACTTCGGTTTCATGGGCGGCTTTCTGTTCGCCGGCATGGTCACTGCGCTGATCGCGGGCCTGGGCGCGGTGTTCCTGCAAATGCCGGCTCTAGGGTTAGCCGTGGCCGCGATGGTGGCGCTGCTGTCCGCGGGGCTGATCCTGTTCGAGACCAGCCGCATCGTAAACGGCGGTGAAACCAACTACGTGCTGGCCACCGTGGGGCTGTACGTCTCGATCTTCAACTTGTTCACCAGCCTGCTGAGCTTGTTCGGATTCGGCAGCAGCAGCGACTGATGGCCATATCCACCTGACCCGGAGGCATTAGCATGACCATCGCTCACTCTGGCTTCGATGAACGCAGCGCCCGTCCGACGACGCCCACCCTGCAACTGCGCCCCTACCCTCGCAACAGTGGCGAGGCCGCGGCACGAATCGTCGCACTCGCGCTGATCGCCAACGGTCGCATGGAGGCCGTCGAAACTGCGGTACTGGATGCCCTCGAGGCCCCCGAACGGCTCGGCCTGACCCGCTCGCAGTGGCATGGCGTGATCGACGACCTGTGCGCCGATCTGCTGCGTACTGCGCGCTGCGGCAACGAAATCTGTATCCCGAGCGAAGCGCTTGGCAGCATGCTGGACCAACTCGACGATGAGGACTCGCGGCGTCTCGTGCTGCGCCTGTGCTCGGCGGTGGTGCAGGCCGACTCCCAGATCGACGATGGCGAGTCGTTCGTGCTGCTGGCCGCGATCGAGCGCTGGGGGCTGCATCCGGACGATCAGGCGCTGCTGGAGCCCACGCTGTACGGCACGGACTTCCAGGTGCGGCCGCGCGGGGCCGCCGCAGGCACCGCTCGCAAGCTGCGCCTTCTCTGAACAACAAAGAACACTCATGACCTTCGACTCGTTCACCACCCGCCGATGGGCGCCGGTGTCGTCGTCTTCCTGGTCGCGATGCCGCGACCTCGTCGAGGCCATCCATCACACCCCCTGAACGATCGGATCACGCCGAAACTATCCGAGGAGTCCCCATGCGCATCCTGATGCCCGTTGATGGCAGCGAGTACAGCAAGGCCGCCGTCGCCTTCATCGCGTCGCGTGAGACGCTGCTGAAGAAACCGACCGAGATCGAGTTGATTAACGTCCAGTACCCGGTCCCGCCGCGCGCCGCGCGCGCCTTGGGCAAGGAGATCGTGGAGTCGTGGCACGAGGCCGAGGCAGCCAAGGCGTTGAAGTCGGCGGCGAAGGCGCTCGAGCGCGCCGGCGCCAACACCACGGCGCGGTATGTCGTCGGGACTGTGGCGCACGAACTGCCATCGATCGTAGCCAACGACCGCGCCGACCTGATCGTGATGGGCTCGCACGGCCATACCGGACTGAAGAAACTGGTTCTCGGCTCGGTGGCCAGTACCGTGGCCGTCTCCTGCACCAAGCCGCTGCTCGTCGTGCGCGGCGCCCCAGTCCCCAAGCGCGACTCGTTGCGCCTCGGCATCGCGGTGGACGGCAGCCCCTACGGCCTTGCCGTCGCTCGGTTCGTTGCCCTGCACCACGACCTGTTCGGCGCGTCGCCCTCGGTGAGCCTGATCCACGTCGTGCCCGACCTGACGAAGATCACCGTGCCGGGCTGGATCGAGCGCGAGGTGCCGACGGGCATCAAGCCGGAGCAGGTCGAAGCCATGCAGAAGGCTGCGTTCGAGAACGTGTTCAGGCCTGTTCATGAACTGCTCGCCACGGCCGGCATCTCGGCCACCGAGGTGCGTTTGGTCGGACAGGCGCCGGGCGACGCGATCGCCGCCCAGGCCACCAAGAGCAGGCTCGATCTGCTGGCGCTAGGGTCGCTCGGATTCGGCGCGTCGCGGCAGGGCCCGATGGGCTCGGTCGCAACGCGGGTGGCGGCGCAGTGCCGGACCGCGCTGCTGCTGGTGCGGGAGAAGTAGTGCCGACGGGCACCGCCAACCGCGTTTGATCGCCGTCGCACACCGATCACACGTCTTACCGACGTTCTGGAACCGTCGTCGAAGGAGGACTCTTCGTGGCAACGATAGGATATTGTCATTGGCCAGGATGAAAGCAGCCGTGTTCGTCGACCCCGGTCGCATTGTTTTCGACGAAAAGCCGATCCCCGACGTGGGCCCGCTGGACGCACTTGTGCGCGCGACAACGACGACGATCTGTGGAGCCGACGTGCACATCCTCAAGGGGGAGTACCTGGTGGCCAAGGGTTTGACGGTCGGGCACGAACCGTTTGGCGTGATCGAGAAATTCGCCTCGGCGGTGCGCGGCTGCCACGAAGGCCAGCGCGTGATCGCGGTCGCAATCACGCCCAGCGGCTGCAGCAACGCGTGCCTTTTGCGGCTGCGGCGCACGACGGCGCCGGCACCGCGCACGGCTGGAAGGAGCTGGGCGGTTGGCGCTTCGGCAACACCATCGACGGCTGCCAGGCGGAGTACGTCCTGGTGCCCGACGCGATGGCCAATCTGGCCGTGGTACCCGACGAAAGCAACGAACAGGTGCTGATGTGCCCCGACATCATGTCCACGGGCTTCGGCGGCGCCGAGAGCGGCGGCACCCGCATCGGCGACGCGGTGGCCGTGTTCGCGCAGGGCCGATCGGACTGTGCGCGACGGCCGGCGCCGAGCTCAGCGGTGCTACCACGGTGATCGGCGTCGACCGCATTGCCGGCCGCCCGGAGATCGCGCGCCGCATGGGCGCCGACATCGTCATCGACTCGAGCCGCGAGGACCCGGTGCAGGAGATCCTGCGTCTGACCGGAGGACGCGGCGTCGATGTCGCGATCGAGGCGCTGGGCATCCAGGACACCTTCGAGGCCTGCCTGCGGGTGCTGCGTCCGGGTGGCGCGCTGTCCAGCCTGGGTGTGTATTCGAGCGACCTGAAGATCCCGCTCGCCGCCTTCGCCGCCGGGCTGGGCGACCACAAGATCGTCACCACGCTGTGCCCGGGCGGCAAGGAGCGCATGCGCCGGCTGATGGCGGTCATCGAGGCCGGGCGCCTGGACTTGGGGGCCATGGTGACGCAACGCTTCACGCTCGACGACATCGAGAAGGCCTACGACCTATTCGCACACCAGCGCGACGGCGTGCTCAAGGTCGCCATCACGCCGTGACGCCGGCCCCCGTACTGTTCTCATCGAAGATGAAGGTCCTGATCGCCATCGACGGTTCTTCGGCCGCACTCGAGGCCGCACGGCATGGATTACAGCTGGCTCGGGACGGGTTGCGCGCCGGCTTCGTGCTGGCGACAGTGCAGGAGCCGACATACCTCTACGAGATGATGCTTGCTCCGGGCGCCGATGTGCTGGAACGCGTCAGCGGCGCCGTCGGCTCGCGCGCTCTCGCGCCCGCGGAGGCGCTGTTCAAGGAGGCGAGCATGGCCTACGAGCGCGAGATCGGTGTCGGGGACCCGGCCACGACGCTGGTCGAGATCGCGCAGCGCTACGGGTGCACCGCCATCCTCATGGGAGCCCGCGGGATGAGTGCCCTGCGCGGGGTGCTGTTGGGGTCGGTGTCACAAGGGGTGATACAGCGAGCCGCGGTGCCCGTCACCATCGTCAAGCAGGCATCCGAGGAGGAGCGATGATCGAGCGAAGCGCTGGCGTCCGAACGACGACGACGCCGTCCGAACTCGCGGAGGCTTTCCATGCGCGCTCCATCGACCATGTGCTGGACGCGCTCGACACGAAGCATGAGGGCCTGAGCAGCGCCGAGGCCGCCTCGCGCCTCGCGCGGTACGGCGCGAACGTGTTGCCGCGCGCCAAGCGCGACACGCCGCTCGAGCTCCTGTGGCGGCAGATCCACAACCCGCTGATCTGGGTGCTGATCGGGGCCGGCGGGGTCGCCATCCTCGCGGACTGGCACGGCGAAGGGCTGAAAAACGGCCTCGTGATCCTCGCGACCGTCGTGATCAACACCGTGATCGGCTTCGTGCAGGAGTTCAAGGCGAGCAAGGCGATCGAAGCGCTCTCGAAGATGGTACCCGAGCAGGTCGGTCTGCTGCGCGACGGCCGCCGGACGACGTTGCCGGCCGCGCAGCTCGTGCCCGGCGACGTGGTCACGCTTGCCTCGGGAGACAAAGTCCCGGCGGACATGCGCCTGCTCAACGTGCGCTCACTGCGGATCGAGGAGGCGGCGCTCACCGGCGAATCGGTGCCCACCGAGAAGCAGACCGATGCGCTCGACGCGGCAGCGCTGGTCGGCGATCGCAGCAACATGGCCTTCGCCGGGACGCTCGTCACCTACGGCACCGGCACCGCGGTGGTGGTGCGCACCGGCGCCGCCACCGAGCTCGGCAAGATCTCCGCCATGCTGAAGGAGACCACCGATCTCCAGACGCCACTCACCGCCGCGCTCGCGAAGATCGGCCGCTACCTCACCATCGCGATCGTTCTCGTGAGCCTCGTCGTGCTCGCGATCGGCACGCTGCGCACCGAGTGGGCCACCGGCATGGGACTCTGGGCGAGTTTGCGCGAGACGCTCATCTTTGCCATCGCGCTCGCCGTCGGCGCCATCCCGGAAGGCCTGCCGGCGATCGTCACCATTGCGCTGGCGATCGGCGTGCAGCGCATGGTTCGCCGACGCGCCGTGATCCGCAAACTGCCGGCAGTCGAGACGCTGGGCTCCACCACGGTCATCTGCTCGGACAAGACCGGCACGCTCACGCGCAACGAGATGACGGTGAAGGCGCTGTGGACGCCAACCTCCGGGCGCTACGGCGTGACCGGTGTCGGTTACGAGCCGAAAGGCCAGCTCCTCAAGGACGACGTGCCTCTCGCGCGGGCACCCGACGACCTGCTCGAGCTCCTGCGCGCGGGCGCGCTCTGTAGCGACGCCACCGTCCACCAGCACGACGGGCGCTGGTCGATCACCGGCGATCCCACCGAGGCCGCGCTGGTGGTCGTGGGCGGGAAGCTGGGGCTCGACGTGGAAGGCGAGCGCCGCCACCATCAGCGCCTGGACGCCATTCCGTTCGAGTCGGAGCACCAGTACATGGCGACGCTCAACGCGACCGATCGGGCGCCCGCGATCTACATGAAGGGCGCGCCGGAGGTGGTGGCCAGGCGCTGCGCCGGCATCGACGTCCACATCGTCCTGGCCGAAGTCGAGCGAATGGCGGCCCAGGGCATGCGCGTGCTCGGTTTCGCGGCACGCGAGGTGCCCGGCAGCGTCACGCTCGATCACGACGACGTCGCTGCGGATTTCACCTTCCTCGGCCTGCAGGCCATGATCGATCCGCCGCGCTCGGAGGCGATCGAGGCCATCCGCCTTTGCCATCTCGCCGGCATCAACGTGAAGATGATCACCGGTGACCACAAACTCACCGCGCTGGCGATCGGGCGTGAGATCGCCATCGCCAATGCGCGCAGCGCCGCGCTCACTGGTGCCGACCTTGCAGGCATGGACGACGACGCGCTGCGCCAGGCTGTGCGAACGACCAACGTCTTCTCGCGAGTGGCGCCCGAGGACAAGTTGAAGCTGGTGCGTGCGCTCCAGGCCAACGGCGAGGTGGTCGCCATGACCGGGGACGGGGTGAACGACGCACCGGCGCTCAAGCAGGCAAACATCGGCGTGGCGATGGGGATCACCGGCACCAGCGTGTCGAAGGAGTCGGCGGCCGTGGTGCTCACCGACGACAACTTCGCCACCATCGCGGCCGCGGTAGAGGAAGGCCGGCGCGTCTACGACAACCTGGTGAAGTCGCTCGCCTTCGTGCTGCCCACCAACCTCGGGCTCGCGATGATCCTCATCTGCGCAGTCGCGTTCTTCCCGTTCGACGCCGTCACGCGCGAGCTGCTGCTGCCCATGGCCCCCACCCAGCTCCTGTGGATCAACGTGGTGGCGAGCGTCGCACTCGCGCTTCCGCTCGCCTTCGAGGCGAAAGAGCCGGACGTGATGTCGCGGCTGCCGCGGCGGCCGGACGCGCCGATCTTCGGCGCGTTCGTGGTGATGCGCACCTTGGTCGCCGCCACGCTCATGACCGCCGGGGCAATCGGGCTGTTCCTTTACGAGTACGACATTTCTGCCACGGACGAGGCGGCGCTGGCCAAGGCGCAGACGATGGCGGTCACCACGGTCGTCACCTTCCAGATTTTCTACATGCTGAGTTGCCGCAGCCTGCGCGGTTCGATCCTGAGGATCGGCGTGTTTAGCAATCCCGTCGTGTTCCTCGGCATCGCCGCGATCGTCGCGCTGCAGTTCGCGTTCATCTACGCCTCGCCCATGCAGGCGCTGTTCGGCACGGCGGCGCTCTCGGCGAGCGACCTCGCGCTCTCGGTCCTCGCCGGCATAATCATCCTTCCGGTGATTGCTTTGGAGAAGCGGCTTCGCAACCTGGGTGAACGGAAGCGTGCTTCCCTGCGCACACAACAATCATGACCACGGCACTGCTCTTCATCGCCGGCCTGGCGCTACTCGTCCTCGGCGCGGAATTCCTGGTGCGCGGCGCATCCAAGCTCGCGCTGTCGGCGGGGATCTCGCCTCTCGTGGTGGGCCTGACGGTCGTCGCATACGGCACGAGTTCGCCCGAGATGGCCGTCAGCGTCCAGGCCGCCATTTCCGGCCGTAACGACCTGGCCGTCGGCAACGTCGTGGGCAGCAATATTTTCAACGTGCTGTTCATCCTCGGGGCCTCGGCACTCATCTCCAGGCTGGTCGTTGCACGGCAGCTCGTGCACCAGGAAGTACCGATCATGATCGGGGTGTCGCTGCTGCTCCTGCTCCTGTGCCTGGACGGTCGCGTGAGCTTCGTTGACGGCGCGCTGCTCGTCGGGCTGCTCGTGGGCTACACCGTCTTCGTGATCGTGCAGTCGCGTCGCGAGCTGAAGATGGAAGCCGGCGCTGGCGAGTCGAGCGGCGACGGCTCCGGCTGGGACCGGCACTGGGCAATGCAGGCGCTGCTCGTCGTCGGCGGCCTGGGCCTGCTCGTGCTTGGCGCGAACTGGCTGGTCGAGGCAGCGGTGGCCATTGCCAAGGGGCTCGGCGTGAGCGAACTCGTGATCGGCCTCACCATCATCGCCGCCGGAACCTCGCTCCCGGAGGTGGCAACCTCGATCCTCGCCGCCATCCGCGGCCAGCGGGACATCGCCGTCGGCAACGTCGTCGGCAGCAACATCTTCAACATTCTTGGCGTTCTCGGGATCTCGGCCTTGGCGGCATCGAGCGGGCTATCGGTCGCGCCGGCGATGGTGGTGTTCGACATCCCGGTGATGATCGCGGTCGCGGTGGCGTGCCTGCCGATCTTCTTCACCGGTCACCTTATCGCGCGCTGGGAAGGCGCGCTCTTCGTCGCGCTCTATGCGGCGTACACCACCTACCTCATCCTCGCCGCGCGGCAGCACGATGCGCTCGACACCTTCGGAGTCGCGATGACCTACGCCGTATTGCCGCTCGTGTCGCTCACGCTCGCGATCCTCGCGCTGCGCGAATGGCGTGTTCGCAAGGCCCATGTGCACGGCCGCGACTGAGCCAACGATGAGAAGGCAACGCGCGGCACTGTCAGTGCGCTCGTCCGCGCTGGGTGCGCTGCTGGCGCTGCTGTGGTTCGTGCTGACGGGCGGCGCCGTGTCGTCGTGGATCGTCGGCGTGCCGACGATCGCTGCTGCGCTGGTGTTGGCGCGCCAAATCGAGCGCCTGACGTCTCCCTTGCGACTCGATCCGGCAGGGGTGCTGGGCTTCGTCACCTACTTCTTGCGCGAGTCGGTTCGTGGTGGCATCGACGTCGCAGGTCGGGTCAGCGCACGGCGGCTGCGCGTCGCGCCCGGCCTCGTGCGCTATCGCTGGCGTCTGCCTGCCGACGGTCCGGCCCGCGCGCTGTTCGCATTGTCTGCCAGCCTTCTGCCCGGCACTCTGGTCGCGGCGGTGGGCGAGCATGAGGTGCTGATCCACGCGCTCGACGCGAAGGGACCGGTGCCCGCCGAACTCGCCGAACTGGAGCAGCGGGTGGCCGGCCTGTTCGCGCTGCGCCTGTCGGCGCCGGGGGCTACCGATGCCTGAGTGGATGACTGTCGCACTGTGGATTGCCGCCGCCGTGGTGCTGGCGACGATTGCCTTGGGCCTGGTGCGCGTGGAGCGCGGCCCGTCCAACGGTGACCGCATGCTCGCGGCACAGCTGCTGGGCACCGGCGCAGTGGCCGTGCTGCTGCTGCTCGCCCGGGCGGCGGACGCGCCGGCGCTGCTCGACGTGGCGCTCGTGCTCGCGCTGCTGGCCAGCGTCGCGGGCGCGGTGTTCGTGCGCCGCCTCGGCGTGCAGCCGGTTCAGCGGGGACAGGATCGCACCGCGGAAGACGGGCCGTGACCGGGGAGGATGTACGCAGCGCGCTTTCGCTGACGTTGATCGGTGCAGGGATTGCGTTTTTCCTCGCCGGCAGCATTGGCGTGCTGCGTCTGCCCGACCTGCTGTCACGCCTGCACGCGCTGACCAAGGCCGACAACCTCGGTCTGGGCCTGGTCGTGCTGGGGCTGACGCTGCAGGCCGACGACGCGTTCCAGGTGGTGAGGCTGCTGCTGGTGTGGCTGCTCGTGCTGTTCGCAAGCTCGGTCGCCTGCTACCTGGTGGCGCACTCGGCCACCCACGCGAATGGCGAGCCGACGCCGACGGTCGGCCCGGACAACCCCAGCATGGACAAGCGCGATGGCCGCTGAAGTGCACGCGCTCGACTTCGTGCTCGTGGTCCTGCTCCTCTGGCTGGGCTGGCGCGCACTCGCGAGCGCAGACCTGTTCAAGGCGGTCGTGCAGTTCATCGTGTTCGGGCTGCTGGTGTCGCTGGCCTGGGTGCGGCTTGGTGCCCCCGATGTTGCACTCGCCGAGGCTGCCATTGGCGCCGGGCTGGCCGGGGCGCTGTTGCTGGACACCCTGGCGCGCCTGGGCCGCAAAGGCGCGACCGACGAAGTGCGGCCGCTCGGCCTGACACCGGCGCGTGCCGGCATCGCGCTGGCATCTCTCGGGCTGGTAATCCTACTGGTGGCCTCGGTGCTGGCGCTGCCCGAGTCCTGGCCCGGACTGACTGCACCAGCGCTGCAGCAGCTGGGCGCCAGCGGCGTGACGAACCCAGTGACCGCCACGCTGCTGAACTACCGCGGTTACGACACGCTGCTCGAGATCGGCGTGCTGCTGCTCGCGGTGCTGGGGGTGTGGATCCTCGACGCCGAGGCGGCGCTGCCGGCAGCGCCGGCCGACCCGATGCTGAGCCTGCTCTTGCGCGTGCTGCTGCCGCTGACCGTGGCGGCCGCGGGCTATCTGCTCTGGGTCGGCGCGCATGCGCCCGGCGGCGCTTTTCAGGGCGCGGCGCTGCTAGCAGCAGGGGGCGTGCTGTGGCACCTGGCGCGTCCGCTATCGCTGCCGGCCAGCCGGCCGGTACGTGCGGCGGTCGTGCTGGGCTTCGCCGTCTTCCTCGGCGTCGGCGTCGCGACGGCGGTGTTCGGCGGCGGCTTCCTGACCTTCCCGCCCGCATACGCGGGCGCCGTGATCCTGTTGATCGAAGCGGCCGCCATGGTGTCGATCGCCGTCATCATGGTGGCGCTGTTTGTCGGGCGCCCGGCCCAGGGCACCAAGTGATGAGCCTGGGGCTGCTTTACGGCTTGGCCGGCATCGCCTTGGTGGCGATGGGCCTGTACGCCGCGTTGGCCGCGCGCCATGTGCTGCGGCGGCTGCTCGGCCTGAACGTACTCGGCTCGGGCGTGTTCATGATGCTGGTGGCGCTGGCTTCGCGCACGACTGAGATCGCGGGCCGCCCCGACCCGGTACCGCATGCGATGGTGCTCACCGGGATCGTCGTCGCGGTGAGTGCCACCGCGCTCGCACTGGCGCTGCTGCGGCGCATGCACCGTCACGATGATAGCGCGCGGCTGCCAGAGGACCGTCTGCCGTGAGCGGCGGGGCCTGGATCGTCGCGGCCGTGGCCGTGCCGCTGGCTGCGGCGGTGGCGGCCCTGCTGGCC
>JAJVIH010000071.1 GCA_022072125.1 Myxococcota bacterium | reverse complement strand
GGCCAGTTCCGCCAGTCCGCCAAGTTTTTCCCAGGGACCGGAGCCGCGCGACATCTCATCGCCCGGATCCAGGCGGCCATCCACCACCATCCGTTTGACGGTGACCAGGTCTTGCGCCTGCAACAGGGTTCCATCCACCCGGCGTATCAGGATATCGCGCGGGGCCTGGGCGGAAGGGACCGCGGGGCGCGACATCGTGGAAGGCTTCGCCGCCGCCGCCAATACCGGCGGGCGGTACACCATGAAGCGGTTTCCGCAGTTGGAGCAAATGATCTGGGCGCCGGTGCTCTCGGGAATCTGCCCCGGATCCACCTCGTATTCCGCGCCGCATTTCTCGCAGCGGACATCCATGCTTCAAGCCTCCACGGCGAAATTTCTGGGTGCTGCAACCAGTTTTGATTGCCCGGAAGTAGCAGAATCAGCCGCCTTGCGCAACTGGCTTGGCAGGACCTACTGTGTCCGGCGATGACCCCCGGAAATGGAACCTTCATCGTATTCGAGGGAGTGGACGGCAGCGGAAAAACCACCCAGGCCGCCCTGCTGGCGGAATCCCTGCGGGCGCGCGGGCTGAGCGTCAAATCCACCCGGGAGCCCACCAGCGGCCCGTGGGGGCGGCGCATCCGCGAACTGTATACCCAGGATCGCGAAACCTGGAGCGCCGAAACCGAACTGGAATGGTTCATCCGCGACCGGGAAGACCACGTGCGCGATGAACTGGCGCCATGGCTGGCGGCGGGGGACTGGGTGGTCTGCGATCGTTATTATTATTCCACCGCCGCCTACCAGGGCGCGCGCGGGCTCGACCCGGCGGCTATCCTGCGGCGCAACCGGGACTTCGCTCCACGGCCGGACCTGACCATCATCGTGGATATTCCCGTGGCGGCGGCGCTGGAGCGTATCCGCAAGGGCCGGGGCGAACAACCCAACAGCTTCGAGAAGGAAGAAAGCCTGACGCGAACCCGGGCGATTTTCCTCTCGTTCTCCGGACCGGAGATCTTCCACCTGGATGGAACCCGGCCGCCGGATATCCAGCACCAGGCCATTCTGGATGAACTCAAACAGCGCGGGCTTTTGCCCGCATGAACGCTGGCGGGGCCGCTTCACCCGCGCGAAGGGGCGGCGAGCGACCGCCCTACTCTTCCACCGGATGGGGCAGACGCACGCGGTCGCGGTAGCTGGCGTAATCGCCGCCGTATCCGGCGCGGGATTGCCACTGCCTGACCCTGGCCAGAATCTCCGCCCGCTGTCCTTCCGGAACCGGCTTGCCCAGCAACACCTTGCCGGCGATGGCGGACGCCGCCTGTTGTGCGTGGGCCGCGGCGGATTCCTGACTGGCGCCCGGAACGCCGGAAAGATCAAAATAGTTCTCCAGCAGATGGCCGGAGACCAGGCGGGCGTGCTGCACCGAATCCTTGATATTGCCGCGCCCGGTCACCGCGTTGCCCATGGCGAAGACATTCTCGAAACCGTCGAGTTCGCCGGTGTTTTCATCGCGGACCGGGTAGGTTTCGCCCTTCATCGGCACACCGGGGATGGGCTCGGGAATTGACCCAATCGAGCTGATGATGAGCGGCGAACGGACTTCAAACTCCGAACCGGGAACCGTGCGCAACTTGCCGTCCGCCATTTCATTGCGGGTGAATTTCAGACCGGCCAGCCTGCCGTTTTCGACGATAATCCCGGAGGGAGACGACATTCCCTCGAAATGGAAGAAGAACTTGTCCTTCAATCCGGTCAGCATCTTGACGCGGGTCATGCGCACCCGGTTGACCTGCTCTTCCGTGGCGTTGGCGGGGGGATCGGCCAGCGGCATGTCCTCGGGGCGGCGCCGGTAGAACAAGGTGCAACTCTGAATCCCCAGATCGGAGAACGGCAGCTTGAGCTTGTCCAGCGTGGCCTTGATTCCGCCGCCTTTCTCCAGCTTGTAGAGGTTGTCCTCCAGCCCCCGCGCCTTCAGGGCCTTGCGCGCCAACTGGAGCTGGATGATCTTCACCACGTCAATCGAGGCGAGGCCGCCGCCCAATACGATGGCGCCGCCGGGTATTTCAATGGATGGCCCCGCGTAGCCCGGGTCGTCCTCGAAATGATTGAACCAGTAGACAAATTCGTTCTGGTAATAAAAACCGTTTCCGCGGAACTGCTCGATTTCCCTGAACGGAAACGGACGATCCCGCCAGGCGCCGCTGGCCAGCACCACCGCGCTGGGCTTGAGCGCGCGCAGTTCATCCAGCGTGATGTCCCGGCCCAGGCGGGTGTTGGGAATGAACAACACATTGGGGTGGGACAGCTTTTCATCAATGCTGTCCTCCCATTGTTCCCGCAGCTTGGCGTGCCAGCGGGGCAGGCCATCCTCGATTTTGCCGTAGGGACGGGGCCCCTGCTCGATGACCACGCAGAGCATGCCGCGCTGGGCGAAGATGGAAGCCGCTTCGGAGCCGGAGACCGCGCCGCCGATGATGAACACCACATGTTGGGCCGTGGACATATTACCTCGAAAAGAAAAGGCTTCCGGTACGGAAGCCTGAAATCAGATGGTGACCCCAGCGGGGTTCGAACCCGCGTTACCGGCGTGAGAGGCCGATGTCCTAGACCACTAGACGATGGGGCCCTTGCAAAGCGGTTACCGCCAGACGCCCCGGCTTGTAGTTGAGCCGCCGGAAGAAATCAAGTTGGGGCTCCCATCCATACCATGGAGATTCACACCTTCACCATGGAGATTCACACCTTCCCGGCCAAACCACTCCCCGCCCTCACCGTGAACGGGCGACCATGTCGGCGGAGGAGATATCCCAGAGCCGGCGGAGTTCGCTGAAATGCCGGTATTTGCGGAGCACGGTGTCGCTGAAGCTCCAAAACTCCGGCGGCGGGTCATCGCCCTGTTCGCGGATGCCCCGGACCACTTCCGGCCCCCGGTTGTAGGCTTCCAGCGCCCATGCCAGTTCGCCCCCGTTGCGGCGGATCAACTTGCGCAGATACCGGCCGCCAAGGGCGATATTGAGTTCAGGACGGGTCAGGTCCTCCGCCTGAACCTCACCCAGATTCAGGCGGCTGGCGGTCTCCTGGGCGGTCGTGAGACGAAGTTGCATCAGGCCGATGGCGCCCCGGTTGCTGAGCGCCCCGGAACGGAAGCGGCTCTCGACCTCGATCAAGGCGGCCAACAGCAACGGGTCCAGATTCCAGGCCCGGGAATTGTCGAGAATCAACCGGCTGTACAACCCCGCCGTGTCTTCATCCAGATGGCTGTGGCGCCCCATCAACAGGTTGCGCAGTTCCATCCATTCGCTGTCCCGGGGATCGGGGCCGGTCGCCCGCAAACGCCGGATGGACTCGTCCATCAAGCCGGAGGCGAAGGCGTCCATGTCCAGCAGGGCGTCCCGCGCCATGCAATGGGCGGCCCATCCCGCCTGCGACACTGGAGATCGTTGATAATCCTGTATAAATCCACTGATTCCGGAGCCCAGTATCAAAAACAGCAGGGCGCCGTAGGGCAACGCGAACCACAGGCTCAGCCGCAGGGATCGGGCGGGCCGGGAAACCAATCGGTCGGATGGAGGCTGATCGGACATGCTTTTCGGACTCACGGGTGGCGCGGCATCATCCATTTGAATGATTCCGCTGCACCCCTGCCCGTCTGTTGAAGCGCAAACCCGGGGGGATTGTCAAACCCCCGTGATAATTTTGCGGGCGGTTTACCCTTTCCGGGACAGAAAGGCCTCGGCCTTTTTCAGGGCCTTTCCGGATTCAATTTCGCATTCCCACAGGGTGATGCTCGACCAGCCAAGCTTTTTCAGTCCGGCGCGGTTCCTCGCATCCCGCCTCACATTTCCCGCCAGCTTGGGCGCCCAGTATTCCCGGCGGGAACCGGGAATGCGGCCTTCCCGGCAGCCGGAATGTTGATGCCAGAAACATCCATGGACGAAAATGACCTTCCGTAAACCGGGAAACACCAGGTCCGGCTTGCCGGGCAGGGTTTTGACGTGCAGCCGGTAGCGGTAACCCAGGCCAAACAAATGCCTGCGAACCGTCCATTCCGGTCTGGAGTCCCGGGAGCGAATCCGCCCCATGTTGGCGCTTCTGCGCCGCGGGGTGAGTTTGTCCATCAGGAGGCGCGGCCGGAGGAGTTGAGCATCTTCTCCGCCTCCCCGGGATATTTGCGCACCAGCCATTCCAGCACCGCCAATTGCTCGGGACTGGCGGCGCGCCGGAGTTGAATCAGCAGTTTCGTGGCGGTTGGGCGGTCAAGGGTCAGGTTCCGCGCTCCTTCATTGCATACGGAGCATATCGCCCTCAGGTTGGAGGGATCGTCGCTCCCTCCCATGGATTTGTCCACGACATGGCCGATGTGCAGGCGGGTGACCCGGCCCGATCCATCGGGGTGAGGCTCTCCAGCGGCGGCGCCGCACATCTGACAGGTATAACCATTGCGATCCAGAACAAACGCGCGGGTTTCCTTGGAAATCGCCCTGGCGAAAGCGGGACGCGGTTTCCGGGTGATCAGCAGGTATTCCCCGGGCTTGAGATCGGAACGATCATTGTGGGTCAGGATTTCAAACCCCTCTTCCACCCGGAGTTCGCGGACGCGCCGCGCCCACTCCGAGATATCCCCCGCCGCTTCACGCAATTGGCGTGCATTCAGCACCACGCCAACATGGTTCAGAAAGTATTCGCGGAGTTTGTCTCGCGCGCCCATGAGTTTCCTTCTCCCGGAATTTCAATTCCGCTCTCCAGACGCAGGGCGCGGGCGATGGCGAACCCCAGCCCCCTGGCCACCGGCGGGGGAAATGCGTTGCCAACCTGGCGGTAAGCCGCCGTATGGGTTCCGGAAAATACCCAGTCCGGCGGAAACCCCTGCAACACGGCCGCCATTTGGACTGTCAAACGGGGCATGCCAACGTGATCCGGGCCGGGCGCGGCGCGGGCGATGCCCCGCCCATCCACCCCCAGCAGCGCCCAGGCGGCGCGGGCGCGGGTCGGCCCCAGATCGGGACCTCCGTGTTTTTTGCTGCCGCCGACAATGGTGGGGGCGATCCCCCTGGCTTTGTCAGCCCATTCCTTCGCACCGGGCCAGCCACGGGCCGACATCAGACTCCTCAAAACGTGTCCAACGCCGGGGGCCGGGGCATTTCCAGGCGGGGGCCAGACGAATTTCCAACGTGTTTCCGGCCTCAGGCCGATCAGGATGGCGCGGGGACGCAGTTGTGGAACCCCAAAATCCGGCGCCTGCACCAGACGCCATTCCACCTCATACCCCAGCGAATGCAGGCGCGAATATACCGCCATCCGGAAACCATCAAACCGCCGGGACAGGATGCCGCGGACGTTTTCAATAAACACCGCCCGCGGACGTATCTCACCGGCCAAACGCAGCATGTCGGGAAACAAATCCCGTTCGTCCTGATTTCCAAGCTGCTTGCCCGCAATGGAAAATGGCGGGCAAGGCACCCCTCCGGCCAGCAGGTCGCAACGTCCGGCGAAAGGTCTTCCATCGAAGTGTTTCAGGTCCTGTTCCATCACCGGCCAATGCGGACGGTTCAGGCGCAGCGTGGCGCAGCAATCCGGATCGGACTCCACGAGGGCCAGGTGGGTGAAGCCCGCCTGTTCCAGCCCAAGGGACTGCCCCCCCGCGCCGGCGCAAACCTCCAGGCAGGTGAACGGGGAATGGGTTTCTGGTGATGAACTCGTCATGGGCGTTCCAATCCGTTGGGAGATACTGCTATTTCCCGGGGATTCTGGCAACGGGACGGTTCTCCGGGCGAATGACGCGCTTGGCGCATCCAGCCGGCGGTGAAATAAACAAGCGTGCAGCATGCATCCGCCCGCGCATTCCCCTTCTTCCGCATCAGGCCGCGGATGCGTCCGGCGGGTTTTCCAACATGCGCCACGAAGGGTACGCCAGGTGATGGCGAATGCGCCAAGTGCGCCCCCACGGACGGCGCCCGCTTTCCCGTTCTCCCCTCCTCATGATGGATGATTCCCCAGTTGACATCCGCCCACGGGTCCGGTACACAACCGCTCCCCGCAGGTTGGCTGGGATGTAGGCGCGTAGCTCAGTGGAAGAGCACTACCTTGACACGGTAGGGGTCGGCGGTTCAATCCCGCCCGTGCCTACCATTTTTTTTGCACTCCGGTTCATGCAGCATGGGCATCGCAGTCAAACTTCCTGATGGCAAGGTGCTGGAACTGGCTGGCGGCGCGACCATCCGCGACGCCGCCGCCGCCATCGGCGCCCGCCTGGCGAAAGACGCCGTCGCCGGGAAAGTCAACGGCGAGGTGCGGGATATCCGCACCCCGCTGAAGGACGGAGATACGCTGTCCATCATCACCCGCCAGATGCCGGAAGGGCTGAATGTGCTGCGCCACAGCGCCGCCCACATCATGGCCGACGCGGTGCAGCGGCTGTTCCCGGGAACCAAGGTCACCTTCGGACCCGCCACCGAAACCGGATTCTACTACGATTTCGACAAACCCGGCGGCTTCCAGATGGAAGACCTGGAGAAGATCGAAGCCGAAATGGCGAAGATCATCGCCGCCGACCACGCCTTCCAGCGCGTGGAAATCTCCCGCGACGAGGCCATCCGCCTGTTCCAGGAAAAAGGCGAAACCTTCAAGGTCGAGCATATCGGCAATATCCCAAAGGACGAGGCCATCACCATTTTCCGGCATGGAGACTGGGTGGATTTGTGCGAGGGGCCGCATATCCCTTCCACCGGCTGGATCAAGGCCTTCAAGCTGACCGCGCTGGCGGGCGCCTACTGGCGCGGCGACGAACGCAACCCCATGCTGTCGCGGGTGTACGGCTCCGCGTTTTTTGATCAGGAATCGCTGGACAAATTCCTGGTCCAGCAGGAAGAAGCGAAGAGGCGCGACCACCGGAAGCTGGGCCGCGAACTGGGCCTGTTCAGCACGGTCGAGGAGATCGGCGCCGGGCTGGTGCTCTGGCACCCCAAAGGCGCCCTGGTGCGCAAGCTGATTGAAGACTTCTGGCGCGAGGAGCACCTGAAAAACGGCTACCAGATTGTCTACACCCCGCACGTGGGCAAGGCCGACCTGTGGAAACAATCGGGCCACCTGGAGAATTACAAGGAAAACATGTACGCGCCGATGGTTCTCGACAACGCGGATTATTTCTGCAAGCCGATGAACTGTCCGTTCCACATTCATATCTTCAAGGACGCGCGGCGCAGCTACCGCGAACTGCCGGTGCGCTACTGCGAACTGGGCGCCGTGTACCGCTACGAGCGCAGCGGCGTGCTGCATGGCCTGATGCGCGTGCGCGGCTTCACGCAGGATGACGCCCATATCTTCGTCCAGCCGGAAAAACTGGAGGAGGAAGTGGTGGGCGCGCTGAAGTTCTGCATGTTCTTCCTGCGCGCCTTCGGCTTCACCGGGTTTGATGCGTATGTGGCGACCCGCCCGGAAAAAGCCATCGGCGAACAGTCCGCGTGGGACGCCGCCACCGCCGCGCTGCGCAAGGCGTGCGAGGCCGCGGGCCTGAACCCCATGCTGGACGAGGGCGGCGGCGCCTTCTACGGCCCCAAGATTGACGTGAAGATCAAGGACGCCATCGGCCGGGCCTGGCAATTGTCCACCATCCAGGTGGATTTCAACCTGCCGGAGCGCTTCAACCTGGAATACACCGGCAAGGACAACGCCGCCCACCGGCCGTACATGGTGCATCGCGCCATGCTGGGTTCGCTGGAGCGCTTCTTCGGCATCCTGGTGGAGCATTACGCGGGCGCCTTCCCGGCCTGGCTGGCCCCGGAACAGGTTCGCATTCTGCCCATCACGGAACGCAATCTTGATTATTGCCAGGAACTGGCGCATCATTTGCGTTCGTTTGGCGTCCGCGTGGAGCTGGACTCCAGCAACGAAAAACTCGGACAGAAAATCCGCGTGGCTGAGCAGTCCAAAATCCCGCTGATGGTGATCGTTGGCGACAAGGATCAAACGGCGGGAGGCGGTTCGCTTCGCGAACACGGCAAGGGCGACCGGGGATTTTTGCCCCGCGAGGCCCTGATCGAGGAAATCAAGAGGTCCGCCGCGCGTCCGTCGTGACGGGCGGGGATCAGGGAACCACGGGCCGTTGGGGCCCATAACGGAGGAAAAATAACATCAATCAAAGGCCGCCAGACCGCGCCCGTGCGGGCGAAAAAGAACCGCGTGTGAATCACCGCATCCGCGCCCCCCAGGTCCGGGTTATTGGAGATGATAACGAACAACTGGGGATCATGTCCTCGTTCGACGCTCTCCGGGTCGCGCAGGAGCGCGGTCTTGATCTGGTCGAGGTCGCGCCGACGGCCGACCCGCCCGTATGCCGCATCATGGACTACGGGAAGTTCAAGTACCAGACCAAGAAAAAGGCCGCGGAAGCGCGCAAGCACCAGACGGTGGTGACCATCAAGGAAGTGAAATTCCGGCCCAAGATTGATGATCATGATATCGAGACCAAACTCCGCCAAATCCAGCGTTTTCTGGAGGAGGGGGACAAGGTCCGGATTTTTATGCAGTTCCGGGGACGCGAAATGGCGCACCTGGACCTGGGTAAAGCCCTTCTGGATCGCGTGGTGAAAGAACTCCAGGGAAAAGCGGAGATCGAACAAAGCGCGAAGATGGAAGGAAAGGCGATGTTTCTGCTGCTGGCGCCCGCGCGCAAGGGCGGAGGGTCCAACGCCCCCCGCTCCACGCCAACGCCCGCGGCGCCACCACAAGGAAAATGACCATGTACCGGGGCAAGATCAAGACCAACCGCGGAACCGCCAAGCGGTTCAAGATCAAGAAGAATGGCAAGGTCAAGTTCTGGCGCGCCAAACGGCGCCACAACATGACCAATACGTCCACCAAGACCAACCGGCAGAACCGCGGAAACGCGATTGTCGCCGCGGTGGACGCGGGCCATATCCACCAGTTGATGCCTTACGGCTGATAGACCGATTCAGGAGCCAGAACCATGCCACGCTCAGTCAGCATTCCCGCCAGCCGCGCCCGCCGCAAGAAGATCATGAAGCTCGCGCGCGGCTACTACGCCGGCCGCAGCAGCCAGCTTCGCCAGGCGCGCAACACCGTTCACCGCGCCCTCGCCTACGCCTTCGCCGGACGGAAGCAGCGCAAACGCCAGTACCGCCAGTTGTGGAATGTGCGCATCGGCGCCGCGGCCCGCCAGTTCGGCCTGAACTACTCGCGCATGATTGACGGCCTCAAAAAGGCCGGCGTCGAACTGGATCGCAAAATTCTCGCCCATTTGGCTGTGAATGACCTGCCGGCGTTTGAAGCCCTGGTCAAACTCGCGGCCTCCCGGAAAGCGGCCTGAAACCCGGGTCCGCTCCAGAAATCAAGCCGGATGGCCGTGCGCCATCCGGCTTTTTGTGTTACTGGTCCGCCTGATCCGCCAACCGGACAGTCACGCGCCGCGAACCAATGACCACCGCTGGAAAACACGATGTCCCAGGAAACCAAAGCCGCCCTCGCCTCGCTGGATGAACTGCGCGACTGGACCCGCAAGTCCCTCGCCGGCGCGAGCGATCCCGCCGCCGTCGCCAACATCAAGGCCGCCCTGTTCGGCCGCAAGGCGGGCAAGGTCAATGATTTGATGAAGCTGCTGGCCTCCCTGCCCAACGAAGAGAAAAAAACCTTCGGCCAGGCCGTCAACACCCTCAAGGATGAATTGACCGCGATGATTGACGCGGCCGCCGGAGCACTCGACGCCGCCGCCCGGGACGCCGCCCTGCGCTCCCGCGCCGTGGACATCACCCTCCCCGGCCGCCGCATGCACGACGGCCATCCGCATCCTCTCACCGACACGCTGGAGACCCTCACCGGCATCTTCTCGCGCATGGGATTTCACGTCCGCACCGGACCGCATATCGAATTCGAGAAATACAATTTTGACCTGCTGAACATCGCCGCCGATCACCCCGCGCGCGACATGCACGACACCTTCTGGATGTGGGACGGCGTGGTGCTGCGCACCCACACCTCGCCGGTGCAGATCCGCGCCATGCTCAAGGAAAAGCCGCCCCTGCGCATCATCGCCCCGGGCGCTGTCTTCCGCTGCGACCACGACGCCACCCACAGTCCCATGTTCCACCAGGTGGAAGGGCTGCTGGTGGACCGTCACGTCACCTTCGCCGATCTCAAGGGAACGCTGGGCGTCTTCGCGCGGGAGTGCTTCGGCGCGGCGACTGCGGTGCGTTTCCGCGCGAGCTATTTTCCGTTCACCGAGCCCAGCGCCGAGATGGACATCCAGTGCGTCAACTGCGGCGGACGCGGCTGCAACGTCTGCAAGCAGACCGGCTGGCTGGAGATTCTCGGCTGCGGGATGGTTCATCCCAACGTGCTGCGCTCCTGCGATATTGACCCCGACCGCTACACCGGCTTCGCCTTCGGCATGGGCGTGGAGCGCATCACCATGCTGCGCTTCGGCGTCAACGACCTGCGGCTGTTTTTCGACAACGACCTCCGGATGCTCCGGCAGTTCTAGAACCTGGTATCGAGGATAAACGACATGCGTGTTTCGCTGGCGTGGCTCTCCGAATTCGTGGAAATCGAACCCTCGGTGGATGAACTGGCCGAACTGCTCACCACCGCCGGGCTCGAAGTGGAGGGCATTGAAGACCTGACCGCGGGACTGGATGGCATCGTGGTGGGCGAGATCACGGCCGCCAATCCCCACCCCGCCGCCGGCAAGCTCAAGGTCTGCACGATCAACGCGGGCGGACGGGAGTTCACGGTGGTGTCGGGCGCGCCCAACGCCCGCGCGGGAATCAAGGTCCCCTTCATCATGGCGGGGGGACGGCTGCCCGGCGGCGGAACCGTGGATGAAAAGGAAATCCGCGGCGTGATGTCCAGCGGCATGTTGTGCTCGGAAAAAGAACTCGGCCTGGGCGACGACCATTCCGGGCTGATGGAACTGGACGGCCATGTCACCGCCGGAGAGACCCTGGCGGATGCGCTGGGGCTGCGCGACTTCGCCATTCAGCTCGGGGTGACCCCCAACCGTCCGGACTGGCTGGGCCATATCGGCGTGGCGCGGGAGATCGCGGCGCTGACCGGCAAGAGCGTGCGGCTCCGCGGCGTCGAGGTCCCCGAAACCGGCCCGGGGATTGAATCCCTCGCCGCGTTGCGGGTGGACGATCCGGACGGCTGCCCGTGGTACACGGCCCGCGTCATCACCGGCGTCAGGGTGGGCCCTTCGCCGGGCTGGCTCAAGCGCCAACTGCGCGCGGTGGGCCAGCGTTCCGTCAACAACGTGGTGGATGTCACCAATTATATCCTGCTCAAATACGGCCAGCCGCTGCACGCCTTCGATCTGAACCGCCTGGAGGGAGGAAAGGTCATTGTCCGGCGCGCCCAGCCGGGCGAAACCATCACCACGCTGGACAATGTGGAGCGGCGGCTCGACAGCTCCGACCTGCTGATTTGCAACGCGGTCCGTCCGGCGGCCATCGCGGGGGTGATGGGCGGAGCGGATTCCGCGGTGGATGAAAACACCACCGCGATTCTCCTGGAGTCCGCGTATTTTGATCCGGCCACGGTGAGAAAAACCGCGCGCCGCCTGGGGCTGGCCACCGAGGCGTCGCTGCGTTTCGGCCGCGGGGCCGATCCCGACGGCGCCCGCCACGCCCTCGACCGCGCGTCGGCGCTGCTGCTTGAATTGACAGGCGGACAGGCGGCCCGCGGCGTGCTGGAAGCGGAAGGACTGCGGCCCGCCCCGCCGCGCATCCGCCTGCGCTGGACCCGCGCCACGGCGCTGCTCGGCGTGAATATCGAGCCGGGCAAGGGCCGGGCCCACCTGGAGCAACTGGGGGTGCGAAGCTGCGGGTCTGGCGGTGATTCAGAGGAATTTCAGCCGCCGTCCTGGCGCCTCGATCTGCAGTCGGAGGTGGATTTGATCGAGGAAATCGCCCGCATGCACGGCTACCACAATATCCCGGAATCGCTGCCGCCGCTGCGGGTCAAGCCGGACAACCGCTATGACCTGCGCGCGCTGGGGGAACTCCATTCCCTGCGCACCATCCGCGCAGTCATGACCCGCAACGGCTTCAGCGAGGCCATCGGCTACGCCTTCGTTTCGCCCAGGCTGATCGCGGACATGCGGCTCGATCCCGCCAAGACCTTCCCAGTGAAAAATCCCATCAGCGCGGACCTGAGCGTGATGCGGCCTTCCATCGCGCCGGGGTTGATGGCCGCGGTGGCGCGCAACTTCCACCGGGGCGAACGCAATATCCGCCTGTTTGAAATCGGCCATGTCTACCGGCCCACGCTGGGACGCGACCCGGCCCACGAACCCCTGCAACTCGCCGGGATGATGTGCGGCGAGGCCATCCCCCGGTTCTGGGGCGAAAAACCGCGCGCCGCGGATTTCTTTGATCTCAAGGGCGTGCTCGAAGAAGTGCTGGAGGTGCTGCGGGCGGTCCGCCCGGCCTGGAAGCGGGTGGATTACCCGTCGCTGCACCCGGGCAGCGCCTGCGAGGTCACCCTGCGCGATCAGTGGAATCCGCGCACCGGAGAATCCGGCCTGCGGATTGGCCGCATTGGCGAACTCCATCCCGGCGTGGTGAAGGCGTTCGACATTCCCGTCCCGGTCTATGGCTTCGAGATCAACCTGGACGCCATCCGGGATTCGGCGGGCTCACGCCCGTCATTCGTGGCGCCGAGCCCCTACCCCGCCGTCGAGCGGGATATCGCGCTGGTGGTGGACGAGTCCACGCCATCCGCCGAGGTCTACGAATCCATCCGCAAGGAAGCGGGGGACGGCGGACGTTACATCGAGCATATCAGCCTGTTTGATGTATACGCAGGGGAGCAGGTGCCGGAAGGCAAGAAGAGCCTGGCGTTCAATATCCTCTTCCGTTCGCGGGACGCCAGCCTGACGGATGTGGAGGTGAACGCCATCCGTGACCGCATCGCGGAAGGCCTGAACCGGCGCTTCAACGCCCAACTCCGGGAGTAAGGACGGGGGGGCCTGGCTTTTCCCCGCTTGCTGCTCCGGCCTCCGCGGAGATCCATCACCGGCACATCGCCGCCCGCGCATACGGAGTGAATGCCGCGAAGCCACGGGAATGGGAGGTTCACGGCGGGCGTGAAAGGTCCGCATCATCGGGCATGATGCATCCTCGCCGCCACGTTCGCATGGCGGCAAGCGCGCCCTCTCAACCATCCGGATGGCGGGCGCTGGATGGAGATCAACCGGCATCACGCCGGGCGCGGATGCGCCGCCCTTCAGCCGTTCACGGGGACGGAGTTGATCCACTCGGCCAGCGTGGCGAGCAGTTCGGCCCGCTTTTCGTCGGACGGCGCTTCCAGCGCGGCGCGCGCCAGCGTGGTCACCGCGCGGTGGCGCAGCCCATGCTTGTGATAGAGCTGGGAAAGCTGGAACAACAACACGAAATTTCGCGGTTCGATGGCCAGCGCGCTTTCCGCCGCTTCGATGGCGGCGAAATCGTTTCCCGCCCGCACCTGAAACACCGTCAACGCGGTATATAGCCAGGCGCTGTAGGGACGGCGGCGGACCTCCTCTTCCAGCCGCAGAATGGCGTCCTGGAGATCGCCGCGTTCCTGCATTTCCTTGAGTTCCTGGAACAGGTTTTTCTCCTCGGAAGTGGTGGGCCCAGGGGCCATCTTCAGGCCCTGAACCGCCGCATGGACCGTCTCCAGCACTTCCTGCATGTGGAAGGGTTTGTAGAACAGCCGGTAAACCCCGGCGCCTTCCATCAGATCGGCCTGGTATCCATCGCGCCGCTGCTCGGAAGCAGTCATGATCACGGGCAACCCCGACAGGACCGGGTCCTTGCGGATGGCGGAGGCCAGTTCGATGCCATGACCGTCGGTCAATCGGGTGTCAATGAAGATCAGATTGAAGGCGAATTTCTGCAGGATGGCCCGCGCCTCGCGGATGGTCGCCGCCTGGCGGACCCGGAATCCATGCTGTTGCAGAAACATGATCAGGACATAGGTGATGGGCGGATCGTCATCCACCACCAGCACGTCGCCGATATATTCCGTGGCGGTCCTGGGCCGGGCACCCTCCCCCGGCTGGAGAGCGGCGGAGGATCGCTCGGCGTCGTGAGCGATGCCGCTTTCCCTGACCTGGTAGATGCGCTCGCCCTTTTCAAAGGCGTCGTATGCGTTTTCGATGATCTGCTCGATCTGGGAATCCAGGCACAGCAGGGGGCGGATGGTCTTGCGGGTGCGCAGTTTCAGCAGTTCGATATGCTCCTGGTTCTGCGGCTCGGCCATGGCGACGTGCAACTCCATTCCCTGCAGCCGGATGGGCAGCGACCGGGTCTTTTTGGCCAGATCGCGGGGAATATGGTGGAGCATCTGCAGGTCGAGCAGGCGATCGCGCATGACCACCCCGCCCAGGCTCATGCGCTTGGAGAGCACCTCCACCATCTTCTGTTCGTTGATAAAACCCTTGTCTATGATGGCGGACGCCAGCCGCTTGCCGGATTTGCGCTGCCAATACAACGCCTCCTGAAGCTGGTCGTGGTCAATCAGTTTGGCGTCAACCAGAATTTCTCCCAGTTTCATCTATATCCCCCAACAGGCCGCCTTCGCTGGCGATCAATGGATGCCTTGACCGTACTTCCTGACTGGAAAAATGGATATCCGCCCGATGGATTTGCAAGTTCCGTTTCCCGCAACCCACTTCAATCACCCGGATTGCGTCCGGGGTAATAATCCAGGCGGAAAAACACTACAATTAAACGAGATACGATTTCCCGGAATGATACAACCTGGTTGAAACAGCAACAAACGCCCGGATTTATCCCAGCCACTCCTGCAGCAATTCCCGGGCGGCGCCTTTTTCCTGCTCGTTGCCGGCTTCCAGGATCGCGCGCGCCATGGTGCTGACGGCGCGATGGGTCAGGTCGTGCTTCCGGTACAGGCCGGCCAGCTTGAACAGCATCTGGAAGTTGCGGGGGGAAATCTCCAGGCTGCGTTCGGCGGCGGCGATGGCCTTGTAGTCCTCGCCCATCTTGAAATAGACCGTCGCCAGGGCGGCGTTCAGACGGGCCGAATACGGGCGTTTTTTCAACTCCGCCTCAATCAGTTCCGCCGCCTTGCCCGCATCGTCGTTCTGCATCAGGTCGCGGGCCTGTTCGATGATGCTCCGTTCATGCTCCTCGTCCGGGCTTTGCGAGGGGGTTCGCCCGGCCAGGCAATTTTCCACCACGGTCTTGACCTCGGCGAGATTGAACGGCTTTTCGAGGAAGACCTCGGCCTTCGAGGTGGCGATGGCGTCCGCGTGGTAGCCATCCCCGCGGAAAATCGCGCTCATCATCACCACGGGAATATGCTTGTACTCGGGCAGACTCTTGATGTGCTTGGACAACTGAAAGCCGCTCATGCCCGGCAACATGGCGTCCATCACGATCAGGTCCGGGGTCTCGCCCGCCATGCGGTTCAGCGCCTGCGTCGAATTGGTCGCCGTCCGCACCAGGTAACCCATCTTCTCCATGAACGCCGTCAGCAGTTTGACGATCTCCGGATCATCGTCCACCACCAGCACCATGAACTGCTTCTGCGGCTTGATGGAGGGGGGGGGCGGTTCATGGAAACCGGAGGTGATCCGCACGGGCGGCTGCACCTGGGCCGCGGCCTTGAACGGGCTGCCGATCTGGAAAATCCGTTCGCCGCGCTCGTAGGCGTCGTAGGCGTTGTCGAGCAGTTGCTCGATGTTCATGTCCAGGCAAACCAGCGGGGTGATCTGTTTGCCCGAATCGCGCCGCAGCAGGTCGAGATACTCGGCGTTGATCGGATCCACCATCGCCATGGTGACGTTGTTGCCCGTGGCGCGCAGGGGAATGGCGCGGGTGGATTTGGCGATTTTCCGGGAAATATAGGACAGCACCCGCAGATCCAGCAGGCGATCGGAAAGCACCACGCCGCCCAGGTTGAATTTCCGCGCAAGGACCTCGACAATGTCCTTTTCGCTGACAAAACCCTTCTCAACCAGGATTAACCCGAGCGATTTGGTCCGATTTTTCTTGTTCTCGGCCAATGCCTCGAAGAGTTGCCACTCTTCGATCAATTTGGCTTCGAGAAGAACCTCGCCAAGCTTCATGACAATCCTGGAATGGGGGACATTGTAACCCCCACCTGCCTCGCTATCACACCTTCATGGGCATGACCAAAACGCCTGCCGTCCCATTCTGATACCATGAACTGGTATCCATGGTAAAAATCTGAAGACATTTTTTCTTCAGAACTTCAACCGCCAGGAGTCCGGTGTTTATTGCAACTACAGCCCGGTTTGGCAAATCCCCGCTTCGCAAGAGCAACTCATTTGAATGAGTCCCCGCTGGGCGCCGCTTTCCCTTTCCGCCGCGGGAAGCCGTCACAAGGACAACCCGTTTTCCAACAGGTTGCGGGCGATGGTGGTGGTCTGGATTTCATCGGTTCCGCCGCCAATCTGGAACAACTTGGCGTCGCGGGCCAGCATTTCCACATGAAAATCGGCCATGTATCCGTAACCGCCGTGCAACTGGATGGCCTCCATGGCGACTCCGGTCGCGGTCTGGGCGCAATAGAGCTTCCAGGCCGAGGCCTCCGCCAGCGAGTTGACCTGGCCGTTGCGCAGGTTGTTGAGATGCTTGAGGAAAATATTCCGGACATTTTCCCGGGCCACGTACATGCGGGCGATCTTTTCCTGGATGAGCTGGTATTCGGCGATTTTGCGGCCGAACTGGGAGCGTTCGCGGGCGTATTTCAGGCTCTGCTCCAGGCATTGCTCAATGATGCCCAGGCAGGGGCCCACCACCCCGGCCCGTTCGCCGTAGAAACCCTCCTTCACGTGATCCCTGCCGGTGGAAGTCTCGCTTTCGCCCAGCAGATGCTCCGTGGAGACTTCCACGTCATCCAGAAAAATCTCGCCGGTGGGAGAAGCGTGCATGCCCATCTTGCGCATGGCGGGTCCCGTGGTCAGCCCCTTCATGCCGCGCTCCAGCACGAAGGGCTGCACGAAACCTTCCTCCCCGGCGCCCTGCGTCACGCGGGCGTAGAGCAGAAAGATATCGGCATGGGGGGCGTTGGTGATGAAGGTCTTCTGCCCTTTCAGGATATACCCGCCGCCGGACTTGCGCGCCGTGGTCTTCATGCTGCCGAAGGCGTCGGACCCGGCGCCGGGTTCGGTCAGCGCCCATGAGCCCACCTTTTCAAAGGTCAGCAACGGCAGCGCCCAGCGGCGGATCTGCCGCGGCGTCCCCCGGCTCATGACGCCGCCGCCCGCCAGCCCGAGCGACACGCCGAAAGCCATGGCGAAAGCCGGGCTCCAGCGGGACAACTCCAGTCCCATGAACGCCCCGAAGACCGCCTGGTCGCGGTTGCCGCCCCGCCTCGTTTTTTTCCCGGGCTCCAGCGGCGTATCCGGCATGGATTCGATAAACGCCCGGGCCATGGCGTCGAGGCCGAAGGTCTGCACGAAATCCTTCATCAACGGATACGGAAGGATGCGCTCGGCGTCGAGATCGCGGACCTTGGGCGCCAGCTTTTCCAGCGCCCATTTGCGAACCGCCTGCTGGATCATCACTTCTTCTTCGGAAAAATCGAAGGGGGCGTTCTGGCTCACGGCGACTCCCGGAAAGAGATGAATCAGTTTAACAGAACCAGCTTCGGCTTCAATGGAAAACGCGGCCCCTGGGAGGATTGCCCGGCCATGACAAACACCCCGCGGCGCCGGGCGCCCGCCTGCCCATGAATCAGGCGGCGGCGCGGCGGTTTCCCCGTCTCACGGCGATCCATGGGTTCCGCTGGCGGCGGCGGGGGGCTCGCGGGCGTCCTGTCCATCGC
>JAJVIH010000056.1 GCA_022072125.1 Myxococcota bacterium | reverse complement strand
TGACCGACGCCATCGCGCACGCGCGCCAGAAAAAAATTCCGCTCGCGGCGGTGTTTCCGGAGTTCGTGATGCGGCGCGCGGCGTGGGCGCCGGATATGCAAAAGGCGAAGGCGCGCAAATCGCGGGAGACGCGCCCGGCGATTCCGTGGCGGAGCATCGCGGAGGAGATCGGATTGGGGGCGCAGTTGCGCGCGCTGGAGTTCATGATCGGGCCGCGCGCGGGATATACGCCGGCGATGGCCTGAGCGCCGCATCCGCGCGGCGCGTGCAAGGATCGCCTGGAGGATTTTCTTTTTTCGCGCGCGAGGGTGAAACGCGATCATCATGGGGATTTTTCCCCGCGCGCGTGAAGAAGCACGAGATCATCCCCGTGATGATCGGGCGTGCGGATGTGTGGGCGAGCAAATAAAAAATCCCGGGCGATCCCGCGGAAGATCTTTGACAACCGAATATCCAGCGAAAGCGGGCGGAGAAAAAACGCCCGTTGTTGAGAGCAGGGTGGTGGGGAGAGGGGGGTGAAAAAGGACGTTACCGTCCCGCCGCTGTCAGGGCGGTGGTGCAGGCGGGAACCCGGGCCGCCCGGTCGCGCAGGGGGCTTTCCTGGCACAACCAGGCGCGCAGGTATTTCATATATTCATTGACCAGCAATTCGTTGCCCAGATCGTTTGGATGATCCCGGTCATAGCTGGCATGCACCACAATCTCGTCGGCCTGCCTGCCGGCGTAGGCGTTTTCCAGATTCCAGACTGGCGTTTCCAGCGCCGCCGCCTTGCGCGCGGCCATGCGCACGGTTCCGGCGTGGAAGCGGCAGTCATACTCGATTTTGGGGGAGCCCGGCCGCACGGCGGTCCAGTTCACTCCCGCGCATCTGGTGGCCGGAAGCCCGGCGAAAACCAGGGGTTGCCGGGCTTCGCGGGCGTCCTCGGCGAGGGTGTCCAGGTGGCGAAGCTCCAAGCGGGAAAATTCGTTGTCCCAATCGGATTTGGCCGCCGCCTCTCCCAGACCCCGGGCCGCCTTGTTGAGCATGAGGTGGAATACAAACAGCCGGTACAGGGAGGAATAGGCGTCCAGTTCCTGGTGCAATCCTTCCCCAATGCCGAAGGGATTTTCCAGACTCTGGATGCCGTTGAAGGACACGATGATCAAATCGCCGTTGGGGCGCCTGGTGATGCGGGAGCGCGTCAGGTCATTGGAGTTGAAGGCGTAGACGACCAGGTGGGAGCGCAGCGCCCGGGCCTTGTGCCGGTAAACCGCCGCTATCTGTTCGATATTGTAACCCGGCACGGCGGTGTTGACGGTCTCGAAGCGCACGCCCATGGCCGGCCCGAATTCCTGGTTCAGGCGGCGCTCGATGATCCGGGGGTATTTGAAATCGCTGGATATCCAGCCGCCATAGGTGACCGAATCGCCCAGGAAGGTGATGCGGAAGGTTCCCGCTTCCGGTTCCGGCGGACCGTTGAAATCCACGAATCCCTGTTCGCTGATGACCGGCAGGCACCGGGGGTTTGGGCAGGGAACGGGCTCCCAGTAAAGGCCGGGAAGCAGCGATATCCGCGCCCACGGGCTGGGGCCGGTTTCGTGACGGAAGGAATAGAGCTTTTCCTCATGGAATTTGGCGGCCAGCTCCGCCGCCAACAATCCAGTCATCAACCCCATCCCGGCCAGAATCCAGCGATAAAGCCTGATCCTTCCCTTCGACAACATGCAGTTGCACTAGCACATCAAAAACGGCTTTTCCAGTTGCAACTGCAATTTTTGGCTTCAAAAGCAATTCAAATGGATTGCTGATAAAGGCGAACGTCTCCCTCGAATGGTGGAGCAGTCCTCATGCAAAAGCAGGGTTATCCGAGGGTGTCGCGGGTGCGGGGGCCGCGCCGTGTGGCGTCCACTTCTCCGGCCGCGGGACGGCGGGCGCGATGAATGACCGCCAGCACCGGCCCGTCTCCCACCGGTTCCAGGCGCAGGGTCAGATCGCCATCCAGGACAAAATGCGCTCCTTCCTCGAAGAGCATTTCCCCCACCGGGCGATGCACCAGCGCGTTGCCCCGCACCACCAGCAGGCTGATGTCGTGCCCTGCGCGGCCGATGGATTCGACCGCCATGCCGGGAGCGGCCCAGACGATCTCCACCTCCACGTTGCCGTTGTCGTAGAGCAGCTTGCGTTCGACGGGCGTTCCTTCCTTGCCGCTCAGCTCGACGAGGTTGAGCGCGGCGATCTGGAGCGGATGGCCCTGGTTGGCGGCGGCCTTGAGCCACTGGCGTGCGTCCATGTGATATCTCCCGCGCCGCGGCGGCGTCCGTCAGAAGCGGACAACGGCCAGGGCGCCCTTCACCACGTCGGGAATCTGCGGGAGGATCCGGTCCTCCAGGTCGGGGTGATAGCCCACGAAGGTGTCCAGGCTGGCCACGCGCTGCACCGGGGCATCGAGGAACGAGAAGAGTTCGTCGGAGACCCGGGCGGCGATTTCACTGCCAATGCCCCACGATTTGGCGTCCTCGTAGACCACCAGGCAGCGGCCGGTCTTGCGCACCGATGCGGCGATGCACTCCCAGTCATAGGGTTGCACCGTGCGCAGATCGATGACCTCGGCCTCGACGCCATGTTTTTCCTGCAGCTCCTTGGCGGCCTCGGTGGAGCGGTACACCAGCGCTCCGCAGGTGACGATGGTGATATCCCCGCCTTGCCGGGCGATGCGCGCCTTGCCGAAGGGGATCATATAATCCGGTCCCGGATACGGCCCCTTGTTGTGGATCTGCCGGTACAGGTGCTTGTGCTCCAGGAAGATCACCGGGTCGTCGCCGCGGATGGCGGCGCGCAGCAATCCGGCGGCGTCCAGGGCGTTGGAAGGCATGGCCACGCGCAGTCCGGGCGTGTGGGCGAAGATCGATTCGCCGGTCTGGCTGTGGTAGATGGCCCCGCCCTTGAGGTATCCGCCGTAGGCCACGCGCACCACCACGGGACAACTGAAGGTGTTGTTCGAGCGCCAGCGCATGTTGGACAGTTCGTTGCGCAACTGCATGAAGGCCGGCCAGATATAATCGAAGAACTGGATCTCCACCACCGGCTTGAATCCCCGGATCGCCAGGCCAATCGCGCGGCCGATGATATTGGCCTCGGCGAGCGGCGAGTTGAACACGCGGTCCTTGCCGTACTTGATCTGCAGGCCGTGGGTGACCTTGAACACGCCGCCCTTGCCGGGGCAGACGGCCAGCGCCTCCTCGTTGCTGGCGTCGGCCACGTCCTCGCCGAACACCAGGATGCGCGGGTCGCGGGCCATCTCGTCCTTCATGACCGCGTTCAGGGCGTCGGCCATGGTTTTGAGTTCGTCCGGTTTGGCAATCCGCGGCGGGGTGTCGAAGGCCGGTCCGGTCAGGTCCACGGCGGGGGAATAGACATACAGCTCCGCGGTTTCCGGCGCGGGCGGTTTGGCGGCGAGCGCCTGATCGACGGCCTGCTGGATTTCCGCGTCCACCTCGCCGCGCAGCCTGGCCAGCCCGGCCTCGTCGAGGACGCCGTGCTTCCCGAGAAACTCCGGGAAGACCTTGAGGGGGTCCTTGCGGGTCTCGGCTTCGCGCTCCGGCGCCGGACGGTACAGCTTCTCGTCGTCGCTCATGGAATGCGAATAGGGGCGGATGACATGGGAATGCACCAGCGCCGGGCCCTTGCGCTCCCGGCAATACTGGACCGCGCGCCGGAAGGCGGCGTAGCTGGCGATCGGATCGCAGCCGTCCACTTCCTGGATATACAGGTTGGGGAAGCTGGAAAGCAGTTTGGAAACCGAGCCGCCAGGGGTCTGCACGCTGACCGGCACGCTGATGGCGTAGCCGTTGTCCTCCACGTGGTAGACCACGGGCAGCTTGAGGTTGCAGGCGGTGTTGAGCGACTCCCAGAATTCGCCCTCGCTGGTGGTGCCGTCGCCGGTGGAGCAATAGACCACCTCGCCGTCACGCCACTGCTTCGCCAGCTTGCGGGCCTCCGGCAGTTTCGCGTAGCGGATGGCCGCTTCCGCCACGCCGGCGGCCTGCAGGAACTGGGTCCCGGTGCAGGACGACTTGGATACGATGTTCAGCTTGTGGTGGCTGAAATGGCAGGGCATTTGCCGCCCGCCGGAGCCGATATCATCGGCGGCGCCCACGGCGGCCAGCAGATTGTCCAGCGCGGTCATGCCCAGCGAGAGCATCAGGGCGCGGTCGCGGTAGTAGCCGAAGAACCAGTCGTGGGCCGGTTTGAAGGCGAAGCCCGCGCCCACCAGGGCGGCTTCGTGTCCGGCCCCGCTGATCTGGAAGAAGATGCGGTTCTGGGTCTTGAGCTGGATTTCCTTGTCGTCCAGGCGGCGCGACATGTACATGATGCGATACATGCGCACGAGCTGTTCCGGAGTCAGTCCTTCAAACCGGTCCAGGCCGTGCTCCCTGCCATTGGCTTTGCTCCCTACCGCCCGGGGGGCTTCCACGCGGGCGGCGCGGCCCTTCGCGGACGGGGCGCCGTTGGCCCGGGTTCTGGACGGCGCCGGGGCGCTGGATTTCTTCACGGAACGGGAGGCGGCAGCCGTGGACGCCATGGGATACCTCTTCGGAACAAACGGGATGCGGTTGAAACATGGAGGGCCGGGCGGGGCCTTCTCCATCCGGGAGAAAGCGGGCGCTTCAGCCCGTTGGACGCGGCGCAGGGTAGTTCAGAAGTGCGGGCCGGGGCAAGGCCCCGCGCGCGGCAAGGCGTCCGCTCCGGCGATGGCCTGGCGATGGCGCGGCGGGAAGCCGGAGCCAGGGCGGCGGCCCTTTGAACGCGATGCGTCATTGGGATAGAGTCCAGCGCCAGGCCGCGCGCCGGAGCCGCCGCGCCATCCCAACAACCCCACAAGCCGCGAGAGCAGTGTCCGCCATGAGCACCGTCCACCATTACAAAAGCAACCTCCGCGACATCTTCTTCAACCTGTTTGAACTGCACGACACCGGAAACCAGGTTCTGGGCAGGGGTCCCTTCGCCTCCATGGATGAGGAAACCGCCCGCGAAGCCCTCAAGGAGCTGGAAAAACTCTGCGTCGCCGAAATCGCCTCCTCGTTCGCCGAAGCGGATCGCGAGGGACTTCATTTCGACGGCAAGGGCAATGTCACCCTGCCCGCCTGCCTCAAGCGTTCGCTCAAGGCCTATTTCGACGCCGACTGGGATCGCTTCGACATTCCCGAACACCTGGGCGGCGTGGGCGCTTCGCGCTCCATGTCATGGGGCGGATTCGAACTGCTGGCGGGCGCCAATCCGTCCATGACCTTCTACCTGTTCGGACCGCTGTCGGTGCGCGTGCTGGATCGCCTGGCCACGCCGGAGCAGAAGAGGCGCTTCCTGCCGGGCATCATCGAACGGCACTGGGGCGGCAGCATGGTGCTGACCGAGCCCGACGCCGGCAGCGACGTGGGCGCGGGCCGCACCAAGGCCAGACACATCCAGGACGACATCTGGGAGGTTGAAGGCGTCAAGCGTTTCATCACCAACGGAGATTTCGATTTCGCTGAAAACATCGTCCACCTGGTGCTGGCGCGGCCCGAAGGCGCGGCCCCGGGCACCAAGGGCCTGTCCATGTTCATCGTCCCCAAATACTGGGTGAACGAGGATGGCTCGCTGGGCGAGCGCAACGGCGTGGTCTGCACCAACGTCGAGAAGAAGATGGGCATTTCCGCCTCCGCCACCTGCGAAATGACCTTTGGCGGCGGCCGGCCCGCGCGCGGCCTTCTGGTGGGCGGCCAGCACAACGGCATCCATCAGATGTTCCACGTCATCGAACAGGCGCGCATGGCGGTGGGCATCAAGAGCATGGCCACCGTCTCGACCGCGTACCTCAACGCGCTGGAGTTCGCCAAAATCCGCGTGCAGGGTCCTGATCTGATGCAGGCGGCGAACAAACTGGCGCCGCGCGTGCGCATCATCCAGCACCCGGATGTCCGCCGCATGTTGCTGAACCTGAAGGCGCACGCCGAGGGCATGCGCGCGCTGTGCATCTACACCGCCGTCATGCAGGACCACGTCGAATTGAATGGCGGGCACGGCGCGGCGGCCGCCGCGCCGTGGGATCACCGCAACGATCTGCTGCTGCCCCTCGTCAAGGGGTATTGCTCTGATCGCGGGTGGGGCCTGCTGGCCGATGCGCTGCAGGTGTTCGGCGGATCGGGCTTCATCAAGGATTATCCGATGGAGCAGTACATCCGCGATCAGAAGATTGACTCGCTCTACGAGGGAACGACGCATATCCAGGCGCTCGACCTGTTCTTCCGCAAGATCGCGCGCGACGGCGGCGAGACCTTGCAGGCGTTGCTGGCGGAGGTGCGCGACACCGCCGGAAATGGGCTGCCAGGAGAGGCCCTGCGCGTGGAGCGGGAGGCGCTGGCGCTGGCGCTCGACGAACTGGACGCGATTTTCGGGCTGATGCTGACCAAGGTGGGCGAATCGCTGTACCACGCCGGCCTGCAGGCCAACCGCGTGCTGCATGCGCTGTCGGAGGTGCTGATCGGCTGGCTGCTGTTCCGCCAGGCCGCGATCGCGCTGAAGAAGCTGGAAAGCCATCCCCAGGACGCGGATTTCCACCGGGGCAAGCTGGCCTCGGCGCGCTACTGGGCGCGCAACGTGCTGCCGCAGGTGGGATTCACGCGGCGGTTGATTGAAGACGGAACCCTGGAAATCATGGACATGCCGGAATCCGCGTTCTGACCGGAAACACGCTGTTTTGCGGACGCTCAGGGCGGGGCCATGCCGGCGGCGGAACTGGCGGAGACCGCGCAGCGAAAACCCACGTCGTCCATGAATTTCAGCGGCTCGTCCCGGCCCCGGTAGGAGGCGCGGATATATTTCGCCGCCGTGCGGAATGATCCGCCGCGCCGCACCCGCTGCGAGCCGTGTTGCGGACCCGGGGGATCCAGCGCGGGCGCCTGCGCGTAATACAGGCCGTTGTACCAGCTCGCGGTCCACTCGAAGACGTTGCCCGCCAGGTCCAGCGACCCATACGGCCCGGTCTCGGAAGGAAAGGAGCCCACCGGCCAGGTCTTCGCCTGCCCGCAGCCGGAGCGATCGTTCTTGTCCGCGTGAAATACCGCGCGCATGCACAACGGCGGCCCGGAAGGCCACGGATATTTCCGGCCCTGCGGCCCACGCGCGGCTTTTTCCCATTCGGCTTCCGACGGCAGGCGCTTGCCCGCCCAGCGGCAGAAGGCGTCCGCGCCCCGCCACGACACGCAATTGACCGGCTGATCAAAGGCCTTTTTGTCCCCAACCGTGCAGGTGGCCGACTGCATGTATTCGCCGTACGTGCTGGAACCGCAGGCCCCCGCCGCGATGCAGTCGCGGAAGGCCCCAGCGGTCGTTTCATGCCGATCAATCCAGTAGGCGGAGAGGGTGATCTCGCGGACCGGGCTTTCGTCTTCCTCGCATTCCGGGTCCTGTTTGGGATCGCAGCCCATGATGAATGGTCCGGCGGGAACGTAATCCATGGGGCCATACCGGGTGACGGGAAAGACCAGGCGCGGCGCGGTGGCGGGCGAGGCGTCGCGGGAAACCGGCTGGGGCCTGGGGCTGTATTCGGCATGGTGGGCGCTGAGGTAGATCAAACCGGCCAGTCCCGCCAGCAATCCCAGAATGAGCCCCGCCACCGCCATCAGCAGCCGGCGGTTGGACTGAAACGCGGGCGCGGGGTCCTGGGATTCTTCCTGCCGTTCCTGCTGGTTCTCCATGGCGTGATCCAGTGAGCGCCCGGTCATTCCGGCGGAGCGCGCAGCACCATCAGGCGGATTTCCGTCATCTCTTCCATGCTGAAGCGCACGCCCTCGCGGCCCTGGCCGCTGTTCTTGACGCCGCCATAGGGCATGTGATCCACCCGCCAGGAGGGAACATCGCCAATCACCACGCCGCCGACCTCCAGCTCGTTCCAGGCCTGTTGGGCGTGATGGAGATCGCGCGTGAACACCCCCGCCTGCAGCCCGAACCGGCTGTCGTTGGCGATGCGGACGGCCTCGCTGAAATCCCGGAACGGAATCAGCACGGCGACCGGACCAAAGGCCTCCTCCGCGCAGATGGGTTCGTCGAAGGGGACATTCTCCAGCAGCGTGGGCTCCAGCACGGCTCCGGCGCGCCGGCCGCCGCACAGGACGCGCGCGCCCCGCTGTTGGGCGGAGGCGATCCATTCCTCCAGGCGCCGCGCCTCCTTCTCGTGAATCAGCGGCCCGATGAAGGTGTCTTCAAGGCGGGGATCGCCGGTCTGGAGCGCGCGCGCCGCCTCGACCAGGCGGCCGCGGAATGATTCGTAAATATCCTGGTGAATGAGCACGCGCTGCACGCTGATGCAGCTCTGGCCGGATTGATAAAAGATTCCAAGAATCAGGCGCTGGATGACGTCATCCGCGCCGGGATCGCGATCCACGATGCAGGCGGCGTTGCCCCCCAGTTCAAGGATGACGCGCTTGCGCCCGGCCTTGGCCTTGAGGCTCCAGCCCACCTCCGCGGAGCCGGTGAAACTCAGGAGCTTGAACCGTTCGTCGGTCGAGAACAGATCGGCGCCTTCGCGCCGGCAGGGCAGCACCGAAAACGCGCCCGGCGGCAACGGCGTCTCCGCGAGCACGCCGCCGATGATCAGCGCGCCCAGGGGCGTGTAGCTGGCGGGCTTGAGCACGAAAGGATTGCCCACCGCCAGCGCGGGAGCAACCTTGTGGGCGACCAGGTTGAGCGGAAAATTGAACGGCGAGATGAACGAGCAGGGGCCGATGGGAACCCGTTTCCACTGGCCGGAGTAGTCGCGGGAGCGCGGAGAAATATCCAGCGCCATCACCTCGCCGTGGATGCGCGTGGACTCCTCCGCCGCGATGCGGAAGGTGTCAATCAGCCGCGTGACCTCGCCGCGGGCGTCGCGGATGGGCTTGCCCGCCTCCGCGCACAGCGACCAGGCGAGTTCCTCCCGTAGCTCCGTGAAGCGCGTCACGCAGTGGTTCAGGATATCGCGGCGTTCGTAAGCCTTGAGGCGCCGCATGGACCCGGCGGCGGCCGCCGCCGCCGCGATGGCCTCGTCAATCTCGGCGCGGCCGGCCAGCGGCGTGCGGGAAACCAGCTCCCCCGTGAATTTGTCGCGCACTTCCAGATCGAGGTTGGGCTGGCGGGCCTGTCCCGCCACATACATGGGCATGGCGGCCGGGATCACGGTTTTTCCTTCACGGGGTTGTTCTTGCGGTTGGCGCGGTGGCGGCGCAGCTTGCGCGGCGGCAGCAACTCCTCTTCCACCTGCACCTTCTTGGCGAGGAAAATCGCGGCGTCAATCTGGTAGAAATTCCGCGAGCGGTAAAATTTCAGCGCGCGCTCGTTGTTCTCGGCGACCTCCAGCACCAGATGGGTGCGGCCGCGCACGCGCGCCAGGTGTTCAAGCTGGTCGAGGATATAGGCGCCGAGTCCGCGCCCCTGGTAATCGGGATGCACCGCCAGCTCCTCCACGTAGAGCGGGCGCATGTCGCGCTTGGTGAAGTAGCGTTCGTTGATCCAGTTGTCCTCCCCGGTGACCTCGAAGGCGCATTCCACATAGCCGGCGATTTCATCCTTGCCGTCGCGGTTCGCCTCGAAGATGAGCTGTTCGACGCCCTCTTCCTCGTAGGTTTCCATGAAGCGGGCGCGGGTGCGCGGACGCTGGTATTCCACGGTTTCGCGGTTGACATCGCGGAAGACCATCTTGAGAAATTCCCACACGCGCAGCAGATCGCGGCGGTGCATGCGGCGCACGCGGACCGCGTCCTCGTCGCCGGGGTGGATGGCGGCGGCGGGGGGTTCCTCATCCGCGGTGATTTCCGCGCCGGGCGTTTTTTCCGCCGCGGCCGCGGAGACTTTCGCCGCGAGTTTGCGCGTGGAGGGCCGGCCGCCGGAACGGCGGCCGCTGGCGGCGCCGTTATCCGCCGCGCGGCTGGTTTTCCTTCTGACCATGCCCGCGAGAGTAGCACGCCATTCACCCGCCGCAAGGCCTTTCGCCGGCCGGGCCCGCCAGGCCTTCAACCGGGGAAGGCCCGGGAATGATCAGCCGCCCAGCGAGGCGAGCCATTCGGTGGCGGACTGGCGCCTTGGCGGCGGGCCGCCGGGTCCGGGCGCCGCCATCACCGGGCCGCCGGGGCGCGGGGCTTTTTCCTGACGGCGCAGGCGCGCGCGGTATTGCCGCACTTCCTCCTCGCCGATGCCGGTGTAGTTGTGGCTCCACGGGATGATGCAGCCCTCGCAGAACGGAATCTTGCTCCAGTCGCCCTCAATCTGCGCGATGCGTTGCCGGTGCGCCGCATCCGCCCGCCACCACAGTTCGCTGAATGGTTGTTCCTTGATGTTTCCGACGATGTTGTGAAAACCCGAGTCGCGGGTGCAGACGGTGACGCGGCCGTCCCAGTTCACCACCGGGCTTTTCCAGGGTCCGGAGCAGATGTTGCGCTCCTTCGGCGTCACCTTGCGGATGATCTCCGCGGCGATGTCGCGCAGGGATTCCGGCTTCTCCGCCACCGGCGGCTCGATGCCCAGGCGGCCCAGCTCCACCCGGTAGATTTCGTTGGCCTCCTCCTGCTCGTTGAAGTCCAGCGCGTCGAAGAGGCGGAAGAAAACATGGTTGTCGTCGCCGCCGGGCACGCCGTAGCCGATATTTGAACAGGAAAGCCCGACCTCCTCCATATACGACAGCCAGTAATCGGAGAACGGCTTGACCTCGTGCCGGTTCTCGCGCCGCACGATGAACTGGTACGCCACGCGGGGGTATTTCACGCCGCGCTCGGCCTTCTTCTTCACGAAGCGCCGGACGTTCTTCATCACGCGCTCGTATTGGTCGTCGCCCTTCACCACCGTGTAGACATCCCGCGTGATGGCGTCGAGGGAGAAATGCCATTTCTGCTTGAGGCCGGAGGCGCCCAGCACCACGTCGGCCAGTTCATCCGTCAGGTAAATGGCGTTGGTGTGGACTTCAATCTGGTCGAAGGTGTGGTGCCTGGCGTTGTGCTCCAGGGTGTTGCGGTAGATATCAATGAAATTGGGGTGCAGCAGGGGTTCGCCCAGCCAGAACATGATGAAGTTCTGGAAGCGGATGCCGTTCTCCGCCAGGTCGCGCAGCAGTCCGGCCACCATTTGCGGATCGGCGAAGCCGGCGGGGTGGAACAGGGCGTGTTTTTCGTATTCCGCCTGGATGCAGTGGCCGCAGCGCAAGGGGCAGCGGTTGGAAAGCTCCAGCACCAGGTAGCTGTCGGGATAGTTGATCGGTCTCACGGCGCGCTCCCTCCGGCCAGCCCAAGCCGCTCCAGGTATTGGGGATACAGGTCCAGCCGGCCTACCGACTCCAGGTAGCGGCGGATATCCTCGCTGGTCATGGTGTAGAAGTTGATGCCCGCGCAGGATTCGCAGGTGGGCATTTCCTCGAAGCGCCCCTCGATATGCAGCAGGCGGTAGCGGGTCATCGCCTCGCCCTCCCACAACTGCTTGAAGCCGGCCTCGCGCAGGTTGCCGACCTTGATGTTGTTCTCCAGGTCGGCGCAGCAGGCCATCAGTTCGCCGTCGTGGCGGATGACCGGTGTTTTCCACAAACCGGGACAAGGAGGGCGCTTCCGGTTTTTGGCGATTTGCGGGCTCGTGAAGAGGTTCTTGATCAATTCCATTTCGGTTGTCCTGCATCCGGCTCCCGGCCCGCGACGGGATTGCGGATCATCATCCATGGAGGGAAGGCTTCGCGCAAGGATTTCCAGCGCGATCAGGCGACCGCGCTGAGTATCCGCCCGTCTCCCTCGCCGGTTCCCCATGGTTTGCGTTTCCAGACCTTCACCCGGACGAAGCCGTGATCCCATTCGTCAATCTGCTGGGAAGCCAGGGTGTCGTCGTACAGGCGATCGGCCATTTCCTGCAGCGGGCCGCCGGGGCCTTCCGACAGCCGCTTGAGCATGATGTCGTCATACTGGCCCGGTTTCCGGACCTGTTGCAGGGCGTTGATCCAGTGTTCGGCGAAGCGGCGCGCCTCGTGGTGGTTGCCGCTCTGCACGACCATCTGAAATTCAAAATTCAGGTGGGTGTGACCGAGGTCGAGGCGTTTGGCCCGCTGCTCGATCAGGTAATGAACATGCTTGAGCACCACGTCAAAGGCGGCCACGCCCTTCACCCGCTTGTAGGTTTCGGGGGTGATGGCGTCTATGCTGAAGACAATCAGCACCACACAGCCCGGGTGGCGCTCCATGATGTCGAGCAGGCGGTCCGCATGCCGGGGCGTCAGCCGGATGGCGTTGGAGTCAATGCGGAAGTAGCCGAAATTCCCGCGCGCGTGGTCGAGGACGTATTCCAGCATGTCGAGCAGGCGCGGATGCAGCGAGGGATCGCCGAGCCACTGAAAGATCAGGTGGTCGAAATACAGGCCGTCCCGGGCGATGCCGTCAATGATGGAGCGGAAGAGATCGAAATCCATGTAGCCCTTGGCGACGCCATGGGGGTTGTAGCCATGGGCGTGGGGCTTGCACATGGAGCATTTCAGGTTGCACAGATCGGTGGGCTCGATCTGGAGCACGCCGCGGCTTCTGGATTTGTCCGGCTCCGGTCTGGTCACTGGTTCACCATGGGAATGATCGCGGCGGCGCGGTTTTGCATCTGCGCGGCGGCGGACCTGCGCGCCCGCTCCGCCATTTCGCCGAGCGCCTGGCCGCCGGCCCGCCGGCCAATCCCGCCCAGTGAATCAGAATCATGCCGCAGATAGCAATCCTGGATGCACGCGAAGCCGCAGTGGATCACCTTGTCGCGCATGCGCCGGGCCTTGGGCGAGGTCCACATGTCCTTCAGGGTCATGTGCCGGATATTGCCGAAGGTGTCGGCGGTGAAGTTCAGGTGTCCGTCGCACATCAGGCCGTCGCCGTTGGCGTTGATGTAGAACTCCTTGAAGCCGTTGTAACAAATGGCGTTGTGGGGCTTGAGCTGGCCCCGGTAGTAACGCTTGATGAGCAGCAGGTCGCCCACCGAGTTGACATATTTGAAGCCGGAGCGATCGTTCTTCACGTACTCGATGAGTTCATCCACCCGCTGGTCCAGCCCGGGCAGCAGGTCCGGCGTGAACCACAGGGGATTGGTCACCGGAGTTCCGCGTTTCTCTTCGTATCCAAACAGGTTGAGGAACTGGATTTTGCTGGCCCCGGCGCGTTTGACCTCCTCGACGAAGGGGATCAGGCCGCGGAAATTCCGGTTGTTGATAATGCAGTTGACGTTGATCTCCTTGGGCCAGAAATGCGGGTTCTCCGCTCTCAATTCCGCCTCGAAGCGGCGCACGTTTTCGATGGTGCGGATGGCCTTGTCGTAGACGCCCTTGCCGCGCACCGCATCGTTGGCTTCGCGATCGCCGTCAATCGAGACATTCATATGGACATGGTTGATGGCGGCGAGGCGGCGGGCGATATCGTCCGTGATCAGGGTGCCGTTGGTGGTGACGGTGACCCAAAGTCCCTCGGCGTGGGCGTATTCGAGGATATCAATCATGTCCTTGCGGACAAAGGGTTCGCCGCCGATGGGATTGAAGGTTTTGACGCCCCAACTGGCGGTCTGGCGGATGATGCCGCGGATTTCGGCGGTGGTCAGGTTGTCGGGTTCGGGGTAACAGGTCGTACACATGGTGCAGGCGAGGTTGCAGCGCAACGTGACGTTGACGCTGACCCAGTCCGGCGGCGTCAACGGGTAGTTGATCTTCCGGGAGACATTGAAGAGGGCGTCCCGCAGGTGGTCAGAGAAAGGTTTCGCCATCGGCCCCAAACCTCACGTTACGTTAATTGTCAGTGTAACGGGCGGAAGTCAATATGTGAAGACTGCCCCGCGGGGGAGGGGGTCAGGCCCGGTTCGTTCACCCAGGCGTCCCGTTGACCCCGCCGGCGGCAACCAACGCCATGATGGACAGGCGTCATTGGCGAACCGCCGGACTGTTTCCAGCCGCGCGGCCGGGGCGGGCGGCGCAACACCAATACACTGCTGTTGCAACCGTTTCTCGACGCCGGAACGGGCCTCGGGTACTCTGGCGCAAGCTGGAGGTGGGGGGAGTCATGAGATTGTTTCCGCGCGTCAGAATATCCACGCTGGCATTCTGGGCCGCCGCCGCATGGCTCGTGTCCTGCGCGGGGGAGAAAGCCTCCGTTCCGCCGCCGGACGCCGGGACGGCCGCGCAGCTGCTGCAACCGCCCGCCGTGCTGTTCGCCACCCCCGCCCATGCCCAACACCTGCAGGCGCTGGTGGGCTACAAACCCGCGGCGTTCCGGGGCGTGCGCATCACCCTGACCCCGCGCGCCGGCGCGGACGCCGCGTATCAGTGGCTGCAACGCCTTCCGCCCGGACTGCGCGAGGAACTGATGGCGCAGTGGGCGGCGGGGCGCGCCATACGCGCGGATTTGTCCCTGGACAACCTGCAGGCCTTCGAGGCGGCGGGCGAGGGGCCTTTCCAGGTGACGCTGGAAGCGCCGCTGATCACCCGCCAGGTGATGGCGCCGCGCAACCGCAACGCCGCCGACACCTCCAATATTGACGACATCCAGCCCGGGGGGAGTTCGGGGTACAACCTGACCGGTCTGGGCGTGTATCTGGGCATCTGGGATGAGAGCAAGGTGCGCACCTCCCACGTGGATTTCCAGGGGCGGGCGCGCATCATGGACAGCGCCAGCTTTTTCAGCTTCCACGCCACCCATGTGGGCGGCACCATGGCGGGCGCGGGGGTGGGCGCCGCCGCCGCCCGGGGCATGTCCTACGAGGCTCAGCTCTGGTCCTTTGACTGGAACACCGACCGCGCGGAGATCAACGATTTCGCGGGCGGACGCGGCTTCGGCTACGGGCTCACCGCGTCCAACCATTCCTATGGCCCCATCAGCGGCTGGTATTTTGACGCCACCGGCAGTTTCTGCGCCATCAACACATGGACCTGGTGGGGAACCGGAAGCGAAACCGAGGACCGGAAATTCGGCCGCTACCGCACGGATGAACGGGACCTCGACCAGGCGATCGTGGATACCGGCCTCCTCTCCATCTGGGCCGCGGGCAACGAACGCACCGATGAAGGCCCCTCCGCGGGAACCCCTTGGTACGACATTCTGAACACCGGGTGCGGCTCCACGAAAACGGAATCCCGCTCCAATGAAAAGGCGCTGCAGTACGACATCATTTCGGGCGGCGGCGTCGCCAAGAACACCATCGCCATCGCCGCGCTGGAAGACATCACCGCCGATCCCATCAATCCCGCGAATATCGCCGCCACCGAGTTCAGCAGCTACGGTCCCGCCGACGACAGCCGCATCAAGCCCGACCTGGGCGCCAACGGCCGCAACCTGTTCTCCACCTCCAATACCTCGGACACCGCTTACGACACCGCCCAGGGCACTTCGATGGCCTCGCCCACCGTAACAGGAGGGGTGGGATTGCTCGCCCAGCTTTACCGCCAGAAGAATTTTCACGACGCGCGCGCCCACGAGATGAAGGCGATCCTGATCCACACCGCGCTGGACGCCGGCGGGCCGGGTCCGGACGCGGCGGTGGGATGGGGCCTGTTCGACGCCAAGGCGGCGGCGGATCTGATTCAGGCGGACAGCCAACTGGCCATCGGCGCCAAACGCATCCGCCACGGGATAGCGCAGTCCGGGCAGACGGTGGAATACGACACCCCCAGCATCGCGGCGGGAACGCCCCTGCGCTTCACCATGGTGTGGACGGATCCGGCGGGGACCGCCAATACCGGCCCCTTTGATGATCCCGCTCCGGCGCTGGTGAACGACCTGGACCTGGAGGCCGTTCCGCCAGGCGGCGGCGGGCCGTTCTTTCCCTGGTCGCTCTCCGCGGCGACCCCCGCCAGCGCCGCCGCCAACAGCGGCCCCAACCGCCGCGACAACGTGGAGCGGGTGGACGTGTCCGCCGCCCAAAACACCTTCACCGGCGCATGGAAACTGCGGGTGACCGTGAATCCCGCCCGCCACAACGGCCAGGCGCAGGCGTTCGCCATCGCTTCCACCCATGGCCTGAGCGGCGGCGGGACCCCGAAAATCCTGGGCGCGCAGAAGGTCTTCGAGTTCAGCGCCACCGCCGGCCAGTCCAGCGTGCCTTCCCAGACCCTGACGCTGTACAGCCTGTCGGGCAATCTTTTTCCGGTCACCATCGCCAGCAACCAGAGCTGGTTGAGCGTGTCTCCGGTTTCCTTCAACGCGCCCGGCTCGACGGCGATCAGCGTCAATGCATCCAGCCTTTCCATCGGCGTCGCGCGCGGGGTGCTGACGATTCTGGGGGCCGATGGCGGACAACTGGCGGTGGGCGTGAACGTGCGCGTGGTCCCGGGGCCGGAAAACTGCGCCAATGGAACCGACGACGACGGCGACGGCTTCGCCGACTGCAAGGACGCCGACTGCAACAACAAGACCTGCAGCGACGGGAACGGCTGCACGCAGAGCGATGTCTGCTCCGGCGGAAGCTGCGTGGGCTCCAATCCCGTGATCTGCGCCCCCGCGGCGGCCTGCAAGGAAGACGGCGTCTGCCAGCCCGCGACGGGGGCCTGCACCCATGCGGACAAGTCCAACGGAACCCTCTGCGACGACGGCCTGTACTGCACCGCCAATGACTCCTGCCAGGCGGGAAGCTGCACGGGAACCGCACGTTCCTGTTCCGGGCCCTGCGCGACGGGAACCTGCAACGAAGCCATGGATCGCTGCGATTCCACGCCCAAGCCCAATGGCGATCCCTGCGATGACGGCCTCTACTGCACCACCAACGAGACCTGCCAGAACGGCGTATGCGGCGGCGCCGCCCGCGACTGTTCGTCCGTCGCCGATCAGTGCAACACCGCCCAGTGCAACGAGACCAGCGACGCCTGCGAAAAAGTCCCCAAAACCAACGGAACCACCTGCGAGGACGGGCAATACTGCACCGTCAATGATTTTTGCAGCGGCGGCCTGTGCCGCAGCGGCGTGGCGCGCTCCTGCGGCCCGGCGGGGGACCAGTGCAACACCTGGAGCTGCAACGAAACCGCGGATCGCTGCGACGCCGCGCCCAAATCCAATGGAACCCTGTGCGACGACGGCCTCTATTGCACCGGCGATGACAAATGCGAGAACGGCGCCTGCAAGCCCGGTCCGGCCAGGGATTGCAGCGGCCTGAACGGCGCCTGCACGGCGGGAGCCTGCAACGAGGCGAAGGACGCCTGCGAGGCGGCGCCAAAGGCCGCCGGAACCGCCTGCGACGACGGGGTGTTCTGCACCGTCAACGACGCCTGCAAGACCGACGGCTCCTGCGGCGGCTCGCCGCGCGACTGCTCGATTTTCTCCAACGTATGCGGAGACGGCGTGTGCAACGAGAGCGCCCGGAGCTGCGAGACAAGACCCAAGGCCGACGGCGCGGCCTGCGACGACGGCAAATTCTGCACCACCGGCGACTTCTGCGAACGCGGCGAATGCAAGGGCGCCCCGCGCGACTGCTCCGCCTTCAGCACCGCCTGCTCGGACGGCGCATGCAACGAATCCGCCAAGGCCTGCGCCTCCACGCCGAAACCCAACGGAACCATCTGCGACGACGGCAAATTCTGCACCGACGGCGATCTCTGCCAGGGCGGCCTGTGCGTGGGCGGCGCGCCGCGCCAGTGCTCCGGCGCCTCCTCCTGCCGGGAAAGCGCCTGCGACGAGGCGTCCAAAAAATGCGCGCTGAAAAACCGCCCCGCGGGAACCCCCTGCGGCCGCGCTGGGAAATGCGCCAACGACATCCTGCAACCCGGCGACGCCTGCAATGAAAACGGCGACTGCGCGCCGCGGCCGCAGGTCTCCTGTTCGCCATTCGTATGCGGCGGCCCCGCCGAATGCGCCAACCAGTGCGTGAAAAACAGCGAATGCGCCCCCGGTTTTGTCTGCAAGGCCCAGGTTTGCAGGGCCAACCAGAAACCCGTGGCGGCGCTGCGCATTGATCCGCCGCAGGCCCAGTCAGGAAGCCGGGTGACCCTCGATGGTTCGGGTTCCAGCGATCCGGACGGCGATCCGATCACCCTGATCTTCCGCGTCCTGGAAGGTCCGGAGGTGGTCCTTGAAAAGAGCGGTTCGACCGGCGCGAGCTTCGCCGTCCCGCCGGTTTCCCGGCCCACCCCGCTGAACCTGTCCATGGTCGCCGCGGATGGTTTCACGGTCAGCGCGCCGGCGACGGGAACCGTCATGCTGCTTCCGCCCAACGCCCCGGCCAGCGACGCGGGGCCGCCGCCGGACCGCGATGATTTCGACGGCAGCCTGACCGGAGGCGACGGATCCTCGGCCACCTCCGTCGGCGGCATGGACCCCGATGGCGGCGCGGGCGATGGCGCTGCGGCCAGCGCGGCGGACGGCGCGATTCCCGGCGACGGCGGCGCCGCGCCGCCGGTTCCCGGGCTGGATGGCGGGTCCATCGCGGACGCGGGCGGCGCGGGG
>JAJVIH010000045.1 GCA_022072125.1 Myxococcota bacterium | reverse complement strand
CGGACCGGCTTCAACGTCTCCCACCTATCCTACACAAACAGATCCAGAATTCACTGCCAAGTTGTAGTAAAGGTTCACAGGGTCTTTCCGTCTCGCCGCGGGTACACGGCATTTTCACCGGGAATTCAATTTCGCTGAGTCCGTCCCCGAGACAGTGGGGATATCGTTATGCCTTTCGTGCAGGTCGGAACTTACCCGACAAGGAATTTCGCTACCTTAGGACCGTTATAGTTACGGCCGCCGTTTACTGGGGCTTCGGTTCGCAGCTTCGCTTGCGCTGACCACTCCCCTTAACCTTCCAGCACCGGGCAGGCATCAGACCCTATACTTCCACTTGCGTGTTTGCAGAGTCCTGTGTTTTTGATAAACAGTCGCAACCCCCTATTCTCTGCGACCCGCTTCCGCTCCGGACGATCGCCTTCACGGTATGCGGGCACACCTTCTCCCGAAGTTACGGTGTCAATTTGCCGAGTTCCTTAGGGACGGTTCTCTCAAGCGCCTTGGGATTTTCACCCCGCCCACCTGTGTCGGTTTGCAGTACGGTCACCACAGTTTCTCACCGCGAAACTTTTCTTGGAAGCTGAGGATCGGCTGATTCATGGGCGCTCAGGCCCTCTCCATCACCTCTCGGTGTTAACGGCCCTCCGTTTAATTCCTGGAGGACCCACCTACCGGCTTGGACCTTGCGGCCAGCCTGCCTTTCTCCGTCATTTCTCGGGTCAATGAAATCCGTGGCGGCACAGGAATATTAATCTGTTGTCCATCACCTACGCTTTTCAGCCTCGGCTTAGGATCCGGCTAACCCCGGGAGGATTATCCTTGCCCGGGAAACCTTGGGCTTCCGGCGACGGAGTTTTCCGCTCCGTTTATCGCTACTTATGTCAGCATATTCTCTTCCATACGCTCCAGCACTCCTTCCGGTATGCCTTCGTCGCATATGGAATGCTCCCCTACCGCAGTAAACTGCCCGCAGCTTCGGTGGCATGCTTAGCCCCGTTACATTTTCGGCGCAGGTTCGCTCGACCAGTGAGCTATTACGCTTTCTTTAAAGGATTGCTGCTTCTAAGCAAACCTCCTGGCTGTTATAGCGCTCCCACATCCTTTCCCACTTAGCATGCACTTTGGGACCTTAGCTGGCGATCTGGGCTGTTTCCCTCTCGGCCACGGAACTTAGCTCTCGTAGCCTGCCTCCCGTGAATTCAATCGGCGGTATTCGGCGTTTGAGTGGGTTTGGTAATCCTGTGGGACCCCTAGCCCAATCAGTGCTCTACCCCCGCCGTTGTAACACGAGGCGATACCTCAATATCTTTCGGGGAGTACCAGCTATCACGGAATTTGATTAGCCTTTCACTCCTATCCACAGCTCATCGCCAGGATTTTCAACTCCCGTGCGTTCGGGCCTCCATGAGGTATTACCCCCACTTCACCCTGGCCATGGATAGATCATCCCGCTTCGGGTCTATTGCACGCGACTGTCGCCCTGTTAAGACTCGCTTTCGCTGCGGCTACGCCTTTGTTTGGCTTAACCTCGCCACGTACAATAACTCGCTGACTCATTATACACAAGGTACGCGGTCGCCCGTAAATATCGGGCTTCCACTGGTTGTAGACACACGGTTTCAGGTTCTATTTCACTCCCCTCACGGGGTTCTTTTCGCCTTTCCCTCGCGGTACTGGTTCACTATCGGTCGCCAAGGAGTATTTAGGCTTGGAAGATGGTCCTCCCGGATTCAGGCAGGATTGCACGTGTCCCGCCCTACTCAGGATGCTCCTAGCGCGCTTCATCTTTCGCCTACCGGACTGTCACCGTCTATGGTGGAGTTTCCCAAAACTCTTCGGCTAGATTCCACGCTGCATATTGGAGTCCTACAACCCCAGCAGGCAAGCCCACTGGTTTGGCCTCTTCCCCGTTCGCTCGCCGCTACTGGGAGAATCGCTGTTGCTTTCTTTTCCGCCAGGTACTGAGATGTTTCACTTCCCTGGGTTGGCTTCACTGACCTATGAATTCAGTCAGGGATGACGGAGTGTGACCTCCGCCGGGTTTCCCCATTCGGAAATCTCCGGCTCAAACGCCCGTGAGCGGCTAACCGGAGCTTATCGCAGCTATCTGCGTCCTTCATCGCCTCTTGGCGCCAAGGCATTCACCGTGTGCCCTTAGTAGCTTGACAAACCGGAAAACCGCTTTCCCACAGGGGAATTCGGGTCAAGACCGAGGTTCATGACAACCTCGCTCAAGGTTTGTACATCTCAAGGCACGTTCCCGTAAAACGCCATGCGTTCGCTGTCTATTCACTTGTCAAATATCGCCCGGCGCAACGCCGGCCCTGCAGTTTGATTGCTTCAACCCGCAGGGTTGGTCTTGCGCCTTCTGGTGGAGCTGATCGGAATCGAACCGATGACATCCAGCTTGCAAAGCTGGCGCTCTCCCAACTGAGCTACAGCCCCGAATCGGGACCTGACTGGTGGTGGGACCAGGTAGATTCGAACTACCGACCTCACGCTTATCAGGCGTGCGCTCTCACCAGCTGAGCTATGATCCCCAATCCACGAGAGTTTCCGTCCTCTCAAAACTGAATAGCAAGCGTAACGAACCGGTCTTGACCTGTGATTCGCCCATGCGCCGAAGCGACAGGCAAAATCCATAGAAAGGAGGTGATCCAGCCGCAGGTTCCCCTACGGCTACCTTGTTACGACTTCACCCCAATCACCGAACCCACCTTGGGCGCCGTCCTCCTTGCGGTTAGACCAGCGACTTCTGGTGAATTCGACTTTCGTGGTGTGACGGGCGGTGTGTACAAGGCCCGGGAACGTATTCACCCCGGCGTTCTGATCCGGGATTACTAGCAATTCCAACTTCATGAAGTCGAGTTGCAGACTTCAATCCGAACTGAGACCGCTTTTTTGAGATTAGCTCACCTTTGCAGGCTTGCAACCCTTTGTAGCGGCCATTGTAGCACGTGTGTAGCCCCAGCCATAAAGGCCATGAGGACTTGACGTCATCCCCACCTTCCTCCGCCTTAACGGCGGCAGTCGCACCAAGGTGCCCAACTAAATGCTGGCAATTGGCGCCAGGGGTTGCGCTCGTTGCGGGACTTAACCCAACATCTCACGACACGAGCTGACGACAGCCATGCAACACCTGTCTCACGGCTTCCTCTTGCGAGGACACCCTCCCACTTCTGGGAGGTTCCGTGGATGTCAAGGCTGGGTAAGGTTCTGCGCGTTGCGTCGAATTAAACCACATGCTCCACTGCTTGTGCGGGCCCCCGTCAATTCCTTTGAGTTTTAGCCTTGCGACCGTACTTCCCAGGCGGGATGCTTAACGCGTTAGCTGCGGCGCCGCAGGGGTCAAAACCCGCGACACCTAGCATCCATCGTTTAGGGCGTGGACTACCAGGGTATCTAATCCTGTTTGCTACCCACGCTTTCGCATCTCAGCGTCAGTGGTGGCCCAGGGAGCCGCCTTCGCCTCTGGTGTTCCTCCCGATATCTACGAATTTCACCTCTACACCGGGAATTCCACTCCCCTCTACCACACTCAAGTCCAGTGGTATCCGATGCAGTTCCGGAGTTAAGCCCCGGGATTTCACATCAGACCTGCTGGACCGCCTACATGCGCTTTACGCCCAGTAATTCCGAGCAACGTTTGCACCCTCTGTATTACCGCGGCTGCTGGCACAGAGTTAGCCGGTGCTTCTTCTTCCGGTACCGTCAACCCCATGGATTATTCACCCATGGGCTTTCACCCCGGACGAAAGAACTTTACAACCCGAAGGCCTTCGTCATTCACGCGGCGTTGCTGCGTCAGGGTTGCCCCCATTGCGCAATATTCCCCACTGCTGCCTCCCGTAGGAGTCTGGACCGTGTCTCAGTTCCAGTGTGGCTGATCATCCTCTCAGACCAGCTAACCATCTTCGCCTTGGTGAGCCGTTACCTCACCAACAAGCTAATGGTACGCAGGCCCATCCAACGGTGAAAGCTTGTAAACAGAGGCCTTCTTTTACCTCAACTTCCGAGGAAATCGTGGTCTTATCCAGTATTAGCACTCCTTTCGGAGTGTTGTCCCGGTCCGATGGGCAGGTTACCTACGCGTTACTCACCCGTGCGCCGCTATACTCAGGGACGAATCCCCTTTCCCGCACGACTTGCATGTGTTAAGCACGCCGCCAACGTTCGCTCTGAGCCAGGATCAAACTCTTCAACAGAAATTTGTCCCAGCAATCAGGTTGCTGGCCTTTGAATGGGCAAAGCCCTTCAAAGGAAATTTTTTACGTCAGCCTTCTGGCTGACGGCGGTTCCAAGGAACCGCGAAGCCCGATTCGTTAGCGCTCGCTTGCTATTCAGTTTTCAAAGACCGGATTCTCTCCCGGATTTTCAGTGCGACCGGGACCTTCACATTTATCAATTCCCATTCGTGCTGTCAACAACTTTTTATCGTTGTTTCCAACCTGCCGCCGCAGCGTTTCCTCGCCGCCCCGGCAGGCCGTCCGTCGAACGGGAAGCGCCTTTTACACAACCCACCTGCCGATTGCAAGTACTTTTTTCAAAATTTCATCAGAAAAAATTTCCACCAGTTTTTCAATTACTTACACCCGGATTTTCAGGTGGTTCGTGGCATGGTTCCAGGATTTTTTCCGCACCCGCGCCCCGCCAGACTCCACTGGCGTCCTGACAGACCCAATGTCCGGAGATTTTTCGCCCGGGCGAGTCAAAACAAACGCAAATCAACCGGATTTCGCGCGGCGGATTCACTGTCCTTCCACGCGCAGGCGCACGCGGAAAAACCAGGCCGGCGCCCCTTCCCCCGCCGCGCCGCCGCCGGCGGAATCGTCCGCGGCCAGCAACTCCACGGATTCCAAGGGCCATGCGGATTGCCAGCCGGAGGGCCACTCCGCGGGGCGATTGCGCGGCGTCAGATACTCGCGGTGGGCGGGGGGGCAGTCCTTCCGCCACAAATCGAACTGAGAGCGGCGGCGGTTGTCGGGGATATAGGCCACGGGAAAACAGGGATCTAAAAATCCGGGATGCGCGCGCAGGGCGGCGTGGTTCAGCAGCGCCGCCCCCTGATAACGAAAGCCCGCAAGAGCCCGCGGCGCTCCAGGATGCGCGCGCTGAAACTCGCGAAGACTGGCGTACAAGCGATCGCTCTGGTGGAAAAGCTGATCGGCGGGCTGGGTTCCCGGCCGTTCGCCCGCAACGTGCGCGGCGGCGATCACCATGGGCGGAATCATCAGCGCCAGGGACATTCCCAATCCCCATGCGGCGGCGCGAAACCCCTTGCCGGAAGGAAATTCTCCATCCAACACCAGCAACACCGCGGCGGGAAAGGCGATCAACCCCCAGTTCACTTCCGCATAAACAAATACCGAGGCGATGATCAGCACCGCGGCGGGCGCGAGGAGATTCCACCACAGCCACAGCCGCTCCGGCGCGGACCCGCGCAGTTCTTCGCCAGCGGGGAGGCGCGATCCACCTTCGCGCCAGCGCGATATCCAGTCATCAATGAGCGGGGCGGTGGAGCGGTAATGCCTGATGAGCAGGGCCGCCATCAGCGGACCCAGCAAACAGGCGCTGACCAACAGCAAAATCACGGGCCGCCCCAGACTAAAGGCGCTCCAGCCCTCGCGGGAACGGTGCGCGAACTGAAAACTGAAGGGCAGAAATTCATGGGTGAACGACCACCACCACCAGGGCGCGGTGATCAACAGGAAGACCAGAACGGCCAGCAGCAGGCCTTTTTCCGCGCGCCGCTGTTTCGCCGCCCACAACAGGGCCGGGAGGTTGATCGCCAGCAACAGCAGCATGGACAATTTCGATAGCAGGCCGAGGCCAGACCACAAGCCCAGGAAAATCCAGTCGCGGGGACGGTTGTGCGCGGCGGCGGCGCGCATGGCGATCAACGCCAGCGTGGAGAAAATCAGCAGCGGCAAATCCGGGGTGGCGAAGGCGAAAGCGGCCAGCAGGGCGGGCGCCGCGGCGATGGCAATCCATGCCCTGGGAGACGCGGCGGCGCTCTCCGCCCGCAAACAGAGCAGATAAGCGGCCAGGGCGCTGATCATGAGCGGATGAAATTCCGGGCTCCATATGGGGAAGACACGCAGCAGCCAGGCGATCAGCGGCGGATGATCCAGATAGCCCCAGTCCAGGCGCAGGCTCCAGAGCTGGTAATAGGCTTCATCGGGAACCACGCAGGTTCCCTGGCGGAACAGCAGGATGCAGGTCAGGGCGTAGAGGCCGGCGGCGGCGGGAATCCAGCGCCGGGCCGGGAATTTCATTTCATCCCCAGGCGGAGTTTCCAGACCATCTGCACGGCTTCGAGAAATATCTTGCGGCTCATTTTCGACTGACCGTATTCGCGGTCCACGAAAACAATGGGCGTCTCGACCACGCGAAAGCCCTTTTGCAGGGTGCGGTAGGTGAGTTCGATCTGGAACGAGTAGCCGTTGGATTTCACGGTGTCGAGATCAATCGCCTCCAGCACCGCGCGGCGGAAACATTTGAATCCGCCGGTGAGGTCGCGGACGGAAACGCCCAGGATGGTGCGGGCGTAGAGGCTGCCTCCCTTGCTCAGGAACTTGCGGTGCAATCCCCAGTTTTCGGTGGCGCCGCCGGGAATATTGCGCGAACCCAGCACCAGGTCGGCGTTTTCAATCCCGCGCAGGAAATCCGGCAGATACCTGGGCTGGTGGGAGAAGTCCGCATCCATCTCGAAGATATAGCCGTAGCCGCGTTGCAGCGCCCATTTGAATCCGGCGATGTAGGCGCGGCCCAGGCCGTCCTTCACGGTGCGGTGCAAGACATGAATGCGCGGGTCGCGGGCGGCCATTTCATCGGCGATTTTGCCGGTGCCGTCGGGGGAGTTGTCATCCACGACGAGGATGTCCACGTCCACAACTTCATGAATCGCGGGGATGATCTTCCGGATGTTCTCCGATTCGTTGTACGTCGGCAGAACGATCAGGGTTGGCTGCGACGGCTTCAGACTCACGATTGCTCTCGCTTGCGGGTATCCCGGTGAACTTCAGGGACTGTGGGGCGAAGGCCCATAACCGAAACAAACCAAGGATGCAAGCGGCTCCCAGCAGCCAGCCCGCCGCCACATCCGCCGGATAATGCACGCCGCTGGTGATGCGCGAGAGTCCGCCGGTGAACGCAAAGGCCACGGCGCCCCAGAGCAGGCGGCGATCCAGCAGGATCGCCGCCATGGCGGCCGCGGCGGCGTTGGCGGAATGTCCGGAAGGAAAACTCTTGCTGCCCAGGCGATCGCCAACCACCACCGCGTCGGCGTAGACCGTCAGCGGGCGCGGACGCGCGAAGAACTGCTTGAGCAAATCCACGCTGTACAGCACCAGCACATAGGAAATCACACAGAAGACCAGCAGGCCAAGCCATTCCTTCCCGCGCTTCTTCCACAACACCCAGGCGAGCAGCAAAAACGCCGAGGCGTTGACGCCATAATGCCCGATAATGTGCAGCGGACCGCCCGCCAAGGCGCCGAGCACCGAGTTGATCAGGCGGAAGAGCTGGTGGTCAATGTCGAGAAGCTGCTGATACACCCTGGAAATCCCTGCATATGGTCAATCCGAAACGCCGGAGCAACACGCCGTTATCCCGCAGCGTCCACTCCCCCGCGGGCTCGAAGGCGCCGCAACGCCAGACCTCCTCCGCGCGCGCGGTGTAGCGCAGATCATTCACAAAAAGGATGTCGGCGCCAAGGGGATCGGGCGCAGGCAGCCAGTCGAAGGCGTCGCGGCGGTTGTTCGGGCAGACCACGTTCATATCGCCGCGCAATCCCCAGGCGAGTTGGCCGCATATGGCGTAATGATACGAACCCGCGAGCATGGGTTTTCCCGCACGCGCGGACAACCGCGCCGCGTCCGGAACCATGGCGATCACGGAGTCCCAGCCGCGCAGTTCGTTGGCGATATCCCATTTGGGCTGATACGCCGCCGCGGGCGGCAGGCGCGCGCCCCAGGCTGTCAGCACGTGCAGGTGCAACAGCGGAACCAGCAGCAAAACCGTCAGCGCCGCCGCAATCAGGGCCGCGCGGCGCAGGCCGGCCCTCGCCCATTCCCGCAAACCCGGGAGATCCGATCCAGTTCCAGCCCACGCGCACAAGGGCAGCCAGGCCACGGCGGTCCAATGGGGCTCGGCGCGCGGCATCAGCAGCCCCAACACCGCAAAAAAGATCAGCGGAAGTTTCACCGCGCCGGACCAGAACCTTCTGGCGCCAGCCGTTTCCAGCGGTTCCGGGGCGGTGGATTCATGCCGGATGGCGGGGCTCCGCCACCAGGCGAGCAACAGGAAAATCCCGGCGCCATAATAGGCCGCCTGCCCGCCCGCGAATTTGACGGGGTTGAGCGGAGACAATCCAAACCCGCCCTGGCGTTCCAGCACATGGTAACGCACGGAAGCCCAGCCGTTCTGAAGATTCCATATCAGCACCGGCGCGGCGAAGGGCGCGGCGCTCAGCAGCAGCAACGCCAGCAGCAACCGGCGGCGGCCGGCGGCGGCGTTCCGGAAAATCAGGGCCGCCAGCAGCGGCGCGAGCAGAACCGCGGTGTATTTGGCGAGGAAACCGGCGCCCATGGCGGCGCCCGCCAATGCAATCCATCCTGCATGACCCCGCTCCGCGAATCGCAAGCCCGCGAGCAGGGCCAGCAACCAGAAAAACGCCAGCGGCCCCTCCGGCGCGGCGGCGAATCCGCCCACCACGAAGGCAGGGATGGCCAGCATCCACGCCACGGCGAAAAAACCGGCGCGCGGACGGCCGGAAATCCGTTCCGCCAACAGGTGCGTCAACATTCCAGTCAGGATGAAAAGCAGGATGAAAGGCGCGCGCGGACGGGAAATCGAGAGCGAGATCATCCACGCGGTCAGCGGCGGATGATCAAAATAGCTCCACTGGGGGGTCAACGCCCAGGCGGCGTAATAGGCTTCGGAATCGCCAAGGCCAATGCGGGAATCCACCCAGAAGCGCAGCAGCGACAAGGCGCCCAACACCCCGAGCGAGGCCATCCGCCATCGTGAGGAATGGCTCACCCGCCGTTCTCCAGACGGGAAAGATCAGACAGCAATTCGCCGGCGATCCTGCCGCCCACGCCGGGCGGGCCAAACCGGGCGGCGAGTCCGGACAACTCTCCGCGCAGTTCTTCTCCGCCGCCGTCGAGCCAGGGAAGCGACAGATCAATCAAGGCTCCCGGCGCCAGCGATTCCTGGACCAGTTCCGGAATCACCAAACGCTCCATGCACAGGTTGACCAGCGAGATATGCGGGACCCGCACGGCCCGGCGGGCGATGGCGATGGTCAGCGGATGGGCGGCATAGGCGCACACATGGGGCAGGCAAGCCAGCCCCGCCTCCAGACTCGCCGTGCCGGAGGTGATCCACCCCGCGCGGGCGCGCAACAGCACCGGCATGGCGCCCGTGCTCACAAACTCCACGCCCCCGGCGCCGCCAAAGCAGCGGTTGATCGGTTCTTCCATGCCGGGGGCCACGGGCAAACAGGCGCGCACTCCGGGGCGGATGGCGCGCAACCCCTCCCACGCCCGGCGCATCACCGGCCCCACGCGCCGGATTTCCGCCTCCCGGCTGCCCGGCAGGATGGCCAGCATGGGTTCTCGCGGAGCATCACGCGCAGGAAGCCTGGCGCGCGCCGCTTCCACACGATCCACCGCGGGATGGCCGTGATAACTGGCGTTGACTCCGCGCGCGCGGAACCACTCCTGCTCGAAGGGCAGCACCACGAACAACCTGCGCAGCAGGCGGGCCAGGTCCTTCACGCGCCCTTCCCGCCAGGCCCACGCCTGCGGGGCGACAAACCAGTAGAGGGGGATGCGCATGCGATGCAGCAGATGCGCCAGCGCCATGTTGAATTCGGTGAAATCCACCAGCAGGGCGGCGGATGGAGGGTGCGGCAGAACATCCCGCAGCAACGCGGAAAAATTGCGGCCCACGCTCCCGGCGCCGCGGAAAACCTCGACGAACCCCATGACGCCGGGGGGCGAGCCGCCCAGGGTTTTCAACCCGGCGGCAAGCGAGGCGGGGCCCCCGGTTCCGGATACCTCGATGCCGGGGCGCAAGCGGCGGAGCGCGGAAATCACCTCCGCGGCGGCCAAGTCGCCGGAGGTTTCCCCCGTGCTGATCAGGATGCGCAGACTCACCAGACGCGGCTATTCAAGAACCGCAACAATATCGCCTTCATTGACGGGAACGCCTTCCTCCACACGGATTTCGGTGATGGTCCCAGCGGCGGGCGATTCGATGGGCATTTCCATTTTCATGGATTCAAGGATCATGATCTCCTCGCCTTCGCCGACCTTGTCGCCAACCTTCTTGACGATCTTCCACACGGTGCCGGTGATATGCGCTTCCACATTGACTGCCATGACTCCCTCCAGGCGAATCCGGTTGCTTTTCCGGTTTGCTAGCAAACCACGGGTTTCAAGTCCAAGGACGCCCGTTCACGGCTCCGCTGGTGGCTTGACCTGGGCGCACGGAAAGGCCATCCACTGTTCCGGTTCATTGCCATCGCCGCAGGCGTTGGCCACGGATCCCCCGGTGGCGATGGCGAATCGTTTCCAGCGGTATCCGGACTGGATGACCGTGCCGCCGGCGCCGCAGTCAGCAGGCATGAGTTCCGCCATCGGTCCCGCGGTAAAACCGGATGCGATGATGACTTCCAGCGGCCCGCCCGCAAGTTTGCGCAGTCTCTCCGCCGCCTGTTCAGGGGCCGGATGGGGATCATCAAAAATGGCGGGGATGACCACCAGCAGCGCGGCCCCGGGGCGGTGAAATCCGGCGTTGCGCCGGCCTTTCCGCGCATGTTGTTCCAGCGCCGCCAGAAGGGCCTGGCTGGCGGAATGGCGTTTGTCCACATCGGCGAGCGGCGGAAAATAACGGGCCCACAGGTCTTCGCGCGCGCGCGCCTCGGCGAGATTGATCCAGGGCAATTTGGCCTGAACCGGCAAAGCCACGCCCGGCTCCGCGCCCCGGCCGTCGCCATAGAGCACCGGACCGGCGGCGACAACCATCACCCGGGCGTCCACCCCCTCCACCCCGCGGATGGGCTCCACCACCCCGGCCACGAAGGATGCGAAACGCCCCAGCAATGGTTTGGCCGATGGCGAATTGTCCGCCACCACCAGGATGTCCACCTGCTTCTTTTTCAGCCCCAGCACAAAGGTTCCCACCCGGGCCGTGACCGTGCAGGCAGGGGCGATTTTTTCCGTGGGGGTGGCTTCTGCGGGCCCCACCAGGGGCAATTTTTTCGAATCCACTGGAGTTGGCAACGCCGCTGGAGGAGCCGCGGGGATGGTCACCACCTCGGTTTTGCGCGGCTCGCAGGCCGCAACCAGGCAAACCAGCAGCGCGCCGCAGACGGCGAAGCGATTTTTCATCCGCGAATCAAACATGACCGGCTGTTTCACCGGAGAGCAGCCCGGCGGCGGAACAACGGAACCAGCAAGGCCAGCAGCATCGCCAGCGAATAGCCCCCGGCGGGGGAAGAACCCGCCGAGCAACCACAACCCGGCTTGACGGGGGTGACCTCATTCTCCGCCCCGGCGCCGCCCTTGCCGCCATCGGTTCTGGCAGGGGGGGCGTCCTCGCAGGAGCCGCCTGCTTTCAGCGCCGTGGCGCCCTCCGGGCATTTCCACTCGCCTTCCACGCATTCGACTTCAACTTCCACCGTGTTGTCGCAACAGAGCGGAACCCCGCCGGAGGAACATTCCACCGGAGCCGGGGAGTCTTCCCCCGGCGAGGGTTTGTCATCACCGCCTGAAGCGCCGTCGCTTGCTCCGCCGCTGTCCCCGGGTTTGGCGTCCGCGCTTCCGCCATCGCCCGGGTTGACCGGCGGCGGCTCCTTCACCGGGAAGAAACATTGTCCGCGCGTGCAGACCTGCTCCCGCGGGCACCGGACTTTCAGGCAAGGGTCGGGCTCGCAGGCGCCATTGGCGCAGATTTCCCCCGTCTTGCATCCGCCGCAGTTGTTGGCGGGAACACATTTGCCCGCCTGGCAGACCTCGCTCTCCCTGCAACGGGCGCCGCCGCAGTTCTGGCATACGCCATCCTCGCAGAACTCCGTGAATTTGCAGGCGATATTGCCGCACGAAGGGATGCAGCTTCCAGCCCGGCACATTTCACCGGGCTTGCACAGAACGCCGCCGCAGGGGTCCTTCACGCAGCGGCCCTGGCCATTGCAGAATTCGGCAGGCAGGCACCCCTGGCTGCATTGCACTTCGGCGCAAGCGCCCGCACGGCACGCCTTTCCATCGCCGCAACTCACCGCCTGGCAGGGATCCGGAACGCATTTTCCGGTCAGCGCCTCGCAGGCTTCGCCATCGGAACATTTCACCCCATCACATTTGGGAATGCAGTAATTGGCCCCCTGGTAGGGTTTGCATTCCTTGTCACGCGGGCATTCTCCCGCGCGGCAGGGGCGAATGCACACGCCGTTCAGGCATTGCTCCCCGGCGTTGGGGCATTTGGCGTTGTTGTCGGCCACGCCATCGCAATCGTCATCCAGGCCGTTGCAGGTCTCCACCGGGTTTCCGGCGCACACGCCACAGGCGTTGCGCAGGTTCTCGTCCACCTTGCCGTCACAGTTGTTGTCCCAGCCGTCGCAGGCTTCTTTTTCGCCGCTGGTGATGGGCTCGCAGGTCTCCACGCCGCCCGAGCAGACGGTGCGGCCGCGGGAACATCCCCCCCCCAGGCCGGTCTCGCATTCCTTGTCGAAACCGGTCAGACCGTCGTCCACCGCGCCGTTGCAGTCGTTGTCCTTGCCGTCGCAAACCTCCTTGGTCACGCTGGCGACGATATTGTCGAAGGCCTTGGCGAGATCATCGGCGTTGTCGGCCTGGTAATAGGCCGGGTCGCCCGCGCGCGGCGCACCGCCCGCGTTGGCCATGTCGGACATGACGCGAGGACGGTCCACGCCCTTGCCAAAACCCACGACATAGGTGGTGACTCCCGCCCGCTTCAGCCGTTCCACCGCCCGCACCGGGTCCTGAATCGGATCGGGCGCGCAGGTCTCCGTGCCATCGGTCATGAACAACAGGAAATTGCGGCGGCTTTTGTCTTCCAGAATTTTGCTCAAGGCGACTTCATTGAGCGTTTCGGAGATGGGGGTCTGGCCTCCCGGCTTGTTGCGGGAGAGCGCGGTTTCGATATCCGCCTTCGCATTGAGTTTGGGCGGAACATACACCTTGCCCTTGGAGCATTCGGGCACGGGCCGGTCTGGAAAAAGCATCAAGCCAAAGCGGACCTTGGACTCAAACGCCTGGGTCAGGCGGGCGACGGCGGCCTTCGCCAACTCCCACTTGTTGTCGTCATTCATCGAACCGGATTTGTCCAGCACGATGAGCAGATTGGGTTCCTCGCATTCTTCCGCGGACCAGGCGGGCGCGCATGCCAACAGCATCAGGGAGGCGCATGCGCCCGCCGCCAGCCGACTTCCCCAGTATTTCATCGGACCCGCTTTCAGTCCTGCGTTAACGGAACAGGCGGCGGCGCAGCAACAGCCCCATAACCGCGGTCATGAACAGCCAGGCCCACCGGTGATCGCCCGCCGGAACACCGGCGGAACATCCGCAGCCTTCGGCGGCGCCGCCCAGGGCGTTGGCGGCGGCGCCTGCATCGGCGCCCAGGCGCGGACCAGAGCCGGCGTCCGCGGTCTGACCGTCATTGGACTTTTCGCCGCAAGACTCCGAACCATCCGGGCAGAACCACTCGCCGTTTTCACAGGCCGGGTCCACGTTGCTATCGCCCTTGCAGCAACTCATGCCCCCAGGCGGGGCGCTGCAGGCGTTGTTGCATGGCCCGCCCTTGCACACCCACTGCCCCTTGTCACATTGATAGCTTTCCGGTTTGGCGCCGTCATCCGCCGCGCAGCAGCCGCCGCTGGGGGGATTCCCCTCGCATTTGGCGTCATCGGGCTTGCAGGTGAGACCTCCCGGACAACTCCACGAACCGGCGTTGCAAATGGCGGCCGCGGGCTTGTTGCCGGCGTCGCAGCAGTTCGCGGGCTTCGAGGCCGCGTCGCATTCCTTCGGCGGCTCGGTGCTCACCTGGAAGCGGCATTCACCATCCACGCATTCCTGATCAAACGGGCATTTGACGTTCAGGCAGGGGGAATCCACGCAGCTTCCCTCGACGCATATCTGTCCGATCGCGCAGGATGTACAACCTTCGGACTTCCGGCATTGCCCCTCGGCGCATACCATTCCCGCCTCGCAGGCCGCGCAGGGATCGGCGGCGCATTTGCCATCCTTGCAGGTCTCGCCCGAGGGGCATGAGACGCCCGCACACGAATTGACGCAGGCGCCATTGCGGCAGAACTGACCGGCGGCGCATTTCACTGTCTGGCAAGGGTCGGCGGCGCAGGCGCCGTTGCGGCACGCCTGCCCTTCGGGGCATCCCTTCTCGTAGCAATTGTCGGCCACGCAGCGCCCGCCCTTGCAGGCCTGACCGCCGGGGCAGCTCACGCCGACGCAGGGGTCCTTGCACTGGCCGTTTTCACAGCTTTGGCCGGCGGGACATTGCACGCCGGCGCAGGGGCTGACGCAGAATTTGTCGCCGCCTGACTCCCTGCAGACCTGACCCACGGGGCACTCGCCAGCCGCACATTTGCGCACGCATTCGCCCATCACACACTGACGGCCCGGCGGACAGGGGGCGTTGTCGTCGGCGGCGCCGTTGCAATCGTTGTCCTTGCCATCGCAGACTTCCTGGGGCAGCGGACCGCATTGACCGCAAGCGTTGCGCAGGTTTTCATCCACCTTGCCATCGCAGTTGTTGTCGAGGCCATCGCAGATTTCACTGGTGGGCTTGACGGCGGGCACGCATCCATCCACGCCGGACACACACCCCATATTGCCCTTGGCGCATACCCCCGGCAGTCCGGTCGCGCATGCTCCGCCGGTGGCGGGGATATTGTCCACGGTTCCATCGCAGTCATTGTCAATGCCGTCACAGGCCTCGGGAGAAGGCTGTACATTCGATTTGCAGACGGCCGCGCCGTTTTCACAGGTGATCACGCCGGCGGCGCAGACGCCCTGCAGCGTGGACTTGCATTCCTTGCCCACATCCAGACCTTCATCCACCTGTCCGTCGCAGTTGTTGTCCGCTCCGTCGCAGACTTCATCGGGGGTAGGACCGCATTTTCCACAGGCGTTGAGCACGCCTTCGTCCACCTGCCCGTTGCAGTTGTTGTCGGCGCCATCGCAAACCTCGTCAGGCACGGGGCCGCATTTTCCACAGGCGTTTTTGACGCCGTTGTCGGCGACGCCGTCGCAGTCGTTGTCCTTGTCGTCACAGACTTCGGGCTGGGGCTTGGGGGCGGTGCATTCGCTCCAGGTTCCCGTATTGCATTTCTGCGAACCAGGTCCGCATTTGTTGGAGCAGTCCTGGAACAGATCCTCGTCAATCTGGCCGTCGCAGTCGTTGTCCTTGCCGTCGCAAATTTCACCAGCGATCTGGTTGATGAAGGTGTTCAGGGCGCTGGTCAACTCCGCCTGGTTATCCGCCTGGTAGTAGCGGGGATTGCCCGCGCGCGGCAGCCGGCCCTCGGTGGCCATTTGATCCAGCGCGGTGGGGTCCACACCGGCGCCAAACCCGACCACAAAGGTGCTGATATTGAGGTTTTTCAGGTTCCGCACCGCCTGGACAGAGGCGTTTCTTCCGCCCTGTTCGCTGCCGTTGCAGGTGTCGCCGCCATCGGAAATCACCAGCACGAAATTGCGGCGCGAGGGATCGGTCAACCCGCCATTGGTTCCGGCGTAATTCAACGCGATGGCGAGGGGGGTGTTGCCTTCCGGACCGGTGCTGTTCAGAGCATTGAGAATGGGGCCCGCATTGTTGGGACCAATCGGCACATTCAGCGTGGGATTGACGCAGTAGTCCTTGTTTTCAGTGCAAACAAATAGAAAACAGCTTTTCGACACCTTCGGCGGTCCCGGAAAGACAATCAATCCCCAATTGGCCTTGGTCGAATTCTGCGAGAGCGCCTGCTGGATGGCGTTGCGCGCCAGGTTCCATTTATTCGCCTCGTTCATGGAACCGGAACGATCCAGCACAATCATGACGTTGGGCGGGGCGCATTCCGCGCCTTGGGCGAAAGCCGCCGAACCCGGCAGGAACAGCGCCGCGCAGGTCATCAGGCCTGTGAAAAACTTTCGGTTCATGACAATGCTCCGCTGAACGGGAGTACCCCGGTAGGACCATGCACCCAACTTGGGATAACAGTTTACCCTACCCCCCGCTGGCGGACAAGGAACTCCCCGTTGAAGCTCCGGAGAATGTTGATTGGCCGCCCCGGATTGAACCCATCGAGGCTCTTCCCCACGGAAACTGGTTACAATCATAACGGGGCCACGCCTGGGGACGATGACGGATATCGTGGGCCGTCAAATCTCCCGGCTCCACATTCAGGCTGAAATCACAGCCGTTTTTTCCAGGATCCGTCCGGGTCAATCACAATAGGAAAAAAATCCCGGAATGACCCGCTCCCGGTTATTTCCCCTCGGTAGGCGGTTCCACAGCCGGTTCAGGAGTGACCGTGGTGTCCTGAATCTGGGTTTCTTCCCGGTATCCCATTTGGGGTTTGTGGGTCTCGATGGTGTCCGGGTTCATCATCGAGGCAGGCCGCGGAGCATCGTCCACGGTATCAATCACCACCTTGGGATTGACCTGAGAATCCAAAACAAACAGAGAGACTCCGCCCGCCACCAGCAGCACAATGAATATCCACATGCCAATGGAGGCCTTGCTGGTCGCGGACTTCTCATCCACATCCTCCGCAACGGATTTGGGCAATTCAGCCCCGCAGCTTTCGCAGATGCGGGCGGTTTCCGGGTTTTTGTATCCGCATTCGTTACAGATAGTGGCCATGGAAATCCCTTGCCTTGTGTAGATGCCGCCCACTTTCGCGGGTTCACCAGAAGTGGTCCGTTTGGGAACGGCGGTACTCAACCACAACTGGGGGCGAAAATTCAACCCCCCGCCTGGATGGAACCCATTGACCCACAAAACCTTCCCCAATAGGATTGAAAGCCCTATCACCGTCAGGAGGGGCCGTGCGTCAGTCAACAGCCTTGTTTTTATTGATGTTGATCCCGATCGCATCGTGGTCCTGCTCTGGGGAATCCGCCAGCCCGGATACTTCCCGCGCCGATGGCGCCACGTCCAAAGCTGGAAAAGACGGCTCAGCCGGAGAGATTCCTCCCTCAAACCTGGATGTCGCTCCTCCTCAGGACGCTGCCCCATCGCCAACCGATGGCGCGCATGACGGCGCCTCCCCGGCAGATGACGGAATGAACGCCGGGGATACGGAGATTTCCGATTCCCAGCCGGATGAGCCGGGTTCCGGAGACGCCAGCCCGGAAGACATTTCCCCGGCGGATACCGGGTCCGGGGACGCGCCAACGGACGCCTCCACGTCCTCCGATTTGACTCAGCCGGATAGCGCCACGCCCGACGCCCAGCCCCAGGACGCGGGTCCGCCGGACTCCGCCACGCCCGATGCGTCGCTGGGCGACTCCTGCGGCCCATTGGACAAGAACCCGGCATGGCAGGTTTGTGAACGGCGTCCGGGGTTCTGCGGCGTGGTATTCACGGACAAGGCTGGCTGCCAGGCCGTCTGCGCCGCCGCTGGATTAAAATGTGCCCGGGTTTTCGAAAACCAGGACAACGCCTGCGCCAAGGACACCACCCGGCCGGAACTGTCCTGCGATCCCCCAACGGGACACGGTTCGGATTATTGTGAATGTGCGCCCTCCGGAACCTGCAAACCCTCCTGTGTAGGGAAGGTTTGCGGGGCGGACGGCTGCGGCGGGAGTTGCGGCTCATGCCCCGCCGGACAACAGTGCAACACCGGACAATGCGGCGCTCCTCCGGGTGAAAACGAGGATTGTTCCAAATACCCTTTCAAGGCCTCGACCTTGCTGGCGGAGCGGGTTGGTTTCGGACGCAACACCACCGGCGGGGATCCGGGCAAAATCTACCGGGTCTCCTCTCTTGGCGACAGCGGCAAGGGAACGCTCCGCGACGCCCTCGAAAGCAGCGAGCCCTGGTGGATCGTCTTTGATGCCGAAGGAGAAATCCGGATCAATTTCGACAAGCCCATCTCCATCAAATCCAACAAGACCGTGGATGGCCGGGGCAGGAAAATCCACGTCCGGAACGCACAGTTCAAAATCGATCCGGGAACCCGGAACCTGATCTTCAGCGATTTCGAGGCGTCATTCATCGATCCAAAGGACAATGTGGGGGACCTGTTCAGCCTGCGCAGCACGGGCGGCCCCAATCCGGAGGACTACCCCACCCGCAACATCTGGTTCCACCACCTGGACCTCCATCACGCCGGTGATGGACTGATTGATGTGCGCGGGGGCAGCAACATCACCATTTCCTGGAACCATTTTCACGATCACACCAAATTGATGCTGCATACCAAGACTACCGACGACAAGGCGTCGCCGGGAATGCGCATCACCTACCATCACAACTGGTTCGAGAAAATCACCCGCCGGGCGCCGCAGTTCGCCTATGGACTGGCCGACTTTTTCAACAACTGGCACCAGCACTGGTACGAATACGGCGCCGCTTCAATAGATGACGCCCAGTTCCTGAGCGAGAACAACATTTATGAAGCGCGGGAGGGAACCGTCTGCCTGAAGCCCTGCCCCGACCCGAATCCGCACGGCGGCGGAAACGACTTCACGGTTTCAAAGAAAGCGGTGGTCAACGACTGGGCTCCGGACAAAACCGTTGGATTCGTCAAAAGCGTGGGGGACCGCCTGCTCAATGACGCGAAAGTGACGGTTCATCAACCGGAAAAGGTCTTCAACCGGCAGACATATTATCAGGCGCAGGTTGATCCCGCGGATGATCGCCTGAAAGAGACCCTGCGAACCCGCACCGGCCCCCGCGCGGACTACTGCAAGAAGTAATTTTCCCTGGGAAATGGCTC
>JAJVIH010000015.1 GCA_022072125.1 Myxococcota bacterium | reverse complement strand
CGCGCGCGTCGCTCTTCGGGCGGAGCGCGTTCGTGGAGCATCCGATTCTCGGCATGCGCTGGGGGCTGATCCGGCGCGCGGTGGCCATTTACAAGCATTTCCGCGAGATGCCGGAGGGGCCGCGCGAACGGCTCGGCCTGTTGCAGCACCTGTATATTTCGCGGATGGAGCGCCACAACGACCGCGTGAAAATGGTCTGCTACGCGGCCGAAAAGAAGCTGACCACGCGCGAGGTGAAGATGATGACCGACGCCATCGCGCACGCGCGCCAGAAAAAAATTCCGCTCGCGGCGGTGTTTCCGGAGTTCGTGATGCGGCGCGCGGCGTGGGCGCCGGATGTGCAAAAGGCGAAGCCACGGAAATCGCGGGAGACGCGCCCGGCGATTCCGTGGCGGATGATCGCGGAGGAGATCGGGCTGGGGCCGCAGTTGCGCGCGCTGGAATTCATGATCGGGCCGCGCGCGGGATACACGCCGGCGATGGCCTGAGCGCCGCATCCGCGCGGCGCGTGCAAGGATCGCCCTGGAGGATTTTTATCTGCTCCGCTCTCACGCTGCGGGATGTGCTTCGCGATATGCAATGGCGGGAAGATGCGCGATCGCGAGGTTGAAGTGTGATCGAGAGGTTGAAGCGCGATGGAGGGAATCCACCGTGATCGTGAAGAGAAGCGCGCTTGAAAGGATGGCGCATACAGCGGCTGGAATGAAGCGCGCGCGCGTGGATGAGCGTGCGCGTGCGAACCCGGTGCGGGCGAAAAAAATCCCGGGCGATCCCGCGGAAGATCTTTGACAACCAAATAGCAAGCGAAAGCGGGCGGGAAAAAAAAACGCCCGTTGTTGAGAGCAGGGTGGTGGGGGATGGGGGATGGTCGCGGAGATGCCGGTCCGGTTCGTCTGGCTACCGGCTGCCGCGCAGGCAGCGAATCCGCGAACCGGGGAAAAGGTGAAGCGATGACAGAAAAGGCTTGCGCCGCCGCCCGGTCTTTTCCATTCTCCGCCTGCATGATGTTTTCCCCCGCATACCGGCGGTTGTTGCGCGCGCTGAGACCCCACCGGGGCGAGATGGCGCTGGCCCTGCTGTGCATGCTGGTGCTGGCGCTGACCACGGGCCTGTACGGCTGGATGACCGGGCCGCTGCTGCGTTTTCTGCTGACCGGTGAATGGTCCGCGGGAGACCGCATGCTGGGGCTGTCCGCTGTCCTGGACCCTGCGGAATGGGATCGCGACCGCGCGCTGGCCGCCCTTCCCTGGCTGGTGGCGGGAATCGGCGCCGTGAAGGGCGCCGCCTATTTCGGCCAGTTTTTCTGGATGAACTCCGCGGGGTCCCGCGTGGTGGCGGAGTTGCGTTCCGCCCTCTACGGCAAGTTGCTGGAGCAGGGGCTGAACTGGCAGAGCGGCGCGCGCACCGGAGATGTGCTTTCCCGTTTCACCACCGACCTGCAGCACGTGGAGCAGGCGGTGACCACGGCGTTGTCCTCGCTGCTGCGCGACGGGTTGCAGGTGCTGGTGTTGATTGTGCTGGCCTTCTGCATGGACTGGCGGCTCTCGCTGGCGGCGTTCGTGCTGTTGCCGGTGGCGGCGCTGTTGATCTCGCGCTTCACCCGGCGCCTGCGGGGGCTGGCGCGCGGCGGAAACGAATCCATCGCGGCGGCGGCGGACGCCGTCAATGAAACCCTCGCGGCCCTGCCGCTGATTCAGTCCTGGGGCTTGACGGAATGGTCGCGCGAGCGCTTCGAGCGGGCCAACCAGTCCCACCTCCAGGCGATGCGCAAGGGATTCGTGATCAAGGCCGCCTCCACGCCGCTGATGGAATTTCTCGGCGTGACGGGAGTCGCGCTGGTGTTGCACCGGGTGGCCGGACAGGCGGCCGCGGATCCCGGGCGATCCGCGCACCTGATTTCCTTCCTGGCGACGGTGCTGCTGCTCTACCAGCCGGTCAAGGGGCTGTCGAAGGTCAATCATTTCCTGGCGGCCGGCATGGCGGGGGCGGCGCGCGTGTTTGAATTTCTCGACACGCCGGTGATCCCCCCGCGCGGCGCGCGCAACCGCGAACTGACGGAGTTCCGCGAGGCGGTGCGGTTCGCCGGCGTGGGTTACAGCTACCAGCGCGAACCGGTGCTGCGGGACATTGATTTCGAACTGCGTCCGGGGGAAATCCTGGCGCTGACGGGAGAATCCGGCGCCGGCAAAACCACCATCGCGCGGCTGATCTGCCGCATGATCGAACCGGATCAGGGCGATATCACCATTGACGGCGTTTCCCTCGCGGACCTGACGGACGCCTCGCTGCGCGCGCTGGCGGCCGTGGTTCCGCAGGAACCCTTTCTGTTCCACGCCAGCATCGCGGAGAATATCCGCCTGGGCGAGCCCGGCGCCACGGAAGCCCAATTGCGCGAGGCGGCCCGGCGAGCCCGCGTGGACGAGTTCGCCGCCCGGCTGCCGGAAGGATATGACACCATCGTGGGCGAACGCGGGCTCCGCCTGTCGGGAGGCCAGCGCCAGCGCATCGCCATCGCGCGCGCCATGCTGCGCAACGCCCCCATCCTGATTCTGGATGAAGCCACATCCAGCGTGGACGCGGAATCGGAAGAACAAATCCAGCAGGCCCTGGCCGAGTTGATGAAGGGCCGCGCGACCCTGATCATCGCGCACCGGGAGTCCTCCCTGCGCGGGGCCACGCGGGTGATCCGGCTTTCCGGCGGCCGCATCGTTGAATAGGCCCGTTTCAGGCGGGAGTGGATTTCCCCAGTCTCTCCCTGAACTCCGCGGGGATACCCTCCTTCGCGCCGGAGGCGGGTTCGCGGCAGGCGATCGTGAGGAGAGAGGTTTCCCGTCAAGCGATGCGTGCGTGGTTCACGGGCGGCCGTGCAATCCATTCACCGGATGCGATCCAGGGGGCGGCCCGCCTCTCCCGGCATGCCGGAGCGGGGCGATCACCAAACCACCGGCGCCATGCCGTCGCGGTGGGTCAGGTGAATGTAGGCGCCGATCCGGCGCAGACGCCGCAGCACGGCGGGATGCGGATGTCCGTAAGGATTATCCCGCCCCGCCGAAATCACCGCGCGGCGCGGCCGCACGATCTCCAGGGTGCGCGGCGATGCGCCGTGGCGCGACCCATGGTGCGAAACCAGCCAGTGCTCGCAGGGGCGGGAGAAAACCCGCGTCCACAGCCATTCCGCGCGGGCGGATGCATCGCCGCTGAACAGGGCGCAGCGGCTCCCCCAATCCAGCCGCAGCACGAGGCCGCGATCATTGTCCGGCGGTTTCGCCCCGCGCGTTCCGATGGCGTCGAGATTCAGCACCAAGGCCCGCACGGGACCCGCCATGACCCGCCATTGCGCCTGATCCACGGTTTCGATGCGCCCGCCCGCCCGCTGAATCCCCCCCAGCACCCGCCGCAGCGGATGGTGCTCCAGCGAACTCCGGTTGACGTGGACCGCTCCGATGGGCAAGGCGTCCGCGATGGCCTCCAGCGACTCCCAGTGGTCGCGATCAGCGTGGGTGATCCAGATGCGATCCAAGCGCTTCACTCCCGCGTGGCGCAGGAATGGAAGCACATGATACGGACCCGCTCCGGGGGAGCCGCCCGCGTCAATCATCCAGACCTCGCCGTTTCCAAACCGCAGGACGGCGGCGTCGCCTTGTCCCACCGCCAGGTGGAAGATTTCCAGCACGGGCGGCGGACGCAAACCGCCCACCGCCAGCAGCAGCGCCGCCAGCGCCGGCAGGCTCAACATCCCCACCGCCGCCGGATGGCTTTTCCACGCCTTCCAGGCCACGGCGGAGATCGCGGTTCCGGCGGCGGCCAGCGCCGCGGCGTCCATCGCCATCCCGCCGCTTCCCGCCAGATCGATCAGCGATTGCATGGCGAATACGAAGAAGGAGGCCGCGTGCAGCAGGACGCCGGACCCCTGGGGCGCCAAGCCATCCAGGGCGAACGCCAGCCATGACGGAACCAGGGCCGCCCCGCACAACAGACCGGCGGGGGCGGCGAAGAGGGCGCCGGCCAGGGGCGATCGCCCGGTGTGGAGCAACACCAGCGGCGCCAGCAATACGGTGATGGCGCACGGCGCGGCCGCCCCTCCGGCAATCCGCCCAAACACTAGATGACGCAGGCCCAGGCCGGCGCAGGCGGCGGAAATATCGCGGCCCGCCGTCAGCAGAATCAGGGTGGCCGCGTACGACAACTGGAAGGACGCCGTCCGCGCGGCGTGGGGATGAACCAGCATTTCCACCACCGCCGCCAGCGCCAGGCCATGGATGGAGAGGGACGCCCCGCGATGGCCGCGCACCAGGGTCAGGCACAGCGCCTGCACCACCGCGCGCTGGATCGGAGCGCCCCCTCCGGCGGCAAGCTGCCACACGGGCAACGCGGCCAGCGACAGCAGCATCGCCAGGGCGGCGGGATCGCCGGCAGCACGGCGCCCGCGCAGCGCCAGCGCGATCAGAAATCGCAGCAGCCAGACCACCCCGCCATGCAGCAGGGTGATGTGCATGCCGCTGACGGAAAGCAGATGAATCAGCCCGGTGGCGGCGTAGGATTCCCTCTCCAGGGCGTCCAAACGGCCCATGTCGCCCAGGGTCAACGCCGCCAGCACGCCGCCGCCCGGCGTTTCATCCAGCCGCCGCTGAAACCCCCTGCGGGATTCGTCCAGATTCCGCAGCCAGATCATCCAGCCGCCGCTGATCGCCCGGCGGTGGATGCGCCACTCCTCCCACCCGCGCCGCGCGCCGCGCCAGGCCATTCCCCGCGCCAGCAACGACAGCCGCCCATCGCCGTTGCCGGGGTTCAGCGCGGGTTCCGGGGCCGCCAGCCGGAAGGGCCCGCAAACCATGTCTCCGGGGGACAACCCCAGTTTCGCCGGCGCCGGTTGCCGCCACGCCAGTTCCTCCGGAAGCGACACGCGGCGGACCGGACCGGGGCGCGGGTTCCGTTCATGCCGCCGGATCAGGACGGAAACGCCGCCGGGGATCGCAACATCCGCCTGATCCATCCCCGCGCCGCCGGCGCCGAAGGTCTTGATGCGGCGCACCACCGCGCAGGCGTGCAGGAAGAACCGTTCGCCCTGCTCCGCCAGCAGGTGTTGCTGCCGCGCGATGGACTCCTCCCGCGCGAACACCAGCGCATCGCCCGCCGCCCATCCGGTGAGCAGCAGCGCGGCGGCGGCCATCCAGCCGCGCGGCAGCAACAAGGCGAGCGCGGCGCAGACCGCCAGCACGGCAAGCACGGAACCGCCGCCGTGGATGAACGGCGGTTGCGTGATCGCGCCCCCCGCCATGCCGGCCGCCAGCCACGACAGAGGGGATGCGAATGCGGCGGCCAGCGCCAGCTTGCGCGATCCCGGGATGCAGGGTCTTTCCAGCACGGTGAATGCAAAGCAACCCCCATGCCAACGGCGCAGGATTCACAAGTGACTGATTATGCCGGAGAATCTCAATTCCAGCTTCTCCGGACCCGGAAATCCCCGTGCAAAATGCAACATCCGGTTGCAAAACGCAGCGGACGCTCCATCCCCCGCCGCCTGGAAGATTTGTCCATGAGCAAACCATGCGTGCATGGCCCGGCGGGAATGCCGGGGGACTCAATACCTTCCAGCCATGCGTTCACGGATGGGCAGGATTTCCAGGCAGGTGGTCCACCAGCCGGTTTCGATGGTCTGGACAAATTCCTCCGGCAGACCATCCGCGCGCATGCCGTGGACCAGCCGGGGCCAGTCATAGTCGAGCGGAATGAACTCCCAACGGGTTTCCGGACCGGAAAAATCCACCATCGCGTACCACACGCAGGTGCGGCCATCGTTGGCGGGACGCCCGATCGCCCCCACATTGATGACACAACGGCCGCCGGGCAGCCGCCTGCCCCAATGAAGGCCGGTATGCGTGCAGAGCAGCACGCCGGCCCGCCAGGCGTCCAGCAGGTGGACGAGGAAGCCATCCGGCGTGGCGGATTCCCACAAAAACTCGTTCTGCCGGCGCGGCGAACCGTGGACCATCAACACATGGCGGCCGTTGACCTCCAGGCGCTGCATGGGAGGCAGCGTGCGCATCCAGGCGCGATGGGTTTCACTGGTGCGGGCGAGGGTATAAGCGTAGCTCAGGCGGGCGAAATGGTTGTCGCGGGGGTCCGTGTAGCCGCACTGGCAATCGGGCAGGCCCCTGCCCACCGAGTCATCGTAATTGCCCTGGATGACCAGGGCGCCGGAATCGCGCAGCAATTCGCAGGAGAGGTCCGGATATGGTCCGAACGCCCCGATATCGCCAAGGCAGACCAGCCGTCCGGCCCCGCGCCGGGCCGCGTCTTCCAGCAGCGCCGCCAGCGCCACGTGGTTCGAATACACCCCGCCGAAAACAGCCCAGCGTTCGCTCATGAAATGACCATTTCCGTTTATCCCGCGGGAAGATACGCCCCCGCGGGCTGATATGTTCCGCGCCAGCCGGAAAATAACCGGCGGCGGTCAAAACAAAAACCCCCGCCAAGGGGCGGGGGTTTTTGCGTGGAACAGACTTGACGATTACTTGCGCACGAAGCCCGGCTGAGTCGGGGTCGGATCGTCCGGAATGTTCGAGAGCTGGTACTCGTAGGTACGCATCACGCCGGCCTGGTTGCCCTGGTCGTCCTTGGCGTCCGACGAAGCCACCATGGTGGCGATGCCGAATGCGTTGTTCGCGCCAGAGGCGTTGGTCACAGGCACGCTGATCTGGTAGTACTGGCGGTCATTGCAGAAGCCATTACCATGACCAGCGGCGTTGTAGGCCACCGTGACGGCTCCGCGGGTCAGGTCACCAGCAGCAGCGGCGGCGTCGGCGTTGGCGCCGGAACCACCCCAGGCGAAGTCAGCGCCCAGCTTGTTGAAGGTGAACGACCACTTGTCCGGATTCATGAGCGTATCCGTCTGGGTGGCCTCGGAACCCGCAGCGCAATCCGCATCCGCACCGCAGGCGCGTTCCGTGGTGCACACGCGCAGGGTGAAGGTGAAGGAGGCCGCGTTGGCGATGTTGCCGGTGTTGTTGGCGGCGACGATGCCCGTGGCGCTTTCCTTGCGGTGCGCCAGCACGTTGGACAGGCGGGGACCGACCTTGTCCTTCAGTGCGTTCTGGGTGGCGTCCTTGCCAGTGCCGTTCACATACGCTCCCTTGAGGTCCGTGAAGTCCTTGTAGAGGAAGTAGGTGAGCGGGTGGCGGGAGCCGGAGTCATCGCCATCACCCATGTCAATCTTGTTGCCAGCGCCACCCAGGCAGTTGGTCGTGCCAGAGGTGCCGCGGGCTTCGACGTCACAGAACTTGCCGTCGAGATTGCCCATGGTGTTGTTGGTGCCGGCCTGCAGCCTGCCGTCGTTCTTGAACCAGGACACGTCGTCGAAGGTCATCACCACCTGCGAAACGCCGCCCACATAGGAGTGAGTGACATCCTTCAGGATGGTCGGACCACCGAGACCCGAGTTGGCCAACAGCGCGGCGGTCGGGAAACCAGCGGGGAACAGGCTCGACAGGTCGAACTTGTTGTACCACAGGTTGCCGGTGACCTTGTTGTTGGTGGTGTCGCGGCCGTCCTTGGCGGAGTCGTACTTCAGCTTTTCGGTGAAGGTCACCGTCAGCTTGTTGGTGGCGCCGTCAATTTCGACCTTCTGGATGCCCGGAGGCACGTCGTCAACCAGTTCAACCATGAAGGCGTCGGTCGCGGGCTTGTTGCTCGCGGCGTCCTGCAGGTTGTTGATGACGAACTTGTCGCCGGTATCGAGCAGGTACATGTTGTTGACCTTGATCGACACAGCCTGGGCAGTGCCAATCAGCTCGGCCCCGCCGGAGATCTTGCCGCCCGGAGCGAACGGCATGGCCGCCACGATGGTGGCGTCGGCTTCGGTCTCGGCCGCGTTGGCGCCCGAGTTAGGGTCGCCGGTCTGGCCGATGACCTGCAGGGTGCCGGACACCAGCTTGACGTTGGCGGTGGTGACGGAGGACGACAACACCGGCTCGGTCAGGGCGATCGTGAAGATGCCTTCGCCGAAGTTGGCGACCTTCATGCCAGTCGGCTCGCTTTCAGCGCGATCGGTGGCCGGGAAGGTCATGTGGGTGGAGACTCCCGCCTGGTCGGCCTTGGTTCCGCCGCCCACGAACGCGCCCGTGCCGTAGAAGTCGTAGTCGTTGGCCTTGGCGGTGCGGTTGGCGTCGCCAGGCTTCGGCCACTCAACAACCACGGAGGTGTTGACCTTCTTCAGGCGGGGCGGGGTGTTGTCGCGAACGGTGATCCAGTTGGCGTCGTTCTCGATGGACGTCGTGATCTCGCCGTTCTTGTTGACCGGGAAGATGCCGATGTCAAAGGTCAGGTTGTTCGAGAAGTTGGCCGGATTCCAGGTCGGGAACGCGGGGTCGCCGCCCTGGGTGGCGCACTGGAGGGCCTTGTTCACGGTGTCAACCTTGACCGACAGGCTGGTGCGCTCAGCGAACAGCGGGGTGCCGCTGAGGGTCGCGCCGGCGCAGGCGCCAGAGGTCGGGGTCAGGTTGACGGCGAGGGCGCCCTTGCGCTGACGGGCGTAAACGGCCCAGCCAGACACGTTGGCGTACGGGCTGACGCCGGTGGTGCTGGTCACATCCCAGTACACATACGCCGCATCGGCGGTGTTGTGGGTGTAGTAACCAGACTGGCGGCGGCGGCGGTAGCCGTCGGCGGAAGTCTCGACCGCGTCGCCGGTGGAGTCGGCGGTCAGGTCTTCCTGCTTGAGCTGCACCAGCGGAATCTCCCGCTCGTCCTCGGAGATCGAGAAGAACAGGGTGTCCTTGGCGCCCACGCCGCGGACGCAGTTGCCAGCCAGACCGCCAATCTTGGAGTTGGAGTCCACCTGGTTGACCGCGATCGCGTCGTCGGTGTTGTTGGATTCACGCACCTTGACGCCCGTACGCAGCTTGCCGTTGGCGTCGGCCAGGAACGCATTGTTCAGGTCCACGCGGTAGTCGTAGCCGGGCTGCAGGTTGCCGCCGCGGGGGGTGACTTCCAGCGTGGTGTCGTCCGCCCACTTCGCGGTGTAATCCACGTTCAGGCAGTTCTGGGTCGAGTTGTTGCGGCCGGACACGAGGATGAACTTCGACACGGCGCGGTTGGCGTCGCGTTTGGTGTCCATCTTCTCGTTGAACTTGAAGGTGACCTTCACGCCAGTGGCGCCGGCCTTCGGAAGCACGGCCACGTCAGCCGGGCTGGACTCGGTGATGAACGGCACGTCCGGATCAACGATCTTCTGGCGGAACAGCGCGAAGTCGGCGATCTTGGTCGGCTTGCCGGGCTGCACGGTCACATCCAGACCAGCGGCCTGCTGGGCGCCGTTCACGTCCACGATGATCATCTGCGGATCGGTCGGGCGCAGCTTGTACCTCACGCCGGACTCAACCGCCGGGAAGGTGAACTTGCCGTCGGCGCCGGTGGTGACCGTCGCGGCCAGCATGCCATTCTCGAACGGCAGGAAGCCGCCGGTGCTTGAGCCGCCGGGGTTCGAGGAGAAGGAGACCGCCGAGCCGTTGTAGAACAGGCCCAGTTCGACCGGCTGCGGGGCGGAGCCCACGAACACGGAGTCAAACGCGGTTCCGGACACCACGCCGTCCACCTTGAACACGGGCACCCACACGGGCTCCGAGGTCAGGTGATGAACAGGGGTGCTGTTGTTGGGATCGCCATCGCCAGCGGCCTGGGTGCCGGTGCCGGCGGTGCCGTCGCCGAGGTCGTTGAAGTACAGGGCGCCCTGCGCGCGGGTGAAGCGGCGGTAGCCCTTGCCTTCCGGAATCTCGACGGTGATCGCGTAGGCGCCCGCGACGGCGAATTTGCCGCCGTTCTTGGTCGCCGGAATACCCGCGAAGCCGAAGGTGCCGTCCTTGGCGGTGGTCACCGAGGTGGCCTTGCCGGCGGCGTTCAACACCACAATCGCGCCTTCGATGGGCTGCGCGGTGATGGCGTCAATGACAGCGCCCTGCACGTGGCCGACCGGCTTGAACTCGCCGTTCTTGTCCACGTAGTTGTTGGTGCTCTGCGGCTCAACCGTGATGGTCGTGTTGTTGGTGGTCGGGGGCGGCACCACGATCGCCGTACCGGAAGCGGTGGACGGCGTGACAGTGATGGGCTGCGCCGGGGTCGGCGTAACCGTAACGGGGGCCGGCTGCACGTCGTTCGTGGTGGAGCAGGCCGAAACGGCCACGACACCAAGACCGGCGGCGGTCACGCCCTTGAGAAGCTTCTTGAACATGCATCCTCCTGAAGATGGTGAAGCTTGCGGGTTATCGGACAGCATCCACGGCCTGCCTTCCAGAACCGGAAGTGGTGACTGCGGACGCACCTTGTTTGAGGCGCGGGCAGTGTAGAGACCCAATCACATCCTGTCAAGTTACCCTGACCGGCGGATTCAATCCCCTCCGGAGACGGACCCCGGATGCACCCATTCCATTAAGCAAAAACCGGGCCAACTATTGGTTTTGGGAAAGTGGTTGATTTTCAAATCAAAACCGGGATGCTCAGGCTCATGCTCCGCCCCCACCCCCGCCGCTCCTGACAGCACTGTCACGTCAAGAGACATCAATGCACTGGAATGTGCAAACAATATTCTCCCGCGCACCCCCTCAAAGATATCAGCGTGGCGAGGAGAAAAAGCTCCCTTGCATGGGAACGGCGCCGCCCATGAAGCCCCGCGGCGCCGGATAGGTCACACCTTCCGCTCCGGAATGAACAATCCCGGGTTGCGAAGGCTGGAACGTAAAAACAGGATTGCGGGCGGCGTCATCAAACCATCCTTGTCAGAAAACGCGCCGCGCGAAAGAGCGCCTTTTCCTTCTTGACCCGGCGCGCGGATTCTTATAAAGGGGGGCTCCCTTTCCGGGGCCTTCCACGTGCGGAAGTGGTGGAATTGGTAGACACGCAGGTCTCAGAAGCCTGTGGCGAGAGCCGTGGGAGTTCAAGTCTCCCCTTCCGCACCATCCTCAATCCCATTGTTTTTCCGGCGCCCCTGGCGCGCGGTCCTGATTGCAGGCGCCGGTTGCCCCACCACCGTGACCGCCGCGCGGGAAGTTTTTATTGGCCGCCGGCGAAGCACGCCGGAGAACGGCCAGAAACTGCTGAAAGCCGATTTCTTTTATTCCCCGCGCACGGAGCACGCCGCGCGCCCCTTCGCCCGGCGTCCCTTGCGGGGGAAAGGCGGCGGTCTATACTGCGGCGGCAAACTTCTCACGGAGCAAAACGCCATGCTGGAAGCCGGAAAAAAAATCCCCAGGTTTCAGGCGCCGGATCAGGACGGGAAGAAACGCGGTTTCGCCGATCTCACCGGCGAGAAGGGCGCCGTCATCTATTTCTATCCCAAGGACAACACGCCCGGCTGCACCATCGAAGCCCAGGAATTCCGCGACCGGCTGGACGAGATTCACAAGCTGGGCTTCACGGTGGTGGGCGTCTCCCGCGATTCGCAAAAATCCCATTGCGGATTCATCGAAAAGCACCGGCTCAACTTCCCCCTGCTCAGCGACGAGGACGGCAAGGTCTGCGAGGCGTTCGGCGCCTGGGGCGAAAAGAATATGTACGGCAAGAAGGTGATGGGGATCATCCGCAGCACCTTCGTCATCGGCAAGGACGGCAAGGTGCTGAAAGCGTGGCCCAAGGTCTCCGTCAAGGGCCACGTGGACGACGTGGTGAACAGCCTTTCCGCGCTGTGATTCCCGCGGCCGCGCTCTTCAAACCCCGGCTTCTGCTCCATCACCCGCCGCGATGCCGGCGCCCTGGCCTTCAGGCCCGGCGGGGCTTCGTGGGATGCGAGGAATGATGTGGAGCGCCCGCGGCGGGCGCGCTCGCGCCGTCAGTGGAACAACACGGGCGTCAGGGAGAATTTCAGCCAGCCCAGATTGCGAACGTGATCCTCCCACCAGACGAGGGAAACCGGTTGGGTCCTCCCGCTCCAGCGAAAGGCGAGGTCCACTTCATATTGCCATCCGCAGGTGGAGACCCCCAGATAACCATCCAGTTCCGCCAGCCGGCGCGACCCTTCGGTGATCACGTCTTCCCGCCGGCGGGCCTCCCGGTACGTCCCCTCCACCGACCAGAAAACCCGGATCCCAGTCGCCCAACAACCGCCATTCCCCAGGCGGAAACGGAGTACGGTGTCGCCTCCTTGAACCATCCAACTGGAGATATTCAGGTCTTTTTTCAGGTCCGGCGAGTTGCGGCCATAGACGGCGATCTGTCTTTCGCCCCCTCCGGTGATGTCGTAGACGTGGAGATCGTCATCCAGATAGTCAATATACATGTAGAAACCCTTGACGTTCTTCACACTCGGCATGCCGCCGTAATATGTGGTGTTCATCGCCTTGAACCGGGTCTTGAACGCCATGCTCGCGGGCATCCGGTTCTGCAGGTAATTGAGCGTGAACTGGATGGGCTCCGCCGCCGCCCAGTCCGCGGGCTCCGGCTTCATCAGGCGCGAGACAAAGGCGGAAACGGCGGCGAACCGGTCCGCCGGCGGCGAGTTGAAAATTGTTTCCAGTTCCCGCGCGGGAAATCCGCGGGCCGACCAGGACCATCCGGACTGATCCACGATTTCCTTCAGGGTGGATCCGCGGATCGGGGTGTTCCCGGGTTTACCCGCCGCCAGCGCGGCCAGGGCGTCCCGGCTGGTTGATTCATCGAAGTTGTTTTTCATCGCCAGGAAGAGATTGCCGCCGTAGTTCACGCGCGACACGTAGAGGGGAGGATTGCCCGCGCCGGTTTCGTTGGCGGGGTCCTCGAATTGATCACCCTCCTTGAACACGGAATGCCGGAAGCGGGGCGTGTTCATGGATACGCTGTAATGATGCCGGGTGACCTGCAGCACCCAGGTGTTTTTGCGGCTGGAGGTATCGAGATCGAGCCGGGCCGGATCAGCGCCGGCAAAACGTTCATCCAGTCCCGCCTCATAGGCCAAATGCCCGGCGGACCAGGTCTGGAAGGTTCTCCATTCCGTTTTGTGCGCGGTTGGCGGATTCGTCTTGAACTCATTGGCGAGGGCTTTGTTCAGTTCCACCGGGGAGACCTCCGGCAGGCTGAAGGATCGCGCGCCGTTGCTGGAGTACCTGAGTGAAAAATCCGCCCCCGCGCGCGCGATGGAGATCGGTTTGAAGACGCCCTTCACGAATGAACCTCCCTGCAACAGCGCGCCCGGATGGATTTCCCGCCAGTCGCCCAGAATGGGCCGGTTTTCCAGAACCCTCGTGTTGACATAATCCTGCTCCATCGAGGACACGAGGAGACTATCGGGGTTCTTGGCGGCTTCCTCGCAGGGGAGGGATTTTCCGTCAACGGTCAGGCAGGTTTGGGATTCCGCGCCCAAGTCCATGTCGTCGCCTGCGACGGGCAAGGTGAAACGGGCGGCGGCTTCCAGATTCTTCATGCCGCCGCCGGCCCGCGCGAGTTCACCGGGCGTCAGGCTTTCATCGGGCGCGTTGAGCCATTCATCGGCGAATTGCAGCGCCTGCTCCGGCGCGTGTTTCACTGGCGCGCCCGCGGCGTCCGTGCATTTCACGTCCTTCAAGCGGGACCAGGTCAGGGCATACAGGGTCCTGCCGGTGTCCTGGGTTCCGGTGATGGTGTTGGGCTCCACCTTCAGCGCGCCGCTGATCGGTTTTTTCATGTCCGGATCAAACAGCGTGAGCGTTCCGCCCTGGATCATTCCGGCCGCGAACACTTCATCGGGATCGCAGGCGGCGGTGATCCTCACCTTCTCTCCGGTCTGGGAAATCCGCAGCAGGATATCCATTCCGGCGACGCCGGAGGAAAAGCCGTCCCACGGCTCCACATGGACGGCGTAGGTGGCGGGCTCCAGATAGAGCAGCCAGTATCCGGACAGGCCGTCATCCGGGCGGACCGTTTCGCCGCCGGTTCCGCCGTCCGCATCGCCCGGGACGTTCAGGTCCGTTCCAGAATGGGCGTCCGCCGCGATAGCGCCGCCATCCGCCGGAGTTCCGGCGTCATTGATCCCGCTTGTTCCGCCGGAACAGGCCAGCAGGGAGAAGGCGGCGGCGCTGATGATGGCGATTTTCATGGCGATCCAAGGAAGAACGGACAAGATGGGTTCCCGCTATCCAGCGATTTTCCGGATGCGCGGCGCGACATTTCCATATCACGGCGCAAAAGAGAATTGATCGCCATCACAGGCGCCGCTTGACAGACGGACCGCGGCCGGCGCGCCGCAATCCGTTCCTGTGGGGGTGGTTGCGCCTCCCCCTTGCGGCCCCAATCCCGGCGCCATGCGGCGTGGAGATGGGAACCGCGTCCTGGATATCCCGGGAGGTTGCGAAGGGGAACGCGCCCGCATCCGGCGGGAATGCGGGCGGACCGTTTCATCACCCGGGAACGCCGGAGGATTGGCGGGGCCGCGCGGTCACCGGAACACGCGGAAGGCGCCGGCGATGGTGGCGGCGGTGGAGGGAATGCCGTCCCGCAGCAGCCAGAAGGCCGGCAACGCGGTGGGAACGGGGGATGCGCCGTCCTGGACGATTTGACCCAGGGCGTAGGAACGCACGCCCGCGCGCTCCAGATCATCCACCGCCCGCTTGAGCACGGGCAACGTGTATTCCGGCTCAAACGCGAGCACCACCGCGCGGGACGCGCCGGTTGCGCCAAAATCCCGGTCCACTTCCGCCAGGATCGCCGGCGGCAGCACGCGCAATCCGTCGGCCAGGTTGGCGAGGCTGGGGGGCAGCATGGAGACATCCATGGCGCCGGTGATTTTCGCCGAGGTGATGACCTCGCCGTTGAGCATCAAACCGCGTTCGCGGGAGAGCGAGATGGTATCGAGCAAATCCGGCCGTTTCAGGGCGAGCGGCCGCGCGGTCTTGAGCCGGGGCAGGGAAAAACCGGGATGCAGGCCGCCGTACGCGGGGCGTTCGGGCAGGGTTTCCGGCGGTCTGGACGCGGTTTCCGGCGGCGGGGGGGGAGGCTCCCGGAATCGCCCCCACACCACCAGCACGACGATCGCCAGCGCGCCCGCCATCGGCAACAGCAGCCAGAGCGCCCTTCTGCCGAGACCGCCCGTGGGGATTCTGTCCTCGCCGTCCGGATCCGTCATGGGGGCCCCTGAAGCGCGGAAGACAAGAGCGGACAGATCTGCTTCCGCTGCTCCGCGAGTGATGGAAAACCTTCGGCGCTGTCCACATGCACGGGCAGCCTGCCCCGCGCGGCGGCGAAGGAGAACGCCGCCGGAGCGGCTTCCTTCATGGTTCCGGTGAGCAGCAGGATGACCGGCTGCTTCGCATCGCGCGGAAAGGCGGCCCCGGCCACCATGGTCTTGGCGAAATTCCGGCCATCCCAGCCGGAAAGCGACCATTGCACTTGCGGACCGCTTTGCCGCAGCAGCGCGCAGGCGGCGTCCTCCGGAGCGGGGTGGACGGGCAACAGCACGCGGCGCGGGGGATCGCCGCTCCGCATCGCCGTCAGGTACACGCCAATGCGCAGGGCGGAGACCTCGCGCAACAACTCCAGCAGCGAGCGGGCGGGTTCGCCGCCTTCCATTTCCACGGCGATGGCCCGCTGCAGGCCGCGATCGGCGAAGTCCTCGCGGACCTGCGCCAGCATTTTGCCTTCCCAGGCCTGGTCTTCGCGCAGCTTCGCCGCCAGCGCATCCAGCGACTCGCGGAACAGGGGCGGCGTGGTTCTTCCCTGCGGGGAAATCAGCGGCTCGCCGTACAGCAGCACGCCGCGATCCAGGGTGAAGGCCACGCGATCGATCTTCTCCAGATTGGCCAGCGCGATCGCCGGATCGGCCTCGACGGAGGGCATATGCTGGTAGATGTCGCGAGGCGGCGAGGCTTCAACCGGCGGCGCGGGTTCAGCGGACACGGCGGCGGAGACCGCTTCCGGCGGGACGGGCGTATTTTCTGGCGCGGGCGGTTCGTGGCCGCGCCAGCTCAGGGCGAACAGCACAACCGCCACAATCGCGCCCGCCGCGGCAATGATGACCAGCGCCCGCGCTTCCATGGATCAAAGGTCTCCCGAGCGGAAAATTTCCTCATGGGTGACCGATCCGGCTTCCGGAGCGACCCCCTCGGGCTTGTTGTCCGCCCGGAACGGCGCGACGAACACATCGGTCCCGCCGCCCGCGGCCAGCAGCCCGGTTTTGCCGTCAATCGCCAGGTTGACGATGCCGGGCGGCGTGGGAAAACCGCCGTCCTTGGTTTTGCCCATCATCTGGCGCATGTAGGTCATCCAGATCGGCAGGGCGGCCTTGCCGCCGGTCATGCCGGGTCCCAGGGGACGCTGAAAGCGATCAAACCCCACCCATACGCCCGTGGCGGTGGTGGGAGTAAAGCCCGCGAACCAGGCGTCAAAGGAGTCGTTGGTGGTGCCGGTCTTGCCCGCGATCTCCAGACCCAGTTCATTGGTGGCGGCGGCGGTGCCTCCCTTGGCCACCTGGGTCATGAGGTAGGTGACAATATAGGCGTCGCGCGCGTCCATGACGCGCTCGCGGGGCTCCATGGCGGCGCGCAGCATGCGATCAATCCGCTCGCCGTAGCTGAGGAAGGGGTCCAGCGGGTGGCGGTGATCCTCAATCAGGCGGCCATTGGCGTCCTCGACGTACCGGATGAAGGTGTAACCGGGTTTCTCGCCCAGCAAATCGAAGACCGAATAAACCTTGATCAACTCCCACAGCGTGATGCAGTTGGAGCCCAGCGCCAGCGACAGGTCCTGGTTGGGAAAGGGGCTGGCGATCCCCAGCTTGCGCGCGTATTCAATCAGCGCCGTCACCGTCAGTTTTTCCAGCAGGCGGATGGTGGGCAGGTTGAGCGAATTCATCAGCGCGAAACGGGCGGTGACCAGCCCGTGGTTGACGTTCTCGAAGTTCCGCGGCTTCCAGTTCACCTTGGTCACCGCGTCGCGGTGCAGAATTTCAGCGTCGAGCAGCATGGTGGCGGGATGCAGGCCCAGCGCCTCCACCGCCGCGGCGTACACGATGGGTTTGAACGAGGACCCTGGCTGGCGGCAGGCCTGCACCGCCCGGTTGAATTTCGACACGCGGAAATCGTAGCCGCCGCTCATGGCGGTGACATACCCCATGCGCGGCAATCCGCTGACCAGCGCGGCCTGCAACTCCGGCGTCTGCTCCAGTTTGAAGTACAGCGGAACCTCGATCTTCCCGGGATCCAGGTTGGCCTTTTTGGCCAGCATGTTGCGCACATCGTCATGCTCCTTCGCGTTGAAGATGCGCACCAGCACCACGTCGCCAATGGACAGCGCCTGCTCGGGGCTGGTGATGACCTCGTTCTCGCGGCCGTATTCCGGCTTGTGCGCCCAGTTCATGTCCTGGATGCGCATGGTTCCCGTGTGATCGCCCGCCTGGATGGCCGCGTTTTTTCCCGCCTTGTCGAGGTGGGTGACCAGTCCCGTATACAGCCGGGTTTCGCTCAGCCGTCCGCCCTCGCGCAGTTCCGGCCAGCGTTTCTTGGCGGCTTGCCGGAAGGCGTCCCATTCATGCCGGGGCAGGTTGACCAGGGGTCCGCGAAAGCCAATGCGCTTGTCGAGCTGGCGGACGCCGCGGGTGAGCGCCCGGTCGCTGTAGATCTGCCGGGTCTGGTCCACCGTGGTGTACACGCGCAGACCGCCTTCCAGCAGGGACTTGGCGCCGTAGCGCGACTCGATGTCCTTGCGGACGTGCTCCGTGAAATAAGGGGTTTTGGCCAGATAGATTTCCCGGATGGGATACACCTTGATCGGTTTGTCCTTCGCCTCCCGGGCCTCGGCGGGGGTGATGAAGCCCTCCTCAGCCATGCGGACGAGCACGTATTCGCGGCGGCGCCGGGCCTCCGCCGGATGCAACAGCGGCGAATAGCGGCTGGGCGCCTGCGGCATGCCCGCGAGAATGGTCATTTCATCCAGCGTCAGTTCGCTGACATCCTTCCGGAAGTAGTTGCGCGCGGCCGCCTGCACGCCATAGGAGCGGTTCCCCAGAAAAATCTCGTTCAGGTAGATGTAGAGAATTTCCTGCTTGGTCAGGTTTTTCTCCAGCCGGAAGGAGAGGATCGCCTCGCGGAATTTCCGCGTGAAGGTCTTCTCCCGCGACAGGAACGACTTGGCCACCTGCTGGGTGATGGTGCTGCCGCCCTGCACAATCCGCCCCGCCTTCATGTTGGCGAAGGCGGCGCGCAGGATGCCTTCCGGGTCCACGCCGAAATGCTCGAAGAACCGGTTGTCCTCCGCCGCGATGAAGGCCTGCACCAGCTTCAGCGGAATGCGATCATAGGGAGTCAGTTCGCGGCGCTCCTCGGCGAACTCGCCGATCAGTTGACCGTCCACGGCGTGAAAGCGCGAGGTGGATCCCGGCCGGTACTGATCAATCGAGGCGATTTCAGGCAGGTCCTGGCTGAAAGTGACGTAAATGACCGTCAACGCCAGCGCGCCCGCCACCCCCCACAGCAGGAACAGCGCCATCAGGAAGCGGAACACCCGCCACAGGAACGGACGCGGCTTTCCCCCCGGCGGCAGGATCCGCAGCCCGGACGGCGCGGCGCCGGCCGGAGTTCCGGATTCTGGAGCGTGGTGGTCCTTCATGAGTCCCCGGAACGGAATGACGCCGCCCGGATGGCGTTCAGCTTGGATTTCATGCCCAGCCAGTTTGGCACGGCCCCGGCCATGGTTCAACGGTTCGCGGGTTGAAAACCAGACTTATTCGCCGGTTTCCCGGGGTTGATGCGCCAGCGCCGCCGTCGCCGCGCCGAAACCGGGATAATAACAACCGCGGATATCCACGGCTCCGCACGATTTCTGGACGCATGCGGCGTCCACCTGGTTGTTCACGAAACACCCGTTGTCCTCGATGCATTTGTCGAACAGCGGCTGGCGGGCTTCCTTGCACGCGGTGCATTGCCGGCCATCCCGGGCGTGGCAGGTGTTGATGCAGGAGTCGTCCGCTTCCGGACAATTGCATTCCACGCACACGGCGGCGGTGGGACACGGCGGCTGAGCGCCGCCCGCGGTGGTGACGGCGGCGGCGTCCGGACTCTCCGTCCCCGAAAGAAATTCCTCGCAACCGGCCTTCTTGTTGACCGCCTGGCAGGACCACAAGCCAGCCCCCGCACACGCCAGGGCCGCGGCGATGACCCCGCGCAGCATCGAGCGGCGGACGGATTGGGACGGGTGTTGGCTGTTCATGGAGGACTCCCCGGCAAGGCTGGACTATCGGCCCCTTTTCGCCCGCCCGCACGGGCGCGGCAAGCCCTCTTGACGACCTTGATGTTGATGAACAACGGCGCAAGTCCGGCCCGCCAAACCACCCCGGGATTGCGGTTCATGGATCACCATGCAGCGTCCGCACCGTGTTCCAGCACGCTTGCTCCCCCAGCCCGCATTTCCTCCAGAGTTCGATCCGGGTGTCCGCCTCCCCCGGCTTGCAGCCGGGGGAGGCCCCGCCCCGCGCGCGGGCGCTGTGCGCCCGCCGCCTCTCCCACCCCCA
>JAJVIH010000007.1 GCA_022072125.1 Myxococcota bacterium | reverse complement strand
GCCCGGCGTTCCGCCCAGACCGCGATCCACCAGACCGCGGAGGGTTTGTGCGTGCTGCTGGCCCCCATTCTCTCCCATACCGCCGCCGAGGCGTGGTCGCACCTCCATTCCGGGGCGGAAGGCGGCGGGGCCGCGTCCCATGTGCTGCTGCAGGATTTCCCGGCGCCGCGTGAGCGCGATGAAAGCGCCCTGCTGGAGCGTTGGGAGCGGTTGCTGGCGGTGCGCGGCGTGGTCCTCAAACACCTGGAGGAAGCGCGCGCGCAAAAGCAGATAGGGTCCTCGCAGGAAGCCCATGTGGAGATCCGCGCTTCGGGCGGGACGCTGGAATTGCTGCGCGGCCGTGAAGCGTTCGCCGCGGAGTTGTGCATCACCAGCAGCGCTTCGGTGGTCGAGGATGCGGCGGTTCCCGCGGATCCGTCCCAGGTGAAGGTCACGGTGTCCCGCGCCGGCGGAGAAAAATGCCCGCGCTGCTGGAACTACCGCCTGCATCAGGGAAGCGATCCCCATCATCCCGGGTTGTGTTTGCGCTGCACCCGCGCGGTCACGGGCGGCGCGGAGCCATGAAATGGCTGAAGCACAGGATCGTCTTTCTGGCGCTGGTGGTTCTGGCCAGCGCCGCGCTGGATCAATGGACGAAATGGCTGGCGGTGGAGCACCTGACCAAATCCTTCGACCGGCGCCCGGACATGGCGTTCACGGACAAGGTGAAGCTCTTCCTGACCGAACACCACATGCCCTTCGCGGATGATCCCTCCACCCACCATCTGTACGGCAACCTCAAGCCCGACGTGGTGATCATGGACGGCCTGTTCAACTTCGCCTACCGCGAGAACCGCGGGGCCGCGGGCGGCTTTCTCGCCGATCAGCCGGCGGGGGTGCGCATTCCCTTTTTCCTGGTCATTTCGGCGGCCGCCCTGGTGTTCATTCTGGGGTATTACCGCAAACTGACCGATGAGCAATGGCATCTGCGCTGGGGATTGGCGCTGGTGCTGGGCGGCGCGGTGGGAAATTTCATTGATCGCATCCTGCGGCAGAGCGTGGTGGATTTCATTCACTGGTACTGGAAAGACCCGATCCGCATGGCCTATCCGACCTTCAATATCGCGGACGCCGCGATCACGGTTGGGGTGGGCGTTTTGATCCTCGACATGATCATCCAGGGCGTGCGCGAGCGGAAAAAATCCAGCGGAACGCCGCCGGACAACGGCGCCGCCGAAAACGCTGGATAACCGTCTTTCGCGTGGTGTTCGCGGCCGGCTCCCTGCCTTCGCCGGCGGGCGCGGCGGCCCAGGCAGGCCGGGGAATCTTCACTCCATGCCGGTGATGGCGCGCAGGTACAGGCGGCGGATTTCGTGGTGGCCCCGGTTCACGCCGTGGGTGCAGTCCTTGTCGAACCACATGGTTGGGTCATCCGCCACATAACAGGCGTTGGACTTGTCATCGTGGTGGATGCCGTGCCCCCAGAAATATTCGAGGTGGCGGATGATGGTCACGTTGGGGAATTTCGCGGCGGCGGCTTCGACCGCCTCGTTGAAAGCCCAAAATACCGGCTTCGCCCAGGGAACCGGGAACTTCGGAAAATTCGGATTGCTGCATTTGGGCTCGGTCTTGTGGATATCGCCCACCCCGTCGGTGAATTCATAGACATTGGACAGGTAGATATGGACCTCGCCCTTGAACTTCGAGCGGTCATTGAAGAACCCCAGGATTTCCTCCAGTTGTTTCTGGTAAGCCGCGGCCGCCGCCTTGCCCCCGCTTTCTCCCTTGGTGAGCGCCGCCTTGGCGTCGTTGCCGCCGGCGTTGATCAGCACCAGCAGGTTCTTGCTTCCGTACCGCAGCGGCAATCCCTTGATCTGGTTGGCGATCACGTCATCGGCCTTGGCGCCGCTCTCGGCGTTGACCTTGCGTTCGATGCCGGGGAAGGCCGCGGAGAGGTCCTTGCCCTTGAACGCCGGGTAGAGCGCATCGTTGTTTTTGTGGATCAGCACATTGTAGGCGTTCTTGTCGCGGGGGCTGGCGTTGTATCCCGCCGCCAGCGAATCGCCGATGACCACCATGGCTTCCGCCTTGGCGATCCGTTGCGCGGGACCCCGGGAAGGCGGCGGAACCCAGCCCCCGGCCGTTTCCAGCCAGCCGTTGGTCTCCAGCCAATCCTTCGCGGGCTTGCCTCCCGTGGCGGAACGGGGAGGGAAAGTCCAACCATTGGCCTTGAAGCAAGCCAGGCGGTCCGCGGGCCAGGATGCGCCGCCGGTTCCGCCATCTCCGGCGCCGGAGTCCGTGGGGCCGCCATCCGCGGCCGCGTCGCCGGAACCGGAATCGGTTGCGCCGCTGTCGGCGGGGCCAGAATCGGCGCTGGAGTCAGGAACCGCGCTGTCCGCTGGGCCTGCATCCGCGCCATCCGCGTTCCCGGCGTCTGTCAGGGCCGCGTCCGCCGGCATGGCGTCCGCGGTGGAGGAATCGCCGCCGCTTGCATCCGGGCTGGAGACATCCGCCGGACCAGCATCGGCGGGAGCGTCTTCATCCCCGGCGTCCATCCCGGAGCCATCCGCCGGAGCCGGCGCGCCGTCTCCTTCATTGGGGCCGCCGTCCGCGGGCCCGCGATCCGGGAGTTCCCCGCCGCCGGAATCATCCGGCCCCCTGGTTGATCCGGCGCCGCTCGTTCCAGGAACGGGTTTGTCTGGGTTTTCACCCGCGGCGTCCCGGGATTTTCCAGCGTCGGGCCTGGGAACGGGAATCGCATCTTCACATCCCCAGCATCCCGCCATCAGCAGCGGAACCAGCAAGAGTCTGCAACCAGCAAGGCGATGGCGGATCAGGCGCTGCGGAGAGGAGAGAATCAGGCGTTGCGGTTCCATGGCGGGCCCCCAAAGAACGATGGTGCTGCCGGGATGAAAGGCACGTTAGCATCAAACCGAATATCGTTCAAGTAGCGATCATTGGGTATCTCATATTCGCCAGGTTTTGCCCTGTTGCTGATGCATCCGGATTTCGTTTGTTCCCATCCCGTTGACTTATGACGTCGCTTCGTTAATGTGTTTTTGTCCATGTATGGACGGGGGTGTCTGTATATGAACGAAGGAGAATCCAGATGCGGAAAACAAGACAGGTCGTGATCGCATGGGCCATGGCTGTGATTTCCCTCTGCGGCGTGGGCTGCTCGGACAGCGCCGGCGGAGAAGGAACCCTTCGTGTGCAACTGACCGATGCGCCCCTGGCGGGCGATATCAGCAAGGTCAACGTGAGCCTGAAGGAGATCAAGGTCCACTGGGTTCCCGCCAAGGATGCTTCGGCGGACGCCGCCGCCGAGGATGACGCGGGCGAAGCCGCATCGGACAAGGGGGGGTGGATCACTGTCGCCGCGGGTCCGATTGACGTGGACCTGATGACCATCCGCAACGGCGTGACCAAACTGCTGGGCGAGCAGAAACGCGGGGCGGGCAAGGTCACCCAGATCCGGTTGATCGTGGACAAGGCGAGCCTTGAAATGACCGGCGGCAAAACCATGGACATGGAAATTCCGTCCGCGGACAAGACCGGAATCAAGATCGTGGGGAATTTCGAGATCAAGGCCGGCGTGGTCACCGAACTGGTGCTGGACTTCGACGCGGAGGAATCCGTCAGCGCCACCGGCAACGGCCAGTACCGGATGAAACCCACCATCAAGATCAAGTCCGTGAACTATATCGGCGAGGATGGCGGAACCGCCGCATCCACCGGGGATGGCGGAGCCGCCCCCGCGGACAACGGAAAAGGCGGCCAGGACGGCGGCAAAAGCTGATTTCGCCGCTATCCCCTGCAAAACGCGGAAGCCAAGCTTCCGCGTTTTTTTTACCGGGAATACCGGGAGGCGGGGCCATTCTCATCCGCCCATCCCGTTGAACGCCGGCGGATAGCCGCGGCGCCCGGGCAATCCGGTCACGACCGGTTTGCCCGGCCTCATGCCGGAACCTATTCCGCGATCCGGAGATTACCGGTTTCAGGGATGAAGCATCACGAGCAGCCGGTGGTCTCGCCGCAGGAGACGCATTTCAGGCAGGTGCCGTTGCGCACCAGCGTGAACTGACCGCAGTTGGGGCAGGCGTCGCCTTCGTATCCCTTGATGCGCGCCTCGCGGATGGCGGCCCCGCGCGGCGCCACGGCGGCCGCTGATCCGCTCACCGCGCGCGCAGGCGGATTGGCGGCCTGGGCCCGGGCGGGAAAGCCCAGCGCCTCGACACGGCTTGATTGCGAAGGCGCTTCCGCCACCGCGCGCAGGCGGGTGAAGCCCTGCGGCTCGCTGGAGGGAGCGGCGCCGCTTCCGGAGGGGACGGGCTCGGCGGCCGGTTTTTCCTCGCTGGAATCGTGGATGGCGTCGGCGCGCAGATCATCCTCGCTGACCTGGGCGAGATCCTGGCGGCCCAGGTAGGTGATGGCGAGTTCCCGGAAGATATAGTCAATCACCGAGGTGCTCATCTTGATGTGGTCGTTTCCGATGACCATGCCATTCGGCTCGAAGCGGGTGAACACGAAGGCCTCGGCGAACTCTTCCAGCGGCACGCCGTACTGCAGGCCCAGCGACACCGAAATGGCGAAGCAGTTCATCAGGCTGCGGAAAGCCGCGCCTTCCTTGTGCATGTCAATGAAGATTTCACCCAGGGAGCCATCGGCGTATTCGCCTGTGCGCAGGTAGACCTTGTGTCCGCCGATCATGGCCTTCTGGGTGTACCCCTTGCGGCGATCGGGCAGCTTGAGGCGGCGCACCACCTGCTTTTCCACGATCCGTTCCGCCACCCGCAGCGGAATGACCTTCTCCGCCTCGCGGGCTTCCTCGATGGCGTCCGGCATGGCGTCGCCGGCGGCGGTGCTGAGGGGCTGGCTGAGCTTGGAGCCGTCGCGGTACAGGGCGTTGGCCTTGAGCATGTACTTCCAGGACAGCAGATAGGCCTGCTTCACATCCTCCACCGTCGCCTCGTTGGGCATGTTGATGGTCTTGGAAATCGCCCCGGAAATGAACGGCTGGGCCGCGCCCATGATGCGGATATGCGCTCCGGTGGAAATGAAGCGCTTGCCGTTCCGCCCGCATTTGTTGGCGCAGTCGAAGATCGGAAGGTGCTCCGCCTTCAGGCCCGGCGCGCCTTCGATGGTCATGGCCCCGCAGACATGGTCGTTGGCCTGGCTGATCTGCTCCCGGGAAAAGCCCAGGGCCTCCAGGATATTCAGCATGGGATCGGCCAGTTGCGCCGCGGACAGGCCCAGCTTTTCGCGGCAGAAATCCTCGCCCAGCAGGAATTTGTTGAAGACGAACTGCAACTCGAAGGCGCCGGGCAGCGCCTTCTCGATCAACGCCAGGCGTTCGGAATCGAACCCCTTTGCGCGCAGCGAAGCGGTGTTCACATGCGGCGCGCCCTCCAGCGCGCCCGATCCGCGCACATACTTCACGATGGCGCTGATATCCGCCCCGGAGTAACCCAGGTTGCGCAGCGCCAGCGGGACCGACTGGTTGATGATGCGGAAGTATCCGCCGCCCGCCAGCTTCTTGAATTTCACCAGCGCGAAATCAGGCTCCACGCCGGTGGTGTCGCAGTCCATCAGCAGGCCGATGGTGCCGGTGGGGGCGATGACCGTCACCTGGGCGTTGCGGTAGCCGTGAAGTTCGCCTTCCGCCAGGGCGGCGTCCCAGGCGTCGCGCGCGGCCGCCAGAAATTCCGGGGACACATGATCCGGCTGGATGGCTTGCGGCAGAATGGTCAGCCCTTCATATCCGGAGGCGGGGGCGTTCCACGCGGCGCGCCGGTGGTTGCGGATGACCCGCAACATATGCTCGCGGTTGCGTTCATAGCCCGGGAAAGGCCCCTGCCCGGCGGCCATGCGGGCGCTTTGCGCGTAAGCGTCGCCGGTCATGATGGCGGTCAGCGCGCCGGTGACGCCGAGCGCCCCGGGCGAATCGTAGGGAATCCCCATGACCATCAGCAGGGTGCCCAGGTTGGCGTAACCCAGGCCCAGCGTGCGGAACTCATAGCTCAGGTGGGCGATGCGCGGCGACGGAAACTGCGCCATCACCACGGAAAGCTCCAGGGTCACCGTCCACAGGCGGATGGCGTGCCGGTAGCCCTCGATATCAAACCTGCCGGTGGTTTCGTCGTGGAACTTCATCAGGTTCAGCGACGCCAGGTTGCACGCCGTGTCGTCGAGGAACATGTACTCGCTGCAGGGGTTGGATGCGTTGATGCGCCCATCGGCGGGGCAGGTGTGCCACTCGTTGATGGTGGTGTCGAACTGCACGCCCGGATCGGCGCAGGCCCAGGCGGCGTAGGCGATGCCGTCAAACAGATCGCGGGCGCGCACGGTTTTGGCGGCGGCGCCGTCGGTGCGGCGGATCAGCTTCCACTCGCCACCGGTCTCCACCGCCCGCAGGAAGTCATTGGGAAGCCGCACGCTGTTGTTCGAGTTCTGTCCGGAAACCGTGGCGTAGGCCTCGTCATCCCAGCCGGTGTTGTATTCGGGAAAGTCCAGTTCCGTGAATCCCTGCCTGGCGAGCTGAATCACGCGCTGGATATAATTCTCCGGCGCCTGATCGCGGCGGGCTTCCTGGATGGCTTTCTTCAGCGCGGGGTTGTCCTGCCAGCGGAAGACATCCTTGCCCGCCGGGAGATCCTTGACATGGCACGCGGCCATGACCGCGTTGAGCCGCTTTTTCAGCACCTTCGATCCGGTGACGAGATCCGCCACCTTCTGCTCTTCGTGGACCTTCCAGTTGATGAAGGTCTCGACATCCGGGTGATCAACATCCAGGCAGACCATCTTGGCGGCGCGGCGGGTGGTGCCGCCGGACTTGATGGCCCCCGCGGAGCGATCGCCGATGCGCAGGAAGCTCATCAGTCCGCTCGATTTGCCGCCGCCGGAGAGCGGTTCGTTTTCCCCCCGCAGCGCCGAGAAATTGGCGCCGGTGCCGGAGCCGTACTTGAAAATGCGGGCCTCGCGCACCCACAGGTCCATGATGCCGCCCTCGTTCACCAGATCATCGGTGACGCTCTGGATGAAGCAGGCGTGCGGCTGCGGGTGCTCATAGGCGTTTTCCGAGCGCTTCATCTCTCCCGTTTTGGGGTCGCGGAAATAATGCCCCTGGGCCGGACCGGAAATGCCGTAGGCCCAGTGCAGTCCGGTGTTGAACCACTGGGGAGAATTGGGCGCGGCCATCTGGCTGGCCAGCATGAACAGATGCTCTTCGTAATAGGCCAGGGCGTCCGCTTCCGCGTCGAAGTAGCCGTGTTTCCAGCCCCAGTAGGTCCAGCAACCCGCCAGCCGGTGGAAAACCTGACGGGCGTCGTTCTCCCGGGACAGTTTCTTCTTCGCATCCCATCCCGCCATCGCCGCCTCGTCGGCCTCGCTCCGCCACAGCCACTGGGGAACTCCTTCTTCCGGCGTCTTCTTCAGCACCGCCGGCACGCCGGCCTTGCGGAAATACTTCTGGGCGAGAATGTCCACGGCCACCTGCGACCAAAAATCGGGGACCTGGATATTTTCGGCCTTGAACACGACCGAGCCGTCGGGATTCACGATGCGGGATTCACGGGGGACGAAATTCAGCCCGGCGTAGGGGCTGTGACCAGCGGTGGTGAAGCGGCGGGTGATCTTCATGGCGATTGTCTTATCGGGTTGCGCCGGCGCGGCGGCGCTGGCGGATTTCCAAGGAAAATCCGGAGGAAACCACCCCTGTCCAGGGCGGCCGGATGAAACCCCGGCGACAACCCCAGTTCAAGAATATGTTGTGCTCCGGAACGGGTAAAGCACAAGATATAGGGGTGGGTAATGGGTGTAAAGAACATTTTTTGGTACCTGCGCTCTTTGAGGTGAGGCCGGAATCCACAAGGAAACCGCCGGTTCGTTTTCCACAGCCGCGCCATCAACAACTGATTTTATGTATAGTATATGACGGTCAAAAATCAAGCCCCGCCGCCAGACGCGGGCTGTTTCAATTGGGCGCATCCGGTTGTGGATAAGTTGTGAACGCCCTGTGGAGGGTGTTGTGGTCAGGCGCGAAGGTGCGCTCCAAGGCGCGGCCAAAATTTTTTCGTGGGGACGCCTCCGGGAACCCGGCGGGGGACGAATCCAGGGTGATCCGCGCCGGATTGCGCAATGAACACACACGGACGGCTTGGACCATATATCCGCGGTGCAAGCCGGTCCGCCCTTGCGTCCGTTTTCAGGGGGCTGCTAGCGCGAATACAGGTGCGCGACCATCTCGCCGTAGCCATTGTAGGGTTGGGTCGGCACGCGCTCGCCGGTGTCAATCATCCGCTCGGTGGCCTGCGACCAGCGCGGATGCGGAACTTCCGGATTCACATTCGACTCGAAGGAATATTCATCGGGCGCCAGATCGTTCCAGAAGGTTTTTGGCTGGGCGTAAACAAATTCAATCTTCACGATGGATTTGGCGCTCTTGTACCCGTATTTCCACGGCGTGATCACGCGGATGGGCGCGCCGTGCTGTTTGGGCGTTTCCTTGCCGTAAATCCCCACCGCCAGCAGGGTCAATTCGTTCATCGCCTCCGCCAGGGTCAATCCTTCGTAATAGGGCCATGGATACCAGCTCTGGGTTTTCTGTCCCGGGGCTTCCTCCGGTTTCAGGAAGGACACAAAACGCACATAACGCGCCTGGGCCGTTGGCTTGAGCTTTTCAATGATTTTGGCCAGCGGAACGCCAATCCACGGCACGGCCATCGCCCACGCCTCCACGCAGCGGAAGCGGTACAGGCGCTCCTCCAGCGGAACGCCCTTGATCAAATCCATGTAATCAAAGGTCCCCTTGACTTCGCAGTGGCCCGCCACCTCGACGCTCCAGGGTTTGGTGATGAATTTCTCCGTCAGTTGATGAACCCGCTCCTTGTCGGTGGTGAACTCATAGAAGTTGTTGTATTTCGCGGCCGTTTCCTCCTTGGTCAACGGACGATCCAGCACGTATTTGGGGTTGCGTGTGTAATTCAGCGCGGCGGGCGGAGCAGCCCCGGTATCCTGTTCGCCATTGGCGATGCGCGCCTTGTCCTTCTCCGCCGCGCAGGCGGAAGCCGTCAGCGAGGCCGCTCCCAGGCCGGCGCCGCCAAGGATCATCTTTTTGAGAAATTCCCGGCGGCGGCGGTAAACCGGCTCGGGCGTGGCCTGATTTTCCCGGAGAAAATCCCATGGAGCGCGGCGGCGGATGTGGAACATGGCGGCCTCCTCATTTGCAGGCGTTCAACGCCCAGTCGTAGGTGATCTTTTTCGCGGCGTCGGCGGATGGATTGTATTTCTTCACATATTCCGCCACGCCGCCGAAGCGGTCGAAATCCCCGGGATAAAACACGGTCAGCAATTCGCTGACGCCATTGGGGCCGGCGCCCTTGACGGGATCGTTGAGAAACCCGCGGGTCTGCTCTTCGAGTTGGGTTTCCAGACGGCCGGGGTCATAAGGCTCCGTGCGCAGGCTGGGGCACCCCACCGAGGCGCAGTTGAGCGCGAAATGAATCCGCACATCAAAGGAGTCTTCCCCGTATACCCCGCGCGCCAGTTGCAGCAGTTGGTCCCGGGTCTGGACGTCCAGGTCCTTGAGTTCGCCGCGCACGGCGTCCTTTCTCAGGACGCCGTGCTCGATCATGTTGAGCGACAGTTTCATTCCCGCCGCGGAAAACCGCCTTTCCCGGAAGATGGAAAACCCGTCATCTGACACCCGGTAACCCGGTTTGTCGCCGAGTTTTTCCAGCACCGCGGCGATGGTGAAGGCGTTGTAGGTGTTGATCCAGAACGCCATGCGGGCGGCGGCGCCGGAGAATTTCGCCGGATCCGCCGCCGCCAGTCCATCCAGCACATGCTGGAGCAGAAAGCCGTCCTCGGCGGATTGCAGAACTCCGCTGTAATTGAAGCAGTCCGGCCGGGCGTATTTGTTCAACACGACGCCCCAGGCGCTGTAATCGAACCGGTCGATCGCCACCGGCGGCCTGGCGCCAGTTCCCGGCGCGCTGTTTCCGCCTGGAGCCGGAGGGGTGTTTCCCGCGCCGTTCCCGGCGCCTGCGTCCTGGGCGCCTGCCTTGAACGCCGCGAACTCGTCCTTCAGCGAATCCTCCACGTCAATGGATGTTCCGCAGGCGGCGAGTGAAAGAACGGCCATCATCATCAGGACTTCCGCCGCCCTCTTCGCGGAACGCAGGATTGGCCCGGGCGCCGCGGCCCTGGCCATGCGGAGCAACCCAAATGAAGAGGAATGGATCATCTTCTCATCCTGACAGGGTATAGGCGGCCCGCCGCCGCCGCGCCACCGGACGCCTGTCCGGACTACGAACGCCCATGTGCCGATGTTACCGCCGCCGGGGTGGGACATACCGCCAGTCTCCCGTGCTGACCCGGACGCCATCATCCCGGGTGATGATCACCCGGTAATGAAATTCGCCCGGAGGAAATTTTCCACCCAGCCGGATCCGCCACCGGCCATCCGCCGGCGGCTTGTCCGCGGCCGCCGCGGGCCTGAACAGGGGAAGCTTTTCCGCCACTTCAACGGCGGCGGACCAGGCGGGCTCCACCGCTCCGGCGGGAAGCGGCGTGATCGAGAAACGGATTTCCACGTCGCCGCCTTCCGCCGCCGCCTCCAGTCCGCGGATGGACGGAATGGATACTCCTTCCGGCGTGGCGGAAGCCGGAATGGCGTCCCGCACGCTTTTGGCGAATTCGCGCACCCGGGAGGGGCGGCCGATGGGGACATCGCCAAATTCCCGTTCGACCTCGCCGGCCAGTTTTTCCAGTTCAACGGCGTCCCACATCAGGATATTGGCGTGCCGTTCCGGACGGTTGTTCTGGTTGTAATGGAGATGGCGGAACACCGCATCGGTGACATGCCGCCAGATGCGAACGGCGTATTCCTGCCGGCGGATGCGGCGGGCCAGGTCCTGACCGCCGGCCTCGCGCAGGGACGGCGCCAGTTCCTGCATGGCCAGGGAGTTGGCCTGCGCCAGTTCCAGCGCCTCGGTTTTTTCCTGCCACAAATCCGCCAGCGTATTCTCCGTGGGATTGCTCAGTTCCTGAAACCACGCCGACCAGTCCGGGTCCCACAACGCCGTATTGCGCTGCGCCAGTTCCGCCGGCGGGCTGACCTTGGAGGGAATCTCGCTGCTTTTCTCCAGCGCCCAGAAGCCCTTGGGGTAGTACATCTTGCGGCCCACGTCGAAGGTGCTCATCAACACCCGCCGGAGCCTGTCGAATGCGGGGGTGTCCGGCTGGGGGCCATAAAATTGGGGAATGAACTCGCGCCAGACCTCGTCCGGACCGGCGCTGGCGTCCGTCACGTATTTCGTCATCGCCAGGGCGTTGACCTCATTGGGGGTTCCAAACAGCGAGGCCCCGCGCGACACCCGTCCCGCCGCGCCCGCCGACCCCTTCGACTGCTGGCGACGCACCCGGCGGTGCAGGTATTCCACCATCGCGAAGGGGATATGGGTCTGTCCCCAGTATTCGCCGGTCAGGTCCAGTTCCGCGATTTGCCGGCGCGGCCCCACGCCGCCGAAGAAATCATTATCGGGATAATAAGGTTGCCAGTCCTGGGGAACATCCTTGGCCATCACCCCAAAGGGTTCAGCCAGCCCGTTGATGCCGGCCAGCAGCGCCTTCTGCTGTCCGGGGGCGTGGTTGAAGTCGCGCATGATCAGGTCCTTCCCCAACTCCACGGAGACCGTTTGATAAATCGCCTTCAGGATCATGCGCACCCGCTCCTCGACCGGCGGCGTGTCCACCGGGCCGCCGCCCCGGCGCTTGCAACCGGCGCAGGTGCAGGGCGCGAAGAAGGGCTCCAGCGAGGCGCTGCCAAACATCAGCACCACGCCGTCAATTCCGGGAATCAGCTTCAGGGCTTTCCGGTAAGCCTCCTGGCGCTGGGCGATGGTGTCTTCCTCCGGCTTTTCCGGGAAAAAGCAGACGTTGAAGCTCTTGACATTGAACTCCCGGGCCCAGACGTGGACGATCATCCCCGCGGCCTTGAGCCTCTCCACCATGCCGCGCAATACTTCCGTCCGGGCGGGGCTTTCAAAGACCTGATCAATATCGTCCACAATGGAGTGGGAAAGCTGGACGTAGTTGATTCCGTATTTGGGCCCCAATTCGAGGGCCTTTTCCACGTCGCTGTCCTGAAGAAGTATCCACCCGTTGAGGTAGGGACGGGTGAAAAACGGGGTGTCGAGGGAAGCGCCCCCTCCGGTGGTGGAATCAGGCAATCCGCCGCCGCTGTCCGGGCCGTCGTCCGGAGCGGACCCATCCCCCGCCCGGTCATCGGTCCCGGAAGAACGGTCCGGCTCCTGAGCCGCGCCGTCCCGGAGTGAATCACCGGATTCCGGGTTCAAATCATTGGAGCCTGAAGGCGTTGGATTGGAGCATCCGGCGGCAGCCAGAACGGCTGTCAACGCCAGTGGAAGAATCGGTCGCAAGAAGTCTCGGGTCATGGGGCGTCCGGAGGCTTGGGGAACCTGTGATGGAGGCTGGAAATCATATCAACCCCGGAACAGGCGCCTGTCAAAACCGTGTGACGCGCCGGAAACCTTTCGCCACCCCCCGGGAAAACCGGCATGCGCATGGATTTGCCGCGTCAAACCGGGGCTTTTCCTTGAGATTGAAATTTGAATGGGGTATGACCAGATGCAGCCGGAATTGACCATGAAACACCTGTATCCGCGAATGTTGGGGGCCTTGCTGGTTCCCGCCGCTTTGCTCGCCGCTTCGCCGGCCCTGGCGCAAGAGGGCTTGAAAATCCTGTCCAAAAACACCCCCATCGAATTGCAGGATTCCGAGGACAAATATCATATTGTCATTCCCAACAACGAGTTGCAGATCGAGGTGGAAGGGCCGGGCAAGCTCATCCTGACCATCCGCGCCAACCTGCCCAACAAGGGCGACGCCGAGCCCCTCCTGCTGGCGGTGATTCAGGATTCCGAACTGCTGACCTCGTTTGAAATACCCAAACAGCTTTCCAAGAAGCGATACAAGAAATTCGCCTTCACCCCCTCTCCGCCCGTGCCCAAGACCGTGGATGTTCCCAAGGGCAAGCATGTCTATGGATTCCAGGTCCGCCAGGATGAGAAATACGGCGCTTCCATCATGCTGGAATTTCAGCCCGGCGAAGCGGCGGCCAATGACGCCGCGGGTTTGCCGCTGATCCCCATGGATTCCGCGCCCGCTGCTTCCAGCAACGCCGGATCGGACAAGCCGGGCGGCGACTCCCCGCCCCCGCCCCCCGAGAAGAAAGACCCGCCCCCAAAAATAGCGGACACCGTGAAGAAGCCGCCCGAGGATGACCAGACCGCGATGGCGGGCAGTGATTCCGTCTTCAAGGATGACAACAGCACGTCGGTCAGTTCCCGGAATGAAGGTCCTTCGCTGTTTGAAAAACCCAGCACCTGGGGCTGGATCACCGGCGGCCTGGGCGTTGGCATGCTGGGCATGGGGGTCGCCTTCGCCGTCATGACCCAGAGCGCCCAGAAAGAACTGGAGGACGGCAAGGGCAAGATCACCTACAACGAGGCCAAGGCCTTGCAAGATACCGTCAAGAGCCGTTCCGTGATCACCAACGTGGGGTTGTTCGGCGGGCTGGCGCTGGGCGCCACCTCGGCGGTGCTGTTCATCGTTGGCGACCCCAAACCCGCGCCGGACTTGCCGGGAGTTTCCGTTCCCGGATCGGGCGGCCGCCTCAAGCTGGACTTCCTTCCCACCGCGAACGGCTTCGCCCTGGGCCTGGGCGGCCGGTTCTAGCTCCCCCGGGGGTTTGCCTCCCCCCAATCCGATTGAAGGGGTTTATATATTCCCCGGTTTTTTACCGGGACCTCATGGCCCATCCGTTTCCCGGACACCTTCATGATCAAGAAGGCCGCCGTGGAGTTCAATCAATGGTGTGAACAAGCGCCGGGGCGAATCAAATACGCGCGGTTGACAAGAATGTGACTGGGCGCGGGAAGTCCGCGCCCATGCCCGGTGCGATTCCCGTCCACGGATTCACTTGGAGCGGCGGTCCTGAACCCCGCCTATTCCCATTCGATGGTGCTGGGGGGTTTGGAGGAGATATCGTACACCACCCGGTTGATGCCCCGCACCTCATTGGTGATGCGCCGGGAAATCCGGCCCAGCAGGTCCGGCGGCAACGCCGCCCAGTCCGCCGTCATGCCGTCCACGCTGTGCACCGCGCGGATGGCGCATACATGGTCGTAGGTGCGCTCGTCGCCCATCACCCCCACCGTCCGCACCGGCAGCAACACCGCGAAACTCTGCCAGATGCTCTCGTACAGCCCCGCCTCGCGGATTTCCTCCAGCACGATGCGATCAGCGGCGCGCAGCAACGCCAAGCGCTCCGGCGTCACCTCGCCCAGCACCCGGATGGCCAGGCCCGGCCCCGGGAAAGGCTGGCGGCGGATGATCTGATCGGGAAGACCCAGTTCCTCGCCCAGCACGCGGACCTCGTCCTTGAAGAGTTCGCGCAGCGGCTCAATCAGTTCGAATTTCATATTTTCCGGCAACCCGCCGACATTGTGGTGGGTCTTGATGGTCGCCGAAGGACCCTTGAACGACACGCTTTCGATTACATCCGGATAAAGCGTGCCCTGGGCCAGGAAGCGCGCGTGGCCGACCGTATTCAATTCCTCCTCGAACACCTGGATGAAGGTCCGGCCAATGCGCTTGCGCTTGTCCTCCGGGTCCGTCACGCCATGCAGTTGCTGGAGAAACCGTTCCGCCGATCGCGAGACGTGCAGGTTCAGGCGGAAGCGCTGCCGGAAGATGGTCTCCACCTCCTCCGCCTCGCCCGCGCGCAGCAGGCCGTTGTCCACGAATACGCAGACAAGCTGATCGCCGATGGCGCGGTGCAGCAGCACGGCGCAGACCGACGAATCCACGCCGCCGGAGAGGGCGCAGACCACCCGGCCGTTTCCCACGGTTTCGCGGATGCGGGCGGTTTCACGCTCGATGAACGAGCCCATGGTCCAGTCGGGGGTGATCTTCGCGACCCCGAACAGGAAATTGCCCAGAATCTGGCTTCCGCGCGGGGTATGCGCCACCTCGGGGTGGAATTGCAGGCCATACAACGGACGTTCCCGGTGCGCGATGGCGCAATAAGGCGAGTTGGCGCTCTCCGCGATGGCGTGGAAGTCCGGGGGAATCTCTTCCACCCGGTCGCCATGGCTCATCCACACATGCACGCCGTCTTCAATGCGGAAACCGTCAAACAGGGGATTGGGGGTCAGCCGGGTCAGCGCGGCGTGGCCATATTCGCGATGCGCGGCCTTGGCCACCTGTCCGCCCAGCAGTTGCGCCATGAGCTGCATGCCGTAACACACGCCCAGCACCGGAATCCCCCAGGAGAATACGGCGGGGTCAATCCGCGGAGCGCCTTCCACATGCACGCTCGCGGGCCCCCCGGAGAGGATCAGCGCCTTCGGCTTCATCGCGCGCAGGCGCTCCAGCGGCATGGTGCAGGGATGAATCTCGCAGTAAACCCGCTGCTCGCGCACGCGGCGGGCGATGAGCTGGGTGTACTGCGAACCAAAATCCAGAATAACCACGGGCACGCTCATGGCTTGGTTCCCCTGGTGAAAAGCCGCTGTTGGAGGATTACGAAAGGCGTCACGATTCCATGCGGTAGTTCGGCGCTTCCTTGGTGATCTGGATGCCGTGGGCGTGGCTCTCCCGCAGACCCGCGCTGGTGATGCGGATGAATTTCGCCCGGGTGCGCAACTCCTCGATGGTGCGGCAACCGGTGTAGCCCATGCCCGACTGCAGGCCGCCGGTAAGCTGGTGAATGCTGTCGTGCAGCGGCCCCTTGTACGGCACGCGCCCCTCGATGCCTTCCGGCACCAGCTTTTTCTCTTCCATCTGATCCTGGAAGTAGCGGTCCTTCGAGCCCTTCTGCATGGCGCCCAGCGAACCCATGCCGCGGTACACCTTGTAACTGCGGCCCTGGAACAGGATGGTCTCGCCCGGGCTCTCTTCCGTGCCGGCGAACAGGCTGCCGATCATCACGCTGTTGGCCCCGGCGGCGATGGCCTTGACGATATCGCCGGAGAAGCGGACGCCCCCGTCGGCGATGATGGGAATATCGTGTTTGGCGGCGGCGCGCGCGCATTCATCCACGGCGGTGATCTGCGGCACGCCAATGCCGGTGACAATCCGCGTGGTGCAGATGGAGCCCGGACCGATGCCTATCTTGATCGCATCCGCTCCCGCCTTGATCAGCGCCGCCGTGCCTTCCGCCGTGGCGACGTTGCCCGCTATCAACTGGCAGTGAGGGAAACTGGATTTGGTCGCCTTGACGGCGTCCAGCACGATCTGGGAATGCCCGTGGGCGGTGTCAATCACAATCACGTCGGCGCCCGCCTTGAGCAGCGCGTGGATGCGTTCTTCCCGGTCGGCCCCCACGCCCACCGCGGCGCCCACCACCAGCTTGCCCTGGGAATCCTTGCAGGCGTTGGGCCAAGTCTGGCTCTTGAGAATATCCTTGATGGTGATCAGACCCGCCAGCCGGCCGGAGTCGTCCACCACCAGCAGTTTTTCGATGCGGTTGCGGTGCAGCCGGTCCTTGGCCTCTTCCATGCTCACGCCCTTGGGCGCGGTGACCAGGTCCTTGGTCATGACATCGCCCACGCGCAATTCCAGGTTGCGCTCGAAGCGGATGTCGCGGTTGGTGATGATGCCCACCAGGTGATCGTTCTTGACCACCGGAATGCCGCTGATGTCGTGGGCGTGCATGAGTTCGACGACATCCTTGAGTTTGGCGTCGGGGTGGATGGTGACCGGATCGGTGACCATCCCCGATTCAAATTTCTTCACCCGCTGGACTTCCGCGGCCTGGTCGTAAATGGACAGGTTTTTGTGGATGACGCCCACGCCGCCCGCCTGCGCCATGGCGATGGCCGTGCGGCTTTCGGTGACGGTGTCCATGGCGGCGGACAGCAGCGGAATGCGCATGGTGATGCCGCGCGTCAGGCGGGTGCGCAGATCAGCGTCGCGCGGAAGAATTTCGCTGTGGGCGGGAACGAGGAGTACGTCGTCGAAGGTCAAGCCTTCCTTGAGATCATCGAGCATGGCGGGAAACGCTCCATTCGCAAAAAACAAAACGCCCCTCGCGGGGCGCGATGGCGGATACTATTCATCCGGGCTGAATCGGTCAAGGCGCGGGCGGCAGCCAGCTTCTGGACGATGGGACGCAAAAACCCCGGATGACCCGCTTTCTTCCGTGGGGACACACACTCCAGGGGAGGGCGGCCCCTATTCGCCGGTTTCGATCAATACATCATCAAATCCGGGGTCATTTCCCCGGAGGGACGGCGGCTCGTTGTTCGTGCAGCAGATCCGCGAGATAACTGGAGCGCACCAGCGGGCCTGAAAACACATGGGAGAACCCCAGGGCGCGGGCCTCTTCCGCCAGTTCATCAAAGACCTCCGGGCGGATATATTCCTTGACGGGAAGGGCCCGGCGGTTGGGTTGCAGGTACTGGCCCATGGTCAGCGCCCCGCACCCCGCCGAGCGGAGGTCGCGCAGGGTCTGAATCACTTCCCCGCGGGTTTCGCCATGGCCCAGCATCAGGCCCGATTTGGTCAGCGGCGCCCCGAGTGCGAGGGCCAGTTCCAGGGTTTTCAGGGATCGTTCATACCTTGCCGCGCTGCGCACCAGACGCTGCAGCCGCCCCACCGTTTCGATATTGTGGTTGTAGACATCCGCCCCGGCGGCGACCACCTGTCCAATACATTCCTCCCGGGCGTGAAAGTCGGGGGTCAGCACCTCCACCCCCACTTCCGGATTGCGTTCCTTGATCGCGCGGACCACCTCCGCGAAATGACCCGCTCCCTCATCGGGCAGGTCATCCCGCGCGACGCTGGTGATGACCACGAAGCGCAGGCGCATTTCAGCGACCGCCGCCGCCACGTTGTCCGGTTCATGGGGATTGGGTTGTCCCGGTTTGCCATGGGCGATATCACAAAAGCCGCAGGCCCGCGTGCAGGTATCCCCGAGAATCATGAAGGTGGCGGTGGGGCGCGAGAAACACTCCCGGATATTCGGGCAACGGGCCTCCTCGCAGACCGTGACCAGGCGTTTTCCCCGCAAATCCGCTTTCAGGTGCAGGAGGCCATCCTCCGTGCCGCCCCGGTTCCGGACCCAATCCGGCAAGCGGAGACGTGGGGGGGAAGCGGATGGATCGGCGGGGGAGTTCATGAAGGAAAACCTGATCCGGAATGGGCGAACCGAGATTCAATACAAGGAACGGACCGGTGAACCCGATCAACGGACGTTCCCGTTCTGTCCCGCCGCCGGCTTGGTTGCCCCGGCCGGATGGCTTCAGGCCGCCTTGGCGACCGAACTGACGTTCACGGTCAGTTTATAGAGCGGCAGCAGGGCTTCAAACGCGCTGAGGATTTCCTCGGTGCGGAAGGAGCGGGCCTCTTCGATGGGCCAACCGGTCCCCACGTCGAGCACGCCCAGCTTGGTGTCCAGACGGTCGGCCTTGGCGACCCAGAACTGGGCGTTGGGCTCGACCACCTTGGGCAGGCCGCGGTAGTCCCAACCGTCGTAATCGCGGAACTCCAAGTCATGATAGAGTTCTGGAAGCTGCTTGGCCTTTTTCCGGATGGCTGAAGCTATCGCCAGGCGGTCTTCATTTTCATCCTTGACCACCACGCGGGTATGGATGCCGCCTTCGCTGATCACCAGAGCCATATAACCAAATTTTTTATACGCCTTCTTGGAGGGACCAAAAGCAACCCAGGTTTCATCGGGGGGATTGACCGTCCGCCGGGCATGCTTGGCCACATGAGGAAATACATGAACCCCCAGATGTTTTAACATTTCCGCCTGCAGTTCTTCCCCTATTTCCACCAGCCGGGGCCGGATGCGCCCGGCGATGGCCTCCATCCGTTCTTCAAATCCGGGGATTCGGAATAAGGCGAAGTCTTCGTTGGCGAATCCCAGTTTTCCCATACTTGTGATCTCCAGGCGGACGCCAATGCATCTGGCATTGGGATCAGGCGCCGTTCCTTTCCTAATCATGAATCACGAGGCCCGCTTCATGCCACGCCCTTGAGCGCTTGAAAAGCATAAAGTTCATCAAACTTCAATAAAAATCGGACAGTTCCATGGAGAAAACCCGCGGCCAAACTGGGTTTTCCGGACCCATTTGGCAGGGGAAATTGTTTCATTCCGGGAACGGCCATCATTCATTTGTATGAGTTATGGCGCTGGATCGGGTTTTCAGATTCGTTGCGCCGGACGCCGGGTCAATCCGCGCCAAGCATACCGGTGAACCCTATACCTTCACCGGAAACAGGCGGGCATATCCCCGATGGAAAGCCAATACCTCCCCGTGCGGCGTCTTCACCGGGCAGGGCTTGTCCCAAAATGGGGCGATCAGTGGGACTGGCGGCCCTGACGGTTGGGCGGAGCGGTCTGACCACCCGTGCGGCGAGCGCCTTTCTCCCGGGATTGGCAATCGGGACAGACGCCATAGATTTCATGCTTGTGACTCAGAACCCGGTAGCCAAACCCGGCCGCGATTTCGTCCTGGAGCCGTTCCACGCTGTCATTGTGAAACTCGACGATGGCGCCGCAGCTCCGGCAAATCAGGTGATCATGATGTTCGCTGACAACGGGTTCGTAGCGGGTGGTGCCATCGCCAAAGTGGTGGGCTTCCGCCAGGCCTGATTCCACCAGCAGGCGTATGGTCCTGTATACGGTGGCGAAACCCACCCCTTCCATGGATTCCCGGGCGCGCAAATGGAGTTCCTCGGCGCTGACATGCCCCCCGGCGTCGAAGAATATCTGAACAATATGATCGCGCTGGCGCGTGCTTTTCAGCCCGTGTTTGGCGATATACCGGTTGAACTCCTCGATGCGCGACTCCATCCGGTCATGGCTGGCGGCGGGTTTCATGTTTGCATAGTGTAATCCGGACCGGCTTTCCGGTTCAATCCCAGCCATGATTTTTCGCGGAAAATGAAAACGGCGGCCAAGGCATGCCGCCGTTTCCATGAATCAGCCGGAACCGTTGAATCTTAGCCGGCTTTCATGCTGGCGATGAGGGTTTTCTTCTGCAATTTGATCTTCTTGAGCTTGCGCACGTGGTTGCTCTCTTCATCCGTGAGATGCTTGCGCCCCCGGAAACGGGACAGCTCCGCCTCCAGTTCGGCATGTTCACGCGCCAGTACATCCAGCTCCATTCCAGGATGTGCGATCTCGTTCCTCATGCGTCACCTCGCCGTGCGATGGTTGTTTTCAGGTTGTATTGGAATTGTAAACGCGCGTCCGGCGGTTGGCAATCACTATTTATTAAAAACCTCAATCGTCCTGTCTTGACGCGGATTCAGGGGATTCCGCGGCCAAAGAACCACAATCATACATGCAGGCGGATAAAACGCCCTTGAGAGCCATTCCCGGCTTCCCGATACTGATCCCGACGCCATGCAGGAGGAGCCGTCATGTCGAAATGCCCATTCGCCGGTTTGTCCATCACCAACGAACATCCCGACATGTCCTTTCGCGAGGACGCCGTGGACATCGAACTGCTGTGCGACAAATGCCAGGCGGTGATTCCCCCCAAAACCACATTCAACGCCACTGGCGGCTATGTCATGTGTAAGCCATGCGGGGAGGCGGTGCGCGAAAAGCATGGCGTGGTCTCCGTCCAGACGGCCTGACGCCCCCCGCGACCAGCATCGGGAACCACGCCATTCGCCCGCCAGGCCCGCTCCGGCCCAGGAAAACGCTCCCCTCTCTCCCCCGCGCGCTCCCAGGTAGGCCTAACATGGCATGAATCCATGACCATATGCGCCGGATGTGGTAGGACGCGCGCGCCATGAACCTCACCGCCGCCGGGCGCAGGCTGATCGCGCCCTTTCATCCCGTGGACGATCACGATCGCGTGG
>JAJVIH010000072.1 GCA_022072125.1 Myxococcota bacterium | reverse complement strand
TCGACGGCGCGTTCGCTATTCAGCAACTCCGGACGGATCAGCTTGAGCGCGTATTCAGTCCGGGTCATCGGATCGTGGACCTGATGGACCATGCCCATGCCGCCGCTTCCCAAGAGCTTCACGACCTTGTAGCGGTTGTGGAAAATATCGCCAATTTGCAAGGGACCGGGCAGGAAAGGCTCCGTGTCCTGCTCCGTCACTTCCCCGGCGCGGGCGATTGCCGGCTGGGCCCCCAGCGGGGCCTTGCATCTGCCGCAATACGACGCGCCGGCGGGGTTGGAAAACCCGCAGCGCGGACATTCGATGGCCTTCGTATTTTCACCCATGGCGATGCTCTTTCCTGGCGATGGTTCTGCCTACCATGGGTAGGACGGAAGCTCCAACGGTTTTTTTTCAACCCGGGCGCCAATATTCCGGGAAGCGGTGGCGACAGCCCGGGCGGACGCCGGAAAACCGGAATGATTCCGCGCCAGTTGCCATGGAAAGATTCTTCCGCTATGCCCCTGCGGCATTGATCGCCCGCCATTCCCGCTTTACCTTATCCGGTGTCATGAAACCGAAGTTGGATTTACCCGTGATCCGTTTTCTGGCCCTGATTGCGGTCCTTTCCCTTGGTCTGGCCGCCTGCGGCGACCGGGATATCAAGGACGCCCGCGAGTTTATTGAACGGGGAGACTACCAGGCCGCCCTCACCCGCATCAGCCTGTACGTGCAGAAGGAGCCCGATTCCGCGGAAGGACAACTCGTTTACGGAACCGTGCTGGCCCATCTGGGCCGCGACAAGGACGCCGACGAGGCTTTTCGCAAAGCCCTTGCATCCGACGGCGGGTTGAAGGCCAAGGCCGGCCAGGCCTGGTTCGCCGCCGCCAAAACCCAGACCGGCGGCAAAAAGACCAGCCTGGTGGAAGAGTATCTGCGGAAAGCCGCGGCCGTTGACCCATCCCTCGCCAACGAAATGGCGCGCTGGGCGATTTCCCAGGCGGATGCGCAATTCGCCGAGCTTCCGCCGCCGCTGCGCCCGCTCAAACTGCTGGAGACCGCCGCCGCCCTCGACAAATCCCTCGGCAAGGAAATCGCGGGGGTCTGCGAAAAAGCCATTCTCGCCTACAAATCCCGGGACCGCCTGCTGGAAACCATCGGACTGATCAACCGCTGCGCCTTCCCGCACGCGGAACATATCGCCAGCCTGGAGACCATCATCGAGGAGATCGCGGTGGGGCAGTTCCGCATGGGATATGTGGACGACGCCGCGCAGATACTTTCCACCGCCAGCGACAAGACGCCCGGTATCGCCAGTAAGGAAAGCTACGCCTATATCGTCAAGGTGGCGGGGAACGCCCAGGCGGGCGCGCCCGAACTGACCGATTTCGTGACCCGTTTCCCTCAAAGCCAGTTCACCCCATGGGCGCTGATGCGGCTGGCCGATCTGGCGGTGTCCGAAGGCAAGCAGGAAGAAGCCCGCGGATTCTACCAGCGCATCATCAATGAATTTCCCAATTTTCCCAAGGTGCTGGATGTCCGCGCCAAACTGGGGGAACTGGACAGCATCTTCCTGGTGGATAATTTTGATTCCGCCTCCCTGAACAAGACCCTGTGGACGGAAGTGGTGGCCACCGACGTGGGCATGGACGGCCACTTCGCCAAACACGGCGTCCGCGAAGGCGCCTACTATCTCTCCCAGACCGACAAGAAGGATGTGGGCACCGCCATCATGTCCAACCGCACCTTCGGCGCGGGATATACCCTGACCGCCGGCATCGAGGTGGTGGCGGCCGACGGCACCTGGAACGTGGGGTTTGGCGTCAACATCCCCGCCAAGTCTCCCCAGAAAGAGGTGTTGGGCCTGTGGGGCGGCGTCACCAAGGGCGGCGGAAGCCTGCCGGGAAAATACAAACTCGTGGTGGATTTCCGCGAGGATGGCTACGACATGCGCGTCTTCCGCGAGGGCTCGACCGTGGCGGCCATGCAGCAAACCCATCCCGCCAAACCGCCGTATTATTTTTCGCTTGCCGGGCGCACCGGTGAGGATGGTACTCTGACGATCAAGTTCGACAACATCCAGATCAAGAAGACTGCGGCGGGCAAATAGGAGAGGGAAAGTGGGGGCGGAACCATGATCATCATAGGAGTCGAAGGCGATCAGGTTCGCCAGGCCACGGGCGCCCTGCTCAACAACAAGGGATACAATTTCGTTCTCATCAACAGCCCCCGCGAAGTGGCGGCCTACCTGAATCCCAACGCCGCCGTGGTGGCGATTCTGGATGAAAAACTGATTGATAAAAGCGACGCCAAACTCGCCGAATTCCTGGGCAAGGCGGTCGAACAGCAATTGTTGGGCATTGTCGTCCGCGAGGAATCCGATCAGTTCCGGGACACCGACCTGAAGTGGCCCTTTGTTTCCAAGGTGCGCACCAACGCCGCGGCGCCCGATCTGGTGCGCGCCGCGCTGATCCAAACCTCCCGTTTGCCCAAATTTGACCCGGGATCCGTCCCCGCCGAAGTTCCGGCGGCCAAACCGCGCATCAGTTCCACCGCTGTCCAGGCGGCCCCGATGCGCGAGACCGGCCGGTCAAAAATCGAAAGCCAGTCCGCCTTCGCCCCGGGTGCGGAGGAAGACAGCCCGTGGGATCTGATCGGCGATCCGGAGGAAGCCGCGGTCGCCATGCCATCGCCTTCCCTGTCCGGTCTCAGCATGGAGGCGGCGGCGTCGAACGCGCCGCAATTCCATGGCGACCCGGGCGCTCCAGACAACACGGCGGATTTTTCCCAGGAGGAATTCGCGGTCGCCATGGAAGAAGAAGCCGCGCCGCCGGCCCCGCCGCCCGGACCTCCGGTGCTGGAACAGGGGGACGTGGACCACTCGGGCATGTCCTGGGATGTATTCGCCGCTTCCGCCTCCCAGCCAAACGCCCCGGGCTACGGCCTGGATTTGACTACTGGACAAACCGGGGTGGGACAGGCGGTCAAGGTTGATCTGGGCAAATGCAACTTCTGCGCCGCCGAACGGCTTTCGATGAACGACCTGCAATGCCGTTTCTGCGGGCAGCTTTACTGAAACCGCGCCCCATTCGAGAGCCGCGCCCCCACGCGGCCTTACTTCACCAGATTGGAAATGAATTTGAATTCCGCGGTTCCGGCGCGGCCCACGAGATCGAAAAGAACCGTCTCGGTGCTGGTGATCACGGCGCCCAACCTGCGCATCAGATCGATGCCCACCTCGCGGTTGTGGGGCAACCGGGAAACCACCGCATCCGCGGCCACATAGGGGATCATGTCCCGCTTCAGCAGACCGCGCGCGGTCTGGAACACGCAGATATGCGTTTCCATGCCGCACAGCACCACGTGACGGACCCGGGCTTCGGCGAGCTTTTGCGAAACCTCGCCCACCTCGCAACAATTAAAAACCACTTTTTCCGACGCCTTTATCCCCGCCGGAAGGGCTTTCGCCACCCCTTCCACGGTGGGTCCAAGGCCCTTGGGATACTGCTCCGTCACCAGAATGGGCATGCCCAGGTGTGAAAAACCCTCAATCAACATGCGGGTGTTTTTCTCCGCCTGTTCCCGGACGGAGGATGGCATGGCGTTGGCCAGGCGCTCCTGAAAATCAATGACCAGAAGGGCGGTGTCGTTGCGATCCAGTTGAATGATTTCCATGAGTTTTCTCCGGTTCTTCCGGCGCCTCAGTACCACGCGCGCCCCGATCCAGGCAAAGGAGAGATATCCGCGGGATTCCGGAATGCTCCACTCATGGCGGCATGATATATCCCTGGGGAATGGGGAAAGAAATCCGGGGGCGAATGGAAACCGGGGCGATAAAAAAGGCGCCCCACCCCAATTGGAGGAGCGCCCAACTGTTGGAGCTGGACCGGATTACATGCCGGGAGACGGCGGCATGGTCGAGGTCTCGCCAGACGGCTTCTTCGCCGCGGGCTTGCGCGCGGGCTTCGCGGCGCCAGTCTTCTTGGCCGATTCCTTCTTGACGGTCTTCTTGGCGGTGGTCTTCTTGGCCGCCGTCTTCTTCACCGTCTTCTTGGCCGCCGTCTTCTTGGCAGGGGCCTTCTTGGCAGTGGTCTTCTTCGCTGCCTTCTTGGCCGGAGCCTTCTTGGCGGCGGTCTTGGCGGCTCCCGTCTTCACGGTCTTGGCTTTGGCTTTGGCTGGCTTCTTCTTTTCCATGGCTTCCTCCTCCACAAGTGGGGTGGTTGTTGTCTAGGGCCGAGTGTACCGGTTCGCCGCTCCGGGTCAATATGGGGAAAGCCATAAGTGCTGGAAAATCAACCAAAAACCCTGTGATAATTGGCGGATTGTCAATACGTGTTTTTCATATTTAGACCACAAGAACGGCATGACGGAGTTGACGGAACGTCAACAGGGAGAAACGATTAAGTTATTGATTTTACAGTGGTTTATGAGTTTGCCGCCATGACAAATGGTCACAAAAATACGTTACAATATGTTGCCTTATATATACGGCAGAACACATCTCCACACCAACAACATTAATCTTATTAATCGTATTTCCTGCTCATCAAAAAGGTTGACTTGCATTCATTCCGCATTCCAATTTTCAATCATTTTTTTCTTTTTAATTATTTGTTTATATATGTTGATTCGCTTAAAATATCCTGTGTCTCGTTCGTTTTGACCGCCCGGACAGCCTTCCCCACCCTTTTTCCCACCCGGGCGGCCGTCATGGAGCGTTCTGAATCTCCCTGCCGTCCGCCTTCTGGGTATCTCCTTCTCTCATTGCGCCGCTCATCCGGTTGAAATGGATGCGGCTCAAATTTTGCTGGCGCTCAAGGCCAGGCTCCGCAGGAATGTTCCGGAAAAAACATCCGGGGGGCTGGACAACTCCAGCCCCCCGGATGAAACGGCGGGGATCGGACTCAGGCCGCCTGAGCGTGAGCATCCTTCACCTGGAACCGCAGCAGGTCGCCCTCGCTGTCCACGAGAATGGTGTCGCCGGGATGGAATTTCCCCTTGAGGATTTCCAGTGACAGCGGATTCTGCACGTGGGTCTGGATGGCCCGCTTGAGCGGACGGGCGCCAAAGCGCGGGTCGTAGCCCTCCCTGGCCAGGAAATCCAGCGCCTGATCGGAGAACTCCGCCTGCAATTGCCGGTCCGCCAGCAGACGGCGCAGCCGTTCGAGCTGGATTTGCACAATGCCGCGCATGTGTTCCCGGCCCAGGCGGTGGAAGATCACCACTTCGTCCACCCGGTTGAGCAACTCGGGCCGGAAATGGGCGTGCAACTCTTCCATCACCCGGCGGCGCATGACGGTTTCGTCCAAATCGGCGTCCATGATGTGGTGGCTGCCTATATTGGAGGTCATGATGACGATGGTGTTGGCGAAGTTGACCGTACGCCCGTGGGAGTCGGTCAGACGGCCATCGTCCAGCAGTTGCAGCAGGATGTTGAAGACATCGGGATGCGCCTTCTCGATCTCGTCGAAGAGGATGACGGAATAAGGCCTCCGCCGCACCGCCTCGGTCAACTGTCCTCCCTCATCGTAGCCAATATAGCCCGGAGGCGCGCCAATGAGCCGGGCCACCGCGTGCTTCTCCATGTACTCGCTCATGTCAATGCGGATCATGGCGTTCTCGTCATCGAACAGGAATTCCGCCAGGGTGCGAGCCATTTCGGTTTTGCCCACGCCGGTGGGGCCCATGAAGATGAACGAGCCGATGGGACGGTTGGGATCGGAAAGCCCCGACCGTGATCGCCGCACCGCGTTGGACACCGCCCCGATGGCGTCCTCCTGGCCGACCACCCGTTTGGTCAGTTCCTGCTCCATGCGAACCAGCTTTTCCAGTTCGCCTTCCAGCATCTTGCGCACCGGAATGCCGGTCCAGCGGGCGACCACGCCGGCGATATCCTCGGGGGTCACCTCTTCCTTCAGCATGCGCGAATCCTGCTGCAGGTTGTTGAGGGCGGCCTTTGAGTCATCCAGTTCCTTCTGCAGCGCGATCAGGCGGCCGTATTTGATCTCCGCGGCCCTGTTCCAGTCGCCGCGGCGCATGGCGTCTTCCTCCTCACGGCGGGCGGCGTCAATCTGCTCCTTGATTTCCCGCTGTTTCTGGATGACCGCCTTTTCGTTTTCCCAGTGGGCGGTGAGGGCGGTTTGTTTCTCGCGCAGGGCGGCGATTTCGCGCTCGGTTTCCTCCAGCCGCTCTTTCGAGGCCGCGTCGTTCTCCTTCTTCAGGGCCTGACGGGCGATTTCAAGCTGGGTCAGCCTGCGGTTCACGTCGTCAATTCCGGTGGGCAGGCTGTCAATCTCCATGCGCAGACGGCTGGCCGCCTCATCCACCAGGTCAATCGCCTTGTCCGGCAGGAAGCGATCAGAAATATACCGGTTGGACAGCGTGGCGGCCGCCACCAGGGCGGAGTCCTGGATGCGCACGCCGTGATGCACCTCGTATTTTTCCGCCAGCCCACGCAGGATGGCGATGGTGTCCTCCACGGTGGGCTCCTTCACCAGGACCGGCTGGAAACGGCGTTCCAGGGCGGCGTCCTTCTCGATATGCTTGCGGTACTCATTGAGGGTGGTGGCGCCCACGCAATGCAGTTCGCCGCGCGCCAGGGCGGGTTTGAGCATATTCGAGGCGTCCATGGCGCCCTCCGCCGCGCCCGCCCCCACCAGCGTATGCATTTCATCAATGAAGAGGATGATCTCCCCTTCCGACTCCGTGACTTCCTTGAGCACGGCCTTGAGGCGCTCCTCGAATTCGCCGCGGAATTTGGCGCCCGCGACCATGGCCGCCAAATCCAGCGCCACCAGGCGTTTGTTCTTCAGACTCTGCGGAACGTCGCCGGAAACAATGCGCCGGGCCAGACCTTCCACCACGGCGGTTTTACCCACGCCCGGCTCGCCAATCAGCACCGGATTGTTCTTGGTGCGGCGCGACAACACCTGAATCACGCTGCGGATTTCATCTTCGCGGCCGATCACCGGATCCAGTTTGCCCTGCCGGGCCATGGCGGTGAGGTCGCGGCTGTATTTCGACAGCGCCTGGTAATGTTCCTCGGCGTTGGGATCCGTCACGCGGTGACTGCCGCGGTAATCACGCAGGGCGTGCGCGAGCGCTTCCTTGGAAACCCCCGCCTTCGCAAGCACCTCCAGGGCCTCGCTTTTGATCTGCGCCAGCCCAAGCAGCAGATGTTCGGTGGCGGTGTATTCATCCTTCATGGCGGCGGCTTCGTCTTCCGCCTTGTCAATCACCTTCGCCAAGGCCTGGCTCAGCCGCAGATCGGCGCCTTCCACCTTCGGCAGTTTGCGCAGGGCCGCGTCCACGGCCTGGCGGATGGCGCCAGGCTGGGCGCCTGCACGGGTCAACAGCGGGCTCGCCACGCCTTCTTTCTGGTCGAGCGCGCTGGCCAGCAGATGCAGCGGATTGACCTCGGGGTGGCCGCTCTTGCGGGCCAGGGTCTGGGCCTCCACCAATGCTTCCTGGGCCTTCACGGTAAATTTTTCGAGATTCATTCCCTCAATCCTTCTTTTTCTTTGTGAATTCATTCATTCCGGAAAAGACCCATGGTCTTTCCCACCGGTTGACGGATTCAACGTAACCACGGGTTCGCCAGGGGCAAGAAGCGCCGCGCCGCGGAGGGCGGAAGCATGGGCTTTTCCCGGGCGTGAGGGCTAATAGCGGTATTCAGGCTTTTTGCGGCCCACCGGACCGGATGGCGTCCAGTCCATGACGGTGATTTTGCGGCAGTTGGGACAGCGGAATTCGGTCACGGTATCCGGTTCGGCCTTGTTGTTTTCATCCAGCGCGAATCCGCAGTGGGCGCATTTGAACTGGTGCCGGTCCAGCAGCATGAAGGTAATGCCGAGCACCGCCGCCAGTCCCATCAAAAAGAAGACCGCCATCAGGCCGCCATAAGTCTCGGCGAAATACCGCGCGGCCATGCCGGTGAACATCAGCGCCACCACCATGGTGATGATCAGCGCCATGAAGGTTTCCAGCCGGGCCACCAGGAACGCGGTCAACACCATGATCAAGGCGATGTACAGGGACTTGACGTAAATCCCCATGTTCTTGGTGAGCACGCCCGCGGCGAAGACCATCAGGACCCAGACCAGTATGCGCACGGTGATGAGACCCCACTTGGGTCCCGAATCCTTGGGCGTGATGATCTCTTCTTTTTCGTAAAACGACATGGCGTTGGGGCCGTTGTACTCTCCGTATCCGCTGTTCGCCTCCCGGTTAAAAGTTCTTATCAGAATCATCACGGGTGCGCCACGCCTGCTTTCTGGATCGGGCGGTTTCGCGGGCGGATGGAGGAGAATCTGCCGCTTGACAGGGGCGGCGGGGGTGCTAGGTTGCCCGCCCAACAGCCCCGGAGCGCCGGGTGAAATCCAGATGCAACAAAAGCGCGTCATCAAGCGTTACGCCAACCGCAAGTTATACGACACATCCACCTCACAATATGTGACGCTGGATGAAATCGCGCGCCTGATCCGCCAGGGCGAAGACGTTCAGATCCTCGACAATGACACCAAGGACGACCTGACCAGCGTCACCCTGACGCAGATCATTCTGGATGGAGAAAAAAAGGACAAGGGGGCGATGCCGCTGGAGGTGCTGCGCAACCTGATCCAGTCGCGCGGGGAAACCATCAGCGATTTCATCCGGGACCGCGTGGTCAACCCGGTGGCCGACATGCGCGAGGAAGCAGGACGATCGCTGGAGGAGTTGCGCCGCCGGGGCGAAAAGACCACCACCGGCCTCGCTCAGAACGTGCGGGACGGTTTCGCCAATGTCCACCGTTCCATCGAGGACCTAACCCACCTGTTTGACAAGTCGCGCCAGTCGGGCGCCAGCGAGGTGGAGAAGGAAGAGCAGGCCAAGGGGTTCCGCAAGGAGTTGGCCAAACTGCGCGAGCAGATTGACGCCCTGGAGAAAAAGCTCAAACTCCCCAAGCCCCGTTCCGGCAAGGACAAACCCCCTCCGAAAAGCGAACTGGACGGCGAGGCGATCTGATCACCACCGCATGACCGGCCAGGATCGGGCCGCGGCGGCGCGGCGCAGCCGCACATCCGGATTGATGCAGAACGGCGCGCCCACCTGCTGAAGCAGGGGCGAATCCGATATCGAATCCGCGTAAAAACTGCAGTCGCCGAATGCGCAGCCAAAACGCCGCAGGGACATGCGCGCGGCCGTCACCTTGCCTTCGCCGTAGGTCATGGGAGGGATCATCCGTCCGCTGAGTTTGCCGCGGGCCAGTTCCAGATCGGTCACCAGCGAATCCGCCGCGCCCAGTTCCTGCCCAATCAGGCGGATGATTCCCGGCGGCCCCGCCGACACCAGCACCAGCGCCCTTCCCGCCTGCTGTTCCCGGGCCGCCGCCTCGCGCGCCTGGGGGTAGATGCGCGGGCGGATGTCCAGTTCAAAACATTCATGGGCCAGTTCCATCAATTCCTCGTGATCCAGCCCGGCGAGACCTTCCAGCCCCTCCCGGGCCACCCGTTCCGCCGCCAGCGTGCCGGTCGCGTGCCGCCCCATGTAGTACGCCGCGAAGGCGATGTGCCGCCGCGAGAGCCATCCGCGCGTCACCATCCGGCGCATGTAGAAAAACCCGGTGCTGCCATTGACGATGGTGTGATCCACGTCGAAGAATGCGATCGGGACTTGACGGCCATAGACGGGAGCAGACGGATGAACCATGACGCGGAAGTTTTACATCGCCAGAGCCTGGTCGTCGACATCCATACCCATCCGCTGTTCAATGTCATGCTCTTCGGCAAGAACCTGGGGGTGCGCCACAAGCCGCCCTGGTTCTGGAATCCCTTCCGCAACCACATTGATCTGCCCCGCCTGAAGGAAGGCGGCGTCAAGGTTTTTTCCATCACCCTCTACGGGCTGTGGAATCCGTTCCGGCCCATGGACGCCTTCCCGTGGACCAAACGCATGCTGGACGCCCTGCCGCGATTCCTGCGCGATTGCGAGGGCGAAATCGTGCTGGCGCGGCGCGCCAGCGAATGGCGCGACATCGCGGGCCGGGGCAAAATAGCGGCCTTCCTCTCGGTGGAAAGCGCGCGCGCCATCGGCCCCAGCCTGGACAACCTGCGCCTGTTCGCCCATGCGGGCATGCGCTACCTGACTGTCTCGCATTTTGTTCCCAACCTGGCGGCCTGCCCCGCGAGTTGGCCCTGGCATCACGGCAAGGGCCTGACCGGATTCGGCCGCGAAGTCCTGGCGGAAATGAACAGGTTGGGCGTGATGGCCGACCTCGCCCACGCCAGCCCGAAGACCTTTGACGACGTGCTGGCCGCCACCACGTTGCCGCCGCTCAACACCCACGTGGCCCCGCGTGATTTCAAGGACATCGGCCGCAACATCACCAATGATCAAATCCGGGAAATCGCCCGGCGCGGCGGACTGGTGGGCATCATCTCCTACCCCGCCTACCTGGAAAAGGGCCTGCTGCCGCGTGGGTCGCTTTCCACCATGCTGAACATGGCGGAGCATGTGGCGGGGATCGCCGGTCCCGGAGTGCTGTGCATTGGCACCGACATGGACGCGCCCATCTGGACGCCACGCGACTTCCGCGACGTGTCGTATATGCCCCGGTTGACAGAGGGCCTGCTGCAACGCGGATTCACACCCGATCAGGTGCGCGGCGTTCTAGGAGAGAACGCCCTGCGCGTCTTCGCCCGCGCCGAGGAACTGGCGGGCTGGTGATTGCCAGCCGCTCGCCTTCGTTTCCGGCAAACCTTCACCGCCAACCATTTTCCGCGGCTTCGCCGGAGAAAGTTGCAAGGCCCATGCCTGCCCGCTTCATGAGCATCCTTCCCGCCTCGACCGGCATGCGGCGCCAGACCCATCGCCTTTTTCACCTTTCAAGGTGACAGCGGGAATTCACGGCGGAGTGGACTGACGAATCGCGGCCGGACCATGACCCCCACCGCGCCGGATCGCTCTCCATGTCTTGCGGCGCGGTGGATGAAACGGCATGGAACCGGCTCTTCAGCCGCCACGGACGCGCGGTTTGATGGACCCCATGGTGAGGACGGCGATGATGGCCATGACAAATATTATCACCACGATCGGTCCCAGTTTGGCGGGGCCGAATCCAAGCCATGCGGCGACCGCCGTTCCACAAATTCCCAGAAAGACCCGCGCCGCCCGGATTCCCTTCGTCTCCTGGGCTTCCAGTTCCATCTCTTCCTTGCGCATTTCCTCCAGCTTGCGCGTGAATTCGGCGTCCTGCAGCAGAAGGGCCGCCCGCTGGCGTCTCAGTTCCTCATCACTCTGGGGAGTCTCTTCCAGTTTGCGCTTGAGTTCGGGGATGACGCCTTGCGCATGGACCGCCCGCCGCGGATGGGCAGGCCGGTGCAACTCCGTGCCGCAGTTGAAACAATAATGGGAGCCCCACGGATTGACGGCGCCGCAGGTCCTGCAAGCCACGGATTCCGGATGTTCCGCGTCAAGGTCCAGTTGCAGATCCTGAGGCATTTCCAGGCGGAGCGCGCTTCCCAAGACGCCGCCTGGATCAGGGAGCCCCGGATTTCCGGCGGCGCCGGAACCGTCCGCTGGAAGCGCGGACAATTCGATATTGCGCCGGAAGCCAGGCGTGTCGCCGGACGGCGATGAAGCGCCGTCCGTATCGCCGTCCCTGTGTTCGAGAAGATTGAAACGCCCCGGTTTCATGGATGCTCCGGACAGGCGGACGCGCCTGCTATCCGTCAGTGTGCCCGCTGGAGGGAGTATCGGCAAGGCGGGCCCGCGTGGCCGCCCAGTCGCGGGCCCGGTCCAATTCCTCCGCGTAGGTCACCGAAAGCGGCACGGTCTCCGCCGCCGCCTTCAGGACATCCTTCGTATCCAGCGGACGCTGATCATGGAAGGCGTGAAACATCCCTTCGACCACGCAATGCTCCAGTTCCGCGCCGCTGAAGCCGTCCGTCGCGTCCGCCATTGCAATCAAATCAAATTGCGCCGGGTCCCTGCCGCGCTTGCGCAGGTGGATGGAGAGAACCTCCCGCCGCGACGGATTGTCCGGCAGGTCCACGAAAAAGATTTCATCGAAGCGCCCGCGCCGCATCAGTTCGGGCGGCAGGATTTCAATCTTGTTCGCCGTGGCGACAACAAAGACCTGCGAGGTTTTCTCCTGCATCCACGTCAGCAGGGCGCCAAACACGCGCGCCGCCGCGCCGCCGTCGGAAAATCCGCTCGTGCTGCCCGCCAGCCCCTTTTCAATTTCATCAATCCACAGGATCGCGGGGGCGGCGCCTTCGGCCACCTTCAGCGCCTTGCGCATGTTCTCCTCGGATGAACCCAGCAGGCCGGAGAAAATCCTTCCCAAATCGAGCCGCAGCAAGGGCAGGTTCCACGCATTGGAGACCGCCTTGGCCATCAGGCTTTTTCCGCAGCCAGGCGCGCCCAGCAACAGCACGCCCTTGGGAGCGGGCAGGCCGAACTCCCGGGCGCCTGGGTCGAACCCCTTGCCCCGCACGTTCAGCCAAGCCTTGAGATGGGCCAATCCGCCGATGTCATTGAGCGAGGATTCGCCGGGATAAAATTCTAGAATGCCCGATTTGCGGATGATCTGTTTTTTCTCGGTCAGGACCAGATCGACATCCTTGATATCGAGCACGCCGTCGGAGACCGCCGCCTTGGCGAAGGCGTTTTCCGCCTCGGTCAGGGTCAGACCCTGGGCGGCGCGCACCAGTTGCGAGGCATCCTCGTTGCTCAGATTCACCGCGTTTTTGTTTTTGGTCCAGATGGCGCGGCATACCGAGCGCAGCAGGCTGGTCAATTCCTCCATGTCGGGAAGCGGAAAATCAATCAGGGTGATTTCCTTGTCGAGTTCATTGGGCAGATTCAGGCTGGGCGAGACCACCACGATATTCTTGTAGGTGTTTTTCAGGGCGTGGGCGGCCTCGCGCAGGGTCCGCACAATCAGCGGATCGTTGAGGTAGGGGTGAAAATCAAACAGCACGAAGATGGCCGACACATCCCGCTGCTCGATCTGGCGCAGCATTTCGATGGGCTCCCGGTGGTCGCCCTGCACGGCCTGCTGCGCACCCGCTGATTTGTGCTGGATCAGGCCGCGCGTGGCCGTCCAGGTGAAAAACAGCTTGCCCTGCCGCTGGGCCATCTGTTGCAGCAGGTATTCCACCCGGGTTTCCTCGTGGGTCAGCAGATACAGCACCGGGTAGCGCGCGCGGATCAGCAGATCAATTTCATCCACGATCTGCCGCGTGCTTCTGGGATTGACGCCCGGAATCATGTCCCGACAATACGGTCATGGCTTTCCGCCAGCAAGGGGAATGGCCGCTATCCGGTGGAGCGGCTGGACGCGCATCCACCCGGAACGGCGCCAGACCAACCGCGCCTTCACGCCAGTGGCGCCGGGGCGCGTGTTCGGATAAACATCGGGCATCGGCATGGAGGCGCGGGGGAGAATCGCGGCGCGGGGTGCTGGCCTTCATGCGTTCGCCGCATCCATGGCTCCGGCCTTGCTGAAACCAGCCCGCCGCGCCACCCGTGCATGCCGGCGCCGGATGCCCGAAGGATTCAAACATCCGCATGAACCCCGTTTCACCGCCCAGGAGTTTGTTGCAATGACCACCCACAGCGTTGTTCCGGCTCCCGCCGCCCTGGCTCTGCTCATCTGCGCCGCATGCAGCGGCGGCGGGGATAAGGACGCATCCCTTCCAGCAGCCGGAGACGCGGCCGCCCAGGACGGCGGCGCGGGAACGGACGGCGGTTCACCGCCGGATAACGGCGCGGGCGATACCGGCGGAGGGGGAGATGGAACGGCGATAGGCGGTTGGCGCGTCACGGTGGACAACGCCGCCGGCCTCTGGAAGGTCAGATCTCCCGATGGGCGCGACAATGTGCTTTCCGGCCCGGTGGGTTGCCGCGGCGGTCTTCCTCCCTGGCGATCCGCCACGGGGGAACCCTCGGTGAAAAATCAGTCGGGCGCCTTCCAAATCAACCTCGATACCCGCCGTGTGGAATGGAAAGCTCCACCCTGTGACGGCGTCCCCGCCGTGGAGAGCGGAACGGACAAACTGGCGATCCGTCATGCGGGTCATGGCGCGATCGAATTCAGCCTGGACGCCAAGGGCGGCCTGAAGATCGGCTTGGCGCCGGAAGGGACCGCGCGCGGCGGCGAATTGCGCTTGGATTGCCAGACGGCGGAAGGCTTTTCCGGACTGGGAACGCAGGTCACGGGCATGGACCTGCGCGGCCGCAAATATCCGCTGTGGACGCAGGAGCAGGGCATCAGCAAGCCGGAAAACGGCGGCATCTTCCCGCTCAACAATATCCCGGAAGCGGCGTACGCGCCCGCGGGGGTGTGGCATTCCACGCGCGGCTATTCGGCGCTGATGGACCACGACGGCTACAGCGAAATTGATTTGTGCAAGGCCGAACCCGGCGGCGTGACCCTGCGTTCGTGGGGAGACCAGCCGCGCTTCGTGCTGCTGCAAGGCGCAAGCCTGCGCCAGCGGGTGACCGCGCTGAGCGAATACACAGGGCGTCCCGCCACGCCGCCGGATTGGGTGTTCGCGCCCTGGAACGACGCCGTGGGCGGCCCCGAGCGGGTGCGCGCGGTGGCGAAGGAGTTGCGCGACAACCAGATTCCGTCGTCGGCCATCTGGTCGGAGGACTGGATCGGCGGCGAGCAGACCGCGACCGGATTCCGCCTGTCCTACGCCTGGGAATGGGATCCCAAACAATATCCCGATCTGCCCCAACTGATTGACGAATTGCACGCGCAGGGCTTTGCCTTCTTCGCCTACTTCAACCCCTTCGTTCCCCAGCCCACCCGCATGTACAAGGAAGGAAGCGATGGCGGCTTCCTGATGAAAACCAGCAATGGCGGGGTCTACAACATCACCGATCCGGCGTTCCGGCAGGCCGGGCAGGTGGATTTGTCCAATCCGGCGGCGGTGCAATGGCTCAAGGGCTATCTGCGCCGCGCCGCGAAAGACCTCAAAATTGACGGCTGGATGGCCGACTTCGCTGAGTGGATGCCGGTGGACGCCGTGCTCGCCTCGAAGGAAGACCCCTGGCTGGCGCATAACCGCTATCCCCTCGACTGGCAGCGCATCAACCGGGAAGTCTTCGAGGAAGTTCACGCCGCGGCGGATGGCGCCCGGCCCGCCAACGATTGGACCTTCTACTCGCGCTCGGGCTGGGCCTCGACCAAAGGCGGCATGGGCCGGACCGCGCCGGTCCTGTGGGCGGGCGACCAAAACACCGACTGGGATTACGACGACGGTTTCCCGACCATCCTGCCCATCGGCGCCCATTCGGGGCTTTCAGGCATGCCGGTCTACGCCACCGACATCGCCGGGTACACGTCAATCCAGTCGCCCAACACCACCAAGGAATTGTTCTTCCGCTGGGCTTCCATGGGCGCGTTTCATCCCGTCATGCGCACGCACCACGGCAGCGACAAATGCGGCAACTGGGTCTTCGACGCCGACGCCGAGACCCTCGCCCATTTCAGGCGCTACGCCATCCTGCACACGCTGCTGCTGCCCTACCTGAAATCGGTGATGAACGAGGCGGTGGAGCAGGGTCTGCCCATGCAACGGCATCCGGTTCTGGTGTTCGAGGACAAGCCTGCTCTCTGGAGCGGCGATCAGTACCAGGTTTTTCTCGGCGATGCGCTGCTGATCGCTCCCGTGCTCAAGGAAGGCGGAACCAGCCGTCCCGTGACGCTGCCCGGCGCGGGATGGTGGCCGTTGCTGGGCGCCGCCCCGGCGGCTGGCGGCGAAACCCTGCCAGATGGCGCGCTCCGCATCACCGCCAGCCTGCCTCCAACGGAGATTGGCGTGTACGCGGCGCCGGGAACCGTGCTGCCCCTGCTGGCTGAACCGGTGGATTCCCACTATGGCGCCAGCAAGCCAGGGGTGAAGGACCTGACCAGCGTGAAGGGACGTTACCGGCTGGCGCTGTATCCCGCTCCGGACGGCGCTCTGAAACAGAACCGCGTGGGAGAGGCCGTGATCAGCGGAAGCGGATGGCCCCAGACCACCGTGGACTGGACCTCCGCCACGGTGGATGGCGCGGCGGTGAAGGCGTGCGGCGGCCCGTCGCCCCAGCTTCCCTGCGCGGATGGGGGACTGCTGCGGATCAAGGGCGCGAAATTCACCATCAAGACAGGCGCGGCCACATTGCAGGCCGATGGCGCGGCGGAGCAGGAATACGCGATTGGACTGGGCGGCGCGGCGTTTGGCGAGTGGCGCAATCCGACGCCGCTGACCAACCTGAAGCCGGACATCAAACTCCCCTGCGAAAAGTAGCGCTGTATCCGGCCTGTTGAAACGCGGCGGAAGCATCTGCACGGCCATCATGCCAAACGCCCGTCTTGATGCCCCGCTTCCGGTTATCCAGGGCGAGGTTCTGGCCCGGCGTCATCCTATACGCGGACAGCTTTTACTGGCCGGCGCGCCGGTGGTGAAAGCGAACGGCGCGCCCCTTCCCGCTACAGATCCGCGAAGAAATCATCCATCAGTTCCGTGATTTCTTCTTCCCGCGGGCGGGAGCCGGACAGGCCCAGGTCGCCCGCCTTGCGCTCGATGACATGCATCCAGTGCGCCGTGGATTTCTCCTCGCGCCGGATCAAATCGTCCGCCTCCCGATCCAGGCCCAGCAATGACACCGCCTCGCGCCACTGGGCGTCCGGCAGACGCGGCGCCTGCCACGCCCCCCTGGTGAACAATTGCATCAACTCCCACACCACGCGGGTATCGTGGGCGGCCAGTTCCGCCCGGTTGTTGATCTGCATGAACAGTTCCGACATGCCCAGCAGGTCCTGCCAGATGCGCAGACCCTCACGCGGGTCCTTCCCGGCGGAGGAAAACCATTCAATCATGCGTTCCCGCATGCGCACGAACATCACCTTGTCGGCGATGCGCAGCACCGTGAAATTGTTGTTGCCGGACATGCGGGCCATCAGCACGCTGGCGCGGCGCAAATGCTGCTCCACCGCGGCGGGTTCCGGTTGTCCCAGGGCCAGCAGGCCATGGCGGAAGTTGACGTACATGCCCCGCACCAGCAGGGCCTCTCCGGTCTGCGCCAGCGAATGCAGGGCCGTGGGCATCCCGCCCAGCATGCAGACCTGCCCTTCCAGCACCATGGCGAGGTGCTGGATTTTCGTCCGCGCCTCGGCGCATTTGGCGATGATATTCCAGTGCCCGGACCGCGCGCCCCCCGCCAGATCAATGCCCGAACGCAGGCACGACAACTCCATGCGCGCCATATGGGCCGAATCCGCCACCTCCTGCAGCTTCACGGCCCGCCCCGAGGTCACATGGGGATTGCGTTTCTGCTGCTCGCCGGCGGCGTTGGCGTAGACCAGCGAGATTTGCCCAAAAGCGTCGGAAGCCCAGTCGAGGGAGGCATAGGTCTTGGCGACCATGCGTTCGCGCATCGAGACATCGGAATCCGCTTCGCTCTCGGCTTGCACGCTGGCGTAGGAAAATCGGGCCACCCGCAGCAGCATGGACTGGACCACCCCGTGATCCAGGTCTTCCGCGGAGCGAATGCCCAGGTTGGGCGGCGCTTCAAAGTCGCTGGTCTTTGGCGGCTGATCAATGACCAACAATCCTCACCCCTTTCTCCGCCTGATGATAACAATATCCCCCCTCCGCGGAAGCAGGGGGACACATCCAATCCCGGATTGATCCGCATCGTATTGACAACATCCATGTTGTCAATGCTTTTTCACGCGGGCCCCGGAATAACCGGTCTGAAAGAGACCGGAATGGCGGATCCGTGAATCCGCCCGCCGGGTCAGGCGGCCTGCGATTCTTCCAGGCTGGCTTCTTCGGGGGTGGTTTGATGGTTGGGCCGGGGATTCTCCCGGGACAAAGCCTGCAGCGCCAGCGGGAAGAAAATGGATGTGCATACATAGGCGATGCTGATGCCCAGAATCGCCAACTCGCCCACGCTGCGCAGTCCCTTGTGGTGGGCGATGATCATCGAACCAAATCCCAGCATGTTGGTGAACGACGCCAGGAAGGTCGCTGACGCGGTGTGCCTCAGCACCTGGGGTACGGATGACGGCCCGCCCTGCAGATACCGGTGGTAGATGTGGATGGCGTTGTCCACTGATATGCCGGTGATGCACGGCAGCACGATCCCATTGATGAAGTTGAGCTGAATGCCCAACAGGCTCATCCCGCCCAGGATGCACATGACCGCCAGCACCAGCGGAGTGATGACGATCGCGGCGTGCCTGAAGCTGCGAAAATCCAGCAGCAGCACCAGGAACACCGCGACGAAGCCCGCCAACACGACGAAGGGGCCGTCTCCCGCCACCACGCGGAAGATGGTGCCGGCGATCCAGTTGTCGCTCAGCAGGTGGGCTTCCTTCCGGGTCTTGTCGAGCGCCGCCCGGATTTCCGACATTTCATCGGCCCAGGCGATGACCTCCTCGGTTTCGTAGAACATATAGCGGGTGAACAGCACCAGCATGCGCGGATCCCGGTTGGAATCTTCAAAGCGGCGCTTCAGGCTGTCCGGAACATCGTGGTGGGTGAAGGGGCTGACGTTGGTGAGTTCCCGCGCCTCGCGCCAGAGTTTCTGATCGGCGTCAGGGAGCGCCTCGGGCTTCACGCGGTCCAGTTGCCGCCGCAACTCCTCAATCAGCCCCATCTTTTTGTCCTGATCGGGCGGAACCAGATCGCCGATGCCCACCACCCGCGTGACCCCGGAGGGCAGGCCCTGCTTCATGCGCGCGCGGCGGGTGTCCTCCACCGCCTGCTTGAGGGCCTTTTCCTCGCCCGGATTCGCCATCAGCACGAGCGTCTGGGTGAAGGAGCCGCCGAGGCTCTGGATCATGTAGTCGTCAAAATCAGAGGCCGGACTTTCGCCCTTGATCTCCCGCCAGTTGGTGCGCATCACCACCTGGCCGCTCATCACCTGAACCACGGAAAACAGGGCGAAGGCGGGAACCAGCGCCACGATGAAGGTCCGCAGCGGCCGGGGCAGGTGGATGCCATTCACATGGCTGTCCGAGGCCGGACGTATCTTCACCGGCAGCCACTTCTCCAGCAATTCGTTGAATGACGGCACGAAAAGAATGCTCACGCAGGCGACGATCAACATGCCGCACCCCGCCAGCACGCCGAATTCCTGGTATCCCGCGAAGCTGGCGAGGCACAGCACCAGAAAACCGCCGGCGTTGGTCAGGCCGCCGCTGAACACCGATCGCCCGGTGGTGAGGATGGTTTCCTCCGTGGCCTGCTCGTTGTCCTTGCCGTGGCCGCGCTCCTCCAGGTAGCGCAGGAAAAGGTGGATGCCGGACTCAATGCCCAGACCCGACAGAATGGACGCCAGAAATCCCGTGATGATGTTGAGGTGGCCATAGGCCATCCTCGCGATGGCGAAGGTCCACGCCACGCTGATGATCAGCGGCAGGGAGAGCAACACCAGCGAACGCAGGCGGCGGGTGTACAGGGTGATGAGCAGCACCACCGAGACAAATCCCAACAGCGACGCGCTCTGCAGGTCCCGGCGCATGATTTCGTCTTCCTCGATGCGGATGGGCACCGATCCCGCGAAATGAAGCGTCAAGTCCAGGGGGTATTTGACGCCGTCGCGCAGATCCTCCGCCGCGCGCCGGATGTCCGCGAGCGCCTGGCGGGAAGAGTCCATGTCGGTCACCGCGCCCTTGAGGCGGATGAAGACGTACAGGAATTTGCCGTCGTTGCCGATCAGAAATTCATCGCGGGGCAGGCGCGCATCGCGGAAACGCTGATCAGTCAATTCATCAATGTTGATGGATTCCTCTTCGCCGCTGTCTTCCTCCAGTTCGACGTAGCCGGGAATCTGCGCGGCCGTGCGCTTGTCTATCCAGGCGGTGGCGCGGTCCACCAGATCATGCAGGTCTTTTTCCGGGAGGTACAGCAAGCGGCGGTCGCGGATGAACCCCAAATCCATCTTCGACTGGACGTAGAGCACCGGATCGAGTCTGGTCAGCGCGGCGTCTAGGTCCAGGGCGTATTTTTTCGCCAGGGGCAGGTCGGTTGCGGAGACGGCGATGATCACGTAGGCCGAACCGCCGGACCGGTCCATCACCTCGTGCATCTCCTTCACCGCGGGCGTGTCGGCGGGCAGCAAATCAGCGAAATCATTCTTGAACACCAACCCGCTGGACAAAAGCAGGGCGGGAATCAAGGACAACAGCAGCACGGCCGTCACCACGCCGGGCCGCCGGGCCGCCAGTCGGCTCACCAATTGAAAGGGTTTCATTGCACGTCCGAGGTCAACGTCATTTGGAAGGACGCGCGCCGGAAGCGGCGGCATTTTACCCCAAGCCCCCGGGGGGGACAAGCAATATTGTTTTCCAGCTCCCGTTCGCAAACGGAGCGGGCCTCAGCGCCACCCGGGCGTTCAGCAGGCCGGCAGATACCGGATCATCCCGCCCGGTGATGTGCGGATGCTCATTTCCGTCCCGGGCGGAAATCCAGATGAACCACGACCTCGATGGCCTTGCCGCCGCGCAGTTCGCGGGTGCGCAACCGGTAGGCCGCCGCCCGCACGCAGGCCTCCACGGCGGGATTGCGGTTGGTCGAGGGGGCTTCCAGCCAGGCATCCTGAATCTGCCCGTCGCCGCTGATGGACAGGGTCAGTTTCAGCTTGGCATCGTATTCCGGCGAGGCAGGCAGACCGCTGCGGTGGCATTCCTGGGCGATGGGAATTAGTTTTTCCACCTGCGCCAGCACATCGGGATAACTTTCCTCCGGATCCGATGGATTGCGGAGTTGGTTCAGCGTCAGGATTTTGGATGGTTTCTCCACCCGCGGCCGCTCCTGCGGCGGAATATCCACTTTCGGCCGGGGAGCCGCGGCTCCCGCCGCCGGATTCGCCGCGCCTGGCTCCTGCTTGGACGCGGTGACCTGGGAGATTTTTTTGCTGATCTCATCGGCGGTGGGCTGGGTGGCGGGGGGAGGCGCGGGCTTCTCCCGCGTGACGATATAAAGATAGCGCCCGCCAACAATCGCCAGCACGACACCGCCGCCAATCAGCAACGCACGGCCCATGCGCGACCCCTGATCCTTGGGTTTGGCGCCTTTGGGAATGCGGGTGCGGTTGTCAAAACCCGGCTTTCCGCCTTGTTTGATACCCCCTGCCGGGGGCCGGGCTCGGGGCTCAGCCATGATGGTGATTCTCCGGATGGTGGAACTCCCGGCACTTTACCACCGGACGCCCCGGGCGCAATGAATTGACCCCGCCCGCTCACCCCATTTCGATCCGGACGCCCTTCTTCCCCCAACCCGTTCCCATCACCCAAGGTTCGATCTCCGGTGTCCGCCTCCCCCCGGCTTTCAGCCGGGGGGAGGCCCCGCCCCGCGCGCGGGCGCGCAACGCCCGCCGCCCCCCCCACC
>JAJVIH010000060.1 GCA_022072125.1 Myxococcota bacterium | reverse complement strand
GAGCCCTCGGTGGTCGCCGTGCAGATTGACGCCCGCGGCGCCCGCAATCCCGTGGCTTTCGGCAAGGCCGCCCGGGAAATGCTGGGAAGAACCCCTGGCTCCATCCAGGCCATCCGCCCCATGAAGGACGGCGTCATCGCCGATTTTGAAATCACCGGGCAGATGCTCAAGTACTTCATCACGCAGGCCTACAACGGCCGCCGGCTGATGGCCCGGCGCATTGTCATCTGCGTGCCCTTTGGCATCACCGAGGTGGAAAAACGGGCCGTCCGGGAATCGGCGTTGTCCGCCTCCCACGAAGTGCATCTGATTGAAGAGCCCATGGCCGCGGCCATTGGGGCCGGACTTCCGGTCACCGAGGCTTCCGGCAACATGATCGTGGATATCGGCGGCGGCACCACCGAATGCGCGGTGATTTCGCTGTCGGGCATCGTGTACAGCGAGTCCCTGCGCGTGGCGGGCGACAAGATGGACGAGGCGATCATCAAGTACATGCGCACCAAATACAACCTGCTGATTGGCGAACAGACCGCCGAGCGCATCAAGAAGGAAATCGGCGCCGCCTACCCGATGGACCCGCCGCTGGAAACCGAGGTCAAGGGCCGCGACGCCATCGCGGGCGTGCCGCGCACCATCAAAATCACCTCCGAGGAAGCCCGCGACGCCCTGCAGGAACCCATCAACGCGATTGTCAGCGAGGTGCGCGCGGTCCTGGAAAAGACCCCGCCCGAACTCGCCGCCGATATCGTGGACAAGGGGATCGTGCTGTCCGGCGGCGGCGCGCTGTTGCGCAACCTCGACATGTTGCTGCGCGAGGAAACCGGACTGCCGGTCATGGTCGCCGACGATCCCCTGAGCTGCGTGGTGCTGGGAACGGGAAAAGCCCTTGAGGATGTGGTCCTGCTGAAACAGGTTGAACTGAAATAGTTGAGGAACCTGCGACGATATCTCGCCGCGGCGGTGTTGTTGCTCCTGCCGTTCGCCTTGCTCTACGCCCAGACGAAAACCCCGCTGGACGCCGATCCGTTTTCACGCTTCCTGACCACCGCGACGGCGCCGCTGCAATCCTTCATCACCAGCGTGATCGGCGCTCTCGCCGGCGCCTGGTATCATTACGTGGATCTGACGGAGGCGCGGGTCGAGGCGGATCAACTCCGCAAGGAGCGCGACCAGTTGCGCCTGGAGTCGCACCAGCTCCGCGAGCAGGAACTGGAGAACGAACGGCTGCGGCGGCTGCTCGAATTCCGCGACGCCAATCCGGAAATTCCGATGGCGGGGGCCAAGGTGATTGGCCAGGGGCTGTCCTCGCAGTTCCGCACCATCCGCATCAACCTGGGAGAACGCGACGGCGTGGCGCGCGACATGCCGGTGATGGCGGGCCAGGGGTTGGTGGGCCGGGTGCGCGTGGCCCATCCCACCACATCGGAAGTGCAACTCATCGTGGATCCGCGCAGCGCATGGCCGGTGCGCCTGCAGCAGGGCCGCGGGCACGGCATTGTCGTGGGCACGGGCGATTTCGAAACCTGCCGGGTGGATTATGTTTCGGTTAATTACCCGGTGCGGAAAGGCGATATTTTCGTCACCGCGGCGGCGGGCGAACTGGTTCCGGCCGGGTTGCCCCTGGGCAAGGTGACCAGGGTCGAAAAGCAGGGCGCGCAACCGTATTACTCCATCGAACTGGTTCCTTTGGCGGATATCGCCCGCGTCGAGGAAGTCATGGTGCTGAAAACCGCCCCGGCGAGGAAATAACATGGCGGCGGGACTGGTCATCGTGCTGGCGGTGACGGCGCTGAGCAGCGCGGTGTCCGCGCTGTGGCTGTATTTTCCGGCTTTCTGGACGGGGCCGCAGCCGCTGACCGGGGTGATCCTGTTCTACGGAATCTGGAGCCAGATGCGCGCGGGCCCGGTTTTTTTGATGGCGTCGCTGTATGCGGGCGCGGTGGCGGTGGGGGACCCATCCGGACTGGTGATGACCGCCGGCATGAGTTGTTACGTGCTGCTCCGACCCTGGCGCGAGGTGTTGATACTGGGCGGCCCGGCGGTGGAAGCGGCGCTGGCGGCGGCCATCGCCATCATGTTCGAGTTGTTTTCCTCGCTGCTGATTGGCGTTTTCCTTCCCGGCTCGGGCGCCGCGCGTCTGGCCTTGCTGGACCTGATTCCCCACCTGATCTGGGCGGTGTTGCTGGGCCCGTGGATGGCCCGCTGGTTCCGCGTCATCGAAACGCGCTTCGCCCGCTTCCGGATTCTCTCGCCGCGGTTGTAGAACGGTTTTCCGGGAATCGCCGCCGCTTCCATGCGCAGGTGGTGTGCCGGTATCGTCATTCCACGGGGAACAGGCGAAACAGTTCCCCCGCCGGGTTCATTCGCCTGCCGGGCTTTCCGTTCGTGTTCATGCCTGAATTGGGATGAACCCAAAAAAAACAACACCCCCGGCAAAAACCGGGGGTGTTGTTGGTTTGAACAACAGGATGGGCTGAAAATCAGCCGCCCTGGGCGGCCAGACAGGCCGAATTCGCATCCTTGCACTTGATGGCGGCGTCGCATTTGCCGCCGGTCTCACCATCCGCGGCCGGGGGCAGCGGCTGTCCGCGCAGCGCCTGCTCCGGCACGCAGTAGGCCTGGGTGCCTCCCTGGATGCCGACGCAAACGGTCTTGCCGTCGGGGCATTTGTTCATCTGCTGCTGGGTCGAGGGATTGTTGCAGGGAGGGGCGCAGAAGCCCGATCCGCCGCCGCCCTGGACGCAGCCGCTGGCCTCCACGCACTTGTTCACCTCGGCCACGCAGGCTTCGCAGGCGGGACCGCCGTCCTTCACGCACTTCTCGAAGCAGGCGTTGTCGTTGCCGCAACCCTGGGCGCACTGCGGAAGATTCGGGCAGGCCGCGCTGGCGCCCTGCACGCAGGCGGCGATCTTGTCTCCGCATTTTTCCTGGATGCACTGATCCTGGGTCGAACCGCCGCCGCCGCCGCCGCCACCGCCCGCCGGGAAGCATTTTTCAAGCTGCGCGCCGCATTTGGTCTGGGCGCACTGCTGATCCACATTCTGACCGGTGACGCATCCATTCTGCTGCACGCAGGTCTGGTATTCCTGGATGCACTGGCCGCAGGTGGGACCATCCGCATTGATGCAGTTGACGATGCAGTTCTGATCGTTCTGCGGGCACTTGTTGGCGCAGGTCAGCGCATTGGGGCAGGGGACGCTGCCGCCGCCGCCGCCGTCCGCACCGCCGCCGCCCGTATCCGTGGCTCCGCCGCCATCGGTGGGAGGAGGATTGGTGGTTCCGCCGCCGTCCGCGCCGCCGGTGGGGCAACGGAAGTTGGCGATCTGCGCCCGGCAAATCGAATCATCCTTGATGTTGGAGGCGTTGGCGTATTCCTTCGAACTTTCGCCGTAGCACTTCTTCACATCGTCATGGAACTTGGCGCAGCCCGCGGCGTCTCCCGTGGTTCCGCCATCCGCCGTGGTGGAGCTTCCGCCGCCGCCGGTGGTTTTCTTCGCATCGCCCGTGGCCGTGGATTCTCCACAACCCGCCAGGGCGGCGCCCATACAGAACAACGCCGCCAACAGAACGTTGCGGCTGGTCATCAGCTTGGTCATTGATTTCAGTCTCTCTCCGCTGGAAAAACGAACCGGCGCGAGCCCCCAGCAAGCATCCGCCCGGTATTATAGCACCCCACACGTGACCCGATTGAATACTCCCGCCAACAAGTTCATGTCAATGGAATCTTGGCGCCGTGCGTCAATGCGTCAATTTGATGCGGAAGCCGGCCGTCGCATCCTCCAACTCCGTATGTATGGATCGCGCCGTCCCGCCTGACCCGCGCCATCCCCGCTTGATCTGGTTGCGAAGGCGTGGATGAACCCGCGCATGCGGCCATTCCCCCGCGCCGGGAACGGAAGAGGCCGTATCTACCCCCCGGGCATCAAGGCCACCACCACTTCATCGCACAGAAAGAGCCCGGAAGGCGTCAGGCGCAGACGCCCCCCCGCCCATTCCGCATACCCGGAATCCACCCAGCGCGTGGCCGCCCGCCGGACCCGCCCCGCTTCCAGCCCGCCAAAAAACCTGGCGTATTCATCGAGCGGCAGCCCCCCGGCCATCCGCAGGCGGGTCATCAGAAATTCCGTTTGCGCGGCGGCCCCCGCGATGGTCTCCTCCATCTCCAGCGCGGACGCGCCGTTTTCCATGGCGGTCAGGTAGCGCTCAATTCCGCGCAGGTTGGCCCGGCGCACCCCGCCCGGCCCTTCCGGAGCGGGCTCGAAGGAATGGGCTGAATTGCCCAGGCCCAGGTAAGCGCCGCCAGTCCAGTACAGGGTATTGTGAACCGCGCGTTTTCCCGGACGGGCGAAGTTGCTGATTTCATAGTGCTCATAACCGGCGGCGGTCATGAGGCGATGGATATCCATGAACATCGCGGCGGCGGCCTCCGCCTCCGCCGGATGCAGCTTGCCCGCCTTGTGCAATGCGCCAAAGCGCGTGCCCGGCTCCACGATCAGCGAATAGATGGACAGGTGATCGGGCTGCAGGGCCAGCAGGTTGCGGACATCGCGCTCCACCTGCCCGCGGGATTGTCCGGGCAGTCCGAAGATCAAATCCAGGCTGATATTGTCAAAGCCCGCCTCGCGTGCGGCCTGAAAGGTCGCGAGGCCGTCCTCGACCGTGTGCGCGCGCTCCAGCGATTGCAACAGCCGGGCGCTGGTTGTCTGCACGCCAATCGAAACGCGGTTGACGCCCGCCTCCCGGTAGCTCCGGAAGCCGGCGCCCCCCTCCACGGTGGCGGGGTTGACCTCCAGCGTGACCTCCAGCGCGGCCGCCTGGTCCGGGAAGGCGGTCCGGACGCCGTTCAGAACCCGGCCCACCGGATCGGCGCCCCACAGGCTGGGGGTTCCGCCTCCAAAATACACGGAGATCAGCCTGCCGCGCAGTTCATGGCGCCGGGATTCCAGTTCGCGCAGGATCAAACCGGCGTAACGGGCGTTGTTGAAGCCGGTCCGTCCGGGGATCGGGCCCGAGGCGAAATCACAGTAGGGGCATTTCACCAGGCAGGCGGGATAATGAATATAAACTCCAGCGATCATGGGAATGTTCCCGGACCCTTGCCGCATACTCCGGCGGCGTCCGGCTGGGGCCTCGCCATGGGTTGTATCCCATTTTGTCCCGGTTGAGCGGACAAAATACAGACCCGGTTGTCACGACGGCGGGGGATTTCCGGCGGACCAGGCCCTCGCCGCGTTCCGTCCCCCCCCGGTGATGGGGCCTGGAAAAGGGGAGCTCCCTGAGACTCGCTGGTCCGGGAACCGGGGAAAGAGAGGGTTCCACCCTCAAAGTTCCGTGACGGGAAACTGTGGAGAACCATTGAATTTCCGGCGGAAATGGCGTCCCATATCACCCGGAATGGGCGGGTTTGGACACAACACCCGGGTTGGCGGCGCGGTATGATGCCGGCACATTCCGTGATTATTCAATTCAATCAGGCGCTTGCGTGTATGACTTCCATGAACGCCTGACCTCTTTGAGGTTTGGCCCGGAATTTGCTAAGCAATAGCTGTTGGGTGCGTCCGGCAAGATCATCGGATCAAGGGCCGGGCGCATGTTTTTTCCGATGAACCGTTTCGTGATCATCACCATGGCGGCGCTGATGCTCTTGGCGCCAGCGGCCATGGCCCAGAATCAGGCCGACCTGAACGCGCTGCGGGGCCGTTACGAATCCGCCCTGCGCGAGCATGATCAGATTTCCGCCCAGTTGCGCCAACTGGATATCCGCCACAAAACCCTCGCCCGCGAAATCGAAGCCCTCAAGCGCCAGGACAGCGGGGCCCCCGGGGCCGCCCTGACCGGTCGGCTTCAGGAAAGCGAGCGTTTGTCATCCGCGCTGACCAGTCTGCAGGAACGCCAGGGCGAGCGCGCCCGCGCGGTGCGCGATACCGCCCGGCTGCTGGCGGAAGCGCTGGAGCACCAGGCCGCCGCCTCTCCCGCCCAGGCGTCCGCGCTGTTGAAGGAGCGCGACATCCTGCGCGAGGCGGTTTCCCGTTTCGATGATGGACAGCGCGCGCGCCCGGTGATTGGGGTGCAGGCGGGCAATACCGACGGGCCGGTGGAACTGCGCGAGAAAGCCGATCTGCTCGCCGATCAACTGGACCGCAACCGCAAACGCCTGGAAGACGCCCATTCCCGGCTGGATGAACTCAAACGCGAACAACAGGTCCGCCGCTTCAATATGGACATCGGCCGCACCAACGAACTGTTCAACGAAACCGATCGCACCCTGCTGCCCGCGCCACAGCGCAACAATGCGTCCGCGGCCAATCAACCCAACACCACAATCAACGCCAACACCACCGGTCCGGCGAACCAACCCGCCGGCCCCGGGATGCTCGGCGCCGTGCGGACAACGAATGAATCGTTTTCCGCGGACAAGGCGGGCGCCGATGCTCCGGCCGCGGCCCCCGCCGCGGCGCCTTCCCCCGCCGCGCAGCCTGGGATCGTGATCCCGCTGGAAAGCATGCGCATCGCCACCGATTCGCCCGCGTCGTTCAGCCGCCTGCCGCAGGATTTGTCCGCGGTGGACGATATCACCGCGCTGGAAGCGGAAGCCGCCCGGCTGGAAACCCTCAACCGTGAACTGGAATCGCGCCGCGGCGAACTGCTGAACCGCGCCCGCGCCCTCGAACCGCGGCGCTAGTTCTTCCCCGTTTCACGCCCGTCATCATGGCCATGGAAAACCATCGCCTGCCGCCAGGCCCTTGCTAGCTCACCGGCGCGTCCGGTATCAGGGGGCATGAACCCGAACACATCCCCGGAACCACGGCGTCCAACCATCTGCCTGGTGGATGGATCGTCCTATATCTTCCGCGCCTATTTCGGAAACCGGCGGCCCATGAGCGCCGATGGCGTGCCCACCAACGCGGTCTACGCCTTCGCCACCATGATGCTCAAACTCATGCGCGAGAAGAATCCGGACTATATCGCGGTGGCGTTCGACACCAAACATCCGGGTTTCCGGCGCGACATTTATCCGGAGTACAAATCGCACCGCCCGCCCCCGCCGGAAGATCTGATTCCGCAGTTTGATCTGATTCACCAGCTCTGCGACGCCATCAATTCCCACCGGCTGATGTGCGACGCCTGGGAGGCCGACGACATCATCGCCACGCTCGCCCGCGAGGCGCGCGAAAACGGCATGGACGTGGTGGTGGTCTCCTCCGACAAGGACCTGATGCAACTCCTCAGGCCGGGCGTGCGCATGATTGATTCGATGAAAGACGCGGAGATCACCCTGGATACGGTGCGGGAAAAATTCGGCGTGCCGCCGGAACTGGTTCCAGACGTGCAGGCGTTGTGCGGCGATGCATCCGACAACGTGCCTGGGGTGCCCGGAATCGGCGAAAAGACCGCCGGCGCCCTGGTCTCCGAATATGGCGGCCTGGAAGGCGTGCTCGCCAACGCCGCCAAGGTGAAAAGCGCGAAGGTGCGCGAAAACCTGATAACCCACGCGGACACCGCCCGCCTGAGCCTGCGGCTGGTGCGGCTGGATGATCATGTTCCCGGCCTGCCGCCGCTGGAGTCGCTGAAATCCGCGCCGGTGAACACGGAAAAGGCCCGCGAACTGTTCACGCGGCTGAAATTCAATTCGCTGATGCGCAATCTGGGAATTGCTCCGGAAGAAGCGCCCGCGGCGGCGGAAAAACCGGCTTGCGGCCCCGCCGGGCAGGAAGACCTGTTCGCGCCCCCCGCGGACGAGACGCCCGCCCCGGCGGCGGCGGTTCAGGCGAATCCAGGCTTTGACAGCAGCCAGTACCGGATCATCCGCACCCGTGCGGAACTGGATCAACTGGCGGCGGAACTGGAGCGCTTCCCGGTTTTTGCGTTTGATCTGGAGACCGATTCGCTCGATACGCTGACCGCCGGCATCGCCGGGATATCGCTGTGCGCCGTTCCCGGCCAGGCCGTTTATATCCCCACCGGCCACCGTGGCGAGGGCGCGGGAACGCAGTTGCCGCTGGAACTGGTGCTGGAAAAACTCCGCCCCCTGCTTCATGGCCCGGATCGCCGGCCGGCCGGACACAACTGCAAATACGATGTGGCCGTGCTGGCGAGGCACGGCGTGGCGGTTCCGCGTATCGGCGGCGACACCATGCTGGCCGCCCATCTGCTCGACCCCGATCAGCGCAGCTTCAAGCTGGAGGCGGTGGTGTCGCGGCGCCTGGGTCTCTCCATGATTCCCTATGAGGAAGTCACCCGCGGCGCCGGCGGCAAGCCCGTCAATTTCATGGATGTTCCGGTGGACAAGGCCGCGCGCTACAGCGCCGAGGACGCCGACGCGGCCCTGCGCCTGCACCAGATCTTCGAGCCGGAACTGAAGGCGTTTGGCGCATGGAAACTGTATGAGGAGATTGAATGCCCGCTGGTCAACGTGCTGATGCGCATGGAGTCCGCCGGCGTGCTGGTGGACGTGGACCAGTTGCGCCAGTTGGGCCGTCATCTCGAATCGGAAATCACCCGGCTGATTGGCGAAGTCCACGAATTGGCGGGGGGCGAGTTCAACGTCAATTCGCCCAAACAACTCGCTCAGGTGCTGTTCGACAAGCTGGGGTATCCGGTCATCAAGAAAAACAAATCCGGGCCTTCCACCGATCAGGAAGTGCTGGAGACCCTGGCCGAACGGGGATATCCGCTCCCCGCGAAGATGCTGGAGCACCGCATGGTGCAGAAACTCAAGTCCACCTATGTGGACGCGCTGCCGGAAATGATTCATCCGCTGACCGGACGCATTCATTCCTCGTTCAACCAGACCGGAGCGGCGACCGGAAGGCTGTCGTCGGTGGATCCCAACCTGCAGAATATTCCCGTGCGCGGCAAGCTGGGGAAGGAAATCCGCCGGGCGTTCGTGGCGCCGCCGGGACGGGTGCTGATCTCCGCGGACTATTCGCAGATCGAACTGCGCGTGCTGGCCCACCTGAGCGGCGATCAGGCCATGCTGGCGGCGTTCGAGGCGGGAGAGGATATCCACTCGCGCACCGCGGCGGAGGTGTTTTCGGCGGCGGCCGGCGAAATCACGCCGGAGATGCGCCGGGCCGCCAAGGCCATCAACTTCGGCATTGTGTACGGCCTGTCGGCGTTTGGCCTGGCGCGCGATCTGAAAATTCCGCGCGGCGAGGCCGCCCGCTATATCGAGACCTATTTCAGCCGTTACGCCGGCGTGCGCGCGTACATGGACAACGTGATTGAACAGGCGCGCCAGCGCGGCTATGTCGAGACCATGATGGGGCGCCGCCGCCCGTTGCCCGATCTCGCGAGCCGCAATCCCGCCATGCGATCGCAGGCGGAGCGCATCGCCCTCAACTCGCCCATCCAGGGCACGGCGGCGGAGATCATCAAGGCGGCGATGATCCGGGTGGATCAGGCGCTCCCCCGGTTCGGCGGCGCCCGTCTCATTCTGCAGGTGCATGACGAAATCGTCATCGAATGCGGCCGGGAAGAGGCGGAGGAAGTCCGCGACATGATCGTGAAGGAAATGTCCGGCGCCCTCAAACTCCGGGTTCCGCTGCTCGCCGGGGCGCATATCGGGGCCAACTGGGCGGAAATTCACTGATATGCATATGAGAAGGATGGCTGCATGAATCATCCCGTCCGCATGGTGTTGATGGTCTTCTTCCTCGCCGCCGCCTGTTCGTCTGGCGAGAACATTCCCGGTGATCCAGCCGGCGGCGGCGCGGCCCCCGCGCCTCCTCCCCTGCCGGAAGCCGTGTGCAACCGCGGGTCCGCATGGCAGGCGGGAAGTCCGGCGTTTCGCGACGCCACCGCCGCGTGGCTCCCCGGCTCCCTGGACGTGACGGGGGTGCGCATCAACGCCGTGGATGTGGATGGCGACGGCTGGACCGATCTCATCGTCCGCCGCGTGGGCGTCGAGCCCGACAACTTCGCGCCCGGGGGCAAGCGATCCACCTGGCTCCTGCGCAACCGCGAAGGCAATGGATTTGAGGACATCACCCAGGCGTCGGGCTTCGCCGCGCGCCGGATCCCCATGGAAAACCTGGGCCGCCCATATGAAACCACGGCCTTTGGCGATGTGGACAACGATGGCGATCTGGACGCCTATACGGGGTTGAACAACGCCGTCCGCGATTACGCCCGGGGGGAGACCAGCGAGATCATGATCAACCAGGGGGGAGGCCGGTTCGTCCTGGGGCCGGCGGAGAGCAACCTGCGCCGTGTCACCCCCGACGCTCCCGCGGGCGCCTCGTTCGTGGACGCGGACCTGGACGGAAAACTCGATTTGTGGGTCGCCATGACCACCTGGATGTCCTCGCGGAACGGACCGCTTCAGCAACAGGATCGCCTGTATCTGGGCGATGGAGCGGGAAGCTTCGCGGACGTCACGGATGGGGTTGGACTGACCACCCAGCCATGGGTCAATCCGGAGGACATCAACCAGGGGCGGGCGCATTCCTGGGCGTGGAGCGGAACCGCCTGCGATTTGAACGACGACGGACTCCCCGAACTGCTGGCCGCTTCCTACGGGCGCTCGCCCAATCATTTGTGGCAGGCCAGCGCGGAAGGCGGCGGTCTGCGCTATATCAACCGCTCCGCCGCCTCTGGATTCATCCATGACGGCGATCAGCAATGGCAGGACAACCAGTTCGCCCGCTGTTACTGCTCGAAAAACCGGAGCGCGGATGGGTGCGCCGGCGCGCCGGAGCCGGCGGTGGACTGCTCGCGGCCCAACTGGAACCATGACATTGACCGCCAACCCTTCCGCCTGGGCGGCAACAGCGGCGCGACCGTCTGCGCCGACATCAACAACGACGGCCGCCTGGACCTGCTCACCACGGAAATCCGCCACTGGTGGGCGGGCGAGGGCAGCGACCACAGCGAAATCCTGCTCAACACCGGCGAAAAGGATGTCCGCTTCATCCGTCCCGGGCGCGAAGCCCTGGGCATGACCATTCCCCACCCCGCCTTCAACTGGGACGAGGGCCACATGACCGCGTCGGTTTTTGATTTCGACAACGACGCCTGGCCCGATGTCTTCATCGGCGCGTCGGATTATCCGGGCAACCGGGCGCTGCTGTTCCGGCAGAACGCGCCGCTGAAATTCAGCGAGACGGCGCTGGCCGCGGGCCTGGAGCACAACCGCAGCCATGGCGTGGCGGCGGCCGATTTTGATCGCGATGGCGACCTGGACGTGGTGCTCGGGCACTCCCACGCGCGCTGCGATCCCCAGGGCGAAAACAACTGCTACCCCACGCCGCGGGTGCGCTTCTTCGAGAATATCTCCGCGCCGGGGAACTGGATTCAACTCGGCCTCAAGGGCGGCCCCTCCGCCAACCGATCGGCCATCGGCGCGCGGGTGCGGGTGACCGCGGGCGGCGTCACCCAGACCCAGGAAGTCAACGGCGGATACGGTCATTTTGGCGCCCAGAATGACCTGACCCTGCACTTCGGCCTGGGGGCGGCGTGTCAGGCGGAAATAGAAGTGCGCTGGCCCCGCGCCGGTCATCCGGTGGAGAAATTTTCCCTTCCGGCGGGTCATCGGTTCTTGATTGAAGAAGGCCGTCCGCCGCGGCGGTGGGCTCCGTGACCTGCTTGTCCCGGGATTGTCTGCTGGCGGATTAATCCAGCGTGTTTTCCGGTTTCATCCGGATTTTTTTCAGTGGAACTGTGTCAGTTCTTTACATTCCGGACAAAACCGAATAAGAAAAGGATTGTGATCGCCGTCACAAGTTTGGCGGAAGGGGATGTGTCCGGCCGGTTCCCCCCAAACGGCAGGCTGCCCCTTCCGCCGCTTTCATTTTCCTACAGATTTTCGGGAATATTGACGGTCAGACCGGCCGAGAAATCGGTCTCGTCGCCCTTATCGTCCAACACCGAGATCATGATGACGTAATCCCCGGAGGGCGGACGGGTCCATTCATACGCGCATTTATCCAGTTTGGTCTGGTTCAGGCGCAAAAATTGCCGGGCGCGGGTGACGCGCGCGTATACGTGATACCCGCCCACGCCCTCCACGCCCTCCCAGGTGATGGTCATGGAGCCCTTGCCCTTGTTGACCGCCAGGTGATCGGGGCGGGTGCGGCGCTGGGCCACTGGCGGAACGGATGATCCCACCCGCACCGGAATCGCGGGCATGGTGCTGGACAGCGACGCCTTGCGCGCCGCCGCCTGCGCCGCCTCGTGTTCATCAACGGATGCGTGAATGCCTGTCAGGCTGGGCAATTCATCGAAATGGATGGCCTCGGGCGACGCATCCGCCTCGGAAATTTCAAACGACCCCTGGGGAGCGCCGACCGGCGCGCGCGGAATGGGCGCGGAGCGCGGCGTGGGGGCCGGCTGCGCGGGCGGCGGCTTGGCGGGCGCCGAAGGCGAGGCTTTCTCGAAGAGGTCGGTGACATGGCGCTTGTGTACGGAAACCAGCGCGTCGGGCAGGCTTTGTTTGAACAGGTGATTGTCAATCACCGCCTGGATTTTCCGCAGGGCCTCCAGGTCCGGATACGAGGGGTTGATGCCCAAACGGCCCAACTGCTCGCGGAAATAGTTCCGCATGTAATCGTCGAGCTGCTTGAGATAGGCGGGATCGTCCGTGCCGTGGGCCTTGGCGTTGGTGGTGACGTAATTGTCAATCAGCCCTTCGAGCACATCCGCCGAGGTCAACACAGGACTGGTCAGCCGTTGTTGTAATCTCTTCTCGTACTCCATGAGCGGACCCGAAATACTCCCCCGCCGCCAGCCGTGGCGCTGGCTCGATTTGGCACGGACTCAAACGTATCAGGAATCCTATCGAAGCGGAAGAAATCGGGCAATGAAAGCCCGCGAATTTTCCCTGCCGCGACAGCCGCATGACATGAATTTCCGGGGCGCGGCCGCACGATCATTTTTTCGAGCCATGAGTTCACCATGACGCCGGGGAAAATGGGGGCAATGGCGGAAAGGATTGGCGCGAAGGCCGGGGGCCTGGCTGGAAGCCCGGGGGCCGCGCGTCACCCGTCGCCGGATTCGCGGTACCAGCGCCAGACCTCGCGGAGATCGAATTCCTTGCCCTGCATCAGCCAGGCCGTGCGCAACAGGCGCGCCGCCGTGCGGATCACCACATGGCAGGACGCCGCCAGGATCGCCAGCGACAGCAGCAGTTCCCAGGATTCGATATGTCCCTCGCTCCACATGCTGAGCGCGCTCACCGGGCTGGTCAGCGGAAAATAGGTCATCACCCGCGCGGTCAACGGCTGGATATGATGAACCATCGGATTGGCGAGAATCACCGGCATCACCGCCACGGCGGCCCACATGGCGGCGAGTTGCTGGGATTGCCGTCCCGTGCGGCCCAGCGCCCCCGTTCCAATCATCAATCCGCCATAGAGGAAAAAACCAAGGATGAAAAACGGCAGCGCGAAAAACAAGACCATCGGCGGAATGAACCCACCGCGGGCGAAAGCCGTGGCGGCGGCAAGACCCGCCGCGCCCCACAGGATCACCTGCAACATGCCGGCGGCGCCCAGGCCCAGCAGTTTGCCCCACATCAGCTCCTCGGCGCGCACATGGGTCATCAGCAGTTCAAAGACCCGGTTCTCCTTCTCTTCCTCCAGCGCGCTCAGCAGATATCCCGAGCAGGAGAAAATCGAGAGCAGGAAAAACACCATCACGAAGGTGGAGAGCAGCGAGTTCTGGATTTTTTTCTTGAGTGAAACCTCCTTGGCTTCCTTGAGGTCCACAAAACGGATGGACGCGCTCTGGATCAGCCGCTTCATCACGTCCGGCGTGACCTTGTCCTCCACATAGGCGCGCGCCATCCAGCTTTCTATCCAGTCGCCGCGGTTGCGCAGGCCCTCCGATTGCTGGCCGTGGACATAGGCGGAGACCGAGCCGGAGATCAGAAAGTCGCGGCTGATATGCACGAAGTACTCCGCCTCGCCATCGCGCACCATCTTCTGGCCTTCCTCGATGGTGGACACCCAGCGCATCTCCCGGGGCCAGCGCGGCCGCGGATCGCGCAGGGACATCCATGACGCGGCGCTGGCGGAGACAGGGTCCGCGCCGCCGCGCCGCGCCACCCATGGCCCCAGGACGCCCGATTCATCGAGAACAACCACCCGGCCGGGAACGGGCGCCTCCTTCGCCATGCGCGTGATATGGGCTCCGCCTTCCGTCAGAAAAATCATCAGCGGCGGCACGGACACCAGCAAGGGAAATCCGATGGTGGACAGCCAGTATCCCGTCCGCCGGATGGTGCGGGAGAACTCGAACCAGGCCACGGCGCGAATGCTCGACAAGATGGAGCGGGGCTTTTCCTGGTTCATGATTCAAATTCTCCGGGCGTGGAAAGTCCGGCCCACCCCTGTCCCGGCATGGGAAGCTCCGCGGCGCGCACCGATTCGATGAAGACCTCTTCCAGCGAAGGCAGGGCCGGGGAAACCGCATGCACCACCGCGCCCGCCTCGATGAGTTCGCGCAGCAGATCGTTCACGGATTTGCCGTCGCGCAACGCCACCAGGCGGCGCCCGTTCACCCCTTCCATGAATGAAATGGAAGGGGTGCCGTCGGGGAGTTTTTCCGCGTCGAGCCAATAGCGCTCGCCCCGGTGGTTGCGGCGCAATGCATCCACCGGGCCGCTGTACAGGCGGTGGCCGCGGTGGATGAGGGTGACCTCCGGACAAAATTCCTGCGCCACCGCGAGGGTATGGGTGGAGATCAGCACGGCCGTTCCGTGCTCCGCCAGCAGGCGGATATGGCCGATGACCTCCTCGCGGTTGATGGGGTCCAGTCCGGTGAAGGGTTCGTCCAGGATCATGACGGCGGGCCTCCCCAGGGCGGCGGCGGCGAGTTGGAGTTTCTGCTGCATGCCCTTGGACAACTCCTTGACCTTGCGTTTGGACCATTCAGCGAGCCGCTCCGCGCCGATGATTTCCGCGGTTTCCGCCTCGGCTTCCAGGCGGCTCAGCCCGCGCAGGGTTCCAAAATACCGGATCAGATCAATCACCGGCTCCTGCTGGTACAGCCCGCGCTCTTCCGGAAGATAGCCGATGAGGCGGCGATCCGCGGCCATCATGGGACGGCCATTGAAGCGCAACTCGCCCGAGTCGGGGCGCAGCAGGCCGAGCATCAGCCGGATCAGGGTGGTTTTTCCCGCGCCGTTGGGGCCCAGCAGGCCATGCACGCGCCCCGGGAGCAAATCAAGAGAGACGCCGTTGACGCCGCCGCCGCCCTGAAAAACCTTGACGGCGTTGATCACGGACATCACCGGCGCCGCGGAACCGGCGGAAAACTGGTTGTCTGACCCGGGCATGGGCGGCAGAATTCGCCAATCCGCGCACCGCGTCAACCCCGCCAGCGGAGAAATGCTCCGCGGGAAGCCGCGCTCAGCCGCCCGGCGATTCGCCGTCCTCGCGGCCGCGCAGACCCAGCACCTTCATCTTGAGCTGGAGGCCCTTGCGGCTGATCTTGAGCAGGCGCGAGGCGCGCGTGACATTGCCGCTGGTTTTGTCGAGCGCGCGCACGATCATGTCCTTTTCCAGTTCCTCGGTCTGGCGCTTGATGTATTCCTTGAGCGGAACCTCGCCCGGCTCGATGAACGGGCTGGATTTCTGCGCGGGTTTGCGGCGCACCACATCGGGAATATCCGCGGGCGTCACCTGATCGCCGTCGCAGAACAGCAGCACGCGCTCGATGACATTCTCCAGTTCGCGGATATTGCCCGGCCAGCCGTATTCCTGCAGCAGGGCCATCGCCTCGGGCGTGACGCCGCGGACGCTTTTGCCCAGTTGCCGGTTGTATTTGGCCATGAAATGGGCCGCCAGGTGCGGGATATCATCCACGCGCTCGCGCAGCGGCGGCAGGTGAATCGGCACCACGTTCAGCCGGTAATACAGGTCCTCGCGGAAGGCGCCGGATTTCACGTCCTCCTCGAGATTGCGGTTGGTCGCGGCGATCAGGCGGATGTCAATCTTGATGGTGCGCAGCCCGCCGACCCGCTCGATTTCCTGCTCCTGCAGCACGCGCAGCAGCTTGACCTGCATTTCAATCGGAATCACGCCGATTTCATCGAGGAACAGGGTGCCGCCGTTGGCCAGTTCAAAACGCCCCGGTTTGGTGTGGACCGCGCCCGTGAAGGCGCCCTTTTCAAAGCCGAACAATTCGCTTTCAATCAGTTCGCGCGGAATCGCGGCGGCGTTGATTTTGATGAACGGCTTGTTCCTGCGCGACGAGTTGAAATGCAGCGCGCTGGCGATCAACTCCTTGCCGGTGCCGGACTCGCCCGTGATCAGCACAGTGGATGGCGTGTCCGCCACCCGCTGGATCACCTGGTACACCGCTTTCATGCGCGGACTCTGGCCGATGATGTCGAATCGCCCCGCCGGGGTGATCGGCTCGTGGATTTCCGAGCGCGACAGTTCCTGCGTGGATGTGGCCTTGCGCAGCGACGCCAGCAGGTCGTCCTTCTCGAACGGCTTGGTGATGTAGTCGAAGGCCCCCTGCTTGAGCGCCTCCACCGCCGTGTCCACCGAGCCATGGGCGGTGATCACCACCACCGGCATGCCGGGAAACTCCGACTGGCTCCATTTGAGCAGTTCCAGGCCGTTCATGCCGGGCATCCGCAAATCGGTGACCAGTGCGGCGTACCGGCTCTCCCGCAGCTTGGAGCGGGCTTCCGCGCCGTCCGCCGCCTCGTCCACTTCCCAGCCCTCGCGGGTCAGCATGGCCGACACCACGCGCCGCATGTTCTGTTCGTCGTCGGCGATCAGAATGCACCCAGTATTTTCCATCGCGCCGATCCTTCCGTGTCCCCGGCCCCGCCGGCCGGGCTCATCATCCGTTGGGCCGGGCCGGAGCGTCCACTCCGGCAAAGGCGTTGTCAGCCGGACGATCCGGGGTCCGGTTGTCCGCTTCCTCTGGTTTTGAGCCCATGGTCCCGGGGTCTGTCAATGGCGGAACGGCGGGCGGCTCGGCGCTGGCCGTGCTTTCGCCCGGCGCCGTCACCGGCAGGACGATGGTGAAGGTGGTTCCCTCGCCCTGCCGGCTGCGCACGTGGATTTCCCCGCCATGCCCCTTGATGATGCGTTCGACGATGGCCAGGCCGAGGCCGGTGCCGTCCTTCCGCGTGGTGAAAAAGGGAATGAATATCTTGTTGAGCTGCTCGCGCGGAATCCCCATGCCGGTGTCGTGAACCAGGATTTCGACGTGGCTGGGGCCGGCGTCCTGGTCGGGGCTGGATCGTCCGGGCGCGCGGTCGCCGGCGGACCGGGTCTCAATCACCAGTTCGCCGCCGTTGGGCATGGCCTCGATGCCGTTCTTCGCCAGGTTGAGCACCACCTGCGTGAGCTGCTTGTCATCCGCCTTGATGAGCGGAAGGTTTTCATCCAGATCGAGACGCACCTTGGCGCCCCTCTGCACGCCCTCCGCCAGCAGGACCTTTTCCACGTGCGACACCACGCTGTTGACGTCGGTGTCGCGCCGGTCGGGGTGAAATGGGCGGGAGTAGTCGAGAAACTGGGAGACCACCGTGTTCAGGCGGTTGATCTCCTCGATGATGATATTGAGAAATTCCTGCGACTCGCCGCGGATATCGCGGGGATCCACCAGTTGGATGGCGCCCTTGATGGCGCCCAGCGGATTGCGGATTTCATGGGCCAGGCCCGCCGCCATTTCGCCCAGCGAGGCCAGGCGCTCCTTCTCCTTCAGGCGCTCGTAGAGCTTTGAGTTTTCGATGATGATCGCCGCCTGATCGCCGATCTGCAGCAGCAGGTCCAACTCGTCGGTGGAAAACGACTCGCCCCGGTGCTCCGCGCCCAGGTTGATGAACCCCAACACCCGCTCCCCGCCAATGAAGGGAATGCAGATATGGGAATGCATGTCCGCCATGGCGTTGCGCGCCGCCGACAGGGTTTTCTCCTCGGCCACCCGCTCCCCCGCGGCGAGGCTGGCCAGCTCTGCCATGCGCCGCTCGATCAACTCGACCAGCACCGCCGCCTTCCGGTTCTGCAGGTAATCCAGAAAGATGCGGTGCAGGCGGACATCCATGCGTTCGACGGGTTTGGGACCGCGGCTTCCCGCCAGGCGGAAGCTCATGCCGTCGGCCTCCAGCAGATACACCGACGCCTGGGTGACGCGGCGCGCGGCGGTGAAATGCTCCAGCAGGCGGACGGTCATCACCGCCGGGTCTATGATGGAGAGCATCTCGCGGCGCAGCCGCTCCAGGGTCCGCGCCAGCTCGAATTTTTCCTTGAAGAACAGCCGCGTGGACAACTCCTCGACAAAATGCCGCAGCGGATCGAACAGGATCAGGATGACCAGCGAGGCCACCAGCGTGTTGAACCAGCGGTTGCTTTCCTCGCCCCATTGCCCAAGCACCCAGTAGATCGCGGCGAGGGTCATCGCCAGCGCCGCCGCCACCGCGAATTTACCGAGGATGCCCCGCAGGTCCAGCAGCCGGTGATGATCCAGCGTCTGGAACAGGAAATACAGGTAGATGACCGTCGCCAGTTCGCCGAAGGCCGCGAAGGTTTCCTGGACCGGCGGGAGATACTCCAGAAAGGACAGGGTGACCGCGATCAGTCCGCCCACCGCGAGATAGGACCTGCGGACCGCCTCCACCTGGTTGGAACTGCCCCTGTACTCCCGGTAGATGCGGTACATGCCCGTGTAGAAATACCCGAACACGTACACATACACGGCGGCGGAGAACCACGGCTGGGCGGACCAGGCGGAAAAGGCCAGCAGGAACAGCGTGGCGCTGGCCGCGTACGCCGCCGCCCCAAAGGTTTTCGGGCGGGACCCGGAACGCAGGAACGAATCCAGGAACGGCCGGGACGCCAGCGGGATCACGCAGGCCGCCGCCATGGAGAGACGGAACCAGAACGCGGTCCCGTCGTCCTCGCGGCTGACGTTGACTTCGTAGATGAAGCGCGAGGTGAACCAGGCGAAGAGCGCCAGGTTCATCCATGCGAAGGTCTGGTGAAGACGGGGCCGCGGCCGCCGCAACAGCGACGACAACGCGATGGACAGCGTGATGATGCTCGCAAGGAGTTCGCTCTGGGTACGAACTTCCATCACTCAATACTACCACGCCGGGACTCGGGGCGCCCGGTTCGCTCCCGCCGCTGTTTCCCGCGGCCCGGCGGCGGCCATCACGGAATCTGGTGGCCCCCGGAAACATTGATCTCCTGACCCGTCACGAAATCGGAGAGGTAGCAGGAGAAAAACAGCACCACGTTGGCGACTTCCCGCGGGTCCACCGGCCGGCCGAAGGGGATATTGGCGATCATGCGATCGCGGATGGCCTTGGGCACGCCCAGCACGCCATCGCCGTCTTCCTTGGGTTTGGTCAGGCGGGTGTCGGTGAAGCCGGGGGCCACCGCATTGACGTTGATATGGAAACGTCCCCATTCCTGCGCGAGGGTCCGGGTCATGCCGACATTGCCCATCTTGGCGGCGGTGTAATTCATCTGACCCGGATTGCCGCGGATGGCCGCCGTGCTGAAGAAGTTGACGACTTTCCGGTGGTAGCGCGGCTGCCCCTCGGTTTCCAGTTCCTTCTTGGCGGTATCGCGCATATAGGGCGCCGCGGACCGGATGCAGTTGAAAGTCCCTTTCAGGTTCACATCAATGACCAGGTCCCATTCCTCGTCGGTCATTTGATGGACCATGCGATCGCGGGTCACGCCCGCGTTGTTGACCAGCACGTCCAGCTTGCCGAAGCTGTCCACGGCGGTCTTCATCAACTGATCGGTGTAGCCGCGGTCCGCGATATTGCCGGCGCTGGCGACCGCCGAACCGCCGCGGATGCGGTTGCATTCGGCCGCGGTCTCGCTGGCCGGTCCCGGCTCCAGATCATTGATCACCACGCTGGCGCCCTGTTCGGCAAATACGTAGGCGATCTGCTGTCCAATGCCCCGGCCCGCGCCGGTGACCACCGCCGATTTTCCATCCATCAATCCCATGCCATTGCTCCTGTCGCCGGGCCGTCGCGGCCCTTGTGGTTTATCTGCTGGAAAAAGCGGGCGGAGCCTAGTGTGCGGTCAAAGGCCGAGTCAATGGCCGGAAGAGTTGACGGGGCCTGCCGGGCGGGAGACATTCAAAAAACATGGGGGTGGAAATGTGCCGAAATTCAACAATCTTGAATACCCCCCCTTGGCGTTGGCAACGGGGTTCTGTTACGGTGATGTGACAGAGATCACAAGGATAATCCGGATGAACCCTCGCAAATCACTTTCCCCCTTGCATGTCGCCTCCAGCGACCGGAACGCGGCGCGGTCCGCCTCTCCCGACGCCTTGCGGGGGATCATCCGCGACCATGGATTGCGGGGGACCGCGCCCCGTATCGCCGTGTTGCAGCAGCTCATGGGCGCCGCGGCGCCGCTGAGCCATGCGGAAATCGCCGATCACCTGGTCCCCCAGGGGTTTGACCGGGCGACCATTTACCGCAACCTGATTGACCTGACCGACGCCGGTCTGGTCAGCCGCTCGGACCTGGGCGACCATGTGTGGCGGTTTGAAATCAAGGACAACGACACCCACGAGCACAGCATGCATCCGCATTTCATGTGCAACGCCTGTGGACGGGTGAGTTGCCTCGAAAATATCGCCATTACCCCGAGCGTTCAGGCGGATCAGAATATCGGCGAGGTGTCGGAAATTCTGTTCAAGGGGCGTTGCCGCACCTGCGCCCAGGCGTGATCCCTGCCCGCCGCCCCGTGAAGCCCGCCATGATCGCGTCACGATTCTGGCGCTTCGCGCCTCCCGCTTCATCCCCGCGTGATTCCACGCGGGGATTTTGTTTTTGAGCGGAGCATCCGCGCTGTTCCGGCGCGGCTCCCTGAAAACCCCATTTCCGCACGCTTGGGCGCATTCCCGTGAAGGGACGATTCATCCCCGCGTTCATCCCCCGCGGATGAACGGTTTTTGCGGCCGGGGCGTGTCACCTTGAATGGTGACAAAAGGTGACAGGGTGCGGGTTTTGGTCGCGTGCAGGTCCGCGGAAAATCAGCGGAAAGCCGATTTTTCTCCGGATGCCCATGAAAATCACCATAATCAGGGATGAGCATGGGGAGGCGAGCGCCAACCTGGTCTCGCTCCATCGCTCAAAGATGAACATGGGGCGAAAGCACGTGGCTTCGATCCATCGTGGAGATGAACACGGGCAAACGGGAAGATCGAATCCCGCCCCAGCGAAAGGAGCCCTCTGAAAGGAGAATCACATGATTGACAAATTCACGATATCCGTCCCGGGCGTGTTGGTCGCCGCCATCGCGGCGGCGCTCGCGGCGGTGGGCGGACGATGCAACGCCTGGCTGCGCGCGGGAGTTTTCTCCGCCGTCCTGTTGACGAAACGTCATGATGACGTTCCGTCAATGGAGCAATTCGATCTCCGCAAATTCCAATCCTCGACTCTTCACCACGTTCTTCCACCGGCGATCCGCGATCTCCGGTCTGATCGCCAAACGGTTGCGGCGCATCGCATCACCGGGAGAAAGGATGAAGCGCGGGACCGCGCGGAGACTGGCGTTCACGGCGATGCGGAAAATCCGCGGCGGAAAAAAACGGAGCGGTTCTGCGGCCATGACCGCCGCGATCTGGTGACGGTGTGGGAGGATGGCCATCCGCATACGCACGCGCTGCGTCCGCCGTCGCCGCTGCCGGGCGAGGATATGCTGCCGATGCGCGTCATCCGCGAGTGGCCGCTGCTGCCGGAATGGCTGGTCGAGCACGATCCGTATCAGGAGTTGCTCAGCGAGGATGAGCGCGTCTTCTCGCATTTCCGCAAGCCGCTGTACCGCGCGCTCGCGGTGGGCAAATGCGCGTGGTCCGATCTGTTTCTCGCCAACGATGATTCGTACGAACGCGACGACACGCGCGCGTCGCTCTTCGGGCGGAGCGCGTTCGTGGAGCATCCGATTCTCGGCATGCGCTGGGGGCTGATCCGGCGCGCGGTGGCCATTTACAAGCATTTCCGCGAGATGCCGGAGGGGCCGCGCGA
>JAJVIH010000022.1 GCA_022072125.1 Myxococcota bacterium | reverse complement strand
ACTGGCGGCTGTACGACAACCCGGCCCACGCCCGGCAATGCCTGGCCGAGTTCCGTGAGCGTTACAACACACAGCGGCCGCACTGGGCCCTGCGACCGAAAGACGGAGGCGACCCGCTGACGCCCCATGACGTGTATGAGAAGAGGTTGGCCACCGAACTGCCTAAGTGGCAAACATGGGCGGTGGCAGCCCGCAAGAAGTTGGATCAGATGCTGCACCCGGAGGCGGCGTAGCCTCCCGGAAGTCTCTCACCAAAACCAGCCCGGAGATTCCAGTTGACTGGCGTGGCAAGACAGTTTGGGCGGCAGGACAAGTCCTCGAAGGTCTCCCTGGAGGATTCCGATGGCGATTGGCCGTGACATGGAAGATCAAGCAAGCCGCATGGTTGCCCTCTGCCCTTCAACCTTCCATACATCCTTGCGGCAATCGAATTTCTCAAAGTTTGTCTTGGCAGTAGTCGGCACAGTACTACAGGACAACATTTATGAAGACTCAACTCGATTCAGGTCCGGCCGGTAGATGGCCCATGTCCGCCCTTCGCTGCGATCTGATGGCATGGCCCATTTGCGTCCAACGACGCCTTGCCGTCACGACCCTCCTCGTCGCCCTCGCGATCTGTGGATGTGCCACAGACCCGCGCAGTGTATCGCAGTCCGCTACCCTGACCCGCGACGAGTTTCCCCGAGACACTCTCACCATCACTCGGCCGACGACACTAAATCTGCCCTCCGGCCTCCGCGCCCCCCCGCTTGCCTCTGGTTCCACATGGGATCAAGTTGGCACGATCCAGCAGGGCAACGTTTATCGTCTGCGCAATGGCGTATTCGTCATTGATGCTCGACACCGCCACGAAGCGTTTCTGACTGCCAATGACGGACGGATTGTCGGCCTCTATCTGCCGTTCAAGCACCTGATGGTGCCTGTGTCACCGCCAGTTTTCATTCACCCATCTTCGGAGACAATACCATGACGACCCGACTGCTGACCGGACTTCTAGTGACCGTACTGACCGGCCTGTTCCTGGGATGCGCAAGCGGAACCAAGTACGACCAAGCGATCACACAGCTTGCGACTATGCCAGCCAATCAAGGCCGGATAATGTTCTATCGTGAAGGCAGTCCAGTTGGAGCAGCCATCCAGCCCGACATCCGACTCAATGGCGAAAAGGTTGGCAAGTCCGTGCCGGGGGGGTTCTTTTATGTTGATCGCCCCGCCGGCGACTACAACGTCGCGTGCAGCACAGAGGTCGACAAGGAACTCACCTTCGCTCTCTCTGCCGGCGAGACCCGATATGTCCGCACAAAGATCACCATGGGCGTGATGGTAGGTCACGTTCACCCGATCCTCGAAGACCGTGAGAAAGCGATGCGGATACTGGTCAAATGTTCATATATCGGAACACAACCATTAACACCAACCAAGTAACTGACACATGCGAACCGTCTGGCTCAGACGACTCGCCATCGAATATCATCAAGTGAATCGTCATCACTCCGTCCGACAACAAACAAAGGTCGCTTGCCATGAACCATCGTTCATATATGAGTGAGCTCAGATCACATCGACTAACATATAATATACGTCTGTCTGCCCTCCTGGTCGGGGCAACGCTGATCTGTTCAGGATGCTCGCCCATCAAATCTTACGTGGACCCGCAGTTTCGGGATGCGACGTATCAGAGCATCCGAAATACGGCCTCGCCGACGCGCGTCACCGTGAGCGTCGAATTCCAGGTAAATGGAAAGCCCCAAAAGCGTCAGCACGACATTGTATACCGAAGGGTAACACGGGTTTTGACCGCGACCCGCCTGTTCACTGAAGTAAGTTCCGACAAGGCTTCCGAAAGCGGTCAGTTGCGCATCGTCATCAACAATGTCGCGGATGTGGGCGCAGCCTTTGGTAAAGGATTTGCCACCGGCTTGACGTTCGGGCTGGCGGGGTCACAGGTAACAGATGGCTACATCATGACCGCCATCTACACCCCGCTCGGCGGGGTTCCAACGACCAGGGAGTATAAGCACGCGATTCATTCCACCGTGGGCTTACGTTCAGCGCCGGAGGGATTGGTAGCCGTGCCACTGGCTGATGCCTTTGATCAGATTGTCGAAGATATGCTGCTCAATTATTTGCGTGATCTGCAAAACGACCACATTCTATGAGCGATGCATCATCGACCGGCGTGCCACGAATCGCCGGACGAATGGATAGGGCGCGGCAAGACAGATATGGTCCATGTCCAGAACCTGGAGCATTATTATAAAAGGAGATCATTCATGCGGCATCGATTGATCCTTATTTCAATCATTCTAATTGCTTCATTTGAAGTCGCAGCCGACGAGAAAGTGAAGGATGACATTGTCCTCGTGACGGAGGCACCGCTAGGGAAGTTTCTGCTCAACGAGGCGTTGTTCAAGGATTCGATCGGGCGAGGGCTCATCGTTCTGGCAGATGAAAAGCCAGGGGCGTTTGCTGGCGAGCTCAAAGTCGGAAAAGAAAGCCTGGAGATGGCATCACACGATCTTGTTGTGATGATCAAAATGAAACATGCGTGGTTGGAACTGGCCGGCGCCAAGGGCACAGTGAATGTCAACTTCCAAAGTATTGGTCATGGTCCGATGATCGATTCCTCACCAACGAAGCTTGGCTCGATGGTCAAGCAGGGCGTCACGCTCGCGATGATCCAAGAGAAGGCGGGCGTTGCGCCGGAGAAGAAGACGGTGATATGGTATCCACAGGAACCCGTAACCTACGACATGTACTTTGACGGCGCGATTGGGTTCACCGAAAGTAACGTTTACATCGATGGCCCCCGCTTCTTGAAGGGGTTGGCGGCAGGCAAGACGACACTCACCGTCCAAGGAAAAGGTCGGACGCTGTTCGCGGATAATGGCACTACTTCTGAGGCGCAGAAACCCGCGCCAACGGAGAAAGCAGCCGCCTCACCGGACTCGCATCTGACCCAGAGCCTGCCAGCCGAGCCCGCGCCGACGGAGAAAGCAGCCGCCTCACCGGTGGAGAACGGGCCCAAGCCGGATGCAACACCGAGGGATGAACTTCGACTTCCACCGCTCAAGGACCTGATGGCTGCAATTGAGAAGATGGGCTTTGAGATTGCCCGCTACGGATTCGCTTATTCTTCGAATGTTGGCCCGACGATCAGCCGCTTTTCCTGCACGAACAAAAAGGAGGAGATCGAGTTCGAGCTGAGTTACACGGGCAAGGGGAAGGCAGTCCGCCTCGAGGCAGACAGCGAAAAGGCAGTTGGCGCAGTCGTTCGGCTGGCGAAGGACATTTCTCCGAGCCTGGCAGAGGCGTGCGAAACCTGCATCGCAGAGGCCACCAAGACCAAGAAACCGGCAAAGAAGCAGGTTGGCAAAGTGCAAATCGATGCGGGGACTGCGATGCTGAGTATCGAAACCGTTCCGGGCCTTTGGGACTGGCTGAAATGATGAAATATTATTCGCAAAGTGATCGATGCCGTTCGACACATCCAAGGTACGCCGCCCTTTCCATCGAGTCATCCAAAGGTTCCCGATAAAGATTCTTCTGCGCGTTCGCACCGGGATGTGTGGTTCGATATTTGCCCATCATCAGCCAGAAACCAACGTCGTGGCCATGATTCTGCCTCGCTGCTTGGCGCAAGGACAAGCAAGCAGCAGGCCATATTGTTAGGCGCTCTTTAAGGAGTCGACAATGCAAAACCTTGAACCGAGAACCTCAAGATGCAGCCGCATTGGACTCGCCAAGGCCCTGGTGGCCGTTGCGGTGGTCGCATTCGTCATCGGTTCGTCAGTATGGGTGACCATCGACGCCAAGGGGCAGGCTGGCCCAAGTTCCCCATCGGCTCGAGTGGACGCGGAGACGGCTGTGCCAGCAGTTCCGGGTACCGTTGGGCCGAATCAGTCAGTGTCAGGCTTCCCCAGCGAGGAGGAGGTGAAGCGATGGGTAGCCGATGCACAAACAAAGGTCTCATGGTCGCCTGTACTGGAATTTGACCCCAAGCGCGTCTATATGCAGACGCGAGGCTTTCCCAACTTTTCTGACTATTACTCCTCGGCCTACCAAGTGAACGCGGAGCTGATCAACGATACCGGGTATTCGTTGCAGTTGGGTGAGACTGTGTTCATTTTTGAGGTGGCACGTGGCGATGCTCTATTTGCCGCTGGCTGCGAACAGCGGGACGGCGTATTGGACGCTGTGCATGTGCAGAACATTGAGCAGCGATATGGCCTGGATGGACACGACTGGCGAGAGCGTGACGGCAGCCGGCGGCAATCACCCTTGGTCGGCGGGTCCTATTCGTCCATGGGCGCAGTCGACGATGGCATGTACCGGCGATTCAGTCTTGCGATGCTGGCTCAAGAGGTCTCCGGGTCGCTCTATGACGGCTACGGCTATGGAGCAGTTCCGTCCGGATCGAAGAAGCAGATATCGACCAGAGTTCTCTTTGGCAGGAACATCAAGCGGCAGGTCCTCGATCGTGTTTTGGTCGTCTCTCCGGCCATCGCACCTGACGTGGAGAAACAGTTCCCTCGCGTGCGGCTACTGACTCGATTCACCGCCAGAGATCCAACAGCGACTGAAGGCGAGCAGGCCGCGAAGGAAACGGCAGAGACGGCCAAGACGGAAGCGCAGATTGCACCCCCCGACCTCGACACACCTGCGACGGAAGTCATCGTGATGGACTTGCCGACGCTCACCGCCATTCTGAATGATGCCGGGCGCAGTCCAACCGAACATCTGCTTGCCGTCAACTGGTTGGCCGAGCTGCGTCAACCCGAAGCAGCTTCGATTCTGCGAGGGATTCTCGATTCCACTCATCGGCCGGCCATGCAGCGAACAGTCGCCGCGTGGGGACTCGCCCAGGTGTCAGACCGTGACTCGATCCCCACGTTGGTTCGCATCCTGCGCGAGGAGCAGGCGCATAACCCACTGCTCAGCGCATACTGCGCAATGGCACTGGCGGAGATGGGGGCGCGTGAAGCGGTGCCCGAACTGGCACAAGCACTCGCCCAAAGACCGTTGATCCATGCCAAGCTCTTCATTTCAGCCGCACGGATCATGGCGGACGCAGACTTGGCCAAGGCACTGCTGGCAATTCTGACGGATAATCAGGACGATGCACTCAAGGATGAGCGAGGCTTGGCCGCAGCTGCCGCAGCGGCCTGCGCATCGCCGGAAGTCATTGCGGAATTCGAGCGGATCGCACATGAAGCAGAGAAATGCGAAGGTCCGCCAAGCTACGCGATTGTCCGACTCGGCGACATCGACCGCCCGGATGCCTTGGATGCCCTGATCCGGCTCGCAAACTCCGCCCGTCCGGCAGCCCCTCGGGCCATGGCCGAACTGGCCACATGGCCCGGGCCGTTGGAGGATATCACCTTCGCGTTTGAGGACAGCCACACTAGATCATCCCAACCCCCTACGCCGTTTGTCCCGTCGGCCAAGGCGGTCGATGCGCTTCATGCATTGGCACAGCGAGCCGATATGCCCGTGGACGGCCTGGTCGCCGCAATCGGAGCGATTGGCCGCATGAAACTGCCCCAATCACGTTTCACACTTGAGCAATTGCTGTCGCACGAGAACGCGAAGGTTTGCCGAGCGGCCCTGGTGGCATTGTCGGCATTGCCGCCCGCGGCTTCGCCGGCTCACATCGGTCCATGCTTGCGCGATGACGATGAAAGCGTGGTAAGTGCAGCCGTTGAGCTTGTTGCCAAGTGGAATCTGCGCGATCAAAGCGAGGTTTTGATGGAAGTCCTCAAGCGACCCGAGAAGCAATCCTGGGGCCCTAGACAGGACGCTGCAAAGGCACTGGGTACCTTGGGAGAGCAGGCCGCCGTACCGCAGCTTCTTCAGCTTGTCACTGATCAGAATGACCATGTTGCAGAGTGCGCGGCACTTGCGCTTGCCACGTTGCGTGTGAGCGAGGCAGTTGCGCCGATACGAACAAGGCTGGGCCAGGAATTGCAGAAAGCCGGATCCTATTATTCGGCGTTCGCCCAAGTCGGTCCTCGCGCTCTCGCTGAGATCGGCACCGCCGAGGCGAAACAGGCGTTGCTTGAGTATGTATCACTGGTGCGCAATTCGAAATCGGCACACAGAATTGTGAAACCGCTGAAGTCTCTCGGACAACTGAGTGGTGACGACGTCCTTGCCTGCCTGATGGACGAGCTCCAGAATCCATGCCACGGTCACGAGTCTGTGGCCGCGGCCATTGAGGCCCTGGGCGCGATGAATGCTTCCATCGCATTGCCCGATATCCTCACCCATGCGGAGAAACACAAGGGCTGGTCGGATGTACTTGTGGCGACCTGCCACGCCATCGAGCAGTTCAGCGCAAAGGATCAGGTTCCGTGGCTGTGTTCGCATCTCAGGCACGAGAACGAAAAGGTGCGATCGGCAGCAGCCCATGCCCTGGGAGTCCTGCTGGACCCTGCCGGCCTCGAGCCACTGGTTGAGGCGTTGCCGCGAGGAGATGCTCGCCAGTTGGCCTCGATCCTGGGCAAGATGAAAGACCCACGCGCTTTGCCGGCCTTGCGCAAGGAGATGCGCGTCTATGCAAATGACGACGAGACCCACCGAGCGATCAGGGAAGCGATCACGGCAATTCAAGCCGACTGAGTGCGATGTTTGCCGTAAGCGTCTTGCCGTGTGACGGCCACCCTCTGGCCTGGCGCACTGCGGCCTGATGGGCGAAAGGAGAGACGTTGGAAGCTATCGGGGACCTTCTATTCCACGTGTGGGACTTCATCAACGGCCCAGTTTTTTTCCTGCTCGGCTTGTTGCTGCTAGCCGTTTGTGTCGAGAAGACTGGGGACGGATGCGCAGGCATCATCGTTTTCATTTTGATCGTTGCAGGTGCAAGTTGGATACTCAGATCCTGCCAAAGCCATAAGCTTGAAAAACATGCAGAAGCTTTCGTGTCTGTTCGAGGCGTGTACACGGAACTTTGCAGGCTGCCGAACGAGCGTCTCTCACCGTATATAACCGGGAAAGTCCTTGCCATCGATCCGGCTGGGTCGATGAGTCCTCTCCATTTGAAGATGCCGAAAGGTCTTCGTGCGACCCGACCAGAGGAAGTCGGCACGATCTTGATCGTTGAGTACACGGAGGAAGTTGTTGGTCACTATCAGGGCGGGGGCAAGGCTCTGGTGAATGTCTGTACGGTGGATGTTGTTGATGTGAATGCTAGGCGAAAACTCACATCTCGCGTGTTCAGGGGAACGGCTCCACCATCGGTCAAGCCATGGAGCGGAAGCGACGCGTCGGGATCGTCACCGAATCGTGATGTCCTGAAGTTCATCAAGACGCTTCCGCAAATATCTGCGGCACGACAGTAGGATTGCGAAGCAATGGAATCCGGTCCACGAATGGGGCGTGTGCATCCAGACCCTTGGGTGCCGGGCTTCAAACCTTGGCGATGAGGTCGGTAAGATGATCGCATTTGGACAACTCGGGTTTGCGTCGCCCGCTGCCGACTCATCCGTACACGCCGGCGGGAAATCAGATTCCCATCGGGCAACGGCCAGTCTCCGGTGGCTTGGCGGTCCGGTTCGCTGTCGCGTCTGGACAGCCCGAATAGACTTGTTTACGATTGGGTTGACGCAGGCGTGCAGCCGACTTCGCCCACACGGGAGGCCTGTCATGTTCAATGGGTGGTTACGTTGCGGGTTCACCGCCGTGTTACTGGCTGTTGTCTTGATCTTCGGCTGCGACTCGCGCAGCAGCGGATCGGGCACCAAGGCTGACTTGCACCAGGCCATCAAGGCCCGCACTGAAGCGGCGCTGCTCCAGCAGGAGGCCGAGCGGATTCCCGGCGATGTCCTTGAGGCCATGCGGAAGGTGATGGTGAAAGCCGAGGCGAAGCAGGCGGAGGGAAACATCCTGCTGACCAAGGACCGCTACGACGAGGCGCTCACGGCCTTTGACGAGTCGGCCTCGCTCTATCAGAAGGTGGTCGACGGCCGAAAGGTGCTGGAGAAGCTCGATCAGGTGCGCAGCGAAACGGCGGCGGCGCGGCTGCTGGCCGAGTCCGGCGCGGCGGCGGATCAGCTCAAGGCCGCGGAGCAGATGGAGGTCAACGCCGAAGGCTACCTTCAGGCCGGCGAATTCGACGCCGCGATGGCGGAACTGGAAAAAGCCCGCAAGGCCTACGATTCCCTTCTGCCCGCCGAGGGACCGGCGACGCTTGAGCAGGCGGTGGCGGCCCGCACCGCGATGCTGGCGGCGAAGGAGCAGATCAAGACCCTGCCCGGCGAACTGCGCCAGCCGCAGTTCGACCCGTCGCTGCCCCTGGAAGTGCGCCGGATGCTTCAGCAGCGTCGCGGGCGTGAGTCGGGCAGCGAGACGAAAGTGAAGCCCGGCTCGTTCCTCGACCTGCTGACGCGGGCTTCGGCGGCGGAATCCGCTGCCGGGCAATCGCTCGAGCAACGGCGCTACGGCCCGGCGAAGAACCTCTTCGCCGCCGCCGAAAAGTCCTACCGCGAGGCCCTGGTCATCCAGACCCGCCGCGAGCAGGTCGCCGCCGGCAGGCAAAGCGTGATTGACAACATGAAACTGGCGGACGGCGCGTTCAAGACCAGTGCCCGTCCCGCGTCGTTCGAGCGCGGCAAGCAGGCTCTGGCGGACGCGGACCAGTCGATCTCGTCGGAGGACTTTGATGCCGCCAAGGCCCAGTTGGCGACTGCTGCCGAGCATTTCGCCGCGGCGAAGCAGGAGGCCGAACTGCATAATGCCCTGGCAGCGGCGCAGCAGGCTTGGTCTGCGGTGTTGGCGGGGGTGGACGTGGACCTTCTGGTCCAGTACGAGGCCGAGGGCTTCGCCTCCGCGAAAGCCAAGTCCGCCGACGCCGAAGCGAAAGCCGCAGCCGGTCAGTTGCAGCCCGCCACGGCGCTGTTCGTGCAGGCCACCGCCGATCTGAAAGGGGCCGTCGCCGCCGCAGTCACCAAGCAGAACCTTGCCAGGGCCGAGCCGATCATCGCCCGGCTGGAGCAGGCCGTCGCCGCTGGGCGGAAGTTCGCCGCTGAAGGAAACATGGTCGAATTGCAGAGCCTGATTCCTTCCGATCCTCGTCTGGCGGCGCTGCGCCGGCGCGTGGCTGAACTGCCGTGGCCCAAAGGAGATAGTCTGGACCTGGGCGGCGGCGTCACGCTGGACCTGATCCTGATCCGCCCCGGCACCTTCGTTATGGGGTCGGAGGAAAGAGGCCCCAACGAGAAGCCTGTCCACAAGGTCACGATCTCCAGGCCCTTCTACATGGGTAAGTTCGAGGTCACGCAGAGGCAGTGGGAAGCCGTCATGGGCAACAATCCCAGCAAGTTCAAAGGCGCGGACAATCCCGTGGATAGTGTATCCTGGAACGACGCGACCGAATTCTGCGCCAAGCTGGCACAGAAGACCGGTAAACGGGTTGTGTTGCCGACCGAAGCGCAGTGGGAGTACGCCTGCCGGGCGGAGACGACGACGGATTTTTACACCGGCGACGGCAATCAGGCTCTGGCCGACGCGGGGTGGTACGAGGCCAACAGCGGCGGCAAGACCCAGCCGGTGGGAAAGAAGAAGCCCAATGCATGGGGCTTGCACGACATGCACGGCAATGTCTGGGAGTGGTGCGCGGACCGGTACGGCACTTACGGGGCCGACGAATCGACGGATCCGAAGGGACCGGCGTCAGGAAACAGCCGTGTGCTTCGCGGCGGGTCATGGAACAACGATGCGCAGTTCTGTCGTTCCGCCTACCGCAACGGGTACGCGCCGGACCTCCGGAACTACGGCTTCGGGTTCCGTGTTTCCCTGGACTTGTCTGAGTAGCCCTTTGTTCTTTTGCTCTTTTGTCCTTTGTGTCTTTGGGTTGCGTTCAATTCAAGATCGGATCATGCGAAGGACGGCTCTGACTGACGGACGGACTGCACATCAGCCAAACGTGGAAAGCCACGGAGACTCACCTATGGTCCGGGCGATTGCGGTGTCACTTGCAGTGTTGGTGTTGTCGAACTCGATCGTTTGCGGGAGCGACGATGCTGCCTCTGGATCGATTGCTGAACTCGTCGAGGGCCTGAAGACAGCCAGTAATGAGACGTATCTGGCATGCTACACAAAGTTGGAAACGCGACTGCGTTCGCACGGCGTGAGCGAACAGGACATTGTCAGTGTTGCCAACCTGTTGGAGCAAGACCAGGAGCGATTGGTTCGCAGTGGCGTGAGCTTGTTGGCCGACATGCAGCGGAGCCCCGGTCTTCTGGCGATCGTTGATACCCTTGGACGAGCCCGGCCTTTGACCCAGCGTTGGATTCTGGAGGCCTATCAGATTCCCACGCAGGGCGGGATCGTTCACGATCAGCCTTCGGACCCCGCCGTCGTTCGGTTTATCGCCGAGTTGGGCAAGTTGATTGAAAGTCGCGATGCGCTTGTCCGAGTCATCGCAACTGTGCGCCTGGCGGAAAGCGGGACAAGCGACCCCAGGATTCTGCCGGTCCTGCTTGACTCGTTGGCGTGGCAGTCGCGGGACATCTCGGTGCGATCGAACGACGTGTGGGGCTGGGCCGTGGTAGGCCTGGGCCATGTTCGTGGCGACCCTGAGCAGGAGCGTGCGATTTCGACGCTGATCGAGATTCTGGGCGATGCGGAGCGGCCTTACCTTCACGCGACCGCGGCCCGGGCTCTGTCCTGTCACGGATCGAAAGCCGCTGCAGCGGTTCCGGTTCTGATGGAGGGCCTGAAGTCATCGTCCGCACCAACTCGTGACACTTGCGCTTTCGCGCTGGCAATGATTGGCCCTGCCGCCGCGCCCGCGCTACCCATGCTTCAGGAACTGCAGAACGATCCGTCCGCCAGCGTCAGACGGTCGGCGACTTTGGCAATCAAGAAAGCTGGCGGCAAGTGGGTCGGCGAAGGAACAACGGTCAGAGAACTCGCAGCCAATCCGCACCCGGACGGCATTCCCATCCTGGTGCAGGCCATTGAACAAGGTGGCGCCGAAGACGCGAAGCTGGCGGTGTCGGCGCTCATCAAGCTGACGCCGATGTCAGACCAGATCATTGCGGGGCTGATCGCGGCTGCGGGGCGTCCGGAACCGGCGGTGCATCTATTCGCCGCGGCGCAACTGCGGAAGTTGGGCGATGCGGCGGTCCCCGCGTTGACCGCTGCGATGGAGGCCGAACGGGTTGGTACAAGAGTGGCGGCGGTGACGACGCTGGGGCAGATTCGGCCACAGACTTCCGCCATTCAGGCGCTGCTGCGAAAAAGCCTGCATGACCCGGATTTTGCCGTATGGGATGCCGCGCGTGCGGCACTGAACATCCAAAGTCCGCCACGTTCAGCGCCGCCGGACCCCATCACGTTCGGCAAGCCGGCGTCCGATTGGACAGCCTTGCTCAGGGAGCAGCATGATCAGGGCGCAATCACGGCGTTGCATGCTGTTCGCGAGTTGTATCCTCCCATGGCTGAAACGCTCGGCCAAGCCCTGCTCCGAGCGACCGAGCAAGAGCTATCAGTGGACATGATTCTCCTGACCCTGCGCGGCATGCGCCAAGCCGGCGCTCCGGCCCTGGACGACATCCTGCGGGCTTTGGCGCAAACCGCACGCCAGCCCGAAGTCCAGAACAACGATCAGGCCAACATTCTCGCGCGACGCAAGTACGAGCTGATTTTGACCGCAGGCTATGTGGCTCCGACTGACGAGCGAGTCGCTAAACTTCTCGCTGACTGTCTCAAGGGCAGTTCCGACTACCTGTGTCGCAACATTGCCGTTTTTCTGGCTTACAGGGCCGCCGCCGTTCCTTCTGAGGCCACGTTGCCGTCTCAAGCTCTTCTGGGTCATCAGGACCCGGTGGTTCGCGCCAGCGCCGCCGGTATTCTCGGCCGGTTGAAAGCCAAGTCGGCGTTGCCTGCACTGCGAAAGGCGACTGGTGATCCCAGTTCCGCCGTCAGTGATGCCGCAAAACGGGCGATCGCGATGATCGAATTGACAGCGGACGAGTATCTGGCGAGCAAACTGTCGGCTTCGCGCATATCGGGCAGTTTCCAGCAGCAACGACTCAAGAATATTCTCGAATATGTACACAATGTTGCAAGTGTTGACATCGACACCAGGTGGGAGGAACTCGCGTCCATCGGCGTTACATCGGACACCCCCGTGACACTGACCGTGTCGAACAGCACGGTGGAGGTGGCTCTCAAAGCAATACTGGATCACGTGACCCCGGCCGGTTGTCGGACACCCCCACGATGGCGGATGGTCGGCGGCAGGGTCGTCATTGGTGTTCGAGGTGGGCAGGAGCCGGACGGTTCGAGTGCAGTCGTACCGACTGCTCAGGCCGTGAAGCTTCATCCGCTGCCGGAAATGGATGTGAATGGTCGCTCACCGAAACAGTGGCTTGAAACGCTCGCCCAACCAGGCAACCGCAGTGAACGATTCAAGGCCATCGCTGCCGTGGCGAAGATGGCTCGCACTTCAAGTGATTCAGGCCTTCCATCGGAGTCGATCAACTCGCTGATTCATCATTGTGTCGCGGCACTGTCACGAGCGGCAGAGGATGTCGACCAGGCGGTTGCCGGCAACGCCATCATTGCCTTGGGCAACCTTGGCGCGGCAGCGCAACCGGCAATGCCTGTTCTCCAGCGACATGCCAGCGGGAAAGGTCCACTCAAACCGTACGCTGACGCGGCGATCCAGAAGATACAGCGTGCGAGTCAGAGCAGGTAAGGCAACGGTGTTCGGGCAACCCCTCCCGTTTCAAGGTATTCGGGCCCATTTAACGCAGAGTAAGTCGCCCTTGACTCAGTGCTGGATGGAACGTGAAAAGGCGCTATCACACCCCAAATGGCCGGAGTTGAAATCATGAGTCTGCAACAATGCCGAGGTTGGACGTGTCTCGCGGTTATCATCCTCCTCATTCTGGTTGGCGGCTGCGCCTCACCGCTGCATCATGCCGCAGCAATGGGAAATACGGAAGAAGTGCGACGTTTGCTTGACGCTGGAACACCGATTGACGACTTGGATATTACCAAGATAACGCCACTGTTATATGCCATAATGGGATACGGCCAACGGACGCCTGCACACGAAGAAACGGTCTTGCTATTGCTGAATCGTGGCGCTGATCCCAATGCGAGGCTTGGTTTCCATGCCTCCGCGCTGCATCTGGCGATTCCTTGGGGTTCGATGCGTGTAATTGAAGCGTTGATCGATAAGGGAGCCGACATTCATGCCCAGAACGCCCAAGGTCTAACTCCGCTGCATTCGGCGGCCGGTGAGGGTAGACTGGACGTTGCAAAATTATTGGTCGCCAGAGGGGCTGACGTTCGAGCAAGGGCAAACGACAGTACCACTCCGCTACATATGGCGGCAGTAGGTGGACATTATGAGACCATGGCTTTCCTGCTTGACCATGGCGTTGAAGTCGACCTTGCGAGCTCGACTCACAGTCTGACCCCATTGCATGGGGCAATACGCGGTGAGTGGGCCGGCGGATCGATATTCTGGCGACCTCCCCTCATCGGTTCCAATTTGGCAGTCAACAGAACCAACGGGCATTTGGCTTGCATGGAGTTGCTGCTGCAAAGGGGGGCCAACGCCAATGCGATTGCGCACGATAGTCGTAAAGCTCAATGGTCAACCCTGCAACTTGCGGCGGAAACGGGCCGATACTATCAGTTCAAACGACTACTGCTTGCGCACGGCGTTTCAACTGATGCCGTTGACGGCCTCGACCTCACTGCCGGCAAGATGATCGTTCCAGCCACCACGTCCGAGCATTGCACAACCGAAGAAGCAGGCGTGATTCTTATCGGCCATCGTAAGCAAAAGCGCCTTATGGCTCAGTATATTGTGCTACGTCTCGAAAATCTTCCAGTTGGACGGGCCTGGCTCAAGGCTCGGTTCGATAATGGAACAGACCAGTCGGAGGCTTTTGTTGAAGGTCCGTTGGTGATCAGGGAGGGACTCGATCGTGAAATGCGCTACTATTCCCTGGAAACAGGGCCACATGCAAAGCACTTGCGCGTCTTTGGGCTCCACCGTCAAGATAAGGACATTTCCAAGCCCTCGGTGACTACCAACGTCGCCATTCATAACGGCTGGGCGGTCATCAGCACGCGCTTCGAGCCTGAACTGCTTGGACCTCGACCACGACACGCTATTCACATTCTCATTTCGTCTATGGCACAAGCATCAACGCCCTTGGCGGAGCACTACCAGGAGTTTAGTCTGCCGGACGGAGGTTGGCTTCATGCATTCGTCAGCAGTGGTGAATATGTGGATGTGGGAAACGCCGTATCGCCGGCAATATCGAGATATAACTACACAGACTTGAAGTCTGACGATTGAATGGGGCAGCGTAACCTTTGTTTTAGCGGGATCCCACACCCATCGCAAGAACATGGTGTACGCCATAGCTGCAACGCCGCGACTACAGAAAGGGGCGACCCATCTGTATCGGTTTGAACCTCCTGTTGTGGCCCAGCAGATTGTCAGGCGGTTTTCGAGCCTCTCGGCGCGTGTCGTTGGCGTGAAGAACGCCTCGGGAACGATGCACGCGCGCAGGCATCGCGGCTTGATCTTTGACAAGTGATGAAATCTCGCGGGTTTGAGGCTCAGGCGGCGCGGCGCAGACGAATCGAGATGTCGACGATCGGCAATCGCGGGTCACCGCGGAAGCGCCGGCGGCAGACCTCAATCGCCGGGTCGAGTTGCTCCCTCGCCCGGATTGGGATCGGCTCAGGCAGCGACGTTCCGTTCCACGCTTCGGTCGGTGCCATGCCGTGGATCGCGCTGTGCGGCCGATGTTCGTTGTACCAACCCCGGAACCAATCAGGCCGGGCATGGATATCGCAAGGCGGTGATGGGCGACCGTTGCGACTATAATGCCCTCCGACCCGGCCGCGGCAACCGCGCCAGTATCCGGGCGGTCAGATGAGTTGGCTAGATGCGCGCCCACCATTCGTGGGGAAGTCCACACATCCCACGCCGTTCCGGTCCCGACACCGTTGTTTCGGTACCCTTTGAACGGTACAATAACCTACTGGTTTTGCTAACGACCGTTTTAGGAACGAAAAGATGCGACACTGGGTCAACTTCAACAGGAGCCTTAGGCTAACATCCCGCGTGTGCATTGGGTTGTTCCTAGGTTTGGCACAGATTGCGGCGGCGCAGGAAGAAAAGGCAGCCTCGGGGCCGTCTGTGGGCGAGGGGAGGGACCAGACGGAATATCGCTTGTCAGGAACAATGCTCGAAATCCATTGGAAGAACAACAGCGACGGGAACGACGAAGACTGGCCAGAAGCTGCGATAGATTGGGTTGTGGAGAAACTGCACAAAAATGGCTTTGCCGTAGTATTGATGCCGGCCACACTCGAAGATTTTTCTTCGCGGTTAAAAAGACGCGAGAACGATCCTTTCGCACAGGCTCTCTTTCGCCATCTGTCAAAAAACGATACTGGCGCGACATATGACCGAAAAGCGGTTGAGGAAATGTTCAGCACTAACGCGCACCGACGCGACAAGCTGAGCTACTATACTCCGTGGGGCAAATCCTTTCTTGAAGGGCCGACTTTGATAGGCCCCGTTCCCACCAAGACCCTACCCCGATTGGAAATAACAATTACCTGGAGCACTCAGCGGTATCAAGGGAGATTTCCGATGCACCTGACAGGCGCAGAAATATCTGCCAAAGTGCTTGACGGCAGTCAGGTAATCGCGCGCCGAGTCATTAAACCCGTGTGGTTGAAAAGTGTACATCATACCGATGCCGTTGTCAGGCCAGCACTGATGGATTTGGTGAAGTTCGTGGCCCAGCTCCGCACCTCTGCCTCTCCAGGCGCAGGCGGCGAAGATCGAGCCACAAGTAGAGCTTTGGGGTCAGAGCCTGAATAGAGTGAAGTGCCGGCGACGTCTAGTCCAAGAATTCGAACGAGGTTAAGTGTTGTCGCTGCGGCAACATGGCGCTGACCAATTGGGGCGACGTTGGCGGTCGCTGGTGGTCGAGGCGTGGCCTGCTGTTGTGGCCCAGCAGATTGTCATGCGATTTTTGAGGCCTTTGGCGCGTGTCGTTGGCGTGAAAGGCACTACCCCACCCACGCGATACAATCACTTCGTGGCCACGATGCGCAGCATTCTTCATCTGGACATGGATGCCTTCTTCGCTTCGGTGGAGCAGCTCGATAACCCTGCCCTTCGCGGCCGGCCGGTGCTGGTCGGTTACGACGGCCCGCGTGGCGTCGTGGCGGCTGCGTCGTATGAAGCGCGAACTTTTGGGTGTCACTCGGCCCAGCCGATGGGAATCGCCAAACGCCGCTGCCCCAGCGCGATCATCGTGCCCGTCTGGTCCAAAAATCCGAACGAGGTGAAGTGTTGTCGTTGCGGCAACATGGCGATGACCAATTGGGGCGACGGTGATGGTCACTGGTGGTCGGGGCGCGGCCTGCGGACGGCATTCGTGAGGTCTGCGCGCACGTGCGGCGCAGTGAATGTGACATCAAGCGTCAGGCTGCGGGATCTCACGCTGCCTGGCGGCAGTAGAAGTTGAGCATGCCGCCCAAGCGCTGGCGGCGATCGATGCGGGCGACGACAGGCTGATCCTTGGGCGGATCGATGAGTTGGTTGCCCAGACCTTGGTGATTCCGCTCCATGTGATAGTGCTCGACATACTCGCGGATCACATGCCGCAGATGGGCTTCGCCGAAGAGAATCATCCGGTCCAGACACTCGCTCTTGATGGACAAAACAAAGCGCTCGCAGTAGGCATTCAGATTCGGACTTCGTGGCGGCAATTTCACCGATTCAATGTTCACGGTGCGCAGGATGCTGCGGAAGGCCTCTGTGTACAGCGGATCACGATCATGGATGCCGAGTGTCCTCACCCAGTGTCGCCTGCAGTTGACGCACCGCCTCGACCAGTGGGACGAACCGACTGCCGAACTCGGTCAGCGCGTACTCAACGCGTGGGGGCACCTCGGCATGGACCATGCGAGTAACGATTCCATACCGCATGAGCTTGCGCAACCGTTCATTCAGTACTTTGGCCGAGATGCCCTCGCACACACGACGCATCTCTCCAGGTCGATTCGCGCCGGCCACGATCGCATCGAGTACGCACATGGACCACTTGCACCCCACCACACTCTCCAGCATCTCCGAGACCGTGGCCGGTTTTCTTGACAATTTTCTTCTACCGCCGCCAGCGGAAGATGAACCGTTTTGTTCCCTATGCACCATCCGGTGGCCTCTTGATCGCGGGGATTATGCCGTCATTATTCGGGTGCAACACGGAACGTCCGTGTTCATGAAACCTATTCCCGAAAGGACCTGTCCATGCAGAACGCTCAATTCTACCATGCTGGATGCCCCGTTTGTGTAAGTGCCGAGCACGCGGTCGTCGGCGCTCTGGACCGCAGCAAGTTCAAGATCGAGATCATCCACCTCGGAGAGCAAAAGGGCCGGATCGCCGAAGCAAAGGCGGCTGGCGTCAGGTCCGTGCCGGCGCTTGTCATTGGTGGCCAAGCGTTTCATATCAACCATGGGGCGGACCTTTCCGCCTTGGGCTGAGGCATCACCGCGCCAACAATCGATTGGCCATAGCTCCGTGGTTCTACATGCGTAACGATCTTCATGCTCAGGTGGAATCACCCATGATCGGCTGCTGAACTGCGATATTCTTGGCCGACGACATCAAGACGACGGACGGTCTGCGGGTGGTGCCGCAGGCTGACCCGCCACCTCGAATTGACCAGGCCGTGCGAGTTACCGAACTCGCGCGGCCTTTCATTGCGCTGCGCCCAGACCAGTGTTGTGGCTCAGCAGTTTGTCAGGCGATTGTTGAGCCTCTCGCGGCTGATCCAGCCGGCCAAGCCGACCAGCAACAGTTGCCATGGGTGATGGATCAAACTCATCGCGGCATCGTAACCGCATCAGGGTCAGTTACAACGGACCAAATCGCCACCATCGTCACGCGTCACGCAAACAAGCACCTTCTGCTGAAGGGCTTGCAGGTCGGCTGAGTATTTGGACAGCACTGCGGAATCGTCGGCGGCAGACGTCGATCGCCGGGTCGAGTTGATCCCTCGCCCGGATCGGGATCGGCTCAGGCAGTGACGTTCCGTTCCACGCTTCGGTCGGTGCCATACCGCGGATCGCGCTATGCGGCCGATGGTCGTTGTACCATTCCCGCAAGCAGTCAAGCCGGACTTGGATGCCGTTGACGGTGAGGGGCGAAAGAATCAATCGCCACCAGACCCGGAAGGTCTTGAACCAGCATTCGCACTTGCCGTTCAAGAATGGCATCCGGACGCGGCCGCGAACGTGACGAATGCCACGCTTGGTCATGGCCGCCCTGAATCTTCGCCGGAACTGCGAGCCGTGGTCGGTGATCACGAACTGCGGCGCGTCGAACTCGCCGATGGCACTGTGAACCAGGGCAAGTATGTGGCGGGTTCCGGGCGTGCGGCCGTAGACCTTCAGGCGCAGCAGGCGGCGGGTGCAGCCGTCGAGGAGTGCGGCGACGGTGAATCGCAGCCACAGCACCCGCAACGTCGTCAAGTCCAAGTGCCATACACGGTTCGGCGATTGGGCGTTGAGCAGGTGATGAGGCGCAACACCCTGCGCCGCACCCATCAATGCCTTGGGTCGCTTCGGGCGCACCGGCTTGGGCTCACGAATGACCCTCTGAATGGTGGACCGGCTAATCTGGATGCCCGCGCGGACCAGGTGCCGAGCGATGGAGCGAGAACCGAACTCGGGTTCGGGGCACAGGCGGCGCAACTCGTGTGTCGCCCAACGCACCGCGTCATCGATGCGGTTCCAGACGACCCCGCTCACAACCCATTTCAATCATCAACTCTGGCCGAACGATACGGCCGCAGCGCCGATCATTGCCGATGCCAAGCGTCATCGGAACAGACCTGGCTCATCCGTCCTGCCTTCGGCCTGCTCCGCTCCACGCCCGTCGGAATCAGGCGATGCAACCGACGTCGCCACCAGCAGGTCTTGGGCGTCGGGTAACGGCATCAGCAGGCACCTGACCGCCTCGTAGGACTGGTCGGCGTCAAGCCAATCCGCAATCGCTTGCGAATCCAGCAGGAAGCAGACCATGCGAGGGTCATCCGGCTTGGCGTTGTGAATCTGCGACCAGAACCGGTTCGCCCGGCAAGTCATCATTGAGCAGTATGAATCCTGGCCATCCGCGCCATAAATGCCCGCCACCGCTGCCAGTCGGCCGTCACGGAAACGGATGCTGTGCGGGACCTTCAGCAGTTCGCCAGTCCGGGTATCGACCTGGTGCTGCCACTCAATCGCTTGAGAAATCGGGAAGACGCAGCGTTGTCCCAGATGCGGTCTCCAGAACGGACTGCCTGACGCCTGTTCGCTGCGGGTGTTGTTGATGGGGCGCTTGCCCTTGAACGGCGGAAACCCCCATGTCATCTGCTCGATCCGGCGCACGCCTTCGTGCTGACGCACTACCGGCACACGCTTGCCGGGGTAAAACGCGCCCACGAAGGTCGATATCCCTACATCGCGAACCAACTCGAACATTTCGATCAGTTCTTCAGCCGTGGCGTCGAGATGATACCGATTGCACATGCCGGTAATGTATCAGCCGAACACGACGCTGGGGCGCTTGCCGTGGTGTAGACTGACGGCCTCAATTGCTCAGCATCCGGTGGAACTGATGCCAAAGGCTGCCTTACAGGACCGACCCATTGCCAAGACCGTGCCGCTGATCCTGGCGGTCATGGTGTTTCTGGGACTGGCGGTTTGGCGATGCTCAAACTGGACCTGCAAGCACGATGAGGGCGTTACCTTCGATCAGGCCATCGGCAGGATTTCCAGGGAGGTGCGCCATGGCCCTGTACCGCTGGCAGATGCCATCGATCGGCACGGCGTTTGGGATGTACCCAACGTCATGACTGCCCGGGGCATGCATCCGCCCGCATACTACATGGGCTTTAACGTCTGGACGAGACTGTTTGGCACTTCCGCAGGCGCGATGCTTGCCTACGGCGTCCTGCTTGGCGCGGTTTCGATTGTCGGAGCATGGCTGTTGGCAGGGGCGCTCACCCGGACCTACGCGGCGCAGGTCATCGCCGCAGCACTTTTTGCCGTTTCACCGGCACACCTGCAATATGCGACGATTATCCGGCCATATGGCTCCCTTATCGGGATGACACTTTTCGCCACGTGGGCGTTGGTGCGCTATTTCGATGCTCGCGACCGAAATCAAGAGTGGCGATGGCTTCTGATTTTCGCCGGCCTGACCACCTTGGGCATGTATTGGGTGTACCACTACCTGTTTGTGGCGGTCTGGCACTTTGCCGTCTTGGGTCTGACCGCCATCGCCCATCCGCACGAATCAAGATGGCGCAGCAGCGTGATGGTGATTTGCAGTGGCCTGGTCGTGGTCGCCGGCGTGGGCCCATGGCTTCCCGTCATTCGATGGCAGTCCTATCTTCAGCGTTCACACGGATTCATCACCGGCAGCCCGCCTATTGGCGATGTACTTCGCCAGGTCCGCAACCACCTTGAGCGCTTCACTTTCAACTCTGCGCCAGGAGAATGGCTGTTCATGGGCTTGCGTTGGCTACTGCTTGCGGCAACGGCCGTGCTGATTTGCAGACTCCTGGCAGCGTGGTGGCAGGATCGCCGGTTCATTCTCCTGCTGGCCTTGCCCATCTGGCCGCTGGCCATCTACACCGCCGATGTCCTGAACAACTCGTATACCATCATGGTCGAGCGATACTGTTCGGCCATGATCGGGATTGTGTTGATCGTCATCGCCGCGGCTTGTGGCATGTCCCGCTGGCAGCGATTTGGGCGGGTGGTGGCCATCTGTTGGTGTGCCATGCTTGCGGACATTGCCATCGGTCAGGCACGATTGAGTTATGCCTCCGGCACGGTTCGGGCGGCGCGCCAGATCGCCGAGCATGCTGCCCGGTATGCCGATCCCGTCATCGTCATCAGCACCGCTGCCCGGGGTTCCGCATGGCCGCTGCTGGTGGAACTGGACCGCCTGGCGGTGAAGAAGGGCCGTATCCATTGCCCGGCCAACCCAGCCGATGCCGATCTTCCCGGTGCGATCTTTGTCGAACTCGACCGCGACGATGATGACACGAGGTGGACCAACGACCAGCTTGAGGGCATTCAGGCATCCTGCCAATGACAGCCGTCAGGGATGCTAAAGCGGTGAACCTCCGGGAACATCGACGGGTCGGCTTCACCGAAGATCGCCGTGGCGTCGGTGGTTTCCTCGTCCCAGCAGTCGCAGATGCGCTTGAAGAACAACAATGGAAGGATGTAGCCCTTCCAGTCGGTACGATCAACCGCCGAGCCGCGAAGCGTGTTCGCGGCATCCCATAGAGCTGACTTTAGGTTTGGAGCATTTAGGACCATGGTAATTCGCTACTCGGCGACTTCGTCAACTCGGTTCCAGAGTGTGGAGGTCCTGCAAATTTCATCGGCCGTCGAAGGTGGCTCATAGAGGGCACTTTGAATTACGATTGCTCCGGAAAAAACGCCATTGCATCAATGATCAGCGACGTCGTGACCTTCAGTTCGATTAACTCAAGACGATCCGCGTGGAGAAGTGACGAACCTCCCCGGCATCACGGTACATGCTGCATTTCACACTCAATTCTCGATAGCGTCAACCCAACAACTACTGCAAGGCGTCACAGTACGACTCCCGCAGTGCGAATCCGTGATTCGTCAACTCCAGAACCATTCGATGACCGGAGTGTTATCATCGACAGGGGGTATGACAGGTATGGTCATACCCTGTGGAGCAAATCGGTAGATCATGTGCTTTCGGTTGGACTTCCGGGAGCTAGTGGCGTCTGTTATGTTGGCCGCTCCGGCTCGCGCGGTTTGCGGTCCACCCGACATAAAGAGGCATATTTCATGGCCACCGTCACCAAGAAAGAGTTGATCGATCAGATCGCTGACGCCACCGATCAAAAGCAAGTCGTCGTCAAGCGAATCGTTCAGTCATTCCTTGACGGCATCATCATGGAACTGGGCCGGAACAACCGGCTGGAATTCCGCGATTTCGGCGTGTTTGAAGTCAGGCATCGCCGTGGCCACAGGGCCCAGAATTCCAAGACGCTCGAACCGATCAGTGTGCCGGCGAAGCGGTCGGTGAAGTTCAAGGCCGGCCGCCTTATGAAGGCGGCACTCCACGACAACGGCGAGGAACGGAACTAAATCGTTTGTGACTTCCGTCACGACAAGGTGATTTTGGAAGCCACCCGGCCCCCGGCCCTGTCCAGTGGTTCCGGCCGTAGAAGAAAAAAGGCCCGGCAGACCTTGCGGTCATGCCGAGCCCTGATACCCTCCCCGCCGGGAGTCTGAGCCGAGCGGAGACGGCCCCCAAAGCCAGGCGCAGCGAGGAGAAGACTCTCGCGGCAGCTGTTGTGGATAAACTGTCGAATCAGCGTCTTGATGGTGCCGC
>JAJVIH010000074.1 GCA_022072125.1 Myxococcota bacterium | reverse complement strand
GCTCGCAGTAGGCATTCAGATTCGGACTTCGTGGCGGCAATTTCACCGATTCAATGTTCACGGCACGCAGGATGCTGCGGAAGGCCTCTGTGTACAGCGGATCACGATCATGGATAAGGTAGCGCTTCCCGGTAAGGAAACCTTCGATGGGATCGGTCAGGTTGCGCGCCAATTGCGCCATCCATGCGCCGTCGGGATCCGGCACGATGCCGGCGACCTCCACCTGACGGGTGGGCAGATTGATCACGAAGAACACGGCGTAGCGCACCAGACCGAAGGGTGTCCACACCTCGACGCTGAAGAAGTCGGCGGCGGCAAGCGACTCCCAGTGGGTGCGCAGAAACTGCCGCCACGTGGAGCGTTTGGATCGCTCCGGTACGGGCTCAAGTCCGTGCTCTTTGAGGATGTTGGCCACGGTCCCCCCACTGACCCCATGACCCAGATTGGCCAAGGCGCCTTGGATGCGCGTGTACCCCCATCGTCGGTTCTCCTGGGCGAACCGAACGACCAGTTGCCGGATCACTTGCATCACCCGGGGCCTTCCAGGCCCACGGCGTCGACTGCCGTCGTACTTGCGGGCGATGAGTTCTCGATGCCAACGCAGCAGTGTGTCCGGCGTGACGATGGTGGATAGTTCACGCAGCGCCTTGCTGCCCAGCGTCTTTGCCTTGGCGGCAAGGCGGCGACGCTGATCGTCGGTGAAGCGCAAACGACGTTTGCCCATCTGCGCACGCAACACCTGATTCTCTTCCTTGAGATAGACAATCACATCCATTTGCTGGCGGTTGATCCAGCCGGCCAAGCCGACCAGCAACAGTTGCCATGGGTGAAGAATCGAGCTCATTGCGGCATGGTATCGGCTTCACGACCCAGTACCAGAGCCCAAATCGACGCCATGGAGCGGCAGGCAAGCTGCAGGCTGCTGAACGGCTTGCGGGTCGGCTGAATATTTGGGCACCACGGGGTCGATACCCGGACCGGCGAACTGCTGAAGATTCCTCACGCCATCCGATTCCGTGACGGCCGACTGGCAGCGGTGGCGGGCATCTATGGCGCGGATGGCCAGGATTCATACTGCTCAATGATGACTTGCCGGGCGAACCAGTTCTGGTCGCAGATTCATAACGCCAAGCCGGACGACCCGCGCATGGTCTGCTTTCTGCTGGATTCGCAATCGATTGCGGATTGGCTGGATGCCGACCAGTCGTACGAGGCGGTCAATCGCCTGTTACGGCCGTTGCCCGACGCCGAAGACCTGCTGGTGGCCACATCGGCTTCGTCGCATGATCCCGACGGGCGTGGAGCGGAACAGGCCAAGGGCCGAACAGATGAGCCAGGTCTATTCCAATGGCGCTTGGCATCGGCAATGATCGGCGCTGCGGCCGTACCAACCCGGCCAGAGCCGATGATCGAACGGGTTGCGAATGGGGAGGAGGATCCCCAACCCCAACCAGGATCCGGTTATCGGACGCCCTAGCCCTAGGGATAGGCAAGCATGGACAACGCCTGAGAAGGCGTTATTCTTAACCTCAGGTGGCTCCCATTCTCTTGCGCACGCTGGTTCCCTTTGTCTTGACCATCACCACAAGTTGACGGGGAGTACCTGAAGCCGCTATAATTGGATATTAGGGTATAAATACCTGTATTTGTATTCGGTTGCAGTTTAACTTTTCAATGCATGTTTCGTCACAGAACAGCCAGCACCCATCGACAGGTCCGAAAATGCTCATCCCAAAGACAAGACGTGATCGTCACTTCAACTCGCAACGATGTAGCTGGCCTACGGTGGCGATCGCCGTTTGCCTGGCGTTCGTCGGCAGAACGAATGGTCAATCCACGGTCGATATTCAACAGATATATCTCAACAATTGCGCGACCTGCCACGGTGTGGAAGGGCGAGGTGATGGGCCGGCGTCCTATCTGCTGTATCCCAAGCCTCGCGATTTTTCCGCGGGACTTTACCGCTTCAAGTCAACGCCGGACAATCAACTTCCGACAGACGATGACGTCCAGCGTGTGATCCGAGACGGCATTGAGCGATCGGCCATGCCTGCCTTCAAGAATGTTCTGTCGCCTGAGCAGATCGTACAACTGACTGCTTACGTGTTGTCGTTAAATCGCAATGCCAACGTGCCATCCGACCGAGAGCCTGTCGCGCTGCCTGATGCGCCGGCGTTCACACCGGAGCTGATTGCTGAGGGAAAGCGCATCTACGCGGTCATCGGATGCGCCATGTGCCATGGAGAAGCAGGCCGTGGCAACGGGCCATCGTCGCACGCCCTGAAGGACTCGCAGGAATACCCCCTTCCACCGGCAGACTTCACGACAGGTGTTTTCAAGGCTGGCAGGCGGCCGATCGATCTTTACCGATCGATCGTCATCGGTGTGCCGGGAACACCCATGCCTTCTTTTGTCCATAGCGTTAACCAGGTTAAGGTTCCGGAAGTGCGAGAGACGACGGACCGTATCTGGGCGATGGTCGCATACGTTCAAAGTATGGCTGTCCCGCGGGAAGCGGAAGGTATTCGTGCTGGCGCAACGCTCTCGGTCATCGCCGCATCTGATCTCGCGATGGTGTCCAATCCACTACACCCCGCATGGCGCAAGGTGCAGCCGACCATTCTTTCGCTTCAGCCATTGTGGCAACGCAAGCAGGCGATCCGCGCCGCAGACGTCAGAGCCGTCATCACCGATGTTGAAATTGCTCTACACATCACATGGCCGGACGCCACGGTCAACGCGGCGGGTGACGGTGTAGATCAATTCACCGATGCGGTTGCGGTCATGTTCAGTCTTGACGGGCGAATTCCGTCTCTTTCGATGGGTGACGCGCCAGCCGGCCCGGGAATGCCGTCAGCGGTGAATATCTGGCATTGGAAAGCCAACCGGCAGCTAAACGCCGACACGGGGCTGTTGCATGACGTTGTATCTTCATCGAATCCGGTTGATGTTGATCTGTATATGTTCAAGAAGGGCGACCCCGCCCATGGTTCTATCGTTGAACACGACTCGACCTTTGTCCCCGCCTGGGCCGTGGGCAACCTTCGTGCCGATCCGCAGGAGATGAAGCGGGTGGTTCTTGAGTCCAATGCCATGGGTTTTGGCTCGCTGACCCTTCAGCCGACGGACCAGCAGGACGTTGCCGGCCGCGGCATCTGGTCTGAAGGCCGTTGGCATGTCGTGCTGCGCCGCCTGCGGCATAACAAAGGTGACGGCGACGTCAACCTTGCCTCGGCATCGGCCATACCGCTCGCGTTTGCCGTATGGGACGGCGAAGCGGGTGACCGCAACGGGACCAAACTCATCACCGGTTGGCATCAGTTTCTGCCGTCGCATTGAATTCAACCTCCCACGTACCCGGACAGACGAGATATATCATGCACGAGTCGGAATCACCTCAAAATCCATCGTTCCAACTTTCGCGCCGCAGCTTTCTGGCGATCACCAGTGCGGCCGGCCTCACTGCCTGCGGCTGGTCCAAGGCGTTTGGCAGCCTGGTTCCGATTGTCGGCGTGGACAATCCGCTGGGGCATTATCCGGCCCGCGACTGGGAAAAAATCTACCGTGACCAGTACAGCTACGATCGGTCGTTCACCTGGGTGTGCGCGCCGAATGACACCCACATGTGCCGCATGCGAGGCTTCGTTCGCAATGGTGTTCTCGTGCGCAGCGAACAGAACTACGACGTTGACAAGTACGGCGACCTTTATGGCAACCGTACTAGCAAGAGTTGGCATCCGCGCGGTTGCCCCAAGGGCTACACGTTTCAGCGCCGTGTTTACGGACCTTACCGCCTGCGAGGTCCGGTCGTTCGCGCCGGATGGAAACAGTGGGCCGACGATGGTTTCCCAAGCCTTTCCGACAACCCCGAATTGCGTACCAAGTATCGCTTCGATGATCGCGGCAATGACACGTTCGTGCGTGTCTCTTGGGAAAGTGCATCACGTTATACCGCGATGGGCATGATGGCGCTGAGTAAAACATACAGCGGCGATAAGGGCAAAATGCGTCTGCTCGCCGACGGATACGATCCGGAAATGCTCACGCACTGGAACGGTGCGGGCACCACAACGCTCAAAGTGGGATCGAACCTGCCACCGCACGGCGTGGTCGGCAAGTTCGGCATCCTTCGTCTGGCGAACATGCTCGGACTGCTCGACCATCATGTGCGCGGCGTTGAGCCGGACCAGGCTCTTGGCGCTCGCGCATGGAACGAATACACGTGGCGCGGTGATCAGGCGCCGGGTATCCCCTTCGCCACCGGACTTCAAACCTCCGATATCGACATGTCCGACCTGCGATTCAGCAAACTGATCGTCATGGTGGGCAAGAATCTCGTCGAGAACAAGATGGCCGATTCGCACTGGTTCATCGAAGCGATGGAACGCGGCTCGACGATCGTGAACATCGCGCCGGATTATGCCGCTCCTTCGGCCAAGAGCAACTATTGGATCGCGGTCAGACCAGGCATCAGCGACCTCGCACTGCTGCTAGGCGTGGCCAAACTGATCATCGACAACCAGTGGTATGACGAGCCGTTCGTCAAGCGGTTCACCGACCTGCCTTTGCTGGTTCGGACCGACACCCTCGAACGACTTCGGCCCCAAGATGTCATGGCGGACTACAAACCTCGCGATATTCGTAATGGTCCGTCTTATCGCATTCAGGGATTGACTGACGAACAGCGCGATAAGATCGGCGACTTCTGTATGTGGGATCCCCGGAAGGGGCAGCCTGTTGCGGTCAGTCGCGACGAGGTCGGCGATCAGCTTGGATTTGATCCGGCGCTGTGGGGCACGTTCAATGTTATGACGGTGGACGGCCAGACGATTGAGGTCATGCCTCTCTTCGAGATGTATCGCCGTCACCTGTCGGAATATGACACAAAGACCGTCAGCGAAATCTGCGGTGCTGAGCCGGAGATGATCGAACGTCTCGCCAAAGATCTGGCGACCATCAAGCCGGCGGCGATTCACCTCGGCGAGGGTATCAATCACTATTTCCACGCAACGCTGCACAACCGTGCGTGCTACATGTTGATGGCCATGACGGGCAATATCGGCAAGCACGGCACGGGTGTCTACACATGGGCGGGCAACTACAAAGGCGCGATCTTCCAGGCCGGTCCGACCGCGGGGCCGGGCGTTGGCGCATACATTGCCGAAGACCCATTTCATCCAGTGCTCGATGAGAACAAGCCAGTGACGCATCACGAGATGCGTCACTGCGCACATCATGAAGAACCGAGCTATTGGGGCTATGGCGAAAAGATGCTCAAGGTCAAAACCCCCAAGGGTGAAAAGAACTTCACCGGAAAGACGCACATACCCACCCCTACCAAACTCATCTGGTACAACAATGCCAACTTTCTCAATCAGTCCAAGTGGGTTTATGAACTGATCGCCCATGTGCTTCCCAAGATCGACATGATCGTTGATCAGCAAATCGAATGGACGGGCAGCGCGGAATATGCCGACATCGTCATGCCGGTGAACTCGTGGGTAGAGTTTCAGGACTTGGAAATCGGTGGATCCTGTTCCAACCCATTCATCCAGGCATGGGGCGGTGATGGCATCAAGCCACTACACAACACCATCGATGATGCGATGGTCTTCGCACTGGTCAGCAAACAACTGACGACCCTCACCGGCGACCGGCGGTTTGCAGACTACTGGAAGTTTGTACTTGACAAACGTTCCAGGGTGTACATCCAACGTGTGCTTGATTCGTGCATCACCACGCGAGGAAAGGACGGGCCATATTCCATCGACAAGATGATGAAAGGCGAGTACGGCGGCGAACCCGGCGCGGCGTTGTTCCTATTTCGTACGTATCCGCGCGTCCCGTTCTATGAACAGGTTCACGACAACATTCCCTTCTATACCGACTGCGGACGCATCGCCAGCTATTGCGACCTGCCTGAGGCGATCGAGTACGGTGAAAACCTTATCGTCCATCGAGAGGGTGTTGAAGCCACGCCATACCTACCTAACGTCATCGTATCGAGTAGCCCGTACGTGAGGCCCAATGACTACGGCATCCCACCCGAAGAAATGGATCCTGACCTGCGGCAGGTACGCAACATCAAGATGCCTTGGTCGCAGGTGAAGAACACAGTCAATCCGCTTTGGGCCGCAGGCTATCGTTTCTTCTGCTCGACACCCAAGAGCCGACATTCGACGCATTCATCATGGTCGACCGTCGACTGGAATTGGATTTGGTCGTGCGACTTCAGTGACCCGAGGCGTAAAGACAAACGTGCCCCCGGTGTGGGCGATCGACAGATTCAAGTCAGCCCGCAGGCAGCGGAATCTCTGGGCCTCAAACATGGCGACTACGTGTGGGTGGATGCCAACCCGGCGGACCGTCCGTTCCGAGGCTGGCAGGAAAACGGGGCAAACTTTCGTGATCGTGCATTCCGTTGCATGGTGCGCGTGAAAATTAACCCGGCGCTGCCGCCCCATTTTACGATCATGAAGCACACCGGTTGGATCGCTTCAGAGCGTACAGTCAAGGCCCACGAAACACGTGGCGACGGTCGCGCTTTGGCCGAGGGTACTGGCTATCAGGCTAGTTACCGCTACGGGTCGCATCAGTCAATCACCCGAGGCTGGCTACCGCCGATGCATCAGACCGACACGCTGTTTCACAAGAGGGCGGGATCGATGTCGTTCACGTTCGGGTTCGACATGGATAACCATGCGGTCAATACCGTGCCGAAGGAGACGTTGATCCGTATCGTCAAGGCCGAAGACGGCGGCTTGAACGGCCAAGGCGTTTGGGAACCGGGCACGACCGGATTCGGACCAACCGGTGAAAGTGAAGATAACCAGAGATATCTTTTAGGTGAGTTTACGACTGTCGGCGAATTGTAACGCGAAAGGCCGATCATGACTTTATCGTCACAACCATCCGATCCCACTGCGCGGCCGAACGAGCCAGACGCCCCCATGCAACTGGAAGGTTGTTTCATACCTGGCGATGCATCCATCATGGCGCGTTGCATGTTGGAAGAATTGTTGCAGGTGGGGATGTCTGCCGAGCGCCTCACCGCCATGACGCGCGATCCCGAATACCAGGCGCTCTATGCGCTGCGCATCACACTCGGCGATGACGTCTTGGACCAATTGATTGACAAGACGATTAGCCGCGTTGGGCAACATCGTCATCGTACCGTCGAGCATACCGGTGACGTTCAGTCCGTTCCTCTCACGATTCAAAAGCGAGATCACTGATGTCTGAGGTCTACAACTGGCAACTTGGACGCCCGATGCAGTACCCCTACGAGGAAAGGCATCCGCGTCAGCAATTCGCCTTCGTGTTCAATATCAACCGATGCATTGCCTGTCAGACCTGCACGATGGCGTGTAAGAGCACGTGGACGTTCTCGCGCGGCCAAGAGTACATGTATTGGAACAATGTTGAGACCAAGCCGTTCGGCGGATATCCGCAGAACTGGGATTCGAAGTTGCTGACCATGCTCGAAAAGGAAAACCCCTATGGGCAATACTGGCAGGACGCCCCCAAAACGACGCACGAGTCACCTTACGGACGGTTCGAGGGTAAGACCATCTTCGAAGCGGCGACGAAGCACTACGACGAAACCGGGCCGAAACGCGCGCTCGGCTACCTGCCGACCGATGACGAATGGAACGCACCCAATCGCCACGAAGAGTCCGCTAAAGGTACGATGTGGGCAAAGCAGGATTGGGGAGGGTCCACACAGTTGCCCGAGCACAAGGTCTGGTATTTCTACCTCCAGCGTCTTTGCAATCACTGCACCTATCCCGGTTGTCTCGCTGCATGTCCCCGCCAAGCGATCTATAAGCGGCCTGAAGACGGCGTCGTACTGATCGATCAGGAACGTTGCCGCGGCTACCGCAAGTGTGTCGAAGCTTGCCCATATAAAAAGGCCATGTACCGTTCCACCTCCACGACCAGCGAGAAATGCGTCGCCTGCTATCCGCGTCTCGAAGGCAAAGATCCGGAAATCAGCCCCAACGGCGAACCGGCGGAAACACGCTGCATGGCTTCATGCCCGGGACGTATCCGCCTGCAAGGCTTGGTCAACATCGACGATGCCGGGCGGTGGGTTGAGGATCGCTGGAACCCGATGTACTACCTCATCCGCGAGAGGCTGATCGCGCTGCCAATTTATCCGCAGTTCGGCACCGAACCCAACGGATACTACATCCCGCCGCGATGGGTGCCACGGTCCTACCTTCAACAGATGTTCGGCCCCGGCGTGCAGCACGCCATCGAACAGTACGCCTGCCCCGACCGTGACCTGCTCAACGTGCTTCAACTATTCCGAACTACAAGGCAGATCATCTTCCGCTACGAGACCGTTCCCGGCAAAAAGGTTGCCGAGATCGAAGTCACCATGCCCGACGGCTCGACAAAGGTGCAAGAAATCCACAACGATACCGTCATCGGCTACAACAAGTTTGGTGTTGAATGCGTTCGCACCACAGTTGAAGAGCCGACTTTTGAGCGTCCAGCCGAACTACACGTCAACAGTATCTAAAGCGAGATTTATATGATCCAGGATGTTGATACCATGTCGGTTGACCTCACCGCCCGCCGCGTCATCGCGGCGAGCTTGTCGCTCGCTCTTGCTGAGTCACTTTCCGGAACCGAGAGCGGCACGATGACTTGGACGGATGATCGTTCGCGTTGCGTAGAGGATGCGTGGCTGGTGCTATGTAAACAGTACGCCGCATCGCCGCCAGAAGAGCTCGGCCTCGGTGAGCTGCCGCCCGACGCGGCTCAGATTCATCCGCTGATCAATTGGCTTGCTTTACCAGCGACTGATCGCGATGTCGCGATGCAGAATGTGTTCGGCCTGGTCGTATCGCGGCAGTGCCCACAGTACGAAACCGAGTATTGCCACTGGAAGGATCCGACCTATCGCGCTCATCAGATGGCGGATATCGCGGGCTTCTACCGCGCGTTTGGTTTGGAATCGTCAGTTGATCGGCCTGAGCGCCCAGATCACATCGCGACAGAGTTAGAATTTCTCGCATATCTACTGGAGAAGCGATGTGTCACGTCGAAGCCCGAGCAGATCGCAATCTGCGATGAAGCCCGCGCACGATTCGTGCAGGATCATCTGGTTTGGTGGGCACCAACGTTTGCCCGGTTGACCGAGTGTCGCATTGTCGAACTGTGCGGCCAGGACGTCAGTTCCGATATGGTTCATTTACGTGGCATCGGCGAGTTGCTGCGCGCCTACCTGACCACTGAGCGCTGGTTCAACGCGCTGGATGCGCCAATATCCGGGGCCATGCCGAGTGTGTCGCCTCCTTCCGGGGAGGAAGACTCATGCTGTACGTCATGCCCTGCGTCAGCCGGTATGCCTACTGCTGCACTGCGGTCATAGTGAATTGGGCTTCCTTGTTGTGGCCCAACAGATTGTCGGGCGGATTTTGAGTGTTTCAGCACGTGTCGGTGGTGATGAAGAACGGTAAGCGTTCGGTGTCCGCTGAACGAAGCCCATCTTTTTCGGTCGGTGTGATATCGGTAGATTCTCGGGGATGGAACACAGCGAGTCAGCGTCGTCGCGATGGGCGCGGATCATTCATGAGCAGCAGGCCGGCGGGTTTTCGATCGCGTCGTTCTGTCGACGGCGGAAGCTGTCGCAGGCGTCGTTCTATGCCTGGCGCAGCCGGCTGAGGTTGAGCGAGGCTGGCGGTCCGGCGTTTGTTGAAGTGAAGGTGAAGGCGTCTGTGGCGGGATCGGCGCTGGAGTTGTTGCTGCCCGGCGGCTCGCGGGTGCTGCTGCATCACGGGTTTGACCGTCAGTTGCTGCGTGAAGTGCTGTCGGCGCGGCGTCCAAATACTCAGCCGACCTGCAAGCCCTTCAGCAGAAGGTGCTTGTTTGCTTGCCGATGGTGGCGATTTGGTCCGTTGTAAACCACCCTGATGCGGTTGCGATGCCGCGATGAGTTTGATCCTTCACCCATGGCAACTGTTGCTGGTCGGCCTGGCCGGCTGGATCAACCGCCAGCAGGTGGATGTGATTGTTTGTCTCAAGGAAGAGAATCAGGTGTTGCTTGCGCAGATGGGCAAACGTCGTTTGCGCTTCACCGACGAGCAGCGTCGCCGTCTTGCCGCCAGGAGCACTATCACATGGAGCGGAATCACCTAGGCCTGGGCACCAACCCATCGATCCGCCCAAAGATCAAGCTGTCGTCGCTCGCATCGACCGCGCCAGCGCTTGGGCGGCATGCCAAACTTCTGCTGCCGCCAGACCGCGTGAGTTCCCGCGGGCTGACGCTTGATGTCGCATTCACTGTGCCGCACGTGCGGGCAGACCGCCAGATCGCCATCCGCAGGCAGCACCCCGACCACCAGTGACCGTCAATATCGCCCCAATTGATCATCGCCATGTTGCCGGAACCACAACACTTAACCTCGTTCGAATTTTTGGACCAGACGCCGTGACCACCAGTGACCGCCAACGACGCCCCAACTGGTCATCGCCATGTTGCCGCAGCGACAACACTTCACCTCGATCGGATTCTTGGACCAGACGCCGAAGCGCAATACGCTCAGGGCGGCTACGAAGCCGGAACATCACCGACCGCGCCGCGGACTCAGAGTGTGTTGATGACCGCCCTGCGAGGGCTGAGGGCATAAGACCGACCATGCCGCGGAATTTCGACGGCGCTCCGGCGAAGATTCGTTTGTCACGGCCTGCGCCGACGCACGCCCAAACTCACACAAACCTCCGTCGGCTGACCAGTATTCCGCATCTGCGGGTTGTGGAGGATATGGCACCTGTCCGCAAGCGTGGTTTGCACAAGGTACTGACGAATCCGACTTCGCAAGTACGTCCATTGCTCATGCAGCGGACAGGGCTGGGCTTCATCGCAACGCGCCAGGCCCACCACGCACAGTTCCATCCACTTCAGACCATCGACGGCTTCGACGATCTCCAGCAGGTTGATATCCTCCCCCGGCCGCGAAAGTGCAAACCCGCCGCCCCGGCCTCTGGCGCTGACCAGAATCCCCTTGCGAACCAGTTCTTGAAAAATCTTCGCCATCACGTGGCGAGACATCTCCCCGCTCTTGCACAGATCATCCAACAACACATAGGCGTTGGACTCATCTGAAGCCAGAATCGACAGGGCGGCAATGGTGTCCCGACAGGTGTTGGAATAGATCATGTTCACCGGACCTTGCGTGCGCCGGCCAAAAGTAAGACATATTGATCTTTATATCTAGTTTAAACTCGGCTCCCCGTTGAGTCAAGGGCATTCACCGCTGCTCATCCCCACTTTTATCAAGTTCTGCGGTCCGGTTGCGCGCCAAATTAAAACGGATATTCCGGTTTCCGCGTAGGTGGTGCTTGAAAAAGTGTGGACATGCCTGTCTCTTCTGGAGTTACCACAACTTCAGAAAGGAGGACGGGGCACGTCCACAAGCCTGTTGCACCATGCATGGGGGCTGCGCGGCTATCGGGGGTTTAGCGTGTGTGGTCATGTCGTGCATGCGGGCCATGGTGCCGTTCTCTGGCTGACATTGCCATTGTGCGATGAACAATCGCTGATGTTCACATTGTGCGACGAACAGCTGGCAATGTGCGAACTGTGCGACGGACAGACGCCGCTGTGCGAATTTGTTCGCCGCATGGTCGCCATGTGCGACCGATGCGGCTGACAAGGTTGCGTTGAACATCAAATGCCGCAAGTGCGGATGCCACTACTTCCGCGTGGTCTATACCGAGCCTCGCAATGGGTACATCCTCCGCCGACGCCAGTGTCGTCACTGCGGATGGCGGACAAGCACTCGTGAATCGTGATCAGAATACTTTCTGGCTGCGCGTTTGCCCGTCGGGCGCTATTGGAACATAATAGCCGGGTGGGGAGAATCCCGGACAAATTGCCGCATGACGGACGCCGATGCACATTCCGGTTCAGCCAAGAGTGCTCCCTCGCTAACGTGGTGGCAACGCCGCTCGCGGTGGGTGTGGCTGACCGTGCGTCTTGTGCTCGCAGCGACGGTGCTTGGGGCGGGCGTCTGGTGGTTCCTGCTAGCGCCGGTTTCGGTTACTACCCACACGGTCGAGAGAGGCGACGTTTCTGCAGAGGTGCTGGGCACGGGCACGCTCGAAGCCCGCGTGAGCGCGACCATCGGGCCCAAGGTGGCGGGGCTGATCACACGGATTACCGCTGATCAGGGCGACCGCGTCAACACTGGCGACACGCTGGTATTTCTTGAGGACACCGACTTCAAACAACAGGTCGGCGTGGCCGAAGCGGACATGGCTGCGGCGAAAGCGAGCATGGATCGGTTTCGCGCCGGCCAACGCCGCGCGGAAGCGGTGCTTGTAAGAGCGAAGGAGGACCACAAGCGGATTTCGGAACTTGTCGCCAGCGGTGCCGCAACGCGGGACGAGCACCGCAACGCTGTCACATTGTTGTCAATCGCGGAGGCAGAATCATCCAGCGCAGCAGCCGTGATCGTGGAAGGGGAAAAGCGTCTGACTGCGGCGGAGTGCTCGCTGGACTACCAGCGAGCGCGGTTGCACGACACCACGATTAAAGCCCCCTTTGACGGGTTGGTCGTGCGACGCGATCGTGATGCAGGAGACGTTCTGACTGCGGGATCGTCGGTGCTACAACTGGTCTCGCTCAAAGAGATGTGGATCGCCGCTTGGGTGGACGAAACGGAACTCGCACGTTTGGCTGAAGGTCAGGCGGCGCGGGTGGTCTTTCGCTCCGAGCCAAACACAGAATACTCGGGCGTTGTGGCCCGCGTGGGACGTGAGGCCGACCGCGAGACGCGCGAAATCCTCGTGGATGTGCGCGTCGAGCGTCTGCCAGACAACTGGGCGGTCGGACAGCGTGCCGAGGTCTTCATCGGCGTTGGTCGCAAGGAGGATGTGACGATCCTGCCTTCGGCGCTCATCCTCCTGCGAGACTCCAGGACGGGTGTCATGGTGGACGACGGCGGTTCTGCGCGCTGGCGCGAAATCACAGTGGGTCTGCGTGGGCGAGATTTTGTGGAAGTGTCCGGTGGCTTGTCTCCAGGCGAAGTCGTGGTCAGCCCAGCAGACGGCCGCACCGGGCCGCTGAGGGACGGCCGAAGGATTCACACGAAATGAACCTCGCGATTCGCGACATCCGTCACAGCTTGGGGCGGTTCATCCTCACGACGATCGGTGTGGGGTTGCTGCTCATGGTCGTGATGGGCATGGGCGGCATTTACCGCGGGATGGTGGATGATGCGCTGATCGTCACGCGCGGCGTGGGAGCCGACCTGTGGATCGTGCAGCGCGACACGCGCGGGCCATTCGCCGAGGTCTCCCGCCTGCCGCGAAGTTTGGTGGATCGCGTAGCTGCCGTGTCCGGAATCCTCGATGCACGTGAGTTCGTCTTTCACACCATCCAGCGCGAGCATGGGGGTAAGCCGCTGCGAATGGGCGTTCTGGGGCTTGGTTGGCCGATCGACAAAGGCGAGGGGTTGCCGCTGATTGCCGGGCGTCCGCTGGCGCAGAACCACTTCGAGATGATCGCTGACGAATCGCTGGGCTTGGAGTTGGGCGAAAGGGTTCGCTTGGGCAAGGACACGTACACGGTCATCGGGATCACGCGTTGGCTGGTCTCTTCGGGTGGCGACGGGATCGCGTGCTTCACAAGTCGCGATGCGCAGACGATACAGTTCGATGAGCCGGGCGAATCGGTGCGCCTTGAACGGCAGGCACGTCGCGCCCGCGCAAGTGAGATCGACTTCGGGCGTACGCAGCCGGGGGTGCTGCAGCGTGCCACCGGTTTGTCAGGCAACATCGCGGCGCTCCCCGGACCCGCGGTAAGTGCCGTAATCGCAAGGCTCGCGCCCGGAGCCGACGTGGACGCCGTGCTGCGAAGTTTTGAAGGATGGAGCGACGTGACCGCTTACTCGGGAGCACAGCAGGAAGACCTGCTCCTTAAAGGCAGCGTGGACCGTGCCCGCCGGCAAATTCTCCTCTTCCGTGTGCTGCTCACGATCATCTGTGCGGTGATCATGGGCCTGATCATCTATACGCTCACTCTCGACAAGCTGCACCCCATCGCGCTGCTGAAGCTCATCGGCGCAACCAACCGCACAATCGTCGGACTGATCCTTCAACAATCGCTCATCATGGGCGCACTCGCCTACGGCGTGGGCTACCTCGTCGGTCAACGCCTGTTTCCGCTGTTCCCCCGACGGGTGCTGGTGACAGGTGACGACCTGCTCCGGCTCGCCGGCATCGTGCTGGCGATCTCAATATTGGCGAGCTTGCTGGGTATCTGGAAAGCGATGCGCGTCGCTCCCAACGATGCCATCGGCTAGATTCGACGCGAAGAAATGCGACGAAGGACCGGCACAGCATGGATGAATCACCGGCACTTGAAACGACCGCACTGACCAAAGTGTACGGCAGCGGCCACACCGAGGTGGTCGCCTTGCGCGATGCGTCGATGCGCGTTGGCCGTGGCGAAATCGTTGCTCTCCTGGGCCCCAGCGGCGCGGGCAAGTCCACGTTCCTCTTGTGCGTCGGCCTCATCAACCCGCCCACACGCGGACGGGTCACCATCGGCGGACGGCTTATGCAGGATGGCCCGCGATCCTTGGGCGACCTACGCCATTTCCGGCGCGAGAACATCGGCTTTGTGTTCCAGAAGTCCAACCTGATCCCATTTCTCAGCGCCGTGGAAAACGTACAGATAGTGGGCGAGTTGATCGGCCGCCCGTCCTCCGTCGCGCGCCGGCGGGCGATGGAACTGCTGGACACACTGGGCGTGGGGCCTCGCGCCCTGAACATGCCCACCCAACTCTCCGGTGGCGAGCAGCAGCGCGTCACCATCGCCCGCTCGCTGGCCAATCAGCCCAGCCTCATTCTCGCCGACGAACCCACTGCCGCTCTCGATAGCGTACGTGGGCGGCAGGTGATGGAACTCTTCCGCGATGTGGCTCACAAGTACGGCACGGGCGTGATCGTCGTGACGCATGACCATCGGGCACTGGACGTGTTCGACACCGTGTACGAGATGGAAGATGGTGCGCTCAGAGCCGCATCGCACGCGGTAGCCAACGCATCAATGGAAGCCCGGTGACATGCTCATCCGGTGGGTAGCCCGTTGTCGCACTATGGCCCAAGGAGCGGGCATGAAATTTATTGCCAATGTAGTGACCCATCAGCTTGTTGCGCCTGTTGTGGCCCAGCAGATTGTCAGGCGGTTTTCGAGCCTCTCGGCGCGTGTCGTTGGCGTGAAGAATGCTTCGGGAACGATGCACGCGCGCGGGCATCGCGTCTTGATCTTTGACAAGTGATGAAATCTTGCGGGTTTTGATGGTCAAGCGGCGCGGCGCAGCGCAGACGAATCGAGATGTCGACGATCGGCAGTCGCGGGTCGCCTCGGAAGCGGCGGCGGCAGACGTCGATTTGCGCGTCGAGTTGATCGCTCGCCCGGATCGGGATCGGCTCGGGCAGCGACGTTCCGTTCCACGCCTCGACAGGTGTCCAACCACGGATCGCGCTGTGCGGCCGATGGTCGTTGTACCAGTCCCGGAAGCAGTCAAGCCGGGCTTGGATGCCGTTGACGGTGAGGGGTGTTGTGGCCCAGCAGATTGTCAGGCGGTTTCTGAGTCCCTCGACTCACCGCCACGGTCCACCGGCGCTCCAGGTTGAGTTGAACGGCGACCCATCGGCGAGTGACTTGGCGACCGGCTGCAGAAATGCGCGCACGCCAACGAGCGCCTCGGCGAGACTCGTGGGCGCTTCGCTGACCCGGCTGGTCTTGATGAATCCCTTCCACTGCGCCGCCTTGGCCGGCGTCTCAACGAAGCGTGGGGTGAAACAGACCGGTTCGGTCTCAAGCGGCGTCTGCCGGCGGGCGAAAGTCGATTCGATCGCCTTTGCCAGCAGCGGCCCCTCAAACGCAAAGTTACGCGCCAGCGCCCACACGTCGAAAAAATCCTTCATCCGACTGTTGAGTTCGCCGTGCTTGACCATCGCCTCGAATTTCTCGGCTATTGCTGTCTCCCGGTTGTATGCCAGCAGTTGGGCGCGCGGGTGATCGAGAACAGCAGGGTATGTGATCGAAATGGGCGCGGGGGTGATCACATCACTGAAACCGAAGTCGATCTGCATGGCCAGTGGCATCTTGCCAAACTGTCCCTTGAATGATGCACGCACACCTTCATAATCAGCATCTTCGGCGATGCGCCGTGTCGTCACGCTGTCAGGGGCGAAAACCAGCCCATCATCTTCGACGGCCGCGACACACACAGTCCGCACGACTTCCTTGATAAGATTCAGGTCGTTGCCGAACCTGCCCAGCAAGTCAATATCGCGTGTGACGCGAGTGACGGGTGTGTTCCAAACCTGCAACAGCAGGCCGCCCTTGAGCACGACGCGATCCGCGTAGGTGGATCGGGACAGTCGGTAGAGGAACCGCTCGATGGCGTAGTACAACACCAAGTCGTTGAAGGTGCGGCCTGCCTGCTTTGAGACGTTCATCAACCGCTGGTGAATCGATACTACGACGTTCTTGGGCTTGCGATCGGTCACGTGCTGGCCTCCAGGTAAGGCCGCACAACCGACTCGACTCGGCAAACTCGCGCGTACTCGAGCACACGTTGAAGTCTTGCACCGCGACGACCGCGGTAGGACCGCAGTGCTTCGAGAGCCACGTCGAGGCCGATCTTGTTGCGGTACTTGAAACAGTCGACGAGGGTTTTCTCCATGCTGTAAATTTGGATCACGACGCCCTCAATGGTGTGTGTTTCCACGCCAGCCTTGAAAGCTTCGGGTGAAAAGCGATAGACCTGTAGTGGCGGGTGATCGAGCTTGGGCGTCCGCATATTGCGTGGCAGAGCCAGATGGACCACGTGCGGGATCTGTGTGGTCAGTTCATGAAACGCCAGCGCCGAAATGAGGCAAACGACCCCCTTGGGCACTCGTTTGCCAACTGTGGCCAGGTCAGGACTGCTCAGGGGAAGCAGTCCGGCCAGGCGGTACAGCCCGCGACTGAGTTCCAGCAGCACGCCCGCATCGCGCATGGCGTACAGGGTGCGCGGATGAACCCCCGCCGCAAGCGCTTCGCCGGTGCGTAGCGTTCCGCCATGTGCTCGGAAGATTCGCCGACATTCCTCTTGTGCGGATGTCATGGACCAGTCTCATCACGTGGATAAAAGCGTACACAGATGTTAACAAGTGTGTGCATATTTATCCAGTCGCCGCAGCAACGAATGTCGTCCTTTCAAATATTCTATCGCACCAAACAGCAGCCAATGCCGCTCGTCACGCTGCCTTGCGGTGGTAATGCTTCAGCAAACCGCCCAGCCGTTCCTTGCACACGATCTCACCATGCCCCACTGCAACCGGCCCACGCGGCGGCGCGTTGCCCAGGGCCTGGTGTGGACGCTCATGGTGATAGTGCTCCACGAACTCACAGACCAGATGGTCCAGATGCTTTGGCCCAAACACCACAAAGTGATCCAGGCACTCAACCTGTAAGGTTTGCACGAACCGCTCCGCGTAGGCATTCAAATTCGGCTTGGACGGGCCGACTCGGTGCACCTGCGCGCCCCCAGACTTGACGATCGCGTCGAACTGTTTGGTGAACTTCGTGTCCCCGTCTGGTCCAAAAATCCGAACGAGGTGAAGTGTTGTCGCTGCTGCAACATGGCGATGACCAATTGGGGCGACATTTGGAGGTCACTGGTGGTCGGGGCGTGGCATGCGGACGGCATTCGTGAGGTCTGCGCGCACGTGCGGCGCAGTGAATGTGACATCAAGCGTCAGGCCGCGGGACCTCACGCCGCCTGGCGGCAGTAGAAGTTGAGCATGCCGCCCAAGCGCTGGCGGCGATCGATATGAGCGACGACAGGCTGATCCTTGGGCGGATCGATGAGTTGGTTGCCCAGACCTTGGTGATTCCGCTCCATGTGATAGTGCTCGACATACTCGCGGATCACATGCCGCAGATGGGCTTCGCCGAAGAGGATCATCCGGTCCAGACACCGCTCTTGATGGACAAAACGAAGCGCTCGCAGTAGGCATTCAGATTCGGACTTCGTGGCGGCAATTTCACCGATTCAATGTTCACGGCACGCAGGATGCTGCGGAAGGCCTCTGTGTACAGCGGATCACGATCATGGATAAGGTAGCGCTTGCCGGCAAGGAAACCATCGATGGGATCGGTCAGGTTGCGTGCCAATTGCGCCATCCATGCGCCATCCGGATCCGGCACGATGCCGGCGACCTCCACCTGACGGGTGGGCAGACTGATCACGAAGAACACGGCGTAGCGCACCAGACCGAAGGGCGTCCACACCTCAACGCTGAAGAAGTCGGCAGCGGCAAGCGACTCCCAGTGGGTGCGCAGAAACTGCCGCCACGTGGTGTGTTTGGATCGCTCCGGTACGGGCTCAAGTCCGTGCTCTTTGAGGATGTTGGCCACGGTCCCCTCACTGACCTCATGACCCAGGTTGGCCAAGACGCCTTGGATGCGCGTGTACCCCCATCGTCGGTTCTCTCGGGCGAACCGAACGACCAGTTGCCGGATCACTTGCATCACCCGGGGCCTCCCAGGCCCACGGCGTCGACTGCCGTCGTACTTGCGGGCGATGAGTTCCCGATGCCAACGCAGCAGTGTGCCCGGCGTTACGATGGTGGATAGTTCACGCAGCGCCTTGCTGCCCAGCGTCTTTGCCTTGGCGGCAAGGCGGCGACGCTGGTCGTCGGTGAAGCGCAAACGACGTTTGCCCATCTGCGCACGCAACACCTGATTCTCTTCCTTGAGATAGACAATCACATCCATTTGCTGGCGGTTGATCCAGCCGGCCAAGCCGACCAGCAACAGTTGCCATGGGTGAAGAATCAAACTCATCGCGGCATCGTAACCGCATCAGGGTGGTTTACAACGGGCCAAAGCGCGGGTCCGTTCCAGAGTGCCAAGAAGGCGGTCAGTGAATGCTTATGAAGAGAGCTGTTTTCGGGAGGGTCATTCCGTTGGCTTCCATGCAACGACGACAACCTTAGCGCCACACTCCGGGAGTGTCATTTTTCAGGCACTTATCCACAGCCTTCCGCACGTTTTCAGCACCGCGCGCACCACAATGACGCCCCCCGAATGCGATTCTGCGGTCCGAACACTTCCGGGGACGTCTCAAACTCTCAAAATCACCTGACGAGGTCGCACCCCGTCCTGTGAGAGACAACCCATGTAATTTCAGGCGATTACGCTGAATTGACATTCGCGCCAATTTGAACGCGAAATACTAGCATGCGACTGGATGTAACCCTCGTCCAGTCAGGATTGTGGTGTCAAGAATCAGTTCGATGCCCGTGGTTGACCTGCCTGGCGAACATTCAAGACCCAGTGGTTACGTTCCGCCCTTGACCGACGCGAGATCACCGGTCATAGTTATCATCAATTGGTTCTGGGCGGTCTCTGGGCAGGGAACCGGTTCCAGCGGGCGAGAAATGAGGGTTCGGATGGCAAGCGGGACAGGAGACAGGCCGGTTTCTGGTGCAGGGAAATCTCAAGACGGCACCCCCTCCCCAAACCCCTCACCCCCCAAACCCTCGGACGCCGGCCCGCGTGGAATCAAATTTCCTAACAGTGACAGTGCTGTCTTGCCGCCATCGGTCGCCGCGATTGACCGCCACGCATCGCAAGCCAAAACCATACCTTCCACCACAGGCCAACTTGTTCCCAAATGCTGCGATCGATGCGGCCAGGAACTTCGATCCATTCAGCGAGACGGCAACGCGACCGGCGCTCATGTCTGTATCTCATGCCACCCGACAGACGGGATCTGCCCATCGTGCCATGGCGAACTTCGCACACGACTCGCTCAACAGTGTCCACATTGCAGGAGCAGTTGGCGTACTCCCGTTCTCGTTCCGCAGGCCGCGGCGATTCCGGAGCACGCGCGGCCCACTTCGGCTAGGAAGATCGTCATTGGCTGCCCGTCCTGCTACCGGGGCTTTGGAGTGGACGAGAACCAGCTTGGCACGACGGCCGATTGCCCCCATTGCAGCCGGTCCTTTCGTGTGCCGGATCGGAAGACCTGGGACCTCCATGTGGCGCGGAGTCGGGAGTATCATTGGCTGCTGTTGGATATCGAACTGCACAGAAAGGCTGAGTTTGGGGGCATTGAAGCGATCGCGACTGCATTTCGCAATGGACAGATTCTTCCGTCCGACCTATGCGTTCGGCATCCATACTGTGCTGTTGTCCCTGTGGCACAAGCATGCGACATCGATCCGCTCCGTTACCAGTTGAGTCCCGAACGGTTCCTATCGTTCCGGGCATCCCGGGTCATCGCGGTCATAATTGGCATTCTCGGGACGGGTGTCGCCATTTACATGGCGTGGCCGATGCTGACGGGACGGTTCTTCGGCGAGTTAGCACTCGCACTCTTGGCGATGACTTCTGTTATCGCCAGCGCCGGCCAAAAGGACGGACTCGCCGGCGGCGCGATCGCAGCATTGGTCATTGTCTGGGCAGGGTGGCAATTCTTCGCCATCAACGTTGCATTCGCCACGTTGAAGTTAATTGTGACAGGCTTGGCGATTGCAAGCAATTTCCTATTAGCATTTGGTGTTGCATATGCAATAATATTTCTCGCATGTGTAGTCATCGGTACAAAGCGATTGCGTAACTGGCATTGGCCATACCGGCTGACATTGGCGGTGGAAGAATGGGGTAGGAACTTGATTCGGGAGCTATAACGGACCTGTGGATGACTCAATGAAAAAGCCGGCGTACCTTGGATGTGGCGGATTCAAATCCGACGTGCAACTCCCGGCTAAACCGTGGGTACTTTCGTTGGGTGTTCGGTAGTTGAGGCACTTGCGTGGACGAATTTATTGAGCATCTGCTCGACTTGGGCAAGCTGATCGGCCACGGTCCCCGGAGGGAATGGCAAGACGATCGAGCAGAGGGCATGATCTGGATTGGACCACAATTCTGTCATACATCGCATAGGTGGCCTTGGTGTAGATAAAGACCGGTGACACCCACGCAGCCGCGTCGCAGCAAGCACCGCAAGCTTCGGCCACCATTTGCGCCTCTCACCGAGAGAGCTATAACGGAATTCTGTGGATGACTCAATGAAAAAGGCGGCGTACCTTAGATGTGTTCAACCGCATCCATCCCTTTACGCAAAGGAGTACGCCACCATGCAAGACGCTACCACCAATCCGCTGGCATTTCCATCTGCAAGTTTGCCCGTTGTGGATGATCCGCTCACCGACGTGCTGCGTCGTGGGGCTCATCAGCTTCTGGTTCAGGCCATCGAGGCCGAGGTCGTCTGGTCCAAAAACCCGAACGAGGTGAAGTATTGTCGTTGCGGCAACATGGCGCTGACCAATTGGGGCGATGTTGCCGGTCACTGGTGGTCGGGGCGCGGCCTGCGGATGGCGATCGAGAGGTCTGCGCGCACGTGCGGCGCAATGAATGCGACATCAAACGTCAGGCCGCGTGACCTCACGCCGAATGGCGACCGTAGAAGTTTAGCATGCCGCCCAAACGCTGGCGGCGACCGATGCGAACCTGATTGGGTGACTCGGCGGTTCACGGCACCCCGCGTGCCAGTTTCGAGGAGCCCGTCTGGACTGTATTGAGACGATGTCGGGACATGATTATCTTTTTTGTCTTGACGGGTATGGAATCGGCCGTCATACTGTTCGCACCCGGCTCGAGGACGGGCTTGAGATGAGAGGAATGCTTTCAGAAGATTGGTAAACGGATGGACGACACACCGGTGGGCAGGGGTCAAATAGAGCGATGGGCATGCGGAGAGATGGGCTTTGGACGTCCCCCCTCTCCCAAGCCCCCATGTGGTCCACGCGCCCAGTGGAAATCAACTTTCATATCAGTTTAGGTCGTGGCAAATGCATATCCGAATCGCTGTCATCGCAACATTATTCACCCTTTTGCTGTTGACGGGTTGCGCTACTGATCCCCGCAAGGTTTCGCAACCCGCAATACTCAAACATGATGGGGTGCCGCAGTCCGCACTCACCCTCACGCGGCAGCTAACGCTGAAATTACCACCGGGCTTGCGCGTGCGCCCGCTGCCAGCGGGGTCCGTTTGGGACCACACCGGCTCAACTGAGCACGGTGAAGCCTTTCGCCTACGCAACGGTGTATTCGTCATCGATGCTGGTCACCGCCACGAAGCGTTGTTAACGGTCGCCGACGGTCTGATCGTCGGCCTCTACCTGCCATTCAAGCACCTGATGGTACCCGTGTCGCCTCCGGTTCCTATTACCCCCTTTTTGGAGTCCAAACAATGATGAATCGACTATTGGCCGCACTTATGGTGATCATACTTGCAGGTCAGTTCCTCGGATGCGCAAGCGGAACCAAGTACGACAAAGCGATCACCCAGCTACCGGCGATGCCCTCGAACCAAGGCCGGATCATGTTCTACCGCGAAGGAAGTCCGATGGGAGCGGCCATTCAACCGGACATCCGCTTGAACGGTGAAAAGGTCGGCAAGTCGACCCCCGGTGGGTTCTTCCACGTCGATCGCCCGATCGGCGACTACGAAGTCTCGTGCAGCACGGAGGTCGACAAGAAGCTCACCTTTACCCTTGCCGCCGGCGAGACGCGATATATCCGCACGAAGATCACTATGGGCCTCATGGTCGGTCACGTCCACCCGATCCTCGAAGACCGTGAGAAGGCGATGCAGATATTGGGCAAATGCTCGTACATCGGCGCGCAACCATTGGCACTGTCCGAGTAACCACCACACCACTTGCGGATTGCCTTGCTCAGCGCATTATCCTCGAGCATTGTCAAATGAATCCAAATCACTCGGTTTGGACATAAACAAAGGACAATGGCATGAATAGCCGTTCTGCACTGCATGATCTAAGACCACGTTCACTAACATTCAAACTGCGCCTGTCTGCCATCATGGTCGGAGCAACGCTAATCTGCTCAGGTTGCACGTCCATCAAATCTTATGTGGACCCACAGTTTCGGGACGCAACATATCAGAGCATACAGAATACGGACGCTCCGAAGTACGTCACCGTGAGCGTCGAATTCCAGGTAAATGGAAAGCCCCAAAAGCGCCATAACGGCACTGTCTACCGGAAGGTATCAAGGGTTCTGGCCGCGACCCGTCTGTTCGCGGAGGCGAGCGCCGGTAAAGCGTCCGAAAGCGGCCAGTTGCACGTCATTGTCAATAATGTCGGGGACGTGGGTGCTGCTTTTGGAAAAGGATTTGCCACCGGCTTGACGTTTGGGTTGGCTGGTTCACAGGTTGTAGATGGATACATCATGACCGCCACCTATACCCCGCTTGGCGGGGTGCCAACGACCAGGGAGTATAAGCACGCCATTCATTCCACCGTAGGCATGCATTCAGCGCCGGAGGGAATGGTAGCCGTGCCATTGGCTGACGCCTTTGATCAGGTTGTCGAGGAAATGCTGCTCAATTATCTGCGCGACCTGCAATCCGATCGCGTCCTTTGATCGCGCATCAATCGGCTTGTCATGGACAGTGGGAGAACGAATCCGGTGGGCGTCGATGACTGCCAGGCCAATTCCTCGTGCGGGGACCTTGTATGCAGTTTCGTCGATTACTGGTAAAGGGCGCACCTGGCTGGGACGTTTCGGTCGAATCGGATCACGTTCGGCTCGTGGAGGAGGGAACGGGCCGAACAGCAACAATCCATCCATCCCGCCTATACGCGCGAGTCTTCGTGCCGGCCTTGGGCGTCAAAAAGGTTATTCCTTCCATCGAGCTTGTCTGTGGCATCACAGGTGATCAACCTGAGGTGCTTCATCTCATGAAAGAGGGAACCGACTGCACCGATGGCGTTGAGTCCCTGCGATTGGTCGCATCCCGATCAGCTATGGCCACCGTCGAGCGGCTTCGAGCACGAAGAGAAAGCATTTCCCTCACGACCATGCGTATGGACGCACTAATACTGTTCTTCGGTTGCTTTGTCTATGGTTCGATCGCCATTCCACCCATGATATTTTTTTCATTGGCCGTTGCTCTCGAGCGATTAGGCCCGCCTGCCGAGCCAGCCATTCTCCAGATGGCACTCCTCATGGTCGCAGGGTTTGCCGGGCTCTGGGGGGTTGTCCGATCCAGGAAGCTTCTGCATTCCGCGTGGATCAGTCACCGTATTCGCGAAGTCGACGGCGGCGTTGGCATGAGTTCCGACCCCGATGCCGGATGGGGCTTGGGGGCCGTTCGGCTCATCCCCATGTTCCAAGTTGGTGCAGCCGGGTTGGCACTGCTGGCCTTCCTTGCGGCTCTCTTGCAGCAGTCCTGGCCATCCCTTCCGGGGATGTGGAGCGTGCTCCGGTTGGTACTGATCTTGTTGGGCGGGGCCATAACAGGTGTGGTGTTCGCGTGGATTGGCGGAGTGCTGGCGGTGTGGCTCGTGACACTGGTGACTCTTGTGCCGGCTGTCTTCACGAAGTGCAAGCCCGTCATACGCCGCGGAAGCACTCGGCTAACCGTCCTGCTCGATATTCCCGCCTTGCTCTTGGTCTCCCCATTTGTTAGCGCAGCGTTTCTGCTGTCCATATTCGCCGTGTACAGCGACGCCCGGGTCCCGACGGTGTACGCCCGGACAATGCAGGTATCTGACAGAACAGATGATTCGCCTAGTGACGACTCGAACGCAGATGCCAACCGTTGGCCGGAAGACATGCGAAGGAACTGATCGCAGCAGGCCGCAAAGGCGCAACATTGTAGATGGGAGATAGATACCCTCTTCTCCAGCAACTTGGCATACGGTAGAAGCAATTTTCAGGAGACGACAATGTTAAACTTTGAACTCAGAACCCCAGGAGGGCGCCGCAGTAGGCTCTGGAAAGCCCTGATGATCGCCGCGGTGGTTGCTCTGGTCATCGGCTCATCAGTATGGCTGACCATCGATGCCAACGGTCAATCCGGCCTAGCACTACAGCGCAACATTAGCTCAAGTCCTGTGTGTTGCTGAGCCGATGAAGACCTCCAACGACAAGGAGGTCGATGATGACCAGCGAAGCGGTGGCTGCGCTTGGCGGGGCATTGGCAGGG
>JAJVIH010000053.1 GCA_022072125.1 Myxococcota bacterium | reverse complement strand
CGGCGTCCATGGCCGGGGCGGGTCCGGGCTCCGCCGGCGGCGCGGGGGCGGCGGGCGCGGGCGGAACCGCGGCGATTGCCGGCGGCGAGGGCTGGAAGATTTCCGGTTGCTGGGGCCGCCTGGCGGCGCACGCGGCGAACAGTCCGCACGAAAGCAGGAAAAACGCCCGGGCGCGGGCGCCGGAAAGAGGCCGCCGGGCCTTCAGGGGCTTACTCCGCCGCATCCGCCGCGGGATTCGTGGAGGAGCATTCCAGCGGGCGCAATCCCGCCGCCTCAAGCAGCCTGCGATCGTCACCGGCGCCCGGATTGGGCGTGGTCAGCAGTTTGTCTCCGTGGAAGATCGAATTGGCGCCCGCGAACAGACACAGAAACTGCGCTTCATCGCTCAGGCCGGTGCGTCCCGCCGACAGACGCACCATGGTTTTGGGCATCAGGATGCGCGCGGTGGCGATCATGCGCGTCAACTCGAATGGATGCACGGGTTTCCGGTCCTGCAGCGGCGTGCCCTCCACGGGAACCAGGGCGTTGATGGGGACGCTCTCGGGGTGCGGGTCCATGTTGGCGAGCGTGCGCAGCAGGCTGCAACGGTCATCCACCGATTCCCCCATGCCGATGATGCCGCCGCAACAGAGGGTGATGCCGGCCTTGCGCACCGCCGCCAGCGTGTTCAGGCGGTCCTGCCAGGTGCGGGTGCTGATGATCTCGCCGTAGTACTCCTCGCCCGTGTCGAGGTTGTGGTTGTAGGCGGTCAGGCCCGCTTCCTTGAGGCGGCGCGCCTGATCCTCGTTCAGCATGCCCAGCGTCACGCAGGCATCCAGGCCCAGGCCGCGCACCCCGCGCACCATGTCGAGCACGCGGTCGAAGGCCTGGCCATCCTTCACCTCGCGCCAGGCGGCGCCCATGCAGAAGCGGTTGGCGCCCGCATCGCGGGCCCGGCTGGCGGCTTCCAGCACTTCATCCACCGCCAGCATGCGCTCCGCGGCCTTGCCGTGGCGGGACGACTGCGGACAATAGGCGCAGTCCTCCGGACAGCCGCCGGTCTTGATGGAGAGCAGAGACGCCAACTGCACCCCTCCAGCGGGGAAATGTTCGCGGTGCGTCTGGTGGGCCCGGTTCACCAAGTCCACCAGCGGAAGGTCATGGATGGCGCGCACTTCGCCGCCGCTCCAGTCATGCCGGATATCGCTCATGGTTTGCTCCAGTTCAACGGCGGCAGGATAGGCGGAACGGCGGGGTGATTCAACCATTCCTTTCCGTTCCGCTCATCATTTCCGGTTTGGGGGATTGGATCGCTTCACCGCGCGGCGGCGCTCCCTCACGATCACGCCCCGCGAACCCCCATGCCGCCGCTTGCGATGATCTTCCCGTCACGGCTGGCGCCAGCCTCGCTCCCAGTGGTGCGGGCCATGGGAAAGGGTGGGGTCCGCAGTGTGCGATCATCATGAGAATGGAACGCGAAACCGCTGGAATCAAGCGGGCGTGCGCGGACGGACAACAGAAAGGAATCCTTGGCGATCCCCGGTCCGGTATTCATGCTTCCGTCAGTTGGAAGTCCAGCCGGGCGTGGAGGGGTCCGCCTTTGATCCGGCGGGAACGGATTTCTGGCCGCCCAGGTTCAACATCTTGGTGGAGCCCTCGAAGACCACGCCTTTTTCGATGGCCAGCGCCGGCGTCTCCACCGCGCCGGAGACCCGCGCCGGGGCGTGCATCTCCACGAACTGCTTGGCCCGTATGGTTCCCTTGATTTCCCCGTAGACCACCAGCACGCCGATGTCGATCTCGCCTTCGACCCGGGCGGTTTCGCCCACGATCAACTGGGCGTCCGAGACGATCTTGCCCTTGAAGACGCCGTCAATCCGGACGGTTCCCTCGAAGCTGAGCTTGCCGTCAAATTCGGCCCCGCGCCCCAGGATGGCGTTGACCTCGGAATTGTTGCGCGGCGCGCCGCCGTCGTCGGATCGTTTGAGCAAGGCCATCGGATATTCCTTTTCCCTGTGCGTGGACGCGAACGCCGGTTTTCCGGCCCAATGATTGGCTATACCCCGGATTCCGGTTCAACGCCAGCGGGCGGGAGACTTTGGCGGCGCCAGGCGCCGCCGGAGGGGAGCCGGTCACCCGCGGCCGCCGCCGGGCCGGGATTCCGGGCCGGTGATTTCCACGGACTAAGGAACTCCAGACTCCAAGCCGGGGCGTCCGGGAGTTTTGACAAGGAACCAGGTCTGGCCTATGGTTCACGGCCCTGCTCCGCGATGGGCAGGCAAGGAGAGTTTTCATGGCCCGTGTAACCGTTGAAGATTGCCTTCAGGAAGTGGACAACCGTTTCGCCCTGGTGCTGCTCGCCGCCAAGCGCACGCGCCAACTGGTCAACGGGGCCCGCCCGTACATTGAAGGCACCAAGAACAAGGAAGCGGTGCTGGCTCTGCGCGAGATCGCCGCGGGGCATGTCGGCTACGACGAAAACATCACCAATATTCTGCGGGGCATCCGTCCCGAGGAAGACGATCCCGCCCAGTCCAGCGGGTTTGAAACCATGCCATGACGGCTCCGCGCCGCTGTTTTCAGGGCCGGGAAACCGGCCCTTTTCATTTCTCCACACCCGCCAGTCCGGCCAGCAGGCGCGCATTGGCCGCGGAGACGCCCCGCAGTTCCTCCACGGCCGCGCGCGCGCGCGCTCCCAATTCAGAACGCAGCGCGGAATCGCGGATCAGCCTTTCCGCCTGCTCCTCCAGTCCGGCCGCGCCGCGGACCTCCAGCCCGCCCCGCCCCCGGAGTTTCGCCGCCTCGGCCTCGAAATTCCGCATGTGCGGACCAAAGAGAACCGGAACGCCCGCGCGCGCCGCCTCCAGGATGTTTTGCCCGCCGCGTGATCCAAATCCGCCGCCGGCCACCGCCAGATCCGCCGTGGCGTACAGGCCCAGCAACCGGCCCCAGACATCCGCCACCTGAACGCGCGGCCCCTTGTCCGGGCGGGACAGCAGCCCAACCGGGAACCCCGCCGAACGGAAATAATTCTTGATGGTTTCCGTGCGTTCGAGGTAACGCGGCGCGATGAAGACCACCAGCGCGGGATGGCGTTTCAGCAGGCGCGCCAGAACGGGGAGCACCAGGCTTTCCTCGTCCGCGTGGATGCTGCCCGCCACCAGGATCACGGCCCGCGGACCGGCGAGTTCGCGCGCGGAAATGATCCCTGTCCCGCCCGGCGGTTCGTCCAGCACATCGGCCTTGGTGCTTCCGGTCACCCGCACGCGGGCGGGATCCATGCCCATGGCGATCAGGCGTTCCGCGTCTCCCGGCGTGCGCATCAGCGCCAGGTTCAGATGCTTCAGCGGGCCGCCGGTGACGCGGAACAGCCAGCGGTAACGTTCCACGTTGCGCCCGCTCACCCGGCCATCGGTCAGCGCCAGCCGCGCTCCGCACCGCGCCGCCGCGTGCATCAGTTCCGGCCACAACTCCAGATACTCAAGAACCAGAAGGGCGGGACGCACGCGCGCCATCGCCAGGCGGACGGGAGCGGGGGCGTCCCACGGCGCCATGGCCGGAACCGCCAGGCTGGAATGGCGGAGCGCCATTTCGTATCCGCTGGAGGTCATGACCGTCAGCAGCGCCCGCAGGTTGGGATGCCGTTCGCGCATGGCCTGGATGGTGGGCGCGATGGCGCGCACATCCCCCGCGCTGGCGGCGTGAAACCAGATGACCGGGGAATCCGGATCCGGCGCGAATACGGGCAGTTCGCCGCGGCGGTGTTCCACGGGACCACGCAGACGGGGGCTGTTTTCCAGAAAGGGCCGCAGCAGGGGCAGCGCCAGGGGGATCACCGGACGCAACAGACTCACGGCAGTTCCACGAGGATTTGTCCCGTGGCGTCCACCTGGGCGCGGGCGCCCGGCGGAATGACCGCGGTGGCGGAATATTCCGTCACGATGCAGGGCGTTTGCAGGCGATGGCCCGGCGGCAGCAGGGCCCGATCATACAGCACGCCGTCCACCATGCCCGCGCCCGCCACGTAAAACCGGAGCGGTTCCAGCGGCGCGCCGCCGCCGGGGACCGGAGCCGGGTGGTCTCCGCTCTCCGGAGGCGCGCCGGGGCAATGGGCGCGCAGCCTGAATACCGTGACTTCAATGGGGCGATCTGGAAAAACCACGCCATTGAGTTGTTCGTGCAGGCGGTGAAAATCCTCGATGAAGGCGGGCGTCCACGGCAGGGTCAACTCGTGGGACTGGCCCTCGTAGCGGGCGTCCGCGGCGGTCTCGAACCGGACCTCGCCCGCGGGGGCCATGGCGTTCAGTTCCTCCGCCAGCCGCTGGAAATGGACGGAAAAATCCGGCGCGGCGGAAAGCACGTCCGCGGCGTCCGGAGGCAAACGCAGAAACGCGCTGATCGCCAGGTCCCGCGCCAACTCCGATTGCAGCATGCCCAGCGCGGAGAGCAGGCCGGGCTGGCTGGGAATCAGCACGCGCCGCATGCCCAGTTCGGCGGCCAGTTCGCAGGCGTGCAACCCGCCCGCCCCGCCGAAGGAAACCAGCGTCAGATCGCGCGGATCATGCCCGCGCTGGAGCGTCGCCGCCTTGATGGCGCGAACCATGGCGGCGTTGACGATGTCCACCATGGCCGCGGCGGCGCCGGCCGCATCCATGCCAAATTCATCGCCGGTCCGCTGGAGAGCCCGCTCCGCCGCTCCGGGATCGAGCCGCATGGCGCCCCCCAGAAAACGGTTGGGCTGCAATCGCCCCAGCACCAGGTTGGCGTCGGTGACGGTCGCGGGGCCGTTCTGTCCGTAACAGGCCGGTCCAGGCCTGGCGCCCGCGGATTGCGGACCCACCCGCAGCGCTCCGCCCCGGTCCTTCCACGCGATGGAGCCGCCGCCCGCGCCGATGGTGTGGATATCCATCATGGGCAGGCCAATGGGCAGGCCGTCCACCACATGGTCGCGGCGGATGGCGGGCCGCTCGAAGGCGACGCCCGCCTCGGTGCTGGTGCCGCCCATGTCGAAGGTGACGATTCCCCTCACGCCCGCGCGCCGCGCCGCGGCGATGGCCCCCAGCATGCCGCCGGCGGGACCGGACAGGATGGTGCGCACGGCCTCTTCCCCGGCGAGGGCGGGTGGAATCATCGCTCCTCCAGATGACATCACCCACACCCGCGCCCCGGGGAGCCGTTCCCGCAGGCGGTCGAGATAGGCGCGCATCACCGGCGACACGAAGGCGTTGACGCAGACGGCGGAAGCCCGTTCGTACTCGCGGAATTCCGGCATGACGATGCAGGACAGGCTGAAGGGGAGCCCATGCTTGCGCAAGGCCTCGCCCATGATCTGTTCGTGCCGGGGCCAGGCGTGGGAATGCAGCAGGCAGACCGCCGCGATCTCCGCGCCGGAGGCCAGGATATCCCGGGCCAGCGCCTCCGCCTTGTCCGGGGTCAGCGGGATCAGGACCTGCCCATCGTGGGTGATGCGTTCATCGGCCTCGAACCGCAGTTCACGGGGAATCAGCGGAGGAGGAGGCGACGGAAAGGGATCGTACAACCGCGGACGGTTCTGCCGGCCGGTTTCAAGAAGGTCCCGGAATCCTTTCGTGACCACCAGGGCCGTGCGCGCGCCCTTGCGCTGCAGCAGGGCGTTGGTGGCGACCGTGGCGCCGTGGATGACCATGGCGCGGGAGAAATCCACCCCCAGGCCGCGCAATCCCTGGGCGATGGCCTCTCCCGGGTCATCCGGCGTGCTGGGAACCTTGTGAAATTCCAGGCGTCCGTCGCGCCACAGGCTGATATCCGTGAAGGTTCCGCCGGTGTCCACGCCGATCCAGATCAGGTTGGAGGGGTGCGATGACATGACTTTTTCAGGGACCGACTGTATAACGCCGCTCATGGATCGCCAATTGCAGACCGTGCTCGTCGCCGATGACGACCCGGACGTGCGCCTGTTGTTCGGCGACGTGCTGACGCGCGAGCGCATGGAAGTGGTCTATGCGCCGGGCGGCGGCGAGGCGCTGCAGGCCATCCAGGAGCGGCAGCCCGACCTGGCCCTGCTGGATGTGCAGATGCCCGGGCTCGACGGGCTGGAGATCGTCCGCCAGGTGCGCGGCTTCAATCTCGACATCGCCCTGGTGGTGCTGACCGGGCACAACGACCGGGAAACCATGCTCACGGCGATGAACGCGGGCGCCGACGACTTTTTCGACAAGGCTCTGCCGGTGTCCTCGCTGCCCGAACGGCTGCGCGCGGTATGGATATCCAAGCAGGCCCACAACCGCCTGCGCCGGGATGCGGAACGGAGTCTGCGGGAATCCGAGCAACGCTACCGCATGCTGCTGGAAAACGTGGATGACGGCATCTTCCTGCTGCAGGACGGCGTCATCCACTTCGTCAACAAGCGGCTGGCGGAAATGCTGAGCAGGACCGCGGAGGAGATCATCGGCCGGCATCACACCGAGTATATCGCTCCGGAAATGCGGGAGCTGATAAGCGAACGCCACCAGCGGCGCATGCGCGGCGAGGACGAGCCGACGGTGTACACCACCCGCCTGATGGATGTGCGGGGCGGCGTTCATGAGATGCTGGTGCGGGTGGGCGTGATCGAACTGCAGGGCAAACTGGCGGTTCTTGGCACCTGCACCGACATCACCGCCAAACTGGAGGAGGAAAAACGGGAGGCGCGCCGGGTGGAGCGCATCACCGCCATGAACCGCCTGCTGCAACAGGTCATGGCGTCCGATGGCTTGCAGAACCTGCTCGACGCGGTGACTCGCGGCATCACCAGCGAACTGGGAACCGGCTGGGCGGGGGTATGGCTGAAGGATGACGGAACGTACAAGCTGCTTTCGCACGCCGGCTCCCCGGCCTCGGATATTCCGGTGGATCCGGAATTCGCGCCGGCGATGGTCCGGCACTACGAGCCGCTGGCCCGCGCCCTGGCGGAGAAAGTCCACCGGGTCGCCCAGCCCGCCGGGCCGGGACAAGGAGTCTTCGCGGTGTTTCCGCTCATCCGGTCGGGTCAGGCCATGGGGTTCGTGCTGACCTGGCACGCGGAAGCGCCTGGCGAATACGACACCGGCCAACTGGCTTCGCTGTGTTTCCAGCTTTCGACCCTGATTGAAAACATGAAGCTCGCCGAGGACCTGCGCGCTTCCTACGCCGAACTCAAATCCGCCCAGGATGAACTGATCAAGGCCGGCAAGATGGCCGCGCTCGGCGAAATGTCCGCCATTGTCGCCCATGAGGTGCGCAACCCGCTGGCGGTCATTTTCAATTCGCTGGGGCCGCTCAACCGCATCCTCAAGCCCCAGGGCGACGCCGAGATGCTGCTGCGCATCATCAACGAGGAAGCGACCCGGCTGAACCGCCTGGTCACGGACCTGCTGGATTTCGCCCGGCCCCTCGCTGCGCAGCGCCGCCAGATTCTGGCGCAGGACCTGCTCGGCCGCACCAGCGAGGCCATCCGGAATATCCCGCGCAACGGCGGCGGCCAGCGGCTGGAAATCCAGAACTACTACGCCGAAAACGCCGCCGTGTACGTGGACGCTCATTTTATCCAGCAGGCGTTGATCAACCTGATCCTCAATGCGTTTTCCGCCTCTCCGCCCGATGGCAAGGTCATCCTGCGCGCGGAGCCCGCGGTTGTGGGCGGATATGATTATATGATCCTCACCGTCTCCGATCAGGGGGCGGGCATGACCCCGGAAGTGCGCGCGCGCGCGTTCGAACCATTCTTCACCACCAACGCCCTGGGAACGGGCCTGGGCCTGAGCCTGGTGCGCAAGATCGTGGAAGCCCATGACGGAAGCATCGAACTGGAAAGCGAGCCCGGCAAGGGCGCGACCTTCCGCCTGCGGTTGCCTTCTGGCGAGACCCTGCCCCGGGACGTCCGTCCGGTGTCCGGGAAATATGCGTCGCTTCCACGCCCTTCCATCAGTTCGCCCGGATAATCCGCCATGCCCCGGGGACAGATTCTGGTTGTTGACGATCAGCCCAACATGCGCGCCACCCTGGGCCTGCTCCTGCGCCAGGAAGGATATCAGGTCAGCGAGGCGGGCGGCGGCGAGGACGCCATCCGCCTGATGGACGATCAGCCGGCGGACCTGGTGATCACCGACCTCAAAATGGCCCCCATGGACGGCATGGAGGTGCTGCGCAACGCCCGCGCCCGGACGCCCCCCGTGGAAGTGATCGTGATGACCGCGTTCGGCACCATCGAATCCGCGGTCGAGGCCATGCGCATCGGCGCCCACGATTACATCACCAAGCCGTTCCGGCAGGAGGAGATACTCATCCGCATCGAAAAGGCGCTGGAGAAGGGCCGTCTCGCCCGCGAATATTCGCTGCTCAAGAGCGAATTCAACGACCGCCACCAGATCACCCGCATGGCGGGCGAGTCGGAGGCCATCCTGCAAATCCAGCGCCGCATCCTGCGCGTGGCCGCCACCGATTCCACGGTGCTGATCACGGGAGAGTCCGGCACCGGCAAGGAACTCGCCGCGCGCGCGATTCACGCGGCGAGCCCGCGCAAGGACCGGCCCTTTGTCACCGTCAACTGCGCCGCCATCTCGGAGCAGATTCTGGAGTCGGAGTTGTTTGGCCACGCGCGCGGTTCCTTCACCGGCGCGGTTTCGGCGCGCAAGGGGCTGTTCGAGGAGGCGGAGGGCGGAACCTTCTTCTTCGATGAAATCGGCGAGGTTTCCCCGGCCATTCAGGCGAAACTGCTGCGCGCCATCCAGCAGCGCGAAATCCGCCGCGTCGGCGAAAACAAGCCCATTCAGGTGGATGTGCGCATGCTCGCCGCCACCAACCGCGATCTCTCCCGTTCGATCGAGGAAGGGCGTTTCCGCGAGGACCTCTACTACCGCCTGAACGTCATGCCGGTGCATATGCCGCCGCTGCGCGAGCGCCGGGAGGATATCGCCCCGCTGCTCCGCCATTTTGTTCATCAGTTCAACGCGCGTTTTGGCCGTTCCACCACCGTTGGCCCCGATGTGATTCCTCACCTGATGAAGTACGATTTTCCGGGGAATGTCCGCGAACTGGAGAACATGACCGAGCAGGCGGTGGGACTGGCCGACGGCGGCGCGCTGACCGCCGCGGATTTTGTGTTCGGCGGCGGCAAGCGCTCCATCACTGGCGGCGGCGAACCTGCCTTGCCCATCGAACCGCTGGAGGACAGCATCGCCCGCGTGGAGGCCGCGGCCATCCGGGCGTCGTTGCGGCGGCACAAGGGAAAAACCGACGAGGTCGCCCACGAACTGGGACTTTCGCCGACCACGCTGTGGCGGAAAATGAAGCGGCTGGACATCAAGGAGAAACCCGGTTGAGTCCGCCCGATCCGCCGGCGGAGGACGCCGCGGCGCCTGCATTGTTGCTGGATCTCGGCGAGGTGCTGGTCCGCGTACGGCCCAAGCTGGCCGTCAACGCCTTCGCCGCCCGCCTGGGCGCGCCCGGATCGCGGGTGGAGCAGGCGCTGTTCGGCGGCGGGCTGAAGACAGATCACGATTTGGGAAGGATCAGCGCCGGGGAGTTCCGCCGCGGCGTGCTGCAACGCCTCGGCGCCGGCGATCTGCCGGACGCGGAATTTGATCGCCTGTGGTCCTCCCTGTTGCTGCCCAACCCCGGCATGGATGATCTGCTGGAGCGCCTGCTGTCCCGGTACAGGGTGTTTCTGCTGTCGAATACCGACCCGATTCACTATCCGGCCGGCGTGCGGCTCTGTCCGCCCATCGCGCGCATGCACGGCCGTCATCTGTCGTATGAAAGCGGATTGTTGAAACCTGATATCCGCTATTTTGAAACCGCGCTGGAACGTTTTGGGCTGGCGCCCGGCGCATGCCGGTTCTTTGATGACCGGGCGGAAAACGTTCAGGCCGCCCGCGCCGCGGGCATTCCTTCCTGGCAAGTGGATGGCGGGGCGCTCACCCCCGGTCTGCTCGCCCGCGCCGGCGTGGACGTGAAATGAAAACCAGCGGGGGTTACCGGTTCTTCACGTCCTCGCGCTGGAGGCGGGAAGCCTCGCCCGGCGGCAATTCGAGGTGGAAGGCGTCGTGGAGAACGCGCACCGCCAACTCCATGTAGTGCCTGTCAATCACCACCGAAATCTTGATTTCCGATGTGCTGATCATCTGGATATTGATGCCCGCCTGCGACAGGGTTTCAAACATGGTCAGCGCCACGCCGGCATGGGTGCGCATGCCCAGTCCCACGGCCGACACCTTGGCGACGTTCTTGTCTCCCGTCACCGCCGAGGCGTTGAATTCCTTGCCGATGCGCTGGATCAGATCGAGGGCGCGGTCGTAGGAGCCCTCGGGCACCGTGAAGGTCAGGTCGGTCTTGCCGTCGTCCCAGCCGATGTTCTGGACGATCATGTCCACGTTGATCCCCGCGTCGGCGAGCGGCTTGAAGATGCGCGCGGCGATGCCCGGCTGGTCGGGAATGTCCCGCACCAGGATCTTGCAGTCATCCTTGCTGTAGGCAATGGCGGTGACAAGCATGTTTTCCATGTCGGGCTCCTCGTCGGTCACAAAGGTTCCAGGGTTGTTGTTGAAGCTGTTGAGCACCCACAGCGGCACATGATAGCGGGCGGCCAGCTCCACCGAGCGGGTTTGCAGCACCTTGGCGCCCAGGCTGGCCATTTCCAGCATCTCCTCGAATGAGATGCGGTCAATCTTCCGCGCCTTGTTGTAGATATTGGGATCGGTGGTGAATACGCCGTCCACATCGGTGTAGATTTCACAGACATCGGCGTCTATGGCGGCGGCGATGGCCACCGCCGAGGTGTCGGATCCGCCGCGCCCCAGCGTGGTGATATCGCCATCCCGCGTGACGCCCTGGAATCCCGCGATGACCGGCGTGATCCCCTCCTCCATCCAGCCCAGGATGCGCGCGCTGTCTATGGTGTCGATGCGCGCGTGCATGAAAGCGCCGCTGGTCAGCATGCCAATTTGCTGGCCGGTGTAGGATCGCGCGTTCACACCCAGTTCGCGCAACGCCAGTGCGGTCAAGCCGATGGTCACCTGCTCCCCGGTGGCGGCGGTCATATCGCATTCGCGCGGATCGGGACGGCTGCTGACCTGCTTGCACAGGTCGAGCAGGCGGTTGGTTTCGCCGGACATGGCGGAAACCACGACGGCCACCTTGTCCCCCTGCTTCACCCGTCCGGCGACCCGGCGGGCGACGTTTTTGATTCGCTCCACGTTTCCGACGGAGGTTCCGCCGAACTTCTGGACGACGAGAGCCATGACTACTCCGGCTGCAAACACCCCGGCGCGGGGCGAAAAAAGCGGCGGGAACCTAAGTCAGGCGCAATGGGGTGTCAATGGAGATTCCGCTTCATTTCCGGCATGTTTTCCGGGACTGGTCTTCCATTCCCCGGCTCCCGGCATCCGCCCGGCGCCCCATGGACCGCGGACCCCCAGACCGGATGGTGACCCATGCCCCCGGCCAGGGAGCGGATATCATTCCGGCGGATGAATCCGCCCCCCGGATCAGGCCTCCGCCCCCGCCTTCCGCCATGTCTTGCCAGCGTGCGGGGACAAGCGTAGTCTCTTTCATCCCATGGGCCGCATCATCGCCATCGCCAACCAGAAAGGCGGAGTCGGAAAAACCACCACCGCCGTCAACCTGGCGGTCTCCATGGCCGCCAATGGCAAGCCCATCCTGCTCATTGACCTCGATCCCCAGGGCAACGCCACCAGCGGACTCGCCGACGGACTCGCCACGCCATCGGCCACCTCCTACCATGTCCTGACGGGGCTCAAGCCCCCCAGCGACGCCGTCCTTCCCGCCAAACAGCCCGGGCTCTGGATCATTCCCGCCAACCGGGACCTGGCCGCCGCCGAGGTCGAACTGGTCAATGTCGAACGCCGCGAGTTCCGCCTGCGCGACGCCCTGCGCGACGCCGTGGCGGCCTGGGAGTATGTATTCGTGGATTGCCCCCCCTCCCTGGGCATGCTGACCGTCAACGCCCTTGTCTGCGCCGACACGGTGCTGGTTCCCCTGCAGGCGGAATACTACGCGCTGGAGGGCCTGGCCCACCTGATGAACACCATCCGCCGGGTGCGCCAGCGGCTCAATCCGGCCTTGAGCATCGAGGGCATTCTGCTGACCATGGTGGATTCGCGCACCAACCTGGCCCACCAGGTGGAGCAGGAGGTGCGCAAACATTTCCCCGGCGAGGTCTTCGCCACCACGGTGCCGCGCTCGGTCAAGCTGTCGGAGGCGCCCAGCTTCGGCAAGCCGATTCTGCATTATGATCCGCATTCGCGGGGTTGCCAGGCTTATGTGGACCTGGCGCAGGAAATCCTCGTTCGCGAGGCCAATCCCCGGCGGTCTGCGGCGGGGGCCGGGGGTTCCGCATGACGGGGCTCAACAAGAAAAGCGCTCTGGGCAAGGGCCTGTCGGTTCTGCTCGGCGACGAACCGGCGGCGCCGTCCCGTCCCGGATTGGCCACGCTGGGCGTCGAGGAGATCAAGCCGAACCGCCGCCAGCCGCGCAAACAGTTTCCCGGGGCGGAATTGCAGGAACTGGCGGAATCCATCCGCGAGCATGGCGTTTTGCAGCCGCTGATTGTGCGCCGGACCGCCGACGGCCACCAGATCGTCGCCGGGGAGCGGCGCTGGCGGGCGGCTCAACTGGCGGGGTTGCGCGAGGTTCCGGTGGTCATCCGCGAGGCCAGCGATCAGGCCACCCTGGAACTGGCCCTGGTAGAGAATATCCAGCGGCAGGACCTGAATCCGGTGGAAGAGGCGATGGCCTATCAGGATTTGCTGGACTTCGGCCTGACCCAGCAGGAGGTGGCCCAGCGCGTGGGGCGCTCCCGCGAGGCGGTGGCGAACAGCCTGCGCCTGCTCCGGTTGCCGCAGCCGGTGGTGGAGATGATCGCCCAGGGCAAGCTGAGCGAGGGCCATGGGCGGGCGCTGGCCGGCGCGTCTTCCCTGGGGGAGGCGGAGGTGATCCGGCTGGCGCAGACCGCGGCGGCGCTGGGCCTGAGCGTGCGGCAGACCGAGGCGCTGGTGCGGCAGGCGGCGAAACCGCAGGCTGCTGCGGAGTCTTCCGCGGTGTCGGCGGAGGAGCGCTGGGCGCTGGAGCAGATCACCAGCGCGCTGAAGAGCCGGGTCGAGGTGCGTCACCGCAACGGCAAGGGCCGGGTGATCATTCATTTCCAGAACCATGGCGAACTGGAGCGCCTGATCAATATCTTCAAATCCGGTTCGCTGAGGAAGTGAACTCTTTCCGGCCCTGCGATTCCGCGGATGAAGGACCCGCGCCCCGCATTGACCATCCGTCATGGCCACGTCTACTATCCTGGGCGCTTCGCCGTGATGAACCCAGGACCCATCCACGACCCCTGAAACCATGACCCGCCGCGCTTATATTCAGACCATGGGATGCCAGATGAACGAGTACGACTCGGGCAAGATCGTCGGCATTCTGGAAGACCACGGCTACGCCGCCGTGGACGACCCCGCGGAAGCTGATCTGGTCATCCTGAACACCTGCAGCGTCCGGGAGAAGGCGGTCCACAAGGTGCGGTCCGAGGTGGGGAGGTTGCGCTTTCTCAAAAGCGGACGGCCCGGCATGCTGATCGGCGTCGCCGGTTGCGTCGCCCAGCAGGAAGGCGCCGCCCTGCTCGACCGGGAAGGCGTGGTGGACTTGGTGTTTGGTCCCGATCAGATTGACCGCCTGCCGGAAATGCTCCAGCGCGCCGAACGCCGCGAACGGGTGGTGGAAAACCAGTTCCGCCCCGCCGGCGAATACAATTTCATCGCGGCGGATGTGTTGCCGGGGCGGCTCGCCCCCACCGCCCACGTCACCGTGCAGAAAGGTTGCGACAACAACTGCACCTTCTGCATCGTCCCCCACACCCGCGGGCGGGAGATCAACCGTCCGGCGGATGAAATCGTCGCGGAAGTCCGCGAGTTGGCCCGCCGCGGGGTCCGGGAGATCATCCTGATTGGCCAGAACGTGAACTCGTACTCCACCGAATCCACGGGGGGGCCGGATTTTCCCCGCCTGCTGGAGATGGCCGCCGCGGTTTCCGGGGTGAAGCGCATCCGGTTCACCACCTCGCACCCTAAATCGTTCGACGAACGCCTGGCGCGCGCCATGGCGGAGATTCCCCAGGTATGTGAATTTCTGCACCTGCCCGTCCAAAGCGGCTCCGGCGTGGTGCTGGAAATGATGGGGCGCGAGTACACCCGCGAGGATTACCTGCGGAAAATCCGCCGCGCCCGGGAAATCTGCCCCACGCTGTCGCTGAGCACCGATCTGATCGTTGGCTTTCCCGGCGAACTGGAAGAAGATTTTGAACTGACCCTGAGCCTGGTGGAAGAGGCCCGCTTCGACTCCATCTTCGCCTTCGCTTATTCGCCGCGGCCTTTCACCCCGGCGGCCCGTTTCGAGGATCAGGTTCCAGAGCAGGACAAGCGCCGGCGTCTCGCCACGCTGCTGGAGACCGCCCGGCGGATTGGCGTCGAAAACGCCCAGGCCCTGCTGGGGACGGAGCAGGAAATCCTCATCGAGCGCGTGGATGCGCGCCGCGGTCAGGCGACCGGACGCACCCGGGGAAACCGGCTCGTGCATGTGGATCAGCAGGGCCTGTCGCCAGGTGATCTGGTGCTGGTGGAAATCACCGGGGTGCTGGATCATTCCCTTCGCGGCCGGTCCATCCGGATGGCCGCCTGAAGCGGGATGCGGGAGACGAAATCATGGCCATGGTGGAAATGCGCATCGCCGGGATAGTGGTGGACCCCGGGTCCGAGGCGTGGATCGTGGTTCTCGCGGACCGGGAGAACGAGCATTATATGCCCATCTGGATTGGTCCGGTGGAGGCCCAGGCCATCGTCCGCAAGCTGCGCAACAAGCAGCCCGATCGTCCGCTCACCCATGATTTGATGTACAACCTGCTGGAGACCGCGGGCGCCCGGGTGTTGAGGGTGGAAATTCACAACCTGGAAGACAATACCTACTTCGCCCATGTGGTGATGGGCATGGATACGGGATCGGTGAATGTGGATTCGCGCCCCAGCGACGCCATGGCGCTGGCTGTGCGCGCGGGGGCGGGTATTTTTGTCGCCGAGGAAATCCTGCTGCAGGCCCATTCCGAGAACCTGAAGAAGGATATCCAGGCCGGCGAGCGCGGCGAAAGCGGGGAATGGGACGGCTGGAGCGAATTGCTGGCCAATCTGCCGGATGACGCTTTCGGAAAGTACAAGATGTAGGCCATGGGCAAACTGCTGCCATTCAAGGGCGTTTCGCCCAGAATCCACCCGGAGGCGACCATCTTCGACGGCGCGGTCATCATTGGCGACGTGGAGATCGGGGCGAAATCCAGCGTGTGGTTCAACTGCGTCGTGCGCGGCGACGTCAACTGGATCAAAATCGGCGAGCGCACCAACATCCAGGACCTCTCCATGCTGCATGTCACCTGGAAAACCTCTCCGCTGAGCATTGGCGACGACGTGACTGTGGGTCACAGCGTGACCCTGCACGCCTGCTCCATCGAGGACCGGGTGCTGGTGGGCATGGGCAGCACGATTCTGGATCGCGCGGTCATCGGCCATGACTCCATGATCGCCGCGGGTTCGCTGGTGACGCCCGGAACCATCATTCCGCCGCGATCGATGGTCATGGGTTCGCCCGCCCGCGTGAAGCGCGAACTGACCGGCGATGAAATCCGTTCGTTGAAGGAGTATTACGCGAACGCCTATTTGCAGTTTGTCGAGGAGTACAAGGAGGGGGCGACGTGACCAAGGAAGATGCGGTCAAGAGTTGCAAGCTGTTTCAGGGATTCAGCGAGAGCGGAATCCGGTTTTTCGCGGCGGCCTTTCAGGAAACCGCCTACCGGACCGGCGAGGCGATCATCCGGGAAACCGAGACCGGCAATTCCCTGTATATCGTGTCGTCCGGACGGATGTCGGTGGAGACCCTGGACAACAATGGCATGCCCTGCTTGCTAACCAACCTGGGACCATGCGACTATTTTGGAGAGATCGCCCTGCTCAAGGGCGGGGCGCATCTGGTGACCATCACCGCGATTGAAGAATGCCGCGTCCTGGAATTGAGCCAGAAGCAGTTTCTCGAACTGCAAAAACAAAAGCCTCAGACCTGTCTGAAGCTGGTGGTCAGCATCATGCAGCATTTCTCCGGCAAGCTCCGGGAAACCCAGGGCGCCCTCAAAAAATCCGTCACGCAATAGGAACATTGCTGCTGGGACTCATCCTGTTCGCTTCTTCCCCGGCGGCGGCGCTTGATCTCGGCATTGAAAAACTCGGCGAGGTTCTTCCCGAAGGGCTGATGATGAGCTTCGGCCAGGAAGGCGACGGGTTTGGACGGGATTGTCCCTTCGAGGCCATTGAGTTCCACGACCCGCGCTTCGACGTGGACATGAACCGCCGGAAGTTCAAGCTGGCCACGAGCTTTGGAACCCACCGCGTCTCCAAGGAATTGTTTCGCGCCGGGTTCTATCTGGCGGGGGATTTTCCCGATCAGACCGGGGCCATGCGCCTGTCGGTGGGCCGGGAAGGATTCTACGTGGTGCTGAGCAACCGCTACGATGGCCGCGGCCAGTACAACCTGGTCCACAGCACGCTGGATTTCAACTTCGCCGATTTGCACCTGCGCCTCAATCTGCCCGAACTCACCCTGGATGGCGACACCACCATCCGCACCCATGCTCACCAACAGTTCCAGCAGTCGCGTATCATGTTCATCTGGCCCATCGTCTCGAAAAATTTCTAGCACCGGATTTCATTCCCGGATGGCCGCCCCCGGGTGGTTGCAGGCCGGGCCGCTCCCACATACGATTCGGCCCATGAAACAAGCAGCGGTTCTTTTCCTGTTCCTGGCGGCGGCGTGCGCTACTGATTGCGGTAGCTGACCAGTTTGTCGATAGTCTCTTAAACGGCGACTCCAAATCATGGTGAATCAGAAGAAAATGCCCCATTGTCCAAGAAGCCGGACTCAGCTCTCCTACAGGCTACACCCCTTCGATGATGGTGCGATCTGTGTCTATCTTTCATCGGTTACTTACCCTGAAATCTTCGAATTGAATCTGAGCCATATTTTTAGTAAAGCACCTAATGGCTGGGGACAAAACCCGGATAAGCCAAATCAGAAATACCTCTGGTTTCCGCTAAATGGGCTCACACCCAATGAAATCGAAGAGGTTGAAGCTTGGGGAGCCGCATATCAGCAATATGTGGTGCTCGGGTTGAACAGACACACCAGTGGGTATTTCTCCGGCGAACTTGATTTCTGTTTGGCGCTCTCGTTCAACCGGGATACACGTAATTTTCAGCAAAGAACTCGTCTTGACGAGGCGCGATACCAAGCCAAGTATGGTGGCGGGGAGAGCGTGGAGCACGACAGGGTTCTTATAGAGGGGCTTCAAAATGCCTATGAATATCTGCCCATTCCTAGTCCTCCAACAGATAGGGTCATCAGCTATATCCCATGTCCACCAGGTGAAATGAAACTCCAAAAGCGACTGGCCGAGGAATTGGCGAGACGGCTGAATCTACCTTTGGCGCCGGCCAACCTGCGTCGCGGGAAGCCGCCGTTGAAAAATATCCCGGTGGAGCAAAAAATTCCCGTGTGGCAATCTATTTTCAGTACAAGAGATGGTGTTGAATTGGGAGCGTCCGTCAGGGATAAGACGGTCGTGGTGGTTGACGATCTCTACCAATCTGGTGCAACCATGTGGTGTTATGCACAGTTCCTAAAGAATTGTGGGGCTAGTTATGTCATCGGTCTTGTATGTGTGAAGTCCCTTAGGAATTCAGATAACCAATGAACAATGAACGTTGAAATCCTCCAATTTATCTTGGCAAAAGGAGCCGGAGAGGCCGCTCTCCGCCGCCTTGCGAAGTATTTTGTCTCCGAGGGAGAAACCGCCACAAAACGGCTTTATTTCGACTCCCGTGAAATAGAGGCTGCGCTTGGTCTGCAACGAAAGGTGGCGGAGAACATTCTGAAAGCTAGGGATGAAGCAATTGCCCTTTTGAAACAAATTGAAGGGTCCAAGGTGGAAATTGTCTGGCTTGGAAGCGATAGGTACCCCCACCGAATCCGGCAAATTCTTGGTGATGAGGCTCCGCCGGTATTGTTTCTAAAAGGAAACCTGGGGCTTCTGGATATGAAGTCAGTTGGATTTTGCGGAAGTAGAAAGGCATCAGAGAAGGGGATTGAAATTACCAGCCGATGCGCTGAGCAACTTGTGGAAAAATCGTATTGCATTGTGAGTGGGTATGCGAGCGGAGTTGATATGTCCGCTCATAAATCCGCGATTACCCATGGTGGAAAGACGATTTTTGTTCTCGCCGAAGGAATTCTATGCTTTAGAGAAAAGCAGGAGTTGAGGGGTGCTATAAACGAGGAAAACTCCTTGGTGGTCTCTCAGTTCCCTCCATCATTGGCCTGGATCGCCCGTAATGCAATGAAAAGAAATCCAACCATTATTGGATTGTCCGACGCGATGATCCTGGTGGAGTCGGGCCTGAACGGCGGCACTTTTGCCGCGGGCAAGGAGTCTCTCAGGCTGCGCCATCCACTATTCGTCATTGATTATAAGTCCCCGGGTCCATCGGCTGTGGCTAATTCCTATTTCATTTATAATGGTGGAATACCAATCAGGGGAAAACAGGATGGGACTCCCAATCTGGAAAAATTGTTTAAGGCCACAACGAAACCAAGAAGTGACCGGGACAAGCCGCAAACTCTCCTTGATTTAATGACGGCTTCGCCCTGTTGACCGAATCAGGATCGAACTGGTGTTTTTGGTTCACTTGAACGGCTTGGCGATGTGTATGTTGTACATCCTGATGAATTGCTGAATCTCAGCGCAAAGTTCTTTGACGCCGGTAAAAAGCGCGTTCGCTTCTTCCCAGCCCGTCTGCGCCGTCCGTGGGGGCGCCACGCCGGTTTTGTTCAATCCACCCGCCGCCCCCGGGCGGTTGCAGGCCGGGCCGCTCCCACATACGATTCGGCCCATGAAACAAGCAGCGGTTCTTTTCCTGTTCCTGGCGGCGGCATGCGTGACGGGATGTTCCTCCAGCGAAAAAAAACCGGAGGGCGGCGCCCCTGCGGATGGCGGCGGCGCGGGAACTCCGCCCGGCGGCGCGCCCGTGGGGGTGGTCATCAGCGCGGATGCGGAACTGGCTCCGGCGCTGGAACAATGGGTCAACTGGATTGGCGAAAGCCGCATCCGGTTTCAGTCCGGCGGCCCCCAGGCCGGGCAGGCGGCCATCAAGGTCACGAAGGGGGCGCTATGCGCAGGCTGCTACCGGCTCGATAAACAGGGGGGCGCCTGGACCGTCACCGCGGACGTTCTGGGCGCCATCCATGGATTGTCGGCGCTGCTGCATTCCATGGGCGTGCGTTTCAATCATCCCTTTCACAGTTACGCGCCCGCGGAACTCAAGGCGCCGGCCGCCAAAACCGGCGTCACGGTGGAGCCGCGCATGACCCTGCGCGGCCTGCACCTCCACACCCTCCATCCCATCGAGGCTTTTTATGATTTCTGGGAGCCCGGAGAGGACAACTTCCAGCGCGCGGTCAAGGTGCTGAACTGGACGGCCGCCAATGGCGGCAACTACGTGCAGTGGGTGGGGCTGAACAATATATCGCTGAAACCCAATGAGCGGGAAAGCTGGCGCGCCCATACCCGCCGCATTCTTGATGCGGCGAAGGCCCGGGGCATGAAAACCGGACTGGGGGTTCAGTTGTTCTGCGGGCGCAGCAATTTGCAGAAGGCCCTGTGCATCGTTGACAACCCCGAATTGCCCGAAGCCGAACTGCAAACCGCCCTGGAGAAGAGGTTGAAGGATATCTTCGCCGATCTGCCTTTCGACAACCTGTCCCTGAGCTTCGGCGAATTTTTCGCCAACCAGCCGGAGAAATTCGTCGCCATGATCAATCGCCTGGTGGCGGAACTGGCGAAGGATTTTCCCGGCATGGAGATGAGCACGACCATCCATGTTGGCAACAAGGAAGATCAATACGTCGAATACCAGGGCAAGCGCGTGCAGTATTACTTTCTGGTCCAGTTCGCCGATCCGCGCCTGATTCCCTGGGTTCATACCGTCATGTACTTCAACCTGTTCGAGGACGCCGGCGGCGCCTATGAACACGACGAATTCAACGAACACCGCGATTACCTGCTGGATCGCCTGCGGAAAAAGCAGCGCGTGGGGTATCACCCGGAGTCCGCCTATTGGGTGTCGTTCGACAATTCCGTGCCCATCTACGCGCCGGTTTATTTGCACAGCCGCGCGCTGGACCTGGAGGAAATAGACAAGCGTTCGCTGGCGCAGGGCGGCGATCCCCTCAAGGAGCATTCGCTGTTCTCTTCCGGCTGGGAATGGGGTTACTGGATCAACGATGTCATGACCCTGCAACTCAACCACCGCGCCTTCGTCTGGAAAGAGTGGCTGCGGGACTACTGGTCGGCCTGGGGAGCGGATGGGGAGAAAGCCGCCGCCGCCATTGAAGCCGCCGCGGACGCCCAGCGCGAAGGGCTGATCGGCAAACGCCTGGCCGCCTATCTGGCGGGTTGGGACAGCAGCCAGGATTCCGGCGTGCGGCTAGGCATCATCGCGCAACCGCAGCGCACGCCCTTCTCCAGCCTGAAGACCATGGACGCCGCGAAACGAAACGAGTTCAGGAGCCGGGTGCTCGAACCGCTGGCCGTCCTCGCGGGAAAATTGGAGGCCGCCCACGCCATGGCCCCCGCCAGCAACGGCAAATGGCTGCGCGAACTCAAAGACGGGCTGGAGGTCACGGCGCTGCGGGCGCGCTACATGCATTCCCTGTTCCAGGCGGTGCTCAGGCAACTCGATGGCGCTGCATCGAGCCCGGAACTGTTCAGGGAAGCAAGGGACTATTACGCCCGCGCCGAAACCGTGGTGAAACGCCGTCACGGCGATCTATGGGACACCGGCGGCGGCCGCGTGCTGGATGCGCGACCCAACGCCACCCTGTATCCGCACGGTTATCTGCTGATGGCCGATACGCTGTGCTACTGGAAGCGCGACCTGGTGCAGGCCGAGTTCGCGGCGGGCGTCTCCAACAACCCGGAACCCTCCTGCCTGCGCATTGGGTTGTGAAGCCGCCGCGCGCGGACCATGCGGGGCGGCGCCGCAACGGACGGAACATGATTCAGTACGGGGTTCCGTCCTTGCGGGTGAAGATGGGTTTGCCGTCCGCTGATTTGCGGTAGGCGAGGTCCACGTCCGGGTATTCCGCGGTGTCTTCCGGATCGCGGTTGCTGATTTCCAGGTAGCGGGCGGGCTGGCTGCCGCGGTTGATCAACTGGTGGCCGTTCGCCACGCCCGCCGGGAAACCCGCGCAGGTTCCGGCGGTCAGAATCTGTTCGCCTTCACTGGTGCGCAACACCACTTCGCCTTCCACCACGAAGATCAGTTCGTCTTCGTGCGTGTGGTGATGCCGCATGGAAGACTCCCTGCCCGGCATCAGGGTGGTCAGGTTGACCCCGATTTTCGTGAGCCCCAGGGCGTCGCCCAGGGCGCGTTTTTCGCGGGGCAGCACGCGGGATTTGAAAGGTTCCGGATAGGCGGAACTGTTGCGGGCGGGCAATTCCGCCGGATGGAGGGCGGGTTTGCGCAAGGGGGAATGACTGGCGCCGGACATGGCTCTTCTCCTGTTTCCCCCGGTGTTTGTTTCGCCCTTGTGCTATGCTTCCCGGCGGGGAAAATCAATGGCGGGATGGTTGCTGTCGCGGGCGATCAATAACTCGCGCCGCGGATTTTCTTGTACCAGTTGACCGCGCGCACGCACTGGCGGAGCGGCCCTTCCGCCCAGAAAAAATTGAGCGTGATGCTGGGCTCCACATTCCGCACCTCGTGCCACCAGCCGCTGGGGATGAAGATCGCGTCCCCGGGCTCCAGTTCCGCGCGCCAGACCGACAAACGCCGCATGCGCGGCCACGCCTGGAAATCGGGTTCCTCCACGCGCACCCGCGCGAAATTCGGGAAGGGCGATTTCAGCGGCAGCGGGTAGACATTGGGCGCCTGCCATGGCGCCGCCAGCCAGAAACGTTTCCGGCCGGTGATCTGCACCACGATATTGCGCGGCAGGTCCCAATGCATGGGGGTGACCGTCCCGGCGCGGCCCATCCACAATTTCGACCAGCGGTAAGGGGCCGAGGCGCAGGGCTCCGGAGGGGGGAAATCCTTCCGCACCACGGGATTGAGCAGGTTGATGTCCACCGACATATATCCACGCCCGGCGGGGTCCTGCGCCAGCGCCGCATATTCCCGCAGCGTGGATTGCCGGATCTGGACGCCCTTGTGCTCATCAATGATCACCCGCCCGCCCTCGGTGTCGCCGACGGGAATGGGGGTCTCGCCGGAGTGTTCCGCCAGGTAAGCGGGAGACCAGAGGATCAGGGCGGGCCAGTCACGCGCCAGTCCGCGAATGACCAGCGGGCGGAAGCCATGGCGGATGGAGCGCTCCCAGCGCCGGGCGGCGCTGGCGGGCAACGATGCGATATCCGTGGCGTTCATGGGTGGCGGCCCTTCAGGCGCAAGACGCGCCTGACTGGATTACCGCCCGGGCGGCTGGGTGGTTTCAGCCCGCCCCGGGAACCGGGTGGAAAGTGGGTTGGATCATCCCGGTAATTTCCCGCGGCCCCGCTGGATACAGGCCGATGGGGGGGGGATGTCTTGCAATATGTGTCCGGCCGCCATGGGAAGGCTTGAACTGGCGGATGGCATGGCGCAGACTCGCCGCCGGAACAACCTGCGCGGAGCATGGAATGGGGCGCGTTTATCTCAAACAGTTGCTGGCGGGCCGCGACTTCGCGGAATCCGATTTCGCCGCCGGACAGATGATGAATTTTGTCTACCTGATCGGCGATCGCGACGCCGGCGAATGCGTGGTGGCGGACCCGGCCTGGGATGTGGACGGCATCATCGCCGCCGCGGAAGCCGACGGCATGAAAATCACCGGCGCGCTGGCGACCCATTACCATCCCGACCATGTGGGCGGTGAAATCTTCGGCATGAATATCCAGGGACTGCCGCGGCTGATGGAGATCAATCCCTGCAAGACCCACGTCCACAAGCTGGAGGCCGATGGCGTGCGGATGGTGACCGGATTGGCGGACAGCGATCTGGTGAAACACGAGTCCGGAGACGTGCTGAAGGTGGGCGAGGTGGAGATTGAAATGCTGCACACGCCCGGGCATACGCCCGGCTCCCTGTGTTTCCGCCTGAAGGACGCGCTCATCGCGGGCGATACCCTGTTTCTGCAAGGGTGCGGGCGCGTGGATTTGCCCGGCGGGGATCCGGACGAGATGTATTACACGCTGACCCAGCGCCTATCGAAACTGCCCGGCGACATGATCCTCTTCCCGGGACACGCCTACGGCGGAGAGCACGCCGCCATGGAAAAGGTGCGGCGGACCAATCCTTATCTGCAGATCAAGGATATCAATACCTGGCGGCGCCATATGGGATGACAGGCGTCCGTTCCGCGGCGGACATCATGCATCCGGCCGCGGAACGCGGTCATTCCTCTCCGGCGATCGGGACAGGTTTGGCGGGGGCGGATTGTTTGCCGGCCGGCGGGGCGGGACGCGGTTGCTCCGCGTGAATCAGCCGCAGCGCGGCGAACCCGGCGCCCATGAATCCGGCGTGGTCCCACAACATGGCCTTGTCAATGCGCATGCGCCCCTTCAGGCTGGGGGCGGCGTGGTGGCGGATGGCCCCGCAGGTCAGGCGGAACAGCGCCGGACAATTCTGGATGACCCCGCCCCCCAGCACCAGGACATCCGGCTCCAGCAGAGCCAGCGCATTGGCGATGGCGAGGCCGAGAACACCGGAGACGCCGGCGGCGATGCGCGCAGCCTCCGGACATTCCTCCTCCAGCGCCGCCTGCAGGGCGGCCGCGCTGGCTGCTCCGGACGCGGCGGTTTTCTTGGCGAGAATGCTGTCTGGCCGTTCCTGATTGCTCTCCAGGATGAGGCGTTCGATGGCGCGGCCGCCCGCCAGCGTCTCCAGGCAGCCGCGATCCCCGCAGCCGCACAACTCGCCGCCGCTGGCGATCATTTTGACATGGCCCAATTCGCCGCCCACGCCAGTGGCGCCCCGGTAGGGCTGTCCGGCGATGGTCATGCCTGAACCCACCCCGGTGCCCACGAAGACGCAGAATACATTGGCGTTGCCCGCCCCCGCGCCGACCGCGCATTCGCCGCGGCAGGCGGCGTCCACGTCGTTGAGGATCACCACCGGCGTGCGCAGCAACTGCTTGAGCCGCTTGCGCAAGGGAAAATTCCGCATGCCGATATTGGGCGCCTGAATGGCGATCCCTTCCGGATTGGTCACCCACGCCGCCACGCCCACGCCCACCGCCCGCACGGTCACGCGCGGATGTTTTTCGATCAGCATCCCGCAGACCCTGGCGAGTTCGCGCACCAGCGCGTTGCCGTCGTCGCGCGGGGTGGGAACATCCAGCCGGTCCAGCAGCGAGCCGTCGTTGTCAATCAGCGCCGCCCGGATGGTGCTGCCGCCCACATCCGCCCCGATGACAATGGGATCCCTGGCGCCCGCGCGTGTGGGACGCTTCAGGCCGCGCTTGGGATTCTTCTTCTTTTCGCGGAAGAGATGTTTGTACTGTTCCGGATCAAAGGGCATGGACGCACAGGGGCATGATACGAACGCCCTCCATTCAGGCCGTGGCCATCAACCGCTGCAACGTGTTTTCAATGGTCTGGCGGATTTCCGCGAGACGGCTTTCCGACTGGGCCTCGCAGCGCACCACGAGGACCGGCTGGGTGTTGCTGGCGCGGATCAATCCCCATCCGTCGGGCCAGACCACGCGCACGCCATCCACGTCAATCAGCTTGTGACCGGCGGCGCGAAATTCCGCCAGCGCCTGGGCGACCACGCCGAACTTTTTCTCTTCGGGAATATCCACGCGGATTTCCGGCGTGCTCCAGGTGCGGGGCACGTCCGCCAGCAGCGAGGACAGTGGTCCATTCGCCTGGGAGAGAATCTCCAGCAGCCGCGCGCCGGTGTAAATGGCGTCGTCGAAGCCATGGTAGCGGTTCTTGTAGAAGATATGGCCGCTCATCTCCCCAGCCAGTTCCGCGCCGGTTTCGCGCATCTTGGCCTTGATGGGCGAATGGCCGGTTTTCCACATGATGGCCTTGCCGCCATGCTTCTCGATGTCGTCGAAGAGCGTTTGCGAGCACTTCACCTCGCTGACGATGGTGGCGCCCGGCTTTTCCCGCAGGATGTCGCGGGCCAGGATGATCATCAGGCGGTCGCCCCAGATCACGCCGCCGGTTTCATCCACCACGCCGATGCGATCGGCGTCGCCGTCAAAGGCGATGCCCAGATCGGCCCGGGTCTCCCTCACCCGGCGGATCAGATCTTCCAGGTTCTTCAGCACCGTGGGATCGGGGTGATGATTGGGGAAGGTGGGATCCAGGTCGCAAAACAGCCGGTCCACGGAGAAACCCAGCTTTTCATAGATATCCGGACCATTGATGGCGCCGGTGGCGTTGCCCGCGTCCACCACCACGCGCAGTTTGCGCGCGCCCGGGCGGATATTCTCCAGAAGATACTGCTCGTAGGGCTTCAGCGCGTCGCGCCGCCCGGTCTTGCCCTGGCCCGATTCAAATTTTCCGCGCTGGATGATGTTGTAAAGCTCGCGGATTTCATCCCCATGCAGGGCCTCGCGGCCAATGCTCATCTTGAAGCCATTGTATTCCGGCGGATTGTGGCTGCCCGTGATCTGGATGGAGGCGCCGGCGCCGGCGATATGAAACTCGGCGAAATAGAGCACCGGCGTGGGGATCACGCCCGCATCAATCACGTCCAGTCCGCTTTCCATGAGTCCGGCGGAGAGCGCGTTCAGCAACCGCTCGCCGGAGGGACGGATGTCGCGGCCAATCACCACATTCTTCGCGCCGCGCGATTTGGCCATGACGGCGAAGGCCTTGCCCAGCAGGGTGACCGTTTCGTTGTTCAGATCGGTGTCCGAAACGCCGCGGACATCGTACTCACGGAAAATGGATGGATTGACCCCGCTCATGACCCCTCCGTTTCAGGTTCCGGTGGCCTGGGTTCCGCCGCCCGCGCGCGCGGGCGGATTGCCGGATTGATCCACCCACGCGCCGTCCGCTCCCTGGAAATATTCAATATTGTCCAGCGCGCAGCATTTTTTGTACTTCTTGCCGCTGCCGCACGGACAATCCTCGTTGCGGCCGATTTTGCGCCCCAGGTTTTTCACCGGGACCCCGCCGCCAGCCGGCGCGCCGCCGCCGTCCTCTTCCCGCCCCGCCGCGGACCGGGAGGCGGATCGCGGCGTCAGGCGGATTTGCTGCACATTGGCCGGTGTTTCCGGCTGGGGCGCCGCATCGGGAGGGGGGCCGCCGCCCACCAGTTGGGCGTTGCGCAACTGTTTTTCGTGCTCTTCCGCCGCCGCCGCTTCCATGGCCCTGACTTCTTCCTCGGTGCGCACTTCCAGCCGGAACAGGTTGCCCAGCACCTCGATGCGAATCTTGCGCAGGGTCATCAGGAACAGGTTGTAGCCTTCCTTTTTGTATTCCTGCTTGGGATCCTTCTGGCCGTATCCGCGCAGGCCGATGCCTTCGCGCAGATGATCCATGGCCAGCAGATGATCCTTCCAGTACTGATCAATGGTGCGAAGGTACAATACCTGGGACACCTGCCCCACCAGTTCCTTTGTGTATTTGTTCTCTTTCTCCTCGAAGCGCCGGACCGCCTCGTCGAAGATGGCGTCCTCGTATTTTTCCCGCTCGCGGGGGAACTGTTGAAGATCAACCTTGAAGGCGAAGAGTCCGGCGGCCTCCGCCTCCAGTTTGTCAACGGCCCACTCGGTGGGCGGGATGCGCGGCGAACAATGCTGGTCCGCCATTTCAATGACTGCGTCCTCGATCAGATCAATGATCCTCTCGTGCACCTGCACGCCGCCCAGGACCTCCCGGCGCAGCTTGTAGATCGTCGAGCGCTGGGAGTTCATCACATCATCGTATTCCAGCAGATGCTTGCGGATATCGAAGTTGCGCGCCTCGACCCGCTTCTGCGCCCGTTCAATGCTGCTGGTGACCAGGGGATGTTCGATGGGCTCTCCTTCCTGCATGCCCAGCCGGGTCATCAGCGACCTGAGCTTGTCGCCGCCGAAAATGCGCATCAGATCGTCTTCCAGCGACAGGAAGAAATGGGATGATCCGGGGTCGCCCTGGCGGCCCGCGCGTCCGCGGAGCTGGTTGTCAATGCGGCGGGCTTCGTGGCGCTCGGTGCCCACGATGTGCAGGCCGCCCAGCCCCACCACTTTCTTGCGCTCCTCGTCGCACTGCGCCCGGTATTTCCGCAGGGCCTTTTCGTAGGCGGCCTCGCGTTCCTTTTCCAGATCCTCCGGGCTCAGGCCTTCCGGGAACTGCATCTCCCGCACTTCCACGCGGGCCATGACTTCCGGGTTGCCGCCCAGCAGAATGTCGGTTCCGCGGCCCGCCATGTTGGTGGCGATGGTCACCGCGCCGAGCCGGCCCGCCTGGGCGATGATCTCCGCTTCGCGATCATGCTGCTTCGCGTTCAGAACATTGTGCGGAACCCCGGCTTCCTCCAGAAGCTGGTGAACGATTTCGCTCTTGTGAACGGACACCGTGCCCACCAGAACCGGACGGCCTTCTTCGTGGTTCTGGCGGATTTCAGCCATCACCGCGTCGAATTTCTCCTTCTCGGTCTTGTAGATCACATCCTGGTGGTCGGTGCGGACCATCGCCCGGTTGGTGGGGATGGTGGTGACTTCCAGGTTGTAGATTTTCAGGAACTCCTCCGCCTCGGTGGCCGCCGTGCCGGTCATGCCGCCAAGCTTTTTATACATGCGGAAGAAGTTCTGGTACGTGATCGTCGCCAGCGTCTGGTTCTCGCTCTGGATGGGCACGCCTTCCTTGGCCTCGATGGCCTGATGCAGCCCGTCGC
>JAJVIH010000041.1 GCA_022072125.1 Myxococcota bacterium | reverse complement strand
GCGCGGCCAGCCTGCTGGAATTGCAGGGCAACCATCAGGAGGCGCGTTCGCGTTTCGAGGCGTTATTCGACATGTTCCCCAATCAGGGCGAATACCGCATCGGGCTTGGCGTCTGCATGTCCATGCAGGGGGAAAAGGCCGCGGCCCAGCAGTTGATCGCCACCGCTGATCGCAAACAGCGCAGCGAAGGCATGGAGCGCATGCTCCGGCTGATCGGGGAGATCAAGTAAGCGCGTTTGTGTTGGGTGCGAAGCGGCGCATCGCCCGCTTCGCCAATCTCAATCCCCGCGTTGTATCGCTCCGCTTTCTTTTGATCGCATTTCCAAGTTCAACCCGCGCGCGTTCAATTCCAGTCCGTCATTCCTCATTCACCCGTGATGATCATCCGGGCGAATCCGGGATGACAGCCCGAGGGGTGCGGGCCAACCATTCAGCGTGGATCGGGATCACTTCCGGCGGCGGAACAGCGCGGCGGCCGCGGCCAGTCCCAGCGCCATGGACAACGCCGAAAACCAGGGTGATTCCACCGGGGCCAACCCCGCCAGAACACGGCCGCCCCCGGGAACTGTCCGGCTGGAGCGCGAAGCCCCACCTGGATTGCGCGCTCGTTCCTTGTCGAGAACCTCATCCGGAATGCAGACCGTGCATGAATAGCAATACCCCGATCCGCTTTCTCCCTGGTCGCAACATTTGGATTGCTTGCAAACTCCCGGCTTGCCAGTCTGGGTCGTGCATTTCTGGCCGCGCCGGGTCTCCCAGCAGCTTTCCGGCGGGTCAACCGGCTCCACCGGGGGCTCCAGAGGTTCGCTGACCACATCGGCCATTGCTGTCCATGGGGCGAGCAGCGCCGCCACTCCCACGGCCAATACGATAGACTTCATCTCCGGCATACAACCTCCAGCACAAGGATGGGATATTTCAGTTGCATACTCTGGTTCAGCACTACCTGGAAGGCAAATGGAATGGGCGCCTTCCTCCGGGCGCCGTCCCAGCCGGCCGCCTTGTTTCCGATGGGAGAGCCCGCCGCCGCTGCCGCAAGGCAGCGGCGGCCCCGCCCCGCGCAGGCCCGGGAGCGCGCGCTGTCCCATCCGGGCGCCCCAATCCGGACGATCACTGGCGCAGGCCGCGCGCGGGCGGATGGCCAGGCGTTGGCCTGTGAAAACAGGAGCCTGCATTCCGGGCGGGCATCCATCCGCGCGGGCCTGCGCGACAACGCGGCTCCGCCTGAACGCGCGCGCGATCCCGGGCCTCCCCCCGGCTGAAAGCCGGGGGGAGGCGGGCCTTCGGTGCGGGCAATGGCGGTGGACATCCGCCCGATCATGGCTTGTATGAACTTCTCGCCCGCCGGATGAGAACCGCCATGCCAACCCGCATGAAAACAGCCTGGGTGCGCGGACAGACTCATCCCATCCGCTTCCCAAAACAGGGATCAGTGAGCCGCCTTGCCCGGTGCGCCGGCTTTCCCTATAGTTCCCGGCTATTGCTGAGTCTGGCTTTCCCACATTCGAGGAAGAGGGCGACATGAACGGGAAGTGGTTTCTTCTGGTGGCGCTGATGGGTCTGATGGCTGCTTCCGCGGCTTCCGCGCAATCCGCCGCCACTCCGGCGGGCGCGGCGGCTCCGCGTGAAAGGATCGAGCCTGCCGCCACGGTGGTGGTGGCCCCCTTCTCCACCGCCAAGGGAGTGCCGCCCGAATATGGCATGGCGGTTTCCGAGGATGTCACCAGCCGCGCCCTCGCCACCGGCGTGCTCAACACCGTTCACCGCAAACAACTCGACGCCGAACTGGCCCGCCGTGATCTGGTGGCGGAAGACCTGGCCACGGCGAAGGACGCCACGCCGTTGGCGCGCGCCCTGGGCGGCCACGTGGTGGTCATCGGCAAGCTCAGCATCGAACGCGATGAACTGGTGGGGCAGATCATTGTCGCTCCGGTGGATGGCGGCGCGATCAGCACGGACAAGGTGCGCGGTCCGGTCAAGAATCCGGTGGAGACGCTGGAGAAGATCAGCCTGCGCGCGCTTGGACTGGTGGCCAAGCTGAAGGACAATCCGAAGCTGAAGGAATTTGGCTTGGCCCGCGTCAGGGAGTCCGCGCCGGGCAATCCGCCGCGCGTGGCGGGGGCGGCGAGTGAAAAGGCCCTGATGGCCTACGTCAATTGCCTGGAGAGCATTGTGCTGCAGCCGCTCTCCGGCCGGGTGCGCCGTCCGGTGTACTACGCCTCGCTGGAGGTGGCCCGCGGCTTTTGCGAAACCGCCCAGCGCAACGACCCCTCCCATGCGGAGACCCTGGCGGTGATGGCGATGCTGGATGTGCTGTTGGGGTCCACCGCCGGTTCCGACCGCTACCTGAAAGCAATTCCCGAAGGCCTCAACCGCCCGGTGATGGCGGAGTTGGCCCGTTTCTACGAACTGCGCAACGAAGCGAAGGATTCCGAGGCCCGCGATCTGCTCGCGGATGTGATCAGGCGCAGGCCGGGGTTCCTGCTGGCGCGTGGCTACCTGGCCGAACACTTCATCCACCGCAAGGACTGGCCGAACGCCCAGGCGGTTCTGGAAGACTACCTGGCCCGTTCGCCGCGCCATCCTTTTGTCATGGGCCAGCTTGGATACGTGAAATCCAAGATGGGCGACACGAAAGCCGCCGTGGAGTTGACCAGCGATGCGCTCAAGCTGGATTCCAGCAACCCTGGCCTGTTGCTGGAACTGGGGTCGCGGCATATTGATGCGAAGGAATACAAAAAGGCCATCCCCATCCTGGCCAAGCTGGCGGAAAACAAAAAGGCCCCGGCGGAGGTCCTGCTTCGCCTGGGTTACGCCCAACTCCTCGACGGCGACCTGAAAAACGCCGAGGACAACCTGGGCAAATGCCTCGTTCGCGCCACTTCGGAATCGGACTGGCGCACGCGCGGGCGCGCTTATTTCGACCTGGCCAAGATTTCCGCCCGGCGTGGTGATCGCGAAAGCGCGTTGCGCAACCTCGACAATGCGGTGCAGGCGGGTTTTCTGGAGGCCGATATCTTCCGCAATGACAGCGACCTCAAGGGCCTGTCCAGCGATGATCGCTTTGAAAAAATTCTCTCCGGCAAGAGCATGATCGGAACTGACTCCGCCGGCGACGACGATGTGCCTGGCCAGTTGAAGGTATACTGATGCGCGCGGCGCGGACCTCCACGGCCGCATGGTTGCTCTCCTGCGCCGTGGCGGGGTGGATGGGAATGGCGATGGCGAAGGACAAATCCGCGGGAGCAAGCCCCCCGGCCGCGGCCGCCGGCGGCGATTCCCAACCGGCGACGGCCTTCGTCCTGACCAGTCCGGCGTTCGCGCACAACGCCGTCATGCCCTTCAGCGCCGTATATTCCGGATACGGTTGCGGCGGCGGCAACCAGTCCCCGGCTCTGAACTGGTCCGGAGCGCCCGCGGGGACCCAATCATTCGCCTTGGTGGTTCACGATCCCGATGCGCCGCGCAAGGAAGGATGGACGCACTGGGCGGTATACGACATTCCTGCCGCTGCGAAGGGCCTGCCCGGAAACGCGGGCGCGGCCGGCGGCAAGAACCTGCCCACCGGAGCCAAACAGGGCAAGACCGATTTCGGCGAGATCGCATGGGGTGGGCCTTGTCCGCCGCCGGGCCCGGTTCACCATTACAATTTCACCCTGTACGCCCTGAAGACGGCGGTGTTGCCGGTCAAGCCCGGCGCGGATGTCCGCGCCATTGAAGCCGCGGCGAAATCACACAGCCTGTCCGCCGTCACGCTGACCGGCCTCTGGTCCCGGGAAAAATAATCCGTCCTTCTTGACCGTGGCGGTCAGTCACTGGCTTGAATGGCGTCTCCGCCGCCGGAAGGCGATCTGTAATATGTCCGGGGCTGAATCAGAAGCTTTGAAGCGTACCCCGGCGACAATGGTTCAACGCAAAAGCCGGCGGCAGCCAGGGCGGCAGGGCGACGGACGGGCATTTCGTGATGGGAACCCCGGGCCTTCTCCCCACCTTGCCGCATATCTTCTTCCCCTGGGATTGATCCGCGTCGCCAGAACGAGTTGGATCGATCCACCGCGCTTTTTGTTTGCTGGTATTGGGGCGGATGCGGAGCGGGATTTGACAAAGCAGCGACAGGACGCCGCTCCCCAGGGACCGGCGTGCTTGCCGCCTGTTACTTCGCCGCGGAGGCTGCGGCAGGCGCGCTCAGGGTCTCCAGGAAGGTCAGCAGGGGAGCGTATTCCGCTTCCTTGATGACGCCGTCCCACGCGGGCATGCGGCTGTCGGGCACGGTGGCCTGAGGCTTCTTGATGAAGGCGACAAGCTGGCCCGCGTCCGGGTACTTCGCCTTGAAGCCCCGCAAGTCGCAGATCCCCATGCCGGTCATGCCATGGCAGGCGGCGCATCCGTATTTCTGGTAGACCAGTTTTCCGTCGGTGATGGCGGGATCTTCCTGGCGCGGCCCCACGGACCGGTCCACCTTGTGGGACAGTTTGGGCACGGTCCGCAGGTAAGCATGAATCGCCTTCGCCTCATCATCGGTCAGACCGGAATATATCTCCATCGGATAGCGGTTGATCTGGCCGTCGGGACGGACGCCGTGTTTGAGCGCCCGCACGAACTGATCTTCTGTCCATTTACCGATGCCGGTCTCTTCATCCATCGTGATGTTGGGCGAGAGGATGGGATTGCCTTCCGCGTCGAGAATGGTGTTGCCGCCGCCCATGAAGCCTTCGCTCTTTTCCGGCTCCATGATGTTCATGCTTTTGAAATCCTTCGAATGGCAGGTGTAGCAGTCGAGCGCGAAGGCCAGGTATTTTCCGGTCGCCGCCTGATCCGAAGCGGGCGGCGCGACAATGGGCTGAGACGGAAATGGCGGCGCCTTGAATGGTCCATGGGACAACAGCTTGGTCAGCAGCGACGGCTTTGAAGGCGTATTGGGAATCGCCTGCGGTTTCACCCACGGATCATCCGACCGCAGAAAAGCGATAATGGAATAAACATCCTCGTCGGAGACATGCACCAGCTTGGGCATGTACGGCGGAATCCAGGTCCCGTCAGGACGGATGCCGGTGCGCAGCAAAACCACGAGTTGGCTGTCGGTCCATTTGCCAATGCCATATTCGGGATGCTGGGTGATGTTTTTCGACCAGATATCACCGAATTCCTTCGGCAGATCGAGGAAATACCGGCCAACCAAGGCGTCTTTGTCCGGAGCGAGATGACAACCGGCGCACAACATGCGAGCGAAACGTTTGCCGCGCTCCACCCGCGCCGGAGTCACCTCGACCTTCACATCCACTTGTGGGACTTCGTAGGTGGGAATGCCCACCGTGGCCACGTACCCTACCGCCGACCCCACCCCAACCAACACCAGCGCCACCAGTCCAAGAACCACCTTCAGAGCGGTTTTCACATGCCCCTCCCTTCCCCAAAAGAGCGCGGTCGCGAGAGGCCCCCTGCGGCCGCGTTGAGCGTACCAGAGTTTCTTAATGCCCGGGTTTCTTACAACCTGCGGCGGCGGCGGCGCAAGAGTGCGACTGGCGCGCAGGCCAGCAACCACAACCAGGCCGAAGCAGAAGGCTGGCTGCCGCCCACGGCGCAATTGCAACCCTCGAACGGATTCCTTGGCGTGCTGGTGAAGCCGTCCGAAGCCTGCGGCGGCGTGGTTTTGCGGCCACGATCTCCCGCCACCCCGGCGTCCACGTCTTCCTCTTCCTCGTTGTCACCGGCGCGCGGAGCTGGAGGCGCTGGCGGCTCGGGATCGTCTTCCGTGGGCAAGGGCGCATCACCCTCGGGCTTGTCGTTGGGATCAATACCGCCGCTTCCCGGGTCCGCGCCGGGATCGCCGGGGTCCGCTCCCGGATCACCCGGATCAGTCCCCGGATCACCTGGATCGGTTCCCGGGTCTCCGGGATCATTGGGATCCGGTTCGCCGCCATCCTTGGTGACTGGAACATCAATCACGGTATTGCCATCGGGAACGGTTCCGGCGTCCTTGGTCCCGGTTCCGGCGTCCTTGGTGGTGGAGCCCGCGTCTTTGACCCCGCTGCCAGCGTCGAAGGCGCCCGCATCCTTTGTCCCCGTTCCCGCATCCTTGGAGCCCGCGTCGAAAGCCGGACCGGCATCCTTCACGCCGGTATCCGCGGTCGAACCCGTGTCGCGGACACCGGAGTCCTGTTCAGGGTTGAATCCCGAACCGAAATCAAAGCTGCCCGTGTCGCGGAGTCCGGAATCGGCGGCGCCTGCGTCGGTGGTTCCGCCAGGACGTGCGGTGAAATTGATGGTCAACGAATAAGGTCCCGGGTACTCGACGCCCGAGGAATTGGTCCAGGTATCCACCGACAGCCAGATAGTCCCGCGCCCCTGCACCGAGGTGGTGACGGTGACGTCGTTGCGCGTGATGCAGGCGTTGGCGTCCGGCGAAGTCAGGAAATGGACATCCACGTCCACGCCCGTTCCGTCGGAAACGGAAGCGGTCAGGGAGCCGGCGGAGGGAACCTCGATGCGGTAGAGGTATTCGCCGCCGTTCTGGCGCTTGTCGGTGGCGCAGTTATAGACGTTGAAACGGTCGCTGCGCGCGAAGGTGGTGTCGCGGTTGTCGGAGTAGGGGAAACGGTTGACGATGATGGGATCATCCACCGTCCCGGCCGGACCAGTTGGGGTTGGAGTAGGGCCGGGGTTCGGCGGCGTGGTCTGGTTGGCGAACCCATTGACACGGATGGGGGTGTATCCATCGAGATAGCGCCATCCGCCGGTTGTGTTGAGGCGAACTTTCTTGGCGCCGCCGGCCGCTTCGTAATACTGCGGCGCGCCATTCGCCAGGTACGAGACAAACAGCACGATATGGCTGCCAGCGTCATTGAAGGCGTCGGCGGGCAGCACCTCGCTGCGCGAGATGGTGCGCGAGACGTTGTGCATGGTGCTGGTGGAATTATGGCCGATCCGCCAGACCTGCGACACATAACCCGAGCAATCCACGCCGGTGGTGCAGGACAGCACGCCATGGACCTTGTGGGAGCCGGCGGCCTGGCCATTGCGCAGATCGGTCTCGAACTGGGCGATGGTCTTGTATCCGCCCCAGTCGTAAGGCAGGCCTGTCACGCGCTGGCCCGCCGTCCAATCGCAGGTGTAATTGCTGGAACAGCTTGCGCGGGTGTTGTTGGCGCCGCAGGTCCATTGGTGTTCGGCGTACTGGCGCGCCAGATTGAGGGCGTCCTGGCGGGTCCACTGGGCGTGGGCCGCGCCGCCGGAGCCCAGGATCATCATGGCGGCGAGAACGCCGCGGGTGAAGATTACTGAGCGTTCCATTTGCGGATCTCCACGCCATTTTCACGCACGAGCATGGCGTAAATATTGCCCTTGGCGTCCACCCGGAGGTCGTGGGCGGGCTGGGTCAATACGTCCATTGGAATCTCCACCACGGCCCGGCGGACCTTGGCCCCTGGATGATAACGGACCACAAAACGGCGCACCTTGATGGGGCCGCCGCCCTGGTTCAGCAATTCGATATGGGCGTAGATATCCCCGCTGTCATCGCGGAAAAGCAGTTGCACCGATCCGATGTCGCCGTTTTCAGGCGCTTCCACCGGGATGGCTTCGAGGGGCTTTTCCTGTTGGTTGATGTAGAGACCAATTTCCGCCTTGCCATTGGTGACGCGGCTGACCGCGTAGGTCTCCGGGTTGGACAAGGGCAGTTTGCCGTTGAGGTTCAGTTCCGCCATCAAGGCCAGCGGGCTGACCGCGTTTTTCGCGATGGCGCCGGGGAGCCAGTCTTTCCAGGGAGCCAGCTTGACTGGTCCGCCCGCCGTGGACGCCGTGATGGTGGTGGTCAGCCATTTCTCCAACTTGCCGGAGTGAACCAGGAAATTGTTCTGGTCCATCAGAAGTTGATCCGCCTGCTTCAGGCTTTCATCCTCGGCGAGCAGGTTGGCTTTCCACGAAGGAGCTTTCAACTCAAAAATACGGCCCTTGATGCTGTCGGCGATCGCCAGCGTGGCGCCGTCGGGGGTGATGGCGAAGGCTTCCGGCCCGTAGGGACGCTCTTCGCTGCGCCCGCCGTGGATGGCGATGGCGCCGGGAGTGTCGCCCACTGGAACCACCGCCAGGGTGGCGGAATGGTATTGCAGCGGCGAGGCGCTGGTCTTGAGGGCGAAGGGCGAAGCCCCTGGTGTCGCGGCTTGGGCAGCCTGCAGCGCCGATGGGGTCGCCGCGGTGGGCGCAGGCGCGTTGGCGCCGGACTCCGGTGGTTTGCCGCTCTGGCTGCACGCCGCCAGTGCAACCGTGAAAACCATCAGCCACAGGCGATAGTGGTGTTTCATGTGTGCCTTTCCTGCTCCCCCGCGCCGGACCGGCGAACAACCGCCTGGGCCGGGAGGCGCCATCCGGACCGCCGCCCGATACTGCTTCCCTATGGTGGAGCATGCTAGACCGGGACCGTGCTATTGTCCATCCTTTGGATGACCGATGGCAATGATGCGGCTCCCGATTCATTCAGCCTGTGTCATTCAGGGACGTTACGGAACAGGGGGACGGGGCTTCGCCATGGGTTTGATATCCATGTGGACGATTGGCGAAGCGATCACATGAACCCGCACGGCAAATCCGGCCGCCGCATACAGGATATCGAGGCCCTGCCTGGAAATATCCGGGGCGGGATCATCATTAAAAGGGCGTACCGGGGCAAACCACTCTTCCGCGCCAATGAAATCATCCGCGCCCCACCCCCTGACATACTGATCGTTTGATTCGTTGATGACGCGGTGCAACAAAAACCGTTGCATTCCATCGCCGCTTGCGTATCATCCCCCTAACGCACCGCGTTATGGCCTGTCCGGCCCCGGAGTCGCACCTTTATGACCAAGGCTTCCTTCCACTGGCGGCTGCCCGCCGCTTTCCTGCTTGTCATCGCGGCCGCTTCGACGGCTTACGCCCAAAGCGCCCCCGAACCGCCCAAACTGGATACCGGCGACACCGCCTGGCTGCTGATGTCCACCGCGCTGGTGATCATGATGACCGCCCCCGGTCTGGCGTTGTTTTATGGCGGCCTGGTCCGGCGCATCAATTTCCTTTCGACGCTGATGCACAGCGTGTTCGCGCTATGTCTCATCAGCGTGGCCTGGGTGCTGTGGGGATATACGCTGTCCTTCGGAACCGACGTGGCCGGTCTGACCGGCGGCCTGAATTTCCTGTTCTTCCGCGGCGTGGGCCAGGAGGGCGCGCCGCTGGCGGCGACCATCCCGCATCTGCTCTTCGCCATGTACCAGGGCGCCTTCGCCGTCATCACGGTGGCGTTGATCAGCGGCGCCTACGCGGAGCGCATCCGCTTTCCCGCCTACATCCTGTTTTCGCTGCTGTGGTTGACCATTGTCTACGCGCCGCTGGCGCACTGGGTATGGGGCGGCGGCTGGATTCAGCAATTCGGGGCGCTGGATTTCGCTGGCGGCACTGTTGTCCACATCAGCTCTGGCGTATCCGCGCTGGTCGCGGCGCTCATCATCGGCAAACGGTACAACTACCCGCGACAGGTTTTTCCGCCGCACAACCTGGGCATGACGGTGATCGGCGCGGCGTTGCTGTGGTTCGGATGGTTTGGCTTCAACGTCGGCAGCGCGCTCGCCGCCAACGGACTGGCGGCCCTGGCCTTCGCCACCACGCATTCCGCCGCCGCCGCGGGCGGGCTGGGCTGGATTGCGGTGGAGTGGATTCACCGCGGCAAACCCACCGTGCTGGGCGTGGTTTCGGGCGTGGTCGCGGGACTCGTGGCCATCACCCCGGGAGCGGGATTCGTCACCGTTCCATCGGCCCTGATCATGGGACTGGGCGGCGGCGCCATCTGTTACCTGGGCGTCAACTGGCTCAAGCCCCGTTTTGGATACGATGACGCCCTGGACGTCTTCGGCGTCCATGGTCTGGGCGGAACCTGGGGCGCCCTCGCCACCGGAATTTTTTCGGCGAAGGCGGTCAATCCCGCGGGCGACGATGGTCTGCTTCATGGCAACGCCAGTCAGTTGACGGAGCAGATCGCCGGCGTGCTGGGCGCGGCGGGATTGGCCGCAATCGCGACGGCGGCGATCCTGTACGCGCTCAAGGCGGTCATGGACCTGCGCCCCAGCAAGGACGACGAACTCATGGGCCTGGACTTGAGCGTGCATGGGGAAGACGCATACAGTTATCTTGCGTCGTCCGGCGCCGGCATGATGCACCGTTCAGGACACGGAGACGAAGGCTAACCGGAGCACATCCAGAGACGGAGAGCGCGTATGAAAAAGGTCGAGGCGATCATCAAGCCGTTCAAGCTGGAAGAGGTCAAGGAAGCCCTCAGCGAGATTGGCATCAGCGGCATCACGGCGACGGATGTGAAGGGGTTCGGGCGCCAGAAGGGGCATACCGAACTGTACCGGGGCGCGGAATACGTGGTGGACTTTCTGCCCAAGGTCAAGCTGGAAATCATCTGCACCGAGGAGATGGTGCCCAAGGTGATCGAGGCCATCGAAAACGCCGCCAAGACCGGACGCATCGGCGACGGCAAGATTTTCGTCCTGCCGGTCGAGGAAGTCGTGCGCATCCGCACGGGCGAACGCGGTCCCGACGCGATCTAATCCCGCGAATATGCGTCCGCGCCGTTCCGCCTTGTTGAAGCCCCGGGCGGACGCCGGCGTTCAACCAGCCCGTCCGCGCGATTCCATTGCCGGGATGATCAGTTCATCAACCGGCGTCTGTCCTGAAGGACGGAGTGGGCCGGAAGCCGGGGATTTCCAGGATGCCGGCGGGGCCGGCTTTCCCGCGGGAGTTGCGGCGCATGGCCCCGCGTGGAGTTACGGCGCCACGCGGTCGTGAAAGACAAATTCCCTGCCGCTCACGCTGATGCGATCCCCTTCCGCAAGTTTCTTGCGCTCTGTCTGCTGGCCATTGACCACGAGCTGTTTGTTGTGGCCCAGGATGACAAAACCTCCATCCATGAATTCAATCACGGCCGAGGTTTTGGGGGCGAACAATCCCCCCACTTGGATATTGGCGTCTTCCCCCTTGCCAAAGACCAGACGGTTGCGCTGCAAGGGCACCCGTCCCTTCACCACGCCATTTTCCAACTGATCCAGGAAGGCGGCGCGCTTCTGGCGCAGGTTCTGCTGCAGCGCGCCCAACTGGTCCATGTTTACAGTGACCGTTTCGCCGGACCGGCGCGACATGCTGCGCTTGGATCGCGATGGAACCAGCACGTTGTTGGTCACCACATGGGAGGCGGGAATGACATCCACCACCTGTCCTTTGGAATCCGTCATTTCCATCATGTCGAGTTCTTCACCCTTGTACACCAGCGTATAAACTCCAATATCAATTTCATCTCCCGGTTTTAGCACATGCCGCGCCACCCGTTCGCGTTTGTAAACCAGACCGTTTTTCGCGTTGGCGTCGGTGATCACGTATTCGCCGGCGCTCTGTTCAATCACCGCGTGGATGCGGCTGATTTCCGGGTCGGGAATGCCGATATCCGCCTCGCTTTGGCGTCCGAGGGTGATTTTCTGTTTGGACTGCGGAAAATACAGGTCGGCGATCACGTCGCGGCCATGGAGCAGGATAATTCTGGGCATGCGGAATACCCCCATCATTTGGGTGAGCGGGAGTTTAACCGCTGGAAAAACATCAAGGCAATGAAACCGGCCGAATCCGTATCGAATTGGAACTGGCTCGCGCGTGCGAGCCGTTTGGGGGTCTGACGTTTGGCGCTGCAATGCGAATAAAATTTCTCACCAAAATTGTTGACGCCGTGCGTTGAATCAGGGATAACAGCGCGGTCAACCAAAATTGAGGACCTCGTCTCTTCAATAGAGGGCGACGTTTAATCCACTTGAGGGAAGGAGAACCCAAAATGACCAAGAAGGCCCTGATTTCCGCTCTGGCGGCGCTGTTTGCGTTGTCCCTGTTCACCGTTGGCTGCAGCGATGACAAGACCAGCGACGCTGGCGCCTCGACCGACGGCAGCGCGACCACGGGCGACGCCGCCACGCCTGGCGCGGGCTGATCCAGCCTGCCGCAAGAGCGGCGCGTTTCTCAACATCACGAATAGCATTCCATGGTCTCCCCAGGAATGCTGTTCGTTTTTTATTATTATCGCTCACTTCCTCCTGGACGCCATATCCGGCTGGCGGTGGAGTGAACCGGAATGTTGCTGTCTCCCAAAGGCGACAGCGCCGGCTGCGCCTTGAATCCGCCCCCTCCATCCGCTATAGCCCCCATAACTCCATACAACAACCTGATCATGGGGGAGCGAAAGAGATATGGGCGCCATCCGGAAATTCTCACTCGTTGCGTGTGCTTGGCTGCTGACCGCCTGGCTGGCGGGCTGCGGCGCGGAGCAAACCTTCTCCCCCGGGGGGCTTGCGGGCGGCGAGGAAGACGCCGCGGCCGGCGGCTCCTGTGTCAACGCCGATTGTGATCGCCTGTGCCGGACCGTGCGCAACGCCCCTTCCGGCTCGTGTTCGGGCGGCGAATGCAAATGCGCCAGCAGCCAGATCCCCTGCATCAATGATGAGGGGTGCCTGCTGGTCACGGACAAGCCCTTTTGCGAGCCCAGCCTGCTGGTTTGCGTGGAATGCATGACCAACAACCACTGCAAACCGGGGCAGGATTGTCTGTTCAACATCTGTTCCGGCGGCGGCGGACAACCCGACGCCGGGCGTCCGGACAGCGGCGGCGGATGCACGCCAGCCACCTGCCAGTCCAAGGGCGCGGAATGTGGTTCCATCGCCGATGGCTGCGGGAATTTCATCGAGTGCGGATCGTGCCAGGCTCCGGATACCTGTGCGGGGGGCGGACAACCCAACCGCTGCGGCAAGCCGGGCGATCCCTGCAAGCCCCTGACCTGCATCGAACTTGGGGCGGAGTGCGGCCCGGCCTCCAATGGCTGCGGCGCCAGTCTCAATTGCGGAACCTGCCCCGCCGGCAAAACCTGCAACGCCCGGCAGAAATGCGAGGATGAAACTCCGCCTCCACCCTCGCGTCCGGATCCGGTCTGCTCGGAGGATGGCTGGTGCTGGTCCAACCCGCTTCCCCAAGGCAACACCATTCACGGTCTGCACGCCTTCGCGCCGGACAATATCCTGGCGGTGGGAGAAGGGGGGACCACCCTGCGTTGGGACGGACGCAAATGGAACTGGATCAAGCGCATGACCCGCGAGCCGCTCTACGCCGTATGGGGATCATCCCCCAACAACGCATGGGCGGTGGGCGCCTCGGGGACCGCGCTGCGCTGGAATGGCGTGTCGTGGAGCGAGTTCACGAAGATCAGCAATGAACATCATGTGCGGTTGTGGGGAACAGGTCCGGACGATATCTGGGCTGTTGGTGAAACGGCGGGACTGGCCGCCGCCGTGCGCCGCTGGAATGGCAAGGAATGGCTGTTCAATCCCCCCACCTTCCTGAAGGGGATCATTCGCGGCGTCTGGGGGTCGGGGAAAAACAGCGTATATGTCAGCGGCGACGGCATGGCGCTGTGGAACGGCAATTCCTGGGAGCGCGTGAATCTGCCCGCCACCGGCCGGCTGAACGCCATCTGGGGGGCCAACGCCGACGACATCTGGGCGGTGGGCGAGAACGGCTTCATGGTGCATTACGATGGACTGCGCTGGAATTTCGTGACCCCGCCCATCCGGGAAGACATGAAGGCGATCACCGGAACCGCGTCCAACAATATCTACGCGGTGTCGGAAAAAGGATCGGTCCTTCACTATGACGGCGCTGCATGGAAAGTCATTCCCTCCACGGGAACGAGCGGCTGGAACGCCCTCGCGATCGCGGGCGCCAACGATGTCTGGACGGCGGGTCCTTACGGCGCCATGGCGCGCGGCGGTCTTGGCGGACTGCGGCAATTCCATGTGTCGGCGACCCCAAACTCCCTGCGTGGCGTGTGGGCGGTCACCCCCAATGAAGTGATTGCGGTGGGCGATCGCGGAACCATCCTGCGCTGGGATGGGCGCGAATGGAAACAGGAAACCGCCGCGGGCAGTCCCGGTTTGTATGGCGCCTGGGGCAGCGCGGCCAACAATCTGTGGATCACCGGAACGGACGGCTACACTTCCAACTGGAATGGATCGGCGTGGAAGAAAGTTCCCACCGGCTCCACGGCGGTCATCCGATCCATCTGGGGCAAGGATGCGCAGAATGTGTGGGCCGTGGGCGACAAGGGCGTGTTGCTCACTCTCAAGAGCGGCGCGTGGGAACTGGACACCCAGGGCGATCAGCCGTGGTACTCCATTCTCGGCAACAGCAAGGAGGTTTGGGTGGGTGGTCATCAGGGCGCCTCCTTGTACATGGACTACCGTTTGCCCGATCAGTGGTATGGCTCCGCCGCTCCCATAGACAAAAGCACTTTCTACGGAATCTGGCCGGATAATTTTGGCAATGTTTGGGCGGCGACCACGCGAGGCGTATATGGCCGGAATGCGACCGCTCGCTGGGAGTACCGGTTCGGTCCGCAACGCACCAACGCCGTGTGGAGCAACGGGACGGATGTGTGGGGCGCGGGAGACTTTGGATTCATGTCCCGGGTGGGAATCCAGGCCGGTCAGCCGGTCAGCCAGGACACCGCGTGCTACCACAAAATCACCGGTCTTGGCGGCTGGGATGGCGTGTTCTGGGCGGTGGGCGAATACGGGATGGTGTTGCGCCGCCAGGAATAAACCGGCTCGCGTTGGTTCAACCGCGGCCTTTCTCCATCGCGCGCCCGGCCGCCGCCGGGCGCGGAGCGGTTGGAATCAGGCCATCAGGCAGGGCAGTCCCTGGACCCGCAGTTTGTCCGTGTTCAGTTCCGCGGACTGCATGATTGACGCCAGCACCAGCGGCGGCGTGATGGTGACCCCGGTGTCCTGGGGGATTCCCGTGACCGGGTCCACCGGGGCGGGATTCATGCCGCGGTCCGTGGTTTTGCCAATGACCTTGTTGTGCGGGACGCCGGCGCCAATCAGCACGCAGGAAGACGACAGCGAGTGGTCACGGCCATTGCGCACGTTGAGCAGCGCGGTGCGTCCGAATTCGCTCCACACCAGGATGGTGGTGTGTTCGATCAGCGTTCCGCCATCCGGATGAGGCTCGTTCTTCAGGTCGTTGACCAGGGTGGCCAGCGCATTCCAACCCGCCGCCTGGTTGTTGGGCTGGTCGTCGGACCAGTTGTCATCATGCGTGTCCAGGTTGCGCGCGATTTCAATGCTCACGCACTGGGCGATGCCCAGTTTGAGCGCCTGAAACGCCATGGCCGCCTGCGCCGCGCCGCTGTCCATGCTGTTGATGGAATAACGCTGGCGGATTTTCTGCATGGCGGCGTCGCGCCCATCCAGGAAATTGAAATGCTGGCCGAGATTTTTCGCCAGCAGGTCGCGGGCCTTGCCCTGGGTTTCCTGATACAGGTTCATGAAGCCGCGCCGGTTGGCGTCCGCTGGATCGCAAATCACCTTGCCGTCGCGGAAGACATTGACCTGTTCGCGGATGAACCTCAGGTTCTCCGGCCACAGATCCGACAGCGTGAACACCAGATCGCTGACGCTGTTGACCGCAAGCCCGGTGGCGAAGGTGGGCAGGTTGTCGTTGTAGGATTCCACCCGCGACACCAAGTTGGGGATGGGCGTCTGGTCTCCCTGTTGCGCCACGATGCGGGTGGGCGCGGCGGAGCCGGCGGCGGTCAGTCCGCGCGGCGGCAGTCCGGTGAGGAAGTAGCGGCGTCCCACCTCGTGGGTCACGGTGTCCATGGAGATTCCCCGGACCACGCAACTGACATCGAAGTGTCTGGCGAATTCGCCCACCACCGGACCAAAACCGATATTTGATCCGGACGGCTGATTGATGGTCTTCGGGAAATTCGCCGGGATCATCTCCCACGCGGGCTGGATGAGGGTTTCGCCGATGCGGTCCCCGGTGAATTGATTGGGATCGCGCGGGTCCAGGCTGAGCAGGGTGTCCCAACCGCCGGAAAAATAAGCGAAGATGAAGCGCCGCTTCGGGTTCACGGCGGCCAGGGCTTCCGCCATGTCCAGGGAGGGAGCCAACATCGCCGCTCCCGCGGCGGCGCCCGCCAGCTTCAGAAAGGATCGCCGTTTGAGTTTCATGTCCGGCTCCTGTCAGTAGGTCATCATCTCTGGCGAGGATACCAGAGCCACGCAAACCGCCAGCCAAGCGGCGCCAGGGTTGCCGTTGGGCTGTTTGAGCGTGTTGTCATAAAGCTGGCGCAGTTCCCGGATTCCATCCGTGGTGTTTTCCGGAACATACACGCCATGGAATTTCAGCCGCAGGTAGCGGAGGTTGCGATCCACATCCACCGGGTAACGAAGGATGATGCGTTTCTCCGGCGCGGAAACGGAGTTCTTGCCATCCTCGACCAGTGCGGCGCCGCACATGCTCAGGGCCATGTCATCCATGTAGCGGGAGAACAGCGTATTGGGGTCCAGGTTGCTCTGCGAGGTGAGAAGATAATCCGCCTCTCCCAGGGTTCCCGCCAGCCCGGGGATCAGTTTGCCGCCGTTCTGGTCATATTTTTCAATGGCCTGCAGGGTTCCATCGAGCAGGTTGATGCGGTTCTTCTTGTCTTCGAGAATCCATTCCCGTCCGTCAAAGAGAATGGGAAGGGAGCGGCGGAGTTGGTCCACGCTCATGCGCCGGGTGGCCTTGCCGGTGGGTGGGGCGGGGGGGTCTTCCCCGGTCACAGGGGGGTGGTCTGGCGGCAGCGCGGCGCCGCCATCCGGTTGCGGGGTCTGCTGGCCGGGCGGCTGATCGCCGGGAAGAGGGCCCGCGGGTTCTTCACCGCCAGAAGAGCAGGCGCAGAATATCGCCACCGCCAGGGCCGGTGTCAGGATCAGAATGCGTTTCATGGCCGGCCCCCCTTCTGGAAGCGCTCTCCCTCGATATATTCCGGGCGGCTCAGGATATTTCTGATGAGTCCATTGAGCCGGTGATTGCCGGCCTGGAATTTGGCCGCCAGATCGGCGAGCACCGGCTCTTCGTCCAGCATCAGATCGCGGCCCATGTATTTTTTCCACATCTTGCGCACGGTGCAGCGGGCGAATTCGCCGTTGTTGATGGCTTCCTGGGCGATTCCCATCGGCCCCGCCTCGATATTCTTCTCGCGTTGGGCGCCGGCGAACACATAGGGAAGCAGGTGGCCCAGATATGGCTTCTCCGATTCATGATGCGCCTCGGTCAGGTAGAAGCGCTTGCACACCGGATTCTTGCCGGCGTTTTTGCCTGCGCATTCCTGCCGGAATTTGGCGAACAAAGGCTGGTTTTTTTCATCCACGGGCTCCAGCGGCGCCAGCCCGGCCTCGGCCCAGCGCCCCCAGTACGCCGCCGCGGGCTCCACGGTCTGGTGACAGTAGTTGCAGCCGCAGCGTTTGGTCAGGTCCGGTTCGGAATGGCAGGCGTCGGACGCGGTCGGTAAACCGCCGGGCGGGGCCTCGAAATACTGGCAGAGGAAGGCGTTGTAGAAACGGTTCGCGCGGCTGCGGTTGGTCTGGTATTTGACCAGGTATCCCGGCATGGTGAGCAGCCCAGCGTGGCGGCCGCCCCGCTGGACCTCCACCCATTTGTCCGACTGCGTGAAGGGGATATCCGGTACGGGATGATTCTGGTTGGGCAGGGCGAACAGGATATTCGGACCGGTCTGGGTCTGGTATTTGAGGTAATGGGACAGCGGCCCGTTGATCTCCATGTCTTTCGCGGTGATCAGGTCCGTGTAGGGGCGGTTTTCCCTCGCCACGCGATCGGCGAAGCGCAGAAGCTGATCATCCATCGCCTTGGCGATGCGGACCATGGTGAGGTCTTCCACCGACTGGCAGAAGCGCAGATTGGGTCCGCATCCGCAGGCGGCGACATTCGATCCCTGCAGGGTGGAGCAGTCTATATCCGCGCCGCCCCGGGGGTTGGGCGTGGTCACGGTTTCCTGGGCGTCGAAGGCGCACACGCGGATTTTCGTGTTGGGCGCCCAGTAGGGCGATACCTCCACATAACCTTCTTTTTTCACATCGGGACGCGCGGGATCATCGGCCCATTTTTCGATGGCGCCCCATGCGCCGGTGCGGGAGGGTTTGTTCCAGCAGGGCTCGTACACCCCGCGCCACATGCTGGACCTGCCGCCGCTGATGATCCAGTACACCGGGGGTTCGGTGTCTTTCTTGTTGTAGTCGCCCTTGCGCAGCAGAAAAGCCGAGTTGGCGAGCCGCTGGGTGATGTTGTTCAGTGAAAACAGATCGCGGTGGTAATTTTTCAGCACCGAGAAATGGTCCTCGCTCTCCAGCCAGGCGTCGATCAGGCCGCCTGGCAAATCACCTTTCTGGATGACCAGTTCGTATTCGGCCAGATCGGGAACCCGTCCGCGGATATCCAGGCTCATGCGGCGGAGCACCTGCAGTTTGTCCTGGATATTCCCGCCCTTGCAGACATTGGGCGGTTGTTGGGCGAACGCCGCCCCCGCCGTCAGCGCCAGAATCAGCGCCGCGATCCATCCGGGAAACCGTCTCTTCATTGCTTTTCCTCCCGCGCGCACCACACGGATATCAAAGGGTAGCCCCTGCCCCGGTTCAAATGCAACTCCGCTGCGAAGACCCCGGCGGGCGGCGTGAAGTAAAATCGCCGTGGCGATATCCCCTTCAAGGGGGAGGCCACGGCCATATCAACGGGTGGACGGAACGGCGGCTTTCCGGGCAAAGCAGGCGCGGCTCGATTTGCATCGCCGCCGGCCCGGAGCATGTTGTCAGGAAATCAGCCGATTCAGTCACCGGAGCGGACGTGACGCCATTCCACGTCCGGTTCAGCGCGGCGGGCTATATGTTGAAACGCGGCGGAAAAATCCGCACGGCCATTGGCGCCTCCATTGCCGGCGAGGGGGTGATTGGGGCATAAACTCCCGGCTTCAACGGCCCGGGCGCTGTTCAGCGCCAGACACCGCCAGCAGGAGAGCCATGGACGCCAATCTCAAAGCCCTCCAGGATTTGATTGACCGGGAAAGCGCCTTCGTCGAACCGCTGACCGCGGCCATTGGCCAGGTAATCGTGGGGCAGCGCGCGATGATCGAGCGCATCCTCATCGCCTTGCTGGCCGATGGCCATATCCTGCTGGAGGGCGTGCCGGGGCTGGCGAAGACCCGCACGGTCAAAACCGTGGCCGATTGCATCACCGGCGCTTTCTCGCGCATCCAGTTCACGCCGGATTTGCTGCCCGCGGACCTGACGGGCACCATGATCTACAACCAGCAGTCCGGACAGTTTTCCGTGCGCCATGGCCCGATTTTCGCCAACCTGGTGCTCGCTGACGAGATCAACCGCGCGCCAGCCAAGGTGCAGTCCGCCTTGCTGGAAGCCATGCAGGAACACCGGGTCACCATCGGCGATCGGACGTATGATCTTCCCCAACCCTTTGTCGTCATGGCGACGCAGAATCCGGTCGAGCAGGAAGGCACCTACGCCTTGCCCGAGGCGCAGGTGGACCGCTTCATGCTGATGGTGCGCGTAACCTATCCCACCCGTGACGAGGAGCGGGTGATTCTCGAACGCATGACCGCCGAGACCGAGCCGCGCGCGGGCAAGGTGATTGACCTATCCCATATCCTCAACGCGCGCCGGGCCGCCGCTCATATCTACATGGACGCCAAGCTCAAGGATTATATCCTCGATCTGGTCTTCGCCACGCGCGAGCCCGCCCGCTTTGGCATGCCCAACCTGAAGGGAATGATCGAATACGGCGCCTCTCCGCGCGCGGGAATTTTTCTGGCCAAGGCGGCGCGCGCCCACGCCTTTCTGAAGCGCCGCGGGTTTGTCATGCCGGAGGATGTCAAGGCCATCGGCCCGGACGTATTGCGCCACCGCGTGATCCCCACCTACGAAGCCGAGGCGGAGAACATCAGCTCCGACACCATCGTCAAGCAGATTTTTGATCGGGTGGAGATTCCCTGATTCGGATTCGGAGGGCGGAACAGTTCTTCCGCCCTTGTTTGGAGCGGCATGCCGGCGCGCCGGTTGGAGAAGAGACGGCGCCCCCGGATCACCCCCGCGGCTGACGGGCGTGGGCCATGGAAAACTCGGTCGGGCGGTTGGGAATCAACACATAAAAGGTGGCCCCCTTGCCGGGCTGGCTTTCCAGCCAGATGCGGCCGCGGTGGCGTTCCACAATGCTCGCCACCATCGCCAGTCCAATGCCAGTGCCGCCGGGTTTTTCCGGATTCACCCGGTAGAAGATGCGGAAAATGGATTTGTGGTGCGCGGGATCAATTCCCCGGCCGTTGTCCCGGACCCAGAACACCACATCGGTTCCCTCGTTCCGCGCTCCAATAATGATGGATGGATTGGGCTCGGAGCAGCCATAACGGATGGCGTTGGACGCCAGATTATGGACCAGGCTGACCAGTTGCCGGCGGTCGCCAAACAGGTCCGGCATGTTTTCCTGCACGTGAAACTGGATATTCCGCTGCTGGGCGGTATCAACCAGGCCGCCCAGGGCCTCGCGCACAATATCGTCGAGCGACAGGAACTCGCGCAGGGTTTCTTCCTGCCCCACGCGGATGTATTCCAGCAGGCCCTGTACCTGGTTGTGCAGGCGTTCGGCGTTGGCGCGGATGCGCTGCAGATACAGGGAACGCTGTTTGTCATCCACATCGCCGCGCTCCAGCAATTCGGCAAAGCCGGAAATGGAAACGATCGGATTTTTCAGATCGTGGGAGACGCTCATCACGAACGATTCAATGTCGCGGCTCTTCTGTTCGATGTCCATCATGGAGCGGGAGAGACGCCAGGTGAGGCCGCTCAAGGTCGAGGACAGCCAGTACGTGGTGCCGCCGAAGGCCAGCAGAAACAGGGGCGGGGACCATGCCGCCATCAGCGGATCGCCGCCATGCGGCGAAGGGGGCAGCCTGCCCAGGCTGGTGATCAGCCACCACAACGCGAGGATATACAGCCCCCCGCAACCCAGGGTGACGTAGAGCGCGGCCCGGGGGCTGCGGGCCACTCCAGCGACCAGGATGATGAAGCTGCAATAATAGAAGGCCGGCAGGCTGACAAACAGCACGGCGCCCAGGCTGATGCACACGGTGCTCATCGCCACAAACACCAGCAGCGAAGCCAGCCGCCACCCCTTGAGGGCGAGCGCGAAACTGACGGCCACGCCGGTGATCCACGCCGCTGAAAGCCAGGTAACGGGCCAGCGGCCGGTGAAAATCAGAAAGGGCAGCCAGAAAACACCGATCAGTCCCGCCCCCGCCAACACCTTCAGAAACAGAATGAAACGCCAATGTCCGGCTTCATCCTGGTCCCGTGGCAGCAGGGACATTTCCAGCCGCGTCCAGAATGATTCCGGCGGCGGCCGCCGCCGGGTGGCGGTGACCTGGTGTGGCGGAGTTGGACGTGCTGTGGCTCTGACCGGATTCTGTTCCACGGCGCTCCCGGGACTTTCCCCCCGGATGTACCATGGATGGGTCATTCTGCGTCAATCCTCCCATCCATGTGACGGAGCGAATATCCCGCAGAGGGCCGAGACGGGTTGATCGCCGTATACGCTGCTTACCGGTCGCGCAGGCCGCCGGCGTCCTTCAACATTCCGCCGTCACTGGCGCCAGTGTCCGCGGCGCCCGCATCGGCGGATGATACCGGACATGAACCATAGGCGGGCAGGGTGTCGGTATTGGTGGAGCGGCCCTGGGTGACGGTGACCACCCCCGTATCCGCGGTCTGGGCGCTGAAGGTGTAGGTGATGGTCACCCGTCCCGAGGTGACGGAAACCGACCCAGCCTCCGGATAACATTTGCCCTTCGACCAGACCACATTGTTGATGGCGATGGTCAGCGGCACGCCCGCCTGGGTGGCGCTCAGACTGCCGTTTGCGGTGAATGAACCGTTGGCGCCCTTGATGGTGAGGGTTCCGGAGACTTTGTCTCCAGAGAAGGTCATGTCCGCCTGCACCGTGAAGTCGCTGCCGTTGGTGGTGGTGAACACCAGGGTTCCCGTGGCGGATTTTCCGTTTACGTGGAAGCCGTTGAGGATCAACTTGACCGTGATGGTGGACCCTTCCTTGCCGACGGATGCGGTTGCGGCGCCCGCTACCTGCATGCCATTGGCCAGGGTGCAGCCCGATCCGAAATCCGCCGTGACGGAAGTCCCGTTCAGGCTGACTTTTGCGCAGCTTTTGGACTCGACAGTGATGGTTTGCTGAATCGCCGCCGCGTTTTCTTCCGCGGTTTTCGAGGTGTCCAGGGTGGGATCGAAGGCGAAAAACGAGTCCGCCACCGCCATGGTCGCCATGATTGATGACAGGATATCCGCGCCCTTGCGGAAGATGTCGCGTTCGGGGCTCGCCGCCCAATCCCCTGCCGGAGGACCACTGTCTGCCGGGGCGGCGCCATCAGGAAGAAGTCCGCCGGCATCGCTGCTGGTGGTGGAAGAATCACACGCCGTCAGCATCACCATCAGACACACGAACGCTGGAAAACCAATACGCCTTTCCATGGCACACGCCTCCCCAGAAGTGGTTGATTGGATGGACGGCAGCCTACACCTCCCCTTCAGGGAAGGCAATACCAGGTTGTGTGTCCGATGGAGGCGAAATCATGGTTTGGAGACCGGCTCCCGCGGCGGCGGAGCGGATTCAATGCGGAATAGGGCGCTGGGATACAGTGAAGGAGAGGGCGGCGCATGGGGGTTGGACATGGGGGAGTCAAGCAAGATGCGAATCGCAACGGCGGAATTTTTCCGTTACGTAACCGTATCGTGAGTTAGCGCACGGCGTTATACGGCGCGGACCGGCACAGTGATGAATATTGACTGGCGGCCAAGGGCGGCGGCGTGGAGACATTAACCCTGTAGATACTGTTTGTTCATATGGGCGAGACGAACCAGACTTTTGAGCGCATCAACTTCGAGACCAGTCCGGAGCGGTACCGGCACATCAAGCTGGAAATCAATGGTCCGGCCGCTACAATCAAGCTGAATATCCAGGAAGAGGGAGGGATGCGCGAGGGCTACCAGCTCAAGCTGAACTCCTATGACTTGGGCGTGGACATCGAACTGGCCGACGCCGTGCAGCGCTTGCGTTTCGAGCATCCGGAAGTGACGGCGGTGCTGGTGACCAGCGCGCAGGAAGGCATCTTTTCGGCGGGCGCGAATATTTTCATGCTGGGCTCGTCGGCGCACGCCTTCAAGGTGAATTTCTGCAAATACACCAACGAGACCCGCCTTTCGATTGAAGACGCCACCGCCAACAGCGGCCAGACCTATATCGCGGCGCTGAACGGCATCGCCTCCGGCGGCGGATACGAACTGCCGCTGGCCTGCGAGAAGATTTATTTGATTGAAGACCGCCGATCGGCGGTGGCGCTGCCGGAAGTGCCTTATCTGGGGGTGCTGCCCGGCACTGGCGGCCTGACCCGCGTGGTGGACAAGCGCAAGGTCCGGAAGGATCGCGCCGACATTTTCTGCACGCTGGCGGAAGGGATCAAAGGCAAAAAGGCTGTCGAGTGGGGGTTGGTGGACGAAGTGTTTCCTTCCTCCCGTTTCTGGCAAGAGGTGGAGGCGCGGGTCAAACAGATCGCGGGCGCGGGCCGTCCGGATCGCAAGGGTGTGAAATTGACGCCGCTCCAGCCGGAGCTCCGCGAAGATGGCATCCACTACCGCCATGTCAAGTTGTTGCTGGGACCTACGCCGCGCACCGCCCGTCTGGAAATCACCGGCCCGGCGGAAATTCCTGCGATGCCGTCCGATCCCTCCCAGCTTGGCGCCGACTGGTACCCGCTGCGGGTATTCCGGGAGATGGACGACGCATTGCTGCACCTGCGCTTCAACCACCCGGAGATCGGGCTGGTGCTGGTCAGCGTCAAGGGAGACAGCGACAAGGTTCTGCAGTTGGACGCCCAGTTGCAGGAGCACCGCAAGCATTGGTTCGTGAACGAGGTGCTGCTGTTTATCCGGCGCACCCTCAAGCGCATGGACTACACCGCGAAGAGCTTCTTCGCGATCATCGATCAGGGAACCTGTTTCGCGGGAACCATGCTGGAACTGGCGCTGGCGAGCGACCGGGCCTACATGCTCGATGCGAAGGATGTAACCATCGCCCTGAGCGAGTTCAATGGCGGAGCCTATCCCATGGGGAACGGCCTGACCCGCATCCAGACCCGGTTCCTCAACGATGCGGATCACGCCGCCGCGGTGGCGAAGCTGCGCGGCAAGCTGGACGCCGCGGAGGCGGAGAAGCAGGGTCTGGTCACCGCGGCCTTCGACGACATTGACTGGGAGGATGAAATCCGCCTGGCCGTGGAGGAACGCGCGAGCATGTCGCCCGACGCGCTCACCGGCATGGAGGCCAGCCTGCGTTTCGCCGGTCCGGAGACCCTCGAAACCAAGATCTTCGGCCGGCTGTCCGCCTGGCAGAACTGGATTTTCCAGAGGCCCAACGCCGTTGGAGAAAAAGGCGCCCTCACCCTGTACGGACGCCCGGAACGCCCCGAGTTCGATTGGAGGAGAACATGAGCTTCATTTCCAGTGAAAAGATTCCCAACAATGTCAACCTGTCGTCCGATCGCAAGCTGCAGCGCGCCCTGGAAGAGTGGCAGCCCAACTTCCTGGACTGGTGGATGGAGATGGGGCCTGATGGCTTCCAGAAGGATCAGATATACCTGCGCACCGCGGTGAGCGTGGACGAGGGCGGCTGGGCCAATTTCGGATATGTGCGCATGCCGGAATACCGCTGGGGGATTTTCCTGACCCCGGCGGAGGCCAACCGCACCATCCATTTCGGAGACAATATCGGCGCGCCCGCTTGGAATGAGGTGCCGGGCGAATACCGCAAGGAGTTGCGCCGCATCATCGTCACCCAGGCCGACACCGAACCGGCTTCCGTCGAGCAGCAACGCCGCCTGGGATACACCGCACCCAGCCTGTACGACCTGCGCAACCTCTTTCAGGTCAATGTGGAGGAAGGCCGTCACCTGTGGGCCATGGTCTACCTGCTGCACAGCTTCTTCGGAAAGGATGGACGCGAGGAGGCCGAGGATCTGCTCAAGCGCCGCTCGGGCAATCCCGACTCGCCGCGCATTCTGGAAGCCTTCAACAAGCCGATGGAAGACTGGCTGTCGTTCTTCTGCTTCACCATGTTCACCGACCGCGACGGCAAGTACCAACTCGGCGCGCTGGCTGAAAGCGCGTTTGATCCGCTGGCCCGCTCGACCCGCTTCATGCTCACCGAGGAGGCGCATCACCTCTTCGTCGGGGAAACCGGCGTGGGGCGCATCATCGAACGCACCGCCCAGTTGATGAAAAAAGACCCCAACGAGGATGCGCGCGCCCAGGGCGGCATCCCCCTGGACCTGATCCAGCGCTACATCAACTACTGGTACTCCACCTCGCTGGATCTCTTCGGCGGCGAGGATTCCTCCAACGCGGCGACCTACTTTTCCCAGGGACTGAAGGGCCGCTTTGGCGAGTCCAGCGACAAGCGTTATCCAAACCACCGGGAAATAGACACAATCTACGAACTGGAAGCGCCAGTGGAAGGCGGCGCCCGCCTGGAGAAACAGGCCATCCCGACCCGTCGCGCCATGAACGCGGTGCTGCGCGACAGCTACACGCAGGATTGCCAGCGCGCGGTGGATCGCTGGAACAAAATCCTCCAGGACAACGGAGTGAAAGTGGAAATCCGTCTGCCCTCGCAGCGGTTCAACCGCGAGATTGGCCTCTACGCCGATCTCCCCATTGATCCGGCGGGCAACCTCATCAGCCGCGAAGCCTTCAACGCCCAGAAGGCGTCATGGCTGCCTTCCGAGGCGGATCGCCAGTTCCTCAAATCGTTGATGAACAAGCCGGTCCATGAGCCGGGCAAGTTCGCCAACTGGATCGCCCCGCCCAAGCGCGGCATTGAAAATCTCCCCGTGGATTTTGAATATGTCCGCTTCGAGCCGCGCTGATTGGCGCCGGCGGAAAACCTCCAGCAGCAAGGGCGCGGAACACCGCGCCCTTGGCTTATTCACCTGAACCATCGCCCGCCGCTGACGCGGCCTCACACAGGAGATTAGATATGACAACCATTCTTCGCAGCTTTGTCAGCGGACGCTGGGTGGAGGGAACAGGCGAGCGCAATGTGCTGGTCAACCCGGCCACCGAGGCCGTCGCCGCCGAAACCAGCACGCGCGGCGTGGATTTCAAGGACGCCCTTCAGTTCGCGCGCGGCAAGGGAGGACCCGTCCTGCGGTCGCTGACCTTCGCCCAGCGCGGCGAACTGCTCGCCAAACTGGCCTCGGCCATCCATGACATCCGCGAGGAACTGGTTGAACTGGCCATCGCCAATGGCGGAAACACCCGCGGTGACGCCAAATTCGATATTGACGGGGCCGCCATCACCTTGCAGGCATACGCCGATCTGGGCAAACAGCTTGGCGGCCGGAAATTCCTGCTGGACGGCGAACAGATCGCCCTCGGACGCAATCCGCGCCTTATCGGCCAGCATGTGTGGCTGCCGCTCACCGGCGTTGCGGTGCATATCAACGCCTTCAATTTCCCCGCCTGGGGCATGGGGGAAAAAGCCGCCGCCTGCCTGCTCGCGGGCATGCCCTTTATCACCAAGCCGGCGACCGCCACCGCGCTGACGGCCTGGCGCATCGCCGAAGAATGGGTCAAGCGCGAGATTCTTCCGCCGGGCGTGTTTTCCTTCATCGCCGGTTCTCCCGGCGATTTGCTCGACCACCTGACTTCACAGGATGTGTTGTCGTTCACCGGCTCCGGGCTCACCGCCCATGGATTCCGCACGCGCGAGAGCATCGTCAAAAACTCCGTCCGCCTGAATGTGGAAGCCGACAGCCTGAACTCCGCCGTGATGGGCCTGGATGTCGAGCCCGGCAGCGCGACCTGGGAGTTTTTCCTCAACGAGGTCTCGCGCGACATCACGCAGAAGGCCGGCCAGAAATGCACGGCTATCCGCCGGATTTTCGTTCCGCGCCACCTTATCAACCAGGCGAAGGATGAACTGGCCGCCCGCTTGTCCGAAGTGAAGGTGGGCAATCCCGCTCTCAAGGAAGTGAAGATGGGCCCGGTGGCGACCGCCCAGCAACTCCGCGATGTCCGCGCCGGCGTGCAGAAGCTGCGCGCCCAGGCGGAAGCCGTGCTGAATGATGGCGGACGTGGTCAACTGATCGCCGTGGACGGCGAGCGGGGCTATTTCGTCGCCCCCACCCTGTTGTTGGCCGGCGATCCATGGAAGGCCGCGGATGTCCATTCACACGAGGTTTTTGGCCCGGTCTCCACGCTGATGCCCTACAATGATGTGGAGGACGCCATCGGGCTGGTGCGGCTGGGTGATGGCAGCCTGGTGGCCTCGGTCTACAGCGACGACAAGGATTTCGTGCAGGCCATGGTGTTTGGCGTTGCTCCCTATAGCGGACGCATCCATGTGGGCGGCGAGAAGATCGCCGAGCATTCGCCAGGGCCGGGCACCGTGCTGGCGCAGCAGGTCCATGGCGGTCCCGGACGCGCCGGCGGCGGCGAGGAATTGGGCGGCCTGCGCGGCCTGGAGTTCTACAGCCAGCGCACGGCGGTTCAGGGCCTCAAGCCCCTGCTCGAAAAGGTGTTCGGATAATTTTTTCCGCTGCAAGCGGGCGTTGCGGGCCGATCTCATGTTGAGTTGATTTCAGGGATCGCGCGACCTCACATCCGGCGCTGTTGCTTCTGGCTCTTCTCCCGCCTCGCGGCGCGGAAAAGGTGCTTTGATCGATCGGGAGATCGCCGCCGCCGCAGGCTGCCTTCAGGCAGCCTGCGGCCAGCCCCGCGCCTGGCCCCGGGCTAGGCGCCCATCCTCTCTCCCCCGCGCCCCGGTCCCCCTCCCCGCCCACACCCCGAATCGTTCGAACCGTCATGCTTCTGGCGGACCACTTGCCCGCACGGTCCGCCGGGGACCGCGGCCACCCGCGGCCGCGCGCGCCTCCTGGTCGCTCGCGC
>JAJVIH010000026.1 GCA_022072125.1 Myxococcota bacterium | reverse complement strand
TGGTGGCGCATCCGGCGCCCGGAAGCATCATGCGACTGGGGACGGATCGGCGGGAGGGTGCATGGATGACCGCCGGGGAAACGGTGGATCGGGGGCGGGTAACGGGAGACGCTCTGGAAAATCGAAGGCGGCGTGATGAAGATGAGAGGAAACACGCTCCGGGGCAGGCGATCAAAAAAATATCCGGCGGGAATGATCGCGGAAGGATGGCGTCCAGCGGGAAACGCGCTTTCGCCAATGGAACACCAGGTGCGGTCAATGGACAGTCCATACAGCGAGGCGTGCTTGCAAAGAGAGCGCGGCGCACAGCGTTGGGGAACGTGATACAGCGGGGAGAAAACCACCTGGGAAGATGTTTTGATGACCGCTGTGTGTTGAAAATGGGCTCGTCATTCTCCACGGAACAGTGATCTGGCGATGGAAAATGAATCCAATAAAGGGGTTCATCATCCCGGCGGGAGTTGGAGATTGCCCCCGCAAGCAGAATGGGATTTGGATCGTCCAGAACCGTGGAGAAGGAAATAGTGAGTTACCGCATGGTCCGCGAACATGTCCTTTACGGCGCCGCGGCTTCGCTTGACTTTCCGGGGGTGGGACGCAAGATCGTCCCCCGCTGGCGCGCCGCCAGCCTCATTCAGGCAGGATCACCATGTATGAAGTGCGTGTGGAAACCCATCTCGAAGCCGCTCATCAACTCCCTGGTTGCGATTGCTGCGGCGGCATCCACGGCCACTCCTACAAAGTCACCATTTTGTGTCGCGCCCGTCACCTGAATGATCGCGGCATGGTGGTTGATGGAGACAAGGTGCTCGAAAAGCTCAAGCGCTTTGATCACAAATTTCTCAATGATCTCCCCGAATTCAAGGAACAGATGCCCACCGCGGAAAACCTGGCGCGCGTCATTTGCGAACTGGAGCCCACCGCCTGGAAAGTGGAACTCTGGGAGACAAACTGGCTGTGCATCAGCTATACCCGTGAAACCGAGGCCGAGTACCGTCACCCCCCCAAAATCTGAGCCGTGATTCCGCCCACCGGAGAAGCCAATGAAAAAGAAAAATTCATCCAGCAAGGCCAAACGCAAACTCAACCGCCGGGAATTCATCCGCCTGAGCGCGGGCGCCACCGTGGCCTTGCCGCTGGCCTTGCAGGCCTGCGCATCCGATGGCGAATCCATGGGCGATGCGGGGGTTCCCGCCGGTGACGCTGGAACAGGCGGCGGAGATTCCGGCGCGGCCGATGCGGCTCCCAAGACGCCCAATGACAACGCCAAAACCGTCGAGTTCAACGCCGCGGCGATCAAGCAGGATGATGGAACTTTCAGCCTGGGCGTGCAGTCCGGCGCCATGACAGCCAACTCGGCCCTGGTATGGGGCTATACCTCTGACAACGCCCCCAAAACCCTGCGGGTCTGGCGGGAGATCAACGAGCCGGGCAAGGTGGCGCTGGTCCATGAGATGTCCGTAACCCCCGCCGATGGCTACCTCAAGCAGAAGGTCGAAGGTCTGGCTGCGGGCGAATGGTATCATTTCGCCTGGCTGAGCGGCGGCGGCGGCTTTGGCGCGCGCTCCATCATCGGCAAATTCCGCACCGCCGTGGCGGCGGATTACAATGGCCCCATTGAACTGGCCGCAACCACCTGCACCAACATCAAAAACACGCCGTACCAGTCGTTATTGCTCACCGCGAAGCAGGAATACGACTTCTTCTGCCATCTGGGGGATTTCAGCTACAACGACGGCTCCCGCACCAAACAGGAGTTCCGCAACAAATGGCGCGCCACCCTGAATGATCCGGGATACCGGCAGGTGCTGTCCAAAACCGGCGCCTATATCACCTGGGATGATCACGAGATTGACGACAACTCGGTGCTCTACAAACTCCCGCCAGAGGTCCTCAAGGATGGCAAGGATGCATTCTTCGAGACCGTGGCGGTGGAGCGCGGGGACAATGATCGCCTTTGGTGGAGCTATCGCTGGGGAAAAACCGCCGAGGTTTTCGTGCTGGACAGCCGGTTGGAACGCAAGGTCGAGACCGCCGGAAAACCGGACGCCACCTATATCAGCAAGGAGCAGATGGAGTGGTTCAAGAAGGGCCTGGTCGAATCGCCATGCCACTTCAAAATCGTGCTCAACTCCGTGCCGATGATTGACTGGCCCAAAATCTGGATCATGGAGTCGGACCGTTGGGAAGGCTACCAGGCCCAGCGCGAGGAATTGCTCAAACATATCGAATCGAACGGCGTCAGGAATGTGTGGTGGTTGAGCGGCGATTTCCATGTCGGCGCGGTGGCGCGGCTGGAAGCGTCCGGCCCCCGCGGCAAAATGTGGGAAATTCTGGTGGGACCGGGCGCCAACGGCCCCAATCCGTTGCAGGCGCTGGTCGAGGCGGATCCCAAGCAGCGCCGGCAGATCTATCCGGATAACCAGTTCAAATATGGCGGCGGCGCCTTCGCGGCCACGCTGATGCGGTTTGATCCGGAGTCCAATTCGGTGCGGGTGCGCTTCCTTGACGCCAAAACCGGCGCGTCCCTGTTCGATGAGACGCTGACAGAGGAAAGCTGAGATGCCGTCGAGTCCGTCGCGGGAACTGGAGACCTTTCCCAATCCATGCCCCGGGCGGGAGTATGTGGTGCGCTTCGAGTGTCCGGAGTTCACCTGTCTGTGCCCCAAAACCGGACAGCCGGACTTCGCCATGTTCCGCATCGAATACGCGCCGGCGGAAAAAAACATCGAACTGAAATCGCTCAAACTCTATCTGTGGTCCTTCCGCGATGAAGGGCATTTCCACGAAGCGGTCACCAATCGCATCCTGGATGATCTGGTGAGCGCTTGTTCGCCCCGCTGGATGAAAATCCAGGGCGATTTCAATATTCGCGGCGGGATTCGCACCGTCGTGGAAGCGGAATACCGGGTCCGCTAGGCGTTTCGCGCGATTTTGCGCGTTATTGTTCCGGTTCTGGCGGCGGGCTCGACGCCGCGCCGGGAGGTTTGCTGATTGGAATCGTCATCTGGAACGTGGCGCCAGCCCCAACGGCGCTTTCCACCGTGATGCGGCCTTTGTGGTTTTCCACGATGCGGGCGACGATGGACAACCCCAAGCCGGTCCCCTTGCCCTTCGGCTTGGTGGTGAAAAAGGGTTTGAAGATGCGGGACACATGCTCGGGCGGGATGCCGGGCCCCGTGTCGGAGACCACGAAACTCATCATGCCGTTGGCCGCCTCGATTTTCACATCCAGAACGCCATCCATGCCCATGGCGTGGATGGCGTTGGTGAAAAGATTAACCAGCACCTGTTCAAGCTGCCCCTTGATGGCGTGGATCCTGGGCAGATCGCGGGGGATGCTCCTGCGTACCTGGATGCGGGTGTCGGCCAGCAACGGAGCGCAAAAAGAGAGCGAGTCCATGATGAGTTGGCGCACGTCCACCGCGGCGAATTCGTCGTCCGGCTGGCGGGCGTAGGAGATCAGATCGCGGGTGAACCGCCGCACCCGGTGCGCGGCCTCGACGATATGCTCCATCCGCTCGATGCTCGATTCGTCAATGGAGTCGCCGGACTTCAGTTTGCCCAGCAGGTAGGTGGAATACGACTCGATGATGGTCAGCGGGTTGTTGATTTCATGGACCACGTTGGCGGCCAGTTCGCCCAGGCTGGCCAGACGTTCGGTCTGCAGCACCTGGGCCTCCAAGGTTTTCAGTTCGGTGATGTCCTGTCCAATCACCAGCACGCTGCTGGGAGTATCATCTTCGCCCGGAACCGTGGCGGTATTGATGACCACCCGGGCGATATTGCCGTCGGCACATTTGATCTGGGCTTCCAGCCGGCTGATGTTGCGTCCGGCCACGCTCTCCCGCATGGCGTGAAGGTATTTGTCGCGCTCGCCCGGCTGAATCCACTGCAGGAAATCGGTTCCAATCACGCCCGAGCGGGGATAGCCGGTCAACCGCTCGAAGGATCGGTTGAACATGGTCACGCGCCGGTTGATGTCAATCATGCAGACCAGCAGATCGGCGTGATCCATCAATTGCGCCAGGGTCTCCCGGTAGAAGCTTTTGGTCGCTTCTGGAAGCCCCGTGCCGGTCTGCGGACGCGATTCGCCGGTCTGCGACTGGTTTTCGTCCATCATTTTCCCCCCGCCGAAGGTGGAGTTTCATCGGACTGGGCGGCCTTGTCCAGGTCGAGAATCCGGGTTTGGCCGACATAGCTGGTGGTTTCGTATTTGGTGATGCGGCCAATCTTTTTCACGATATCCGCCAGCCGCTCCGCCTCGCGGAAGATGGCTTCGGCGGCGCGCCGGTTGCGGTCCTCGGGCGGCAGACGTTTCAGCATCAGTTCGGCGTATCCCATCACCGCGGTGAGCGGCTGGTTCAGTTCGTGGGCGGCCGCACCCGCCAGTTCGGCCATGGCGGCGATGCGTTCGCGTTGGGCCAGTTCCGCCTCGACGGCGTTGAGTTTGCGCTCCACTTCCTCCTTCTCGCGGAGGTCGCGGAAGATGCCCATGGTTCCCACTTCCACGTCGCCTTCGTAGATGAACGACGCATTCATCGCCACGGGAATTTCCTCGCCATTGCGTCCGCGGATTTCGATGCGTGGGAACGAGACGGTTTCTTCCCCCGCTTCGCGCGCATCCTTGAGCGCCTTCATGATCAGGAACGCCTGATCGGGCCGGGCGTAAAGCCGGGTGATGCGGCGGCGGCTCACCCCGGTGGCGGGGCGATCCTTGTCCGGCCGGATGACCTCCTCGGCCTTATAGCCGAACAGGCGCTCGGCGCCGCGGTTGAACAGCACCATGTCGCCGTTGCGGTCCGCCGCGACAATGGCGTCCGGGGAGGAATCAATCAGCGATTCCAGGAAATCCTTGGTGCGCTGGAGTTCCTCGCCCAGTTTCCGCTCCTCGGTCACGTCGGTCAGGCTGACAATGAACGTGCCCATGTGCTGTTCGAGGTGCCGCAGGCGGACAATCACCGTCCGGGTCACCGCGCTCCGCGGAGCCATCAGGGTGATTTCCCGGGTGAACACATCGTTGCTCTGCGCGGCGTCGGATATCATGGAATGGACGACTTCCCTGTTATCGCCAAAAAAAACACCGAGATTCTGCCCCACCATGGCGGAAGGCGTGGCTTCGACGATACGGCCTGCCTCCTCATTGGCGAAGGCGACAGCTCCATCGTGGTCAGTGACCATCATGCCAATGGTGGAAAAGTGAAAGTAGTCGCCAAAACGCTCGAAAATCTCCGCCTTTTTTTCGGCTTCCCGCTTGCGCACTTCGGCGAAGGCCGCCCGGGTGCGCAAATCGTCGTAGGTGCGGGCGTTGCGCAGGGCGATCGAGGTCGCGTTGGCCACCAGGACGCAAAATTCCATGATATTGGCAGGCCAGTGCTCCTGTTCGCTGCTGGTGCGCAGCAACAGGGCGCCCTGGACTTCATCGTCCAGCAGAATCGGAACCACCACGCACGAACGGACGTTTTTCTGGTGCAGGGTGTCGCGCACCTGGTGAAGCAGATCGGAATGGTCAATATCCGGAATCACCAGCGGGCGGCTTCTCCGCCTCACCTCCAGCAATTCCGGATACGTGGTCAGTTCAATGCGGTGCCGCTTCATGGAAGGGTTGTCGCTGGCGGCGATGACGAAGGCGTCCACCGGGTCCTCGCCCTGACCGAAGAGGATCATGGAGACGCGCTCGAAATTGGTGAGATTGGCCACCGACCGGACCACCGTGAACATGTTCTCGTCAATATTGCGCGTGGAGGTGAGGATCTGCGTCAGCTCCAGCAACATCGCGGTGTCGCGGCGTTTGGCGCGGAGTTGGTCCTTGTCCTGTTTGTGGCGCAACAGGGCGTTGATGCGGCCCAGCAGTTCATGCGGAGCGATGGGTTTGCGCACGAAATCATCCGCGCCCGCCTCAAACGCCAGCCGGAAATCATCCTCGTGGTTGGAGGACGTCATCACCATGATGGGGATGTATTCGGTTTCATGCCGGGACTTGAAATCCCTGAGCAGTTCAAAACCATCCACATCCGTGGTCGCCAGTTCGGTCAGGATGATATCCACCTGTCCGGAGCGCGCGCTGGAAACAGCGATGGAGGCGTCCGCGATGACCGACACCCGGTAATCCGCGGTGTGCAGCAGGTCCGCCAACCAGGTGCTGATGAGCTGGTCTTCCTCGATGATGACGATATGAATCGGACCGGCCATTGGACGGGTTACACTCCCTGGAGGATGTGGCTGGTAGGCGGATTCTGTCTCAACTGGCTTCAGGGGGCAAATGAATCCGCCGGTTTTCCCTTCGGAATCCGGGGCTTGCCTCAAGGCCGCAGGAGCGGTAACAAAACCCATCCCGGCGACGGAAAGGCTCCGCCATGAAGATCAAAACCACGGTGATTGAAAGCAGCATCCGCATCAAGGCCCCGGCTCCCGCTGTCTGGCAGGTGCTTGCGGGAGAGGATGCGGGCTGGTGGCCTCATCGCATGTTCGATGGGGAGTCATTTGTCCGGCTGGAGCCGGTGGCGGGAGGGAGGTTTTACGAGGTCTCGGTTGCGGGCGCGGAAGCTTGGTTTGGCCAGGTGGTGCTTCTGGAGCCCCACGAGCGCCTGCGTTTGTCGGGACCGCTGGGGATGCGCGGGCCTGTCCATGCGATTTACGAATACACGCTGGAGACCAGGGGATCATCCACGGTGGTCGCCTTGAAGCATGAACTGTTTGGCGCGGCCGCCAAATCCACTCTGAAGATGTACCAGACGGGTTGGGACGACGTGCTGGCGTCCTTGCGTGCGGCGGTGGAGGCAGGGCGGGAGAAGGCGCCCGGGGGACAGAAAAAAAAAACGCCGCGCAAAATGAGCGAGGCCTAATCCTCCGCTCCGGTCTTGTCATTTTTGCCGGGGAACAGGACCTGCAGGATTTCGGGGCTCTCCACCGGCCGGACCAATACGCTATGGGCCACGCCCAGCAGGCGGTTGCGCGTCCGCTGATTGGGGGCGATGGCGATGAGTTGCTCCAGTTCAAGCCGCAGCATGCGGCGCAATGCTCCGCAGTAATGCAGCCAATTGCCATGCCGTGAGTCCATGGAAACCACAATGGTGTTTGGTCTCTCGATGCCTGCGATGATCAGCGCCTCGTAGGGGTCCGCATGCCCAAGAATGCGAAGCGATTTTTTCCGGGCGCACAATTGTTGCAAACGGCGGGTTTCATCCTCGCTGTCAATCACCAGCACGGTGCGGGTGACCGCCTCCAGCCGGGGATGGAACACCGGATGATCAGAGACAAATTTCTGGAGGTCACGGATGGTGATCCGGCTGTGTCCGCCAGGGGTTTTGTTGCACTGGAGCTTCCGGCCGGCGATCCACCACTGCACGGTGCGCAGGGAAACCCCGAACAACTGGGCGACTTCCCTGGTGCGGAGGAAATGGTCCGGTCCAGATCGGACCATCGCCGCTTCAATTTTGCGGCGCATATGCTCGATGAATGCATCCCCCTCCGGAATTACGATGTGATTTCTGCCAGGCCTGCGTCTGTGTACTGCGCCCTCGCTCATCGCGTACCCCTCGATGACATCAATTCCAAATTTCCCCCGGTAGCGTGAGAATTTCCCCCGTGCAATCTCCCGCCGCCGCCGCTTTCTCCCGCAATCCCTGGCGCTACAAGCGCAGGATTTCAGTTTGCGGCGGATGGTGCGTGTTGCGTGTTTTGACTACCACACCTGCTACTGAATTGCATCATTTTTGTGGGGGGTGTGGAGTATTTTCCGATCCGTTAGCGGGAGGATTCGCCGGCCAGGACTCCTGACCGGGGTTGGATACAGGGCTGGCGGGACGCTCGGCCCGGCCCATCAACCACAACAATTGATGGGCGAAGGTGTTGCGGCGGGCGGCCCCGGAAAAATCTCCCATGAGCGACAAATCGGGATATTTTTTCCGGCTTCCCGGCTCGACCGGAATTTCCGCGATCCGGCCTGAATCCTCGAGAAAATTGACGGCGTTGTCCAGAATCACCTTGGAGCAGGCTTCCGGGAAGCGCAATTCCCCCGTCCGCAGAAGGGTTTTTGACAGTTCGAGGGAGCGAAGGATGAGTTCCTTGCGATCGCAGGGCTTGTTCACCAGGGATTCCAGCACGCGCACCGTGACATAATAGCTTTCCAGGAAATTTTCGATGCTGGCGGAGAAAGTCTCCATCTCGTCCAGCTTGTTTTTCTGGGGATGAATCAGGCCATCCGGACTGATTTCAATCCAGCCGTCCTCAACCGCGGAATCCAGTTCCTGCTTCCAGTCGTTGGCGAGGCAGTCATCGGTGTCCACCACGAATTCCAGGTGGAACAAGGTCCGCAGGAAGGACACCGTTTCAAAGATATCCCCGGGGGCGGCGGGCTGATACCGGAACGCGCGCAGCGCCATGGCGAACATGGCCCGGCCCGCCGTGAAATGCATGAGGTTATTCTTGTAGTAATCAAGCTGGAGCCGCCGTCCGGGAGGCACGCGCAGCACCTGGGCCGCTCCCTTGCGCACCAGTTCCAGATTCTTCTGTTTTGAATAGCGGGCGATGCTCTTCGCCAGGGCGGCGTCGAGATCGTCCAGGGAGGATGACAGGCATTGCGGATGCCGTTTCCGGATGTACCGGGCGATGATTTCCGCGCGGTGGCGGAACGCCTCGGGTGAGCAGGCGCCTTCGCGGTCCGACAGCAGCACGAAGGAAGCCAGATGGGCGGGCGCCACGACGTGGTTGTCGGCGATATCATGGACAATCCGCTGGGCCAGCATGCGGATCAGTTCGCGGCGCTGTTCGTCATCCAGGTTTTGGGCGCCGAGGCCGCGGGATTTGGCGAAATCCACCAGGCTGATGGGCGCGCCAAACCGGATGTACATATTGCCCATGCGTTCGATCAGCACCGATCCGCCCTTGATCAGCGCGGTGATGTCTTCCTTCTGCTTTTCTCCGCCGCCCAGTTCCTTCACGTAGCTTTTCTCTTCCATCATCCTTTCGTAGGTGAGACCCACGGGCTGAAAGATGACATCGTGCGAGGCGCCTTCCAGGAAGGCGTCCACATACATGGACAGCAATCCGAGCTTGGGCTGAAGCACCTTGCCGGTGCGTGAACGTCCGCCTTCGATGAAAAACTCGGTGACGTGGTGGTCGAGCAGGAGCCGCTTGATATAGGCCCGGAACACCGCCTGATAGAGCGGATCCCCCTTGAAGGTGCGCCGCATGAAAAAGGCCCCGCACCCGCGAAAAACCGGGCCCATCGGCCAGAACGAAAGGTTGATGCCCGCGGCGATGTAGGGCGGCACCATGTCGTAGCGCAGCAGCACCTGCGACAGGATGATGTAGTCGGCGTGAGATTTGTGGGAAGGACAGAGCACCACCGGGTTGTGGAGCATCTGCTTGCGCAAGCTTTCCACGCCGGACTCTTCCACCACCTGGCGCATGCGGATGCGCGCCCACAGGAAATCCGCCAGCCAGTTGACGATCTCCAGCCAGAACATCTTCTGGTCGCCCGCGATTTCGCGCAGCAGTTCCAGCGTGCGGGAAGCCAGGTGTCCCTTGGGCTGGCCGGTTTCGGCCGATATCGCTTCAATGACCTGGCGCAGCCGGGGGTCCCGCAGAACCTGCTCGCGGATGCGCATGGGTGATTTCTTGAGCGGCCCGGCGATGACCTGCTGTTCCCGCGCCAGGTAATGCAGGATGGACCAGCGCACCTTCTTGGCGATCACCTCATCCTTTTCATTGGCGTGTTCGTTGACGAATTGCTGGAGATTGACGGGCTCGCCCGCCTTGACGAACGCCTCGCGGTGGCGGCGCAGGAAGATCAGCAACATGCGGATGGCCGAGGGATTGTCGCGGGAGCCCAGGAGGATATCCAGCAGGGATTTTTCCTGGCTGGCGGGCTCGCGATCGAAAATCAACATCTGCGGAAACAGGAAAATCGGTTTGTCATGTTTGCGCTGCAGCGCCACCAGCGCCTTGATGTACTGGGCTTGGTAGGCGCCTTCCGCCTGGGGTTCATGGTCGCCGCGCAGAAACAGCAGGCTGGACTCCCCCAGTTCGGTCAGGAACTGGAGGCGGGTTTCCTCCTCGAAGGGCGTGCCGGTGAATCCGCGGACTTTCTTCTTCTGGTATTCCCCCACCTTGCTGACCGGCATGAACAGGGTCGTCCGCACGCCGTTGACGAAGCGCGCCAGCGGCAGCCCGAACATCAGGCAGGCGTAGTTGAAGTACAGGTAGGAGATGAACGAACGCGACCGCATGACGTAGATGACGGTTCCCTCCCGGGCGAGGGCGCGGATGCGATCGCGGGTTTCCACGGGAAAGCGGACGCGGGAAAACAGGATGCGGAACAGAAAGGAGAAAATCGGTCCATAACCTTCGTTCATCGCCGAAGGCATGGGCAATTCCTTTTGCGCGGGCGCCGCCGTCACTGACGAAGTCTGATCGGTCATCGGTCAAACCCTGATTTCCTTGAGTCCGGCGAACATTTCCAGCTTGAGGAAAGTCTGCATTGTTTCCATGAATTCTTCAAAGCGTTCGCCGCTCGCCGCCGGTCCGGGTTTCAACACCGTGGCTTCCTTGTTGCGGGCGATGGCCGGCGGCGCCTCCTCCTCGACAACGTATTCCTGATCAATCAGGAAGCGAAGGGCGTTTTCGATATTCGCCTTGGACAGGGACTCGGGCAGCCAGATATCGCCATGGACAAACAGCCGCCGCGCCAGGGTGAGCGCCATGTCCAGGTACTCGCCGCGGGTCAGCAACCCTTCGTTCAGGCGCGAGATCGCCTTGGCGGCGGCGAAATAGGATTCCAGGTAATCGCGCAGCAGCGAGGACAGCAGGTTCAAATCCGGCGCGCGCTCCCGGATCACCGCCACGGCGTTGTCCCCGCAACGGATGACCCCGCTTTTTTCCAGTTCCTGGAGCGTCTCCTCGAACAGGGTTTCAAAGGATGCGCCCACGGGATAGAGAAATTCGTATTTGAACAGGCGCGAAAGCCATTTCGCGCGGATCTTCAATTCGTCCACGGGAACGGGGCTTGTTTCAAAGGTGAGGATGGCCGCCGAGACAATCGCCGGACGGACCAGATGGGCGATCAGGTTGTTCTTGTAATAGTTCAATTCCACGCGGCCCTGTTCGCGCAGGGTGTAGATGGTTTCCGATCCGAAGGCGTGGATTTCCAGCAGGCGCGCGTCGGTGAGCAGGTCCAGGGCTCCCCGCAGGGCGGGCACGCGATCCTGCAACACCGGCGTCAGGCGGATGTTGTCGCGGGCCGGCAGCAACTGGATGATGCGGTCGCAGCGCGACACGATTTCGGGAAAAGTCAGGCCGCGCGCCCGGTGGGTGAGCAGGGCCGCCGCCGCCAGCCCGGTCGGCGTGATGTTGGTGACCGTGTTGATCTTGTAGGCGATCTCGAAGCCGAGCTTCTCCACCAGCGCGCGGAATCCGGCTTCCGTGGATTTTCGCGGATCATAATTGTATGCGGCCATGAATTCAGAGAGCCGGATCGGCGCGGCGATCTCCACATTCAGGCGCCCATAGCGGCTGCGCAGCACCTCGCGGCTGCGCAATAGGCCGCCCAGGCTCTCCGCCTGTTTGCCCGCTCCCGCCAGTTCACGCTGGTACGAGGCGCTTTCCACGATTTTTTCATAGGTGACGCTGATCGGGACGAAACCGACATCTTTCGTGGCGCCGTCGGTGAACGCCTCGACGATCATCGAAAGCAGGCCCATCTTTGGAAACAGCAGCTTGCCCGTGCGCGAGCGCCCGCCCTCGATGAAAAACTGCAGGAACGCGCCTTCCTTCAGCAGGCGGCGGACATAGGCCTTGAACACGTTGGAATACAGGCGATCCCCTTTGAAGGATCGCCGGATGAAGAAGGCCCCGCAGCGCCGGAAGATGTGGCCCAGCGGCCAGAAGGACAGGTTGACTCCCGCGGCGATATGCGGCGGCTGCATGTCGTGCTGCACGAAGACCTGCGACAGCACCAGGTAATCCACGTGGCTTTTGTGGGAAGGGCAAAACACCAGCGGCATTTCCCGCGCGACTTCGCGCACCCGTTTCAGGCCTTCCGAATCCACGTCTATGCCGTCGTAAATGCGGTTCCAGATCTTGCGCAGCAGCCAGTTCATGAAATCCAGGTAGTTCTGGCGCATGTCCGCGGCGATCTCCGCGACCATGCCGGCCGCCTTGCCCGCGAGTTCCCGGCGTTTGGCCGCGCCGCCCGCGGCGGCTTCGTCCATGTATTCCCGCAGCTTCTGGTCGCGCAGCACCAGATCGCGGATGCGCTCCGGCGGCTTGTAGCGCGGGCCGGTGATGATCTCCTGCTCGCGGTTCAGGTAATGGCGCAGGACCCAGCGCAGTTTGCGGGCCAGGGTGTCGCTGCCCGCGCCCGGATTGTCCGCGACAAACTGCTGCAGATTGATGGCGTCGCCCACCTTGACGAAGGCGCCCCGGTAGTTGCGCAGGAACAGGAAAAATTTTCTGATCCTGCCGGGGCGATCACGGTCGCCCAGCAAAACGTCAAACAACCTGCGCCGCTGGGAGGAAGGCCTGCGATCCCACAACAACAGTTGGGGCAGCAGAAAAATCGGCGTGTCGCGATTGCGTTGCGCCTCCACCAGCGCTTTGAGGAAATCCTGACCTGGCTGGGCCTTCTCCTGGCGGGGCCGCAGAAACAGGACCTGGGATCCGTTGTTGACCGCTACCTCGAAAAATCGCTGTTCATCCTTGCTCAGCCCGGGCTGGGTGGGGGGCGTGGAAGAAGGCTTGAGCCGCCGGTAATAGGGCGACCACCACACGCTGCCGATGCCATTGGCGAGAAGGGGAACCGGAAATCCGTAATTTTCCGCCGCCCACGCGGCGAAGAGAAATTCCGTCTTGCCGGGCTGCCCCATCACGTACACCACCGATCCCTTGGCCGCCGCCTCGCGCACGCGTTGATGATCCGCCGACGACAGCGTGATCCGGCGGAAAAACGGGGCGAGAAACTTCATGTACAGCCCGGCCACGCCAAGGCCGCGCCGGGGCTCCATCGCCAGAACGGTATGTCTGGAAGTCTCCATCTGACTTGAATCAGAAACGATATAAGTATATCCGGTGCGCGCCATGCAAGCCCGCAATCCGTCATCACGCCAGGTTCCGGGACCTCCCGGGGACTGGCCGCCGCCTGGTTCTCCACGTCCGCTCCTGCTGGCGCACCGGGGCGCGTCCGGACTGGCCCCGGAAAACACCCTGCAGGCATTTGAACTGGCGCGGCGTTCGGGCGTGGACGGCTGCGAGTTTGATGTCCGCCTGTGCGCCTCCGGGCAGCCGGTGGTGTTCCACGATCCAGATCTCAAGCGCCTTTGCGGCGCCCCCGGCAAGGTCAATCAAATCATCTGGAGCCGGCTGAAAAACCTGCGCGTGCTCGACAGCGATCAACGCATCCCCCTGTTTGAAGAGGTGCTGGACGCCCTGGGGCCGGACATGTTGCTCGACATCGAACTCAAGTCCGAATCCCTGGTGGAGCCGGAACTGGCCCACAAGGTCTGCCGGATTGTGTTGCGCCGCGCCATGCGCTCCCGGGTCATCATTTCCTCCTTCAACCCGCTGCTCATGGCGGTGGTGCGGAAGAATTATCCCTCGCTGGCCGCCGCCGCGATTTACGGCGAGGAATCGCCTTTTTATCTGCGCCGTCCGGGACCGGCGATTTCCATGGGCATGAAAACCGTATTCGTGGATCAGCATATTCTCAATCCCAACCGCATCCAGTCGTTGCAGGCCAAGGGGCTGGCTGTGCATTCGTGGACGGTCAATACGGCGGAGCGCGCCCGCCAACTCGCCGGAGCGGGGATTGACGGCCTGATCGGAAATTATCCCGCCGCCTTGCTGGAAGGAGCGGGCAGGGCGGTCAGGTCTCCCGGAACTTGATGCGTCCGGACTCCATGATCTTCGCCTTGTAGGTGTTCCCGCAGTAGTTGCACTGCACTTCCATGCCGTTCTTCAGCGGTTCATCAAGCGGGTTGTAGGCGTTGCAGCCCGGGCAGACAAATTCGGTCGCGCCCAGCTTGACGGGCTCCTGTTCTTCCTCGTCGTCTCCATCCATGTGCATGGCCGTCACTCCTTCCGGAAGGCGACAAAGAGGGAGCCTTCCTGACGTTTGAGAAACAGGCGGATAACCCCGCCCGGCGGCGCTTTTTTCACCTGGGCGGCGAACTGATCGGGCGCCCCCGTCCGCACGTCATTGACGGTGATGATGACATCGCCGGGCCGCACGCCCGCACGAAACGCCGCTCCGCCTTTCTGTACATGGTCCACCACGACGCCGCCGCCGTCAATATCCAGGCGGAGGCTCTTGCGGATGGCGGGCGTCAACTCCTTGACGCGCAGCCCCAGGTACTCTTCCGCGGGGGCGGCGGAGCCTGGCTGGGGTTGCGTGGTTCCGCTTTCGCCATCGTCGTTCATGGCCCCCAGCGTCACCCTGATTTGCTGCTCCTTGCCGCCGCGGATGATCTTCAGCGTCACTTGGCGCCCCACTCCGGCGGTGGAAGCGAACCATGGCAGGTCGGAGGACTCCTCAATCTTCTTGCCGTCAAATTCGATGATCACGTCGCCGTTTTTCAGCCCCGCCCGCGCGGAAGGCCCGTCCGGAACCACTTCCGCCACCAGCGCGCCCGATGGTTTGGCCATGCCGAAGGAATCCGCCAGATCGCCCGTCACCTGCTGGATTTTCACTCCCAGCCACGAGCGCACCACCTTCCCTTTTTCGCGGAGTTGCGGCAGCACCTCCTTCACCATGTTGATGGGAATGGCGAAGCCAATGCCCTGTCCGGCGGCGTTGATGGCGGTGTTGATGCCGATGACCTCGCCGTACACATTCAGCAACGGGCCGCCGCTGTTGCCTGGATTGATGGAGGCGTCGGTCTGGATGAAATTGTAGTAACCATTGCGGCCGGACGGAACGATATCCCGGCGGCCCTTCTGGCTGACTATCCCCTTGGTGACGGTATGCGACAGCCCGAACGGGTTGCCGATGGCGATCACCCACTGGCCTATTTGCATGGCGTCGGAGTCGCCGAAGACCACCACGGGGAGTTTTTTGTCCGGCTCGATTTTCAGCAGGGCGATGTCGGTTTTTTCATCGGTTCCGATGACCCGGGCTGGATAACCGCGCGAGTCTTTGTCAAAACGCACGGTGATCTCATCGGTGTTTTCCACCACGTGGTTGTTGGTGACGATATATCCATCCTCATGGACGGCGAAACCGGTTCCCATGCCCTTGCGGTCGAAATTGGGGTCGTCAAAAAAGCGGCGGAAAAATTCGCGGTAGGGGTCGTCGGGCCGCATCCGTTTGGACATCAGGTTGCCGCGCTGGGCGGTCTCGATATTGACAATGGCGGGGCCCACCTTCTTTACGAGGTCAACAAAATCCGGCAGGTTTTCGGCGCCCTGAATGGGCGCGTCCCCCGGCTTGCGGCGCGATTCCGTCCAGACATTTCCGGCGAAAGCCTGAGCGGCCGCGAGCAGGAAAGCCAGCGTCAGAACAACAGGGATCATGGGGCGGCGGTGTTTCATCATGGCATGCAGTGTAATCACGGAAGGGTTGAACGCCAATAGCCCACCGGGGCCTTGGCGCCGGGCGAACGCCGCAATACATTCCGCCCGCCCCTGGATGGACGGATGAACCATCCGCGATTTTTCACTGGAATCAGTAGTATGTGGAGAGAATGCATGAAGAAGCTCGTCATGACCATGCTGTTGGGATTCGCCGTGGCGCTGGCCGGTTGCGCCGCCAAAAAGCCCGTTGACGCGGCGAAGGAAGAAACTCCGGCCGCGGGTCCCCCGGCCGCCGGTGCGAAGGCGCCCGAATCCAGTCCGGCGGACAAAATCGTCCCCCCGGGCGAAGCCAGAACCGGGGACAAAACGGTTTGCCCGGTGATGCGCGAGCATGATTTCGTGGTGCAGGCGGATTCCCCGAAAGTGGAATACAAGGGCAAGACCTATTATTTCTGTTGTGAGGAGTGCATTGACACCTTCAAGGCGGAGCCGGAAAAATACATCCAATGAAAAAACCGATCGCCGCTGTCTGCCTGTTCCTGCTCGCCGCTTGCAGCGGGCAATCCCCGTCCACGCAAGACGCCCAGGCCGACGCCTCGGCCGGGGCGGACTCCCAATCTCCCGCCGCGGATGCGGGAGCAACCGCGGACTCAGGCGCTCCGGATGGCGGCGGCGGGTCGGTGGTGGCCCCCCTGCCCAAGCAGCGGGCCGCCGTGTTCACCCTCGCGCTGCGCCATGATTTCACGGCGGCGAATCCTTCCGATCGGATGATTGGGGCGGGGCTGATTTTCCGCACCGGCGCCCCGGAGCAGATTCCAGTGGCTTTTCCCGCGGCGAGCGCCTGCCGCTCCACGCAGCGGGCCAAGGCCGATCCTCCCAATAACGCCAACACGCTGGAGGAATTTGGCGGCGCGCGGACGCTGGCCGGCGGGGCGCCGCTGATCGCCTGGAAATACGATGCGGATGGCCGCATTTATGTCTTCGACAAGGAGATCGCTCCGGCGGATTTTCCCTTTGACAAGCCCGTGGAGCATCAGTTGATCCCCCCTGGCGCCGCGGGCCCGGCGGTGACCCTGAAGGTTCCGGCTCTGCCCAAACTGGAGATTGCGGACTTCGACAAACTCAGCAAGGGAGAATCCCCCATCTCCGTGAAAGACGGCTGGACCGTGCGCTGGAAGCCCGTGAGTTCCGATGTGCGCGTGCTGCTTGACCTTGAGGCGGACAAGGGAGACGCCATCGTGAAGGTGTCATGCATCGCCGGCGGCGGATCGGGAAGCATCGAAATCAAGCCGGACCAGCTTGCGGGATTCACGGTCAAGGAAGCCGCGTTGACCATCGCCTCCGCCGTCATGGCGGGAGACCGCAAGCCGGATTACGACGCGGCGGTCATCACCGTGGGCGAGTCGTTTCTGTTGCGGGCGCCTGTCCGCGCCCCCTGATGCGCAACGGTCTCACTTTCGACTTGCTCCACACGGATGGCCGGGCGCGCCTGGGCCGCGTCACCACCCGTCATGGCGCGGCGGATACTCCTGTCTTCATGCCGGTCGGCACGGCCGCGTCGGTGAAGGCGCTCTCCAGCCAGGATGTGCGGGAGTTGGGGGCGCAGATCATTCTGGGTAACACCTATCACCTGTATTTGCGTCCCGGGCACGAGGCGATCGCCAGCTTTGGCGGCCTGCACCACTTCATGAACTGGCCCTTGTCCATCCTGACCGACAGCGGCGGATATCAGGTCTTCAGTCTGTCCGCGTTGCGGCGCATCCGGGAGGAGGGCGTCGAGTTCCGCTCGCATCTCGATGGCTCCCGTCATTTCCTCACCCCCGAACTGGCGGTGGATATCCAGCAGGCGCTGGATTCGGACATCATGATGGCGCTGGATGAGTGCCCGCCCCACGACGCCCCCCGCGAATATGTTGAAAAATCCATGGCCCTGACCACGCGCTGGGCGCGGCGCTGCCTCGCCCGGCGGCTGGAGGGCAAGGGCGCTCTCTTCCCCATTGTCCAGGGAGGACTTCACGTGGATTTGCGCATCCGCCACATCGAGGAACTGGCCGGATCGGACTGGCCGGGCATGGCGATTGGCGGCCTGTCGGTGGGGGAGCCGCGCGAGCAGATGATGGAGATGGTGGATTGCGCCGCCGTCCGCCTGCCCGCGGACAGGCCCCGTTACCTGATGGGCGTGGGTACGCCGCGCAATCTCGTGGATTGCGTGGCCATGGGCGTGGACATGTTCGATTGCGTCATGCCCACGCGAAACGCCCGCAATGGGTCCCTGTTCACCAGCGCCGGGAAACTGAGCATCAAACGGGCGGAACACCGGCTGAGCGATCTTCCCGTGGATGAACGCTGTTCCTGCTTCACCTGCCGGAACGCCAGCCGGGGTTACCTGCACCATCTCTTCCGGGCCAATGAACTGGCGTATTTCCGCTTCGCCACCATCCACAACCTCGCGTATTATCTGGGACTCATGTCGTCCATCCGTGGGGCGATCCGGGAAAACCGGTTTGCGGAATTTCACCGGGAGTTCATTTCCGGCCCGATGGGCGAGTAGGGCTCTGGCCCCCGCGCCGCGCATCCCCGGTGCTGCTGGAACGCGAGCTTGAAACCGCCGCCGCGGCTGGTTCCCCGGCTATTTCCGCGCTTTTTCGCCGCCGCCGGAGGCGCCGCCCGGCTTTCCGCCCCCAAAGATGGCGTTGTCGAGGGCGAAGGCGCCGGGTCCGTTGACAAAAATGGCAAACGACATCATCAGATAAGCCAACGCCAGTTCCGAGTCTTTCAGGTTGGCGAATGGATTGGGTCCATGCGCCATGAAGGCCGCCACCGCCATGGTGATCACGATGGACAGGCTGGCCACGGGCGTGACCAGTCCGGCGGCCAGCAGCAGCCCCCCCGCGAACTCCGCCAGCGCCGCCGCCCAGGCGAATGCTCCCGGCTGGGGAAAGCCCAGTTTCGCCACGCCGGACGTGAATTTTTCCATCATCCCCGGCGTCCACAGCTTGGCGTACCCATGGGTCATGATGCCCAGGCCGCACGCCAGGCGCAGGGCCATCAACCCCAATGGAGCCGCTTTCCGGGGCCATTTCATCAACAGGGTTTCGTAGAGTTTCCGCATGGCGTCTCCCTTTTGCATCCGATCTAGCGGTGAGAGGGCCCTGGCGCAACAAAACCGCGGCTCCAAACACCCGATTTTCAAGGAGTTTCATATTGTTCAACCCCTTGACCCACCGCGTCAGGCGTGCTAATCCGCCGCGCGGTTCCAGTGGGAACCCCATGGGAAAAAACCAGTTCAGCATCGGCAAGGCCGGGCGCGCGGCCGCCATCGGCACGGAGATCACCACCAGTGTGATCATCGGCGCGCTGATTGGTTACTGGCTCGATGAAAAACTCGGGACGACCCCATGGATGCTGCTGGTGTGGACGGGGTTTGGAATGGTGGCGGCGGGCCGTGCGGTCATGCGGTTAAACCGTGAAATGACACGCTCCGGGGATAAAACCGATGGTCACGGCGACGGTCAGGACCATCATTAAAACCGCTCTGTTGGCGTCATTCATCCCATTCCTGGCGGCGGGGGCGCTGACGCTGGCGGGACGCCCGGAGCAGGCCTTGGGCATGGCGGCGGGAATCGCGCTGTGCGCGGGCAACCTGGCCTACAAGGCTTGGTACATGTCCGGCATGTTCCCGCGGCTGCGCGGGGATGGGCCGGCGCGGCGGGCGGGGTTGCACACCATGCCGAATCTGGGGCTGCCGTTTGGCGGCTCGTGGCTGGTGGTGATGGCGCTGGGATTGCCAGCGGAAGGATTTGCGGGCGGATTCGCCCTGGAACTCTTGGCGGCGGCTTTCGCCATCGCCGGAATGTCAAGGAGGAGCGCGAGCGATGGAACACGGATTTGACTGGTGGAACGTTCTGGGGGGCTTGCACATCCAGGTGGGCCCGCTGGGGCTGGAAGAACTCAAGCCCGTGCTGAGTTCACTGGTGACCGTGATGATTGTGCTGCTCGGCGCCGTGATCGCGGGCGGCCATTTCGCGAACCGGGAGAAAGCCCTGGTGCCGGAAGCGGGCATATCCACCAGTTCCATTTTTGACGGAATGCTGGACGGCGTCATCGGCTTCATCCGCCAGCTCATTGGTCCCGATTACCGCCGTTATTTGCCGCTGATCGGAACCCTCGCGCTGTTCATTCTGGTCTCCAACCTGACCGGTCAGATTCCCGGCTTCCGCCCCGCGACCGACAGCCTGTCCATCACCCTCGCGTGCGGCCTGATCAGCTTCGTGGTCTACAATTATCATGGGGTGCGCGAGCATGGCGTCGCCGCCTATCTCAAGCATTTCATGGGGCCGATGATCTGGCTTGCGCCGTTGATGTTTCCGATTGAAATCATCAGCCACTGCGCCCGGCCCTTCAGCCTGGCCATCCGCCTGTTCGGCAATATCTTCGCGGGTCATATGGTGTTGGGGATTTTCCTCGGCATGGGCTTCGCGGCGTTTCTCCTGCCGATTCCCATCATGTTGCTGGAGTTGATGGTCGCCTTTATCCAGACCGCCATCTTCTGCATTCTGACGACCGTGTACATTTCAATGGCCGTGGCCCATGAGAGCCATGGCGGCGAAGATCACGGGGCTCATCACTAGTCCCAAGCCGCGCGCCCGGGGCGCGCGCGAGTTCACCGCCCGGACGGTGGTTTCGCGCGGGCCCCGGTCCCGGGGCTGCCGCAAGGCGGCCTGTCTGTTGAAGACGCTCCGTTGAAGGCGGCGTTGTTGGTAGAGAGAGAGAAGGTACAAGCCGAAGCGGAACCGGAAGATTCGACGGACGAAAACCTCCAAGGAGCACTATCCATGAAGAAGATGATCGTGAGCGTTCTGACATTCGCAGCCATGATGATGATCTCGGCCGTTGCTTTCGCGGGCGACGGCTCCGCCGCCACCGACCCCAAGGCCTACGCCTACATCGGCGCCGGCATCGCCATCGGCCTCGCCGCGCTGGGCGGCGGCCTGGGCCAGGGCCGTGCGGCCTCCTCCGCGCTGGAAGGCATCGCCCGCAACCCCGGCGCCTCGGACAAGATTTTCACCCCGATGATCCTGGGCCTTGCCTTCGTCGAGTCCCTCGTGATCTTCACCTGGGTTATCGCGTTCATGCTGCAGGGCAAGTAATCCCCGCGCATCGCCGTATCCTGGCAGCCTCCGGATTTCCGGAGGCTGCTTTTTTCACGCCTGCGTTCTGGCGGCGCGGGCGGGCAGATGAATCACGAACCGCGCGCCCTTGCCCGGCCCGGATTCCGCACGGATATTCCCGCCATGTTCGGTGATGATCTGGTGAGTCAGCGAGAGGCCCAGTCCCGTTCCCGCCTCCTTGGTGGAGTAGAAGGGATCAAAAATATGGGCCAGGTGATCCGGCGCGATGCCCACCCCGGTGTCCGCGATGGATATCTGAATCTGGTGATCCACGAGCGCGGTTTCAACCGTCAGGACGCCGCCTTCCTTCATGGCGTCAATGGAATTGCGGATGATATTCAACAGCGCCTGCCGGAGCTGGTTTTCGTCCACGTCCGCCATGGGCAGGTTGGGGGCCAGTTTCTGGATCACCGTGACGCCGCCGCTTCCCGCCTCCTGCTCCAGAAAGAAGAGCAGATTCATCAGAATGGAATTGATGTCACGCGGCGCGACCTGGGGTTGAGGCAGGCGGGCGAACTTCAGGTATTCCTCCGTGACCTCGGAGAGGCGGTCAATTTCGCCGATGATGCTGCGGATCAGCCGGATCATGGGGGCGCGCTGCTCCTCGGGGAATTTTGACAGGTCCTCTTCCAGCATCTCCGCGTTGAGCCCGATGGAATTGAGCGGGTTGCGCACTTCGTGGGTGATTTGGGCGGCCATCCGGCCGATGGTGGCCAGCCGTTCGGAATGCATCAGGCGTTCGCGGGTGCGTACGCGCTCGGTCACGTCCTCGGCGATGAGCAGCAGGCCCTGCACGCCGGTTGCGCCCATCAGCGGCACGGCGAGGATATCCACGTATTTCCGCGATTCGCCCTCTCCAACCGGAACCGCTTCAAGGACCAGGGCGGAGCGGGTTTCCAGCACCTGCTCGAAGCGTTCGCGCACGCCGGCCAGATCGCGCAATCCCGCGATGGAGAGCAGCGCGCCGTCTTCCGCCAGTTGATCGGCCGCCCAGAGCTCCGCCGCCGCCGGATTGAAGGAAGTAATCTGCAACCCCGGGCCGGAGGCGATGATTCCCAGCCGGATGGAATTGACGATGTTCTCGTTGTAGCGCTTGAGTTCGCCCAAGGCGTTGACCGCCTTCTCCAGCTCCGCGGAGTGGCGTTCGACCTTGGCGCGCTCCAGCCCCAACGCCTGTTCGCGCTCGCGCAGGGCGGCCGCCATGCTGTCGAACTCCGCCGCAAGCTGGCCCACTTCGTCATCCGGGCGCATGCCGGTGGAGACGCGGGTGTTGTATTCGCCCCGTGAAATCCGCCGCGCCGAGGCGATCAGCCGCAACAGCGGCGCCAGCATGGATCGCACCCATCCCGCCAGCAGCAGTCCCATGCCGAGCGCCAGCACGCTCACCACGGCCAGCCCGGCGATCAACGCGGTTTCCTTTTCTCCCGCCAGCTTGACTGTTTCCGCCACGCGGTTTTCCAGCCGGGTCACCAGCACGCGCAGCGCATTCGCCAGTTCGCGGTCCGTGCGTTCGATGGCGCGGCGGCGGTCACGCATCTCCAGGTCGGTGAGCAGGCGCATCTGCGCTTCCATGAACAGGCTGTCCACCAGCGCCTCATGCTGGCGGAAGATGGCCGCCACCCGCTGTGTCTGGGCTTTCATTTCCTCCTGGAACCGCCGTTCGCCGCCAGAGGATTCGCCGCGCGCCGCCCGCTCCAGCAGGTCCTGGGCGTCCCGCAGCCGCCCGGCGATCTGCGGGCGCTGGGCCGACAGGTTGTTCTGGAAATATTCGATGTGAAAACGCATCAGCAGCGGGTCGCTGGACGAAATGATCTTGTCCAGATCGGTCCGGTAGGCGCGGCAGGAGATTTCCACCTGCGCGAGTTCGCGGGAAAGCGGAATCCAGGTGTTTTGCAGCAGCTTGAGCTGTTCGCGCACCGCATCGGTGGAGGCGGCGGCGTAGATGGTCATGGCGGCGAACACCAGCAGCACGGCGATAAGCGCCAGCAGGATGCGGTTGGCGATGGTTCGCCGCGGGGGAGGGGGCGGGGTCTCTGGCATGGGCGCTCGGTCTGGCGCAAGTTTGGTGCGAGAGGGGGGACTCGAACCCCCAAGCCTTCCGGCGCTGGCTTCTAAGACCAGTGCGTCTGCCAGTTCCGCCACTCTCGCACTGGGGGCAAGATATCCCCGCCGCCACGCGGCGGCAATGGGCGGGGCTGCTCCTGGAAGCGGGCGGCGCGTCCCATCACTCACCCTCCGGATGGATGGCCGCTGCTTCCGGTTTCGCCATGGTCCGCGAATTTTTTTATTTGGAATAATTCTGTTATTACATTTTTTATTTATAAATAAGAGTCCATCCGCAAGCCCGGCAGAAAGGGCAGGGCTGCTTCCCGGCGCAAAGCCGTCCGCAATCTTGACCCGCCGCGGGGACGGTTGCTAGCTTCGGCCCCATGAAGCTCCGGATGATCTGGACAGGCGCGGTCCTTGGACTGGCCCTGGCGGCCGCCGTTCCCGTCCGTGCGGCGCAAATCACCGAGGTCGCCGATTCTTTTTATGAGGACGACGACATCTTCGACGCCAGCCTGCGCGTCCGCTATGAATTTCTCAATGAGCGGGTCCAGCTCAACCGCGAGGTGGTGCAGTACAGCGACCGCCTCAAGACCTCCGAATATATCCTGGCGCGCGACCTGAACGCCTCCACCACCTGGAACAGCGTCTGGATTGATGCGGAATTTGGCGTCTACAAGGATTTGTCGCTGAATGTCCGCCTGCCCATCACCACGGGTTACTCCCGCTCTTATTCGCTGGCGCAGGATATCTTCATCGCGGAAACCGAGGACGGCCTGCCGTACACCAATTCGTCGCTGATCAATGACATGGGCGATTTGCAGTCGCCCACCCAGGGTGATCTGCGCGAGTCCCCCCAGCCCGGCGACCCTCCCCGTTACCTGCCGCGCCCGCCCTTCGATCAATCCCGGCGCGGCTTCGGCGACATGGAGGTGGGTCTGCGCTGGAATCCGTTGAACCACGACCGCAATCCCTACCATTCCACGCTGCTGCTGGCGTTTGATTACCGCATCCCCACGGGTTCGCTGGCCCAGCCCGGCAACCAGAATATCGGCATGGGCGTGCATTTCCTGACATGGACCCTGGCCTTCTCCAAGCGTTACGCTTTCGCCGAGCCGTATATTTCCCTGCACTACACCCATCCCGTGCCCTCGAAGAACAGGGTGGAGATTCCGGGGCGCGGCGCCAGCGCGGATATCGAAGCGGTGTGGCGGCCCGGCATGGTGACCGGCCTTGCGGTGGGTGTCGAGAACACGTTGTACAAGTCCGGCGAGGACGGCAATCTGGTGACGCTGGACGCCCGTTTCATCGGCCGCTGGACGGGACAATCGGAGTCTTCCATCAACCCCGTGTCAGACGCCCTGTTCACCCGCACGGTGGAAGAGCAATACCTGACGGCGGGTGGCATGCTGGGCCTGCGCGCGGAACTGGCGCGCTACATCGGCGTCAACATTTCCGGAACGCTGGCGCACAACCTGAACCACTTCCTGACCTTCTCGGATTTCGGCGAAAACCTGCCCGGCGGGAAGAATGATCGCATTGACATGAACTCCACCGAGCGCAGCGGGTTTTTCCACGACAAACTGGATCAGGTGGGACGCCGCGTTCGCGCCGATGGCAGCCTGATCATCGGTGTTTCCGCCAGCATCGGCGTGCTGTTTTAGGGAGCGTGTCCACTGACGGCGCCGCGGTGTCCGCCGCCCGGCGGGCCGCGGACCCTGGTGAAGGGTTGAGATTTGGGGCGGGCGGGGAGCCAGGGGCGGTATCCGGCGGTCTTTGTGATGCGTGAATGCGGGGTTGCGCCTCATGACATCCACGCAACCGCCAGGCTCGCCGGATTGAATGGGCATGGATGGCGCGGGAGGCGGCCAGCGTGTGGAGGAAATCATTCCCTTGCGGCGGATTTCTCTCCCATGCTAGCGTCCATACGAATGACATGCGTGTTCTGGTCTTGTCCGGAACTGGTCTGAGGGCATGGGGGCCGCAATGAAGTTGAGCGAGGGAGCAACATTGATGCGCACCGTTTTCGCCGCGTTGCTGGCGGCTCCGCTGTTGATGGTTTCCAGCGTGGCGCTGGCGCAGGATGACGAACCGGAATGGAAACGCCTGCAGCGGGAGGCCCGGGAAAAGGAACAGCCTGGCGGCGACAGCCTGAAGCAGGACGAGGAAGCGCCGAAAAGCCAGAAGCAGTCCCAGGCCGCCGATGGCGAAGCCCAGCCGAAAGAAGAAGACGAAGGCGAGAAAAAGGAAGAGGAAGAGGGCGGCAAGAAGAAAAAAAAGAAAGAGGATCGGGACTGGCGGAAAGGCACCATCTACGAAGGCCGCCCGGCCATTTCGCCGGGTTCGATCATCAATCCTTACACGACGATCGGCGCCACGGGGCAGCTTTTCCTGCTCAAGGATCGCCTGTTTATCCACGCCAATCCGCAGGCCGATATCCACTGGACGAGCCAGTTCTCGACAGGTTTCGCGGTGCCGCTGAACTTCCAGATTTACGACGCCAGCCGCCCGATTGATATTTCTGACCCCGAGGCGGGCGCCCGCAAGGCGACGGATGGAATTGGCAGCATCCGTAAGGAAGACTGGGATGAAATCTCCGATTTCGCCAAGGTCATCCGTTACATCAAGTACGGGCAGAAGATGGACAAGTTCTACTTCTTCGTCGGCAACCTGTACGCTTATACCATCGGTCACGGCACGATTGTCCGCCGTTATACTTCCACCGCGGACTTCGACCGCAAGACCGTCGGAGTTCAACTCGATCTCGCCATCCAGAAGGATGAAAAGGACGACTACGCGGGTTTCGAGTTGTTCCTGTCCGATATCACCTTCCAGAACCGCATTCTTGGCGGTCTGGTTTTCGCCAAGCCCCTCGTGTGGGCGGACAGCGAAATCCTGCGTTCCTTCTCGGTGGGCCTGCATTCCACGTTTGATTTCAACGCCCCCAGCCGCCTGAAGATGCGTTTCGATGGCCGTCCGGAAGTGAATCCGGACCGCAACGCCCTGGAGTTTGACGGCGCCACCGTCGGCGCCATTGGCGTTGACGCGGTGATCAAGGTGGTGCGTGAGTCCTGGGTGGATATCAAGCCCTACGTGGATTACTCCATGCTGCTGCTGCCGGACAGCCCCAGCGGCAATGGCAGCGGTTTCGCCGGCGGCATCCTGAACCGCTTCAAATTCGGCAGCGACAGCCCGGTTCGCTTCAGCAACCGCCTGGAAGGCCGCTTCTTCAGCGCCCAGTACCTGCCGGCTTATTTCAATACCTATTATGAAATCCAGAAGTACCAGTTTTTCAGCGGCGCGCAGACCCCCCAGTTCGCTTTCCAGAACGGGCGTCAAGTGCTGACCAATCTGCCGCCCACCAAGCTGGATTATCTGCGCATCAACACCGGCGGTCCCTTCGGAGGTTTTTATCTGGATGGCAATCTGGAGATATCCGACTGGTTCCAGATCGGCGCCGCCTTTGAAAACTCCAGCGGCAATGAAGGCGGCAACTTCCTCGCCCACCTGGGGCTGACCCCGGGACGCGGCCTCATTCAGGCCTTCGCGACCTACCACAAGGTCAATATGGGCATGAGAAATCCGGCGACCAATCAGTCCGTCGAATCCGGTTTCCTCGACTTCAAGGGCACCGATGATCACGTGGTGCTGACGGCGCTGCGGGTGCAGATTCTGCCCATCATGTGGCTGCGCGCCCATTATTCGCGCACCTGGCTGCTGGAAACCCGCTCCTACACCGCGCTGGACGGCAGCCGCCAGCCGACCGATGATCGCTTCGGTTTCTACCGCACCGTCAACTCGCTGGGCGTGGGCTTCGAGTTCGCCATCCAGTTCACCGACGAACGCGCCGACGAGGACGACATCAAGAAATCCCGCCGCGACGACGACTGAGCGCCGCCGAACCCAGATTGCAGGCCCGGTTGGAAATCCAGCCGGGCTGTGTCATGGATAGGGGAAACCATTCAGTTGGGGGCAGATATGAACCGAGTGCTCATCCAGGCGTTGTTGTTTCTGATGTTGATCATGGCCGCGGCGGCCTGCGGCGGCGATCCGGAAAACGCCGGAAAACCTTCCGAGCGCGACGCTTCCCGCAATGACGCCGGCCTGAGCGATCTGGCCGCCGGCGATCTGGAGCCCGCGGACGCCTCTCCCGCCGACGCCGGACCACCGGATTCCGCGCCGGCGGATGTCTCTCCGGGAGACGCCCAGCCCGTTGACGGCGGCGACGCCGGTCCTCCCGATTCGGGGCCTCCGCCTGAACAGCCCGAACCCTTGCCGCCCTTGCCCGCCCCGCCTCCGGTGAAACCCGGAGAATACATGCGCATTGAACTGATGCGTCAGGGCAAGGAAGGCTACGCCATGTTTCCGATCGACAACTCGTATTTCACCTGGGATCCGTACCGGCAGATCATCGGGATGAGCTACAACATGAAGTCGGTCAATCTGAATGTCCCCACCATGGACATCGCCGTGCTCAACGGGTTGAAGGGCGAGGTCATGGAAGCGCCCGCGCGCGGCCAGGTGCTGCCCCCGGGAACCAATTTCTGCAACGACGAGGAATGGTGCATGTTTCCTGGCGGCGATCCGGAGACCGGAGACATCTACATCACCGGATCCGTGCTGCCAAAAGTCATGAAGCTGCAACGGACGGCCACCGGTTATCTGGGAACGGTGATGGATGTGAAATCCGATCCGCGCATCGGCAAGGTCAGTTCCTACATCAGTTGGAGCGTGGCCTGGGACTGGAAAAATAAATTCATGTACCAGTACGGGGCCCTGGGACCGCGCGTGAACAGCAAGGTCATGTGGCGCATTGATTTGCAGAAGGCCGAAATCATTCCGTTTATTTCAGACCTGCCCGGCATGTACGAAAACTGCATGGCCGTGGACGCCAACAAGAACCGGCTCTTCTCCATCGGCGGAACCTGGAGCGAAAAGGAGGAGCAGAGCGACACCCTGGACAGCATGGAAATCTTCGATCTGTCCACGCAGAAGCGGGAAACCGTCACCGGCCTGCCCTTTGGCCGCCGCAACGCCATGAGTTGCGCCTTCGACGCCAAGCGCAACCGCCTGTTTGTCATGGGCGGATACACCCCCGCGGCCTACAACCCCAAATGCGCAGGCGCCTCGCCGCCCGCCATGTGCGCCAACCGCATCACCCAGGAATTTGTCACCTTCCACAATGACTTGTGGATGGCGGAATTGGAGAACGGCGCCTTCAAGTGGACCAAATTGATCGATCAAACCCCGGCGGGCGAACTGAAACCCATCCGCGACGGGGACAAGGAACTGCGTCTCCACGCCAACCGGTCCGTTCCTAACTTCGGCATGAGTCCGGGCAGCATGCTGTACATCCCGCAGCATGATTACCTGATGATCGGCGGCAAGGTTCCGGCCTTCGATCTGGGCACGTTCTATTATGTGAACGTGAAGTAAATCCCAGCCTCGATTGCTCCGCCGTGAATGAACGCCCCGGGAGCGGACGGAAAGCGCCGCATCCCGGGGTTTCCCGCTTTCAGGATAAAAGGGCCGCCCGGTTGTGCGCGGTTCATCCGGGCTGAAGCGGGGAGGCTTTCCGCCTTCTACAACAATTTGCGGGCGCGGGCGGCGGCGGTGAGTTCATCGCGGAACTGCGGCGCGGC